>CAJTEX010000022.1 GCA_910575615.1 Bacteroidales bacterium | reverse complement strand
CGACCTACGGAAAATCTCCGCATCTAAAAATAATTCAGAAAATAAATCATCGGTTGGCTCAGTTAGCGGCTTAGCCTAGGATGAACAACCTCAAATTTTACCGAATCATTGTTATTAGTCAACGTCCCACCACATGGGGATGTACCAGCTGTTGCTTCCGCCCATACGGTCCAAAGCCTCATCATAGCCGGTCTTATTATACGATGATTCAAGAACCGGATAGCAAAGGCGAACGGGGATTTCCTGTCCTCCGGTGAGGAACTGGCCGAAACCGTATTCAGCCGGAGATTTAAGTCGGGGATAACCTGAACGGCGCACGTTTGCCCATGCCTCGGAGGGATTGGTGAAGTGCAGAATCCATGCCTGAGTATTGATTGCTGCCTTACGCTGCTCGTTGGTGTAACCGATACCGTTGTTGGCAATGAAAGTAGAGAATTCCTCATCAGTAATCTTACGGCAGCCGTAGTTGTCAGTAAGGAAGTCCATTGACGCGCGTACACCAGTTTTGTAGTAGCCGTCAGCACTGCCGGCGACTGCCCAGCCTTTAAGGGCGGCCTCAGCCATAAGGAAGTTTACCTCGGCGTAGGTCATAACGACGCCCGGATTATCACTCTTAAGGAAGTTGTTGGCAAGCTTGGGCTCGGTTTCGCGCGCCATACTTACTTCGACTGAAGGATTGTTCTCAGCAATCTCTTTCATGATATCGCTGTCATAGCCTGCCGGCCACGGCTCCCATGAGTAAGCACCCGGATCTCTCGGATTCATCGGAATACCTTTTGAAAGAATTTCCTCAGTAAGGTCAATGCGGTTATCGGGGCTTGTAAGGCTCATCAGACCGTCATAGTAGAATCGGGCAAAGATAAATGTGCGAGGGTCGCCGCTGTTATACATCTGGTTGAAGAATGTAGAACAGAGATAGCTCGGGTTGTTTGCCGGGTCATTACCGAACAGTAGTTTGGAAAGGGCATTGCCACGATAGTCGGAATATGTATCCTGACCAAAGCTGAACGATACTTCCATATATTTTATGAGAGCGTCATCGGCTGCGCTTGTAAAGACACCGCCGTCAGCCATCAGAGCCTCCTCAAATTCCTGTTTAGCCTTGTCTGGGTCTACGTCGGATATACGCATGGCAAATCGGAGGCGGAGACTGTTGGCAAGTTTTTTCCACTTGTTGACATCTCCGTTGTAGATTACATCGCCTGTAATCTTATCGCCTGACAATGACAGAGCGCCGCAGGCATCGGTGAGTTCATTGAAGAAAGCTGCGTAGATTTCTTCCTGAGTGTCGTATCGGGGGTTGAATTTCTCGGCAATATAACCGAGACCGGCCTCACTGAAGGGCGCGTCGCCATACACATCGGTAATGAGCGACATCATATATACTCGATATATGCGCAGGGCGGCATTTACGTTTGTCAAGCCCTCTTCCTCACTGTTGTGAATGCCATCGGTAAGATCCTTTATGGCATTTGGGTATAGCGAGGTCCAGATGCGGCACATTTCGTTGTTGTCGATTGTGTGGCGGCCGCCATAGTTGGTTGTATTCCAGCAACCCATCAGCATCTGAGAGAAAGCATAATGGTAGTTGCGATAGATTTCCACCATACCCAGATCGCCGTAGGTCTGGAGCTGGGCTGTGGTCAGCTGGGCATTGGGATCAATGCTGTTGGCTTTTGAAGGGTCTGTGTTCAAATCCTCCATATAGCTGTCGCTACATGAACCTGCAATGAGCGCAAGAGCCGCCAAAACAGGGGTGAATATCTTATGTAGTTTCATTGGTAATCTTACGTTTAAAATTTAACATACAGGTTGAAACCATAGCTTTTGCGTGAAGGCAACGAACCATATTCAAGACCCATACCGGTTGTGTTGTTGTAGTTGGAGTCTGGATCGATGTCAGGAATGTTCTTCCATACGATGAACGGGTTTCGTGTCACAAATGAAATGGACATATCCTGCACCACCTTACCGAGCCATTTCTTCGGGAATTGATAGGTAAGTGTGATTTCACGACACTTTATGTAAGAATTGTCATAGATGAACATCGAAGGGGCATTGCGGCAAACACTCATCCAATAGTCTTCGGGGTTGACCTTTATGTCATTGGGACGATATGTGCCGTCGCCGTTGTCAATCACACCGGGTGCGACAAAACCGCCGGTTGGAGTCCATGTCGAGGCTCCTTTTGCAATACCTGCTGCCTGACGCTCTTCTTCCGACTTATACCATTCTTCTCGTCCGGCCAGTGTTGCAAGGCTTTTGCCTGATTCGTGAGCAGCACGTGCCGACATAGAATACAGATCAGCTCCAACCTTTACATCAAAAAGTGCGGTAAGCCCGAAATTCTTGTAATGGAATGTTGTGCTCAGACCACCTGTCCAGTCCCAAGATGCATTTCCAAGAACGTGATTGCTCTTGTCGTACATCGGCAAACCGGTTGCTGGGTCAATAAGAATATCTCCGTTTTCGTTTCTCTGGAAATCGGGGCCCACGATAGAACCGAAGTTCTCACCAACCTTTGCAGCGACCTGGACATCAAGCCATGAAGCCTTTTCAAGTTCAAACATATCCATGCCGTCTACAAGCTTACGCACTTTATTGTTGTTCTTAGAGAAGTTGATACCCAAATCCCAAGAGAAATCGCCTATGATAATGGGACGTGTGTTAAGTGCGATTTCGATACCTTGGTTTTGGATTTCACCGGCATTGATAAGACGATAGGGGTATCCTGTGGCCCAGCTACTTGCCATGCCCATAATCTGGTCTTTACTTATCTGATTGTAATATGTGAAGTCAAGACCGATACGGTTGTTGAGGAACTTTGTTTCAAAACCCACTTCAAATGAGTTGGTCCGGGTAGGTTTGAGGTTCTTATTGGGGGTAGTGGTATTGTCAATAAAGCCGATGGTGTAACCGGGATATGTGAATTTTGATTTTGTATATACCAGTCCTAACTGATAGGGATCTGTATCACTACCAACCTGTGCGAATGACAGGCGAACTTTACCGTATGGCAGAATGTCACCACGCTTGATCAGTTCAGAGAACACAAAGCTACCCGACACCGAGGGGTAAATATAGGTGTTATTTCCAGTAGGCAGAGTCGACGATTTATCACCACGGATAGTAGCGTCAAGATATAACAGGTTTTTCCATCCGAGATTGACAGCCGCGAACAGCGAGTTAATCTGCTTGCGGTAGCTGTTTTCCTGAAGGCTTGTCTCGTTGAAGCTCATAAGGGCAACCACATCCCTAATCTGCATTTCTTGGGCTGTGGTTATATTTGTACGGTTATCGACCTTATAGATGTTTCCACCGGCAGTTCCTGTGAAGTCAAAGTCACCCCAGCGGTTGTTATAGGTCGCTATGAGTTCAAAGTTATACATCTGGTTTTTGAACTGGCTCTGCTGTAAGTAACCTGACTCATAGCCGGGAGTTGTCGGAGCCTTGAAATCATTGAAATTAAACCAGTTGAGTTCAGCTCCCGCTGTTCCTTTGATTTTGAGGTGTGATGTTACATTATAAATAGCAGATGCGTGTAAACGAAACAGGTCCTTCTTTGAATCATTGGAATTCTTGTAGACGTCCCAATAGGGGTTTACATTATAGGGGTCCATACCGTTCCAGTTGGAATACTCTCCGTTAGCATCCTGATATGTGCGCAACCAACGCTGGTCGTAGGTGGTTGCAAGGGTCATTAGGTTCTTGCCGACGTTAGACTTACTGTCGCCAAGAGCAGGACGATTCTTTACATTTTCGTGGGTATAGTTTACGGTAAAGTCAAGGTCAACCTTCCCCATAGATGTATTGGCACGCAGATTGAAAATGTCACGGCTCATGTGAGTCTTGGGGACAATATCCTTGTTGCGCATATCGGTCAGTGTGAAGCGAATGCCTGTATTGCCTGAATTGGATGAGACTGTAACCGTGTTGTTTGCGGTAAGACCGGTTCTGAAGAATCCGGAGGTATTGTCAGGTATTATAAGATATGGACGCTCCACGCCGTCAAAGTAGCGAAGGACGTTGCTTCCGTCTGCTTTCGGTCCCCAGCTCTTATTGGTATTTGAAACTGCGTCGATACTGTATGTGCCGTTGCTGCCCATACCGTAGATCTGCTGTACGTTATCCCATTTAGAGAGCTGTTTGTCAAATGTCAGTGTTCCATTATACTCTACCGAATATTTTTCTTTACCGGCTTTCTTAGTTGTGATGAGAATCACACCGTGGCTGGCACGGCTACCATATAGAGCGGAAGCGGCCGGACCTTTAAGTACCGACATGCTTTCTATATCATCTGGATTGATGCTTGAGATACCGTCACCAAGGTCGTATCCGCCTGATGTTCCTGCGCTGCCGAAGTTTGTATTGTCAAGAGGCACACCATCGACAACATATAATGGCTGGTTATTACCGGTCATTTCAGTACTACCACGCAGAATTACGCGGGTTGATCCGGAAGGACCACCTGCGGTCTGGCTTACAACGAGACCGGCCACACGACCTGCCATAGAGTTGATGACGTTAGTTTCTTTGGCTTTTTCAAAGGCATCACCTTTTACTTCGTCAAGACCGTAACCGAGTGCCTTTCGGTCGCGCTTGATTCCAAGAGCAGTGACCACCACTTCGCTGAGCATCTGCGTACTCTGCTCCAAGGTGATTTTCATAGGAGTCTCTGTCGCCTTGACTTCAACCGGGCCACTGCCGACATAGCTGATTTTCAGTGTTGCATTTGGTGATACCATCAGCGTAAAGTTACCGTCAAGATCGGTAGCTGTTCCATTGCTGGTTCCTTTCTCAATTACTGAGGCGCCGATAACGGGACCTTCGGCATCTTCAACGACACCGGTCACCTTTATCTTCTGAGATGGCGATGCCTCAGCTGCGCTGGGTTCTGCAAATGACTGAAGCGGCATAGCAAAGGATACCGCTCCGACAAGCAGGAAACCGCACAGGAGCTTGTTTGTTAAAGTTCTCTGTTTCATGTGTATTGATTAGTTTGTTGTGGTTACCTTTATCCAGTCGATATACATTGATGTCGTCTGGCCATCCTTTAAAGCTGTTAAGCCTTCGATGTCATAGATACCGGTGAATGATCCGCCAACAGCAAGGTTAAACAGAATATAAAAGTCATTGTGAAAATACGGATTACCTGTAATATCAAAACTATGAAATTTGACATCATCTACAGAAACATCAATCTTATTTTCATTCCAAGTAAGCGTATATGTGTGATATTTGCCGTCCTGTAAATTTGAACCGGCATCTCCGGCGAAATATTGCTGTTCATGTCCGGCAACATCAGGGCCATAATGGAGCGCGGTATTTACTCGCGTGGTACTTGTCCCGTCGGCGATACCTTGGGCATCTCCCATCTCCATTATGTCTATTTCACCACAGGCAGGCCACTCCTGCTTATTGTTGCCCATCATCCAGAACGCGGGCCATAGTCCATTTGCGGTCTCAGGCAGTTTTATACTTGCTTCAACCTTTCCATACTTGAAATACTTCTTGTTCTTGGTGTTCACGCGACCGGACACCACCTTGTTGCCGGTGCGCTTGGCTGTAAGAATTAGTACAGTCTTACCTTCGTCCTTGCCGACCTTGACCTGACTGGTACTATAGGATTGTAACTCTTGATTTGTCCATCCGGCTTCGTGTGTCTCTTTTGACCAGTAAGCGGAATTGAATGAATCAAAATCGTCAAAGAACACCACATCATCGACAGGTTCAACTACTGGCGGTGTTGGTGTCGGTTCATTTTCCGAGCCGCCACACCCCGTTAAGGCCGCTACCGCGAACACAGAAATGAACAAATGTCTGATATTAGATATGAACATGATGTTGGTTGGTTTATTTGCCCCCATATAGAACTTATACGGGTTGTGCAAATTTACCTCCGTTCATTTATATCAGGGTTTGATTGCTGACATTTTGAGGTTCATTTTCTGACATATTATGATATCGTTCAGAAAATCAAGTATAAACAAATCAAACCTCGTTCAATTCTGCCCACAGAATTTACTTGGAGATACCCCGAAATGCTTCTTGAAGACAGTGCTGAAATACTTGGAATTTGCAAAGCCTGTCACCACTGCCACTTCTGTTACAGGTGTCTTTTGCTTAAGTAGTTCAGCGGCTCGTTCAAGTTTCAGGATACGGATAAATTCCTGAGGAGCCTTTCCTGTTAATGACTTCAGGCGACCAAAGAACAGCGTTCTGCTCATTGCCATCTCTCGGCACAACTGTTCGATGTCAAACTCAGGATTTGACATATTTGCGATAATTATATCAACTGCCTTATCGACAAATGCCTTATCAGATGCCGGCATTTCACTTGTACGATTGCCTTCGGTCAGTGCCGGTTCCTCGACGGTCGGTGTGATTGTCTTCACTTCGGATGCGTCACCCTCGGCTCTCATCAGTGCGAGCCTCATCAGATACTCGCGGATACGCTTGCGGTTGTGGAGCATACCTCTGACTTTGCTTTTGAGGATGTCAAGGCTGAACGGCTTGGCGATATAGTCGTCGGCACCTTTCTCAATTCCGTTCACTATCGCGTCGTGAGTGGTTTTCGCAGTAAGCAGAATGACCGGAATACCGGCAGTGTCAGGATTGTTCTTGATCATACTGCACAGTTCGTCACCTTGAATACCAGGCATCATCACATCTGAGATGATAATATCCGGATAGTGATTTTCCAAAAACCTAAGGGCATCCTCAGCCGAAATGGTTGAGACGACATTGTATTCAGCCGAGAATGTTGCCGTCAGATAATTCCTGAGATCATCGTTGTCCTCAACTATCAGCAATGTCTCGTCTTTATTTTCGGTGATTGCGGATATTACGGGAGAAGGTATGCGTATTTCATTCAACGCCTCATTAAGATTATTGGGATTCCAGTGAATGACAGGCTCGTCGTAGATACGCTTGAACGAGATTGTAAATGTGGTTCCTGCATTCTCCTTGGATGAAAAGCCAATGTTGCCGTTGAGCATTTCCACGATACGATTAACTTGAAGCAGACCAAATCCGTTGCCCGTTTCTTGTGATGCTCTCGCATTCTCAGCCCTGTAAACATTGGTGAATATGTTTTTCTGCTCTTTTTCAGGTATGCCAATTCCGTTATCGGCTATCTTGATAATGGCCTTTGATTTGTTTGCGGTCAGAGATACTTCTACTTTGCCACCTTGATTGGTATATTTACAGGCATTCGACATAAGGTTGTCAAGCATAAGTTCCAGTAGGTGTCTGTCGGCTGAAATCACTACCTGTTCATCAGGGACATTCAGGTGAAGCGTGATGCCGCGTTTTTCACCTACATTATTGAAACAACTCAGTTCCTCCGACAATAGATAATTAAGATTGATCGGCTCGATGTTGACCTTTGCTTTTCTCGAATCAATCTTTTCAAAATCGAGCAGCTGAGCGGTGACAGCATTAAGCTTTCGTATATTTGCGCCCGCCACATCGAGCAGATATTTAGCCTTTTCGGAAAGGCCGTCCTGTGTCTTCAGCTCTTCAATGGGCGACATGACCAATGACAACGGAGTGCGGATGTCGTGGGCTGTATTGATGAAAAATCTGATTTTGTCTTCGTCATGCTCTTTTCGCAACTGATACCATTTATACCTAATTATAAAATATATAATAAAGGCTATTATAGCCAGATAGCATATTCTGGCCCATATTGTATTCCACCACGGTTCTTCGACAGTGATGTCAATAGAGGTTTCATCTATGACTCGTCCGTCGCTTTTACACAACGCTTTTATTTTTAGGGTATAATTGCCCGGCGGCACATTCCGGAAGCGGGCGGTACCGTCCATGGTCATTTCGCTCCAATCGTGGTCATACCCTTCAAGGATATACTGATAAGCGATGTCATTGCGATAGTCTATGTTTATTGCCTCAAAATCAACATCAAACGAGTTATGACTGGCACTGAGCACTATATCCCGATTTTGCAACATCTCAAAAAGCTCCGGTATAATCTTGGCAGACTCCTTTTCGCTGATGCCGTCAATAGTGAATCGGGATATTCTCAATGGTGCGGAGTATTCAGCTACACTGATTTTGTCGGGCGACAGCCTGACTGCGCCTGCCGTACTGCCGAAAATCAAATCACCGTTAGATGTCCTTAAAATAGAGGACTTGTTATATTCTCTGGCAATTCCGTTGATAAAGTTAAGACTGGAAACTGTTGAATCGCCTATGATTGCGAGGCCGTTGCCTGTACTTGCCCAAAGGCGTCCCTTGTCATCATGCACAAGGCCGTATATATCATTTGAGGGCAATCCGTCTGACATTTTTATCTCGCGTATGATTTTCCTGTTCTTATAATCATACAGGTTAAGACCACCACCTTCGGTTCCAAGCCATACTGTGGTACCTTTTGTGAACATCATCGGGATTATATATGCACTTACGTCGTGCTCTGACTGCTCTTGAAAATTGGCGTACCAGTTATAGCTGTTCGTGTCGGCATCGATGATATAAAATCCGTTGCCGGTAGCGACACCTATACGCTTCTCGTCAACGACACTGATTGACATAACGCCGTCTATCTCAAACCTATGATATAACGAGCCGTCGCTATTAAGGGCTACGAGGCAGCCGTGAGGAGAGCCGACCCATATCTTGCCATGACAATCAGTCTGTATTGCGAAGATATAGTTCGATGACAAGGCTCCATCGCTTTGTGTCCAGTGCCCCTTGATGTTTCCCGACAAATCCATACGGTATACGCCGTCGCCATAACAACCGGCCAGTACATTTCCGTTGCCGTCCTCACACAGCGACACAACGACTATTCCGGATAATGAATTTCTCCAGATTCCGGTACGGGGATTGTAAATACTTATTCCACGGTCAGTTGCATACCAGATGTTCCCGTCTGACGACTCTATGACATAATTCACATTGTTGTTGACAAGAGAATTGGGATTGTCTTTGATATGTGTAATTATCTGTACGGGCGACTGTGACAGACTCACCATTGTCACCCCTCCGGTATAACTGCCGATCCACAGATTGCCGTTGCCGTCATTCAATAGGGCATATATGCCGTTGCCGGTAAATGAAAATTCAGGTGCGAGCTCCGTGTTGACAAACGTGGTGAGTGAGTTGTCCTTTGCATTATAAGCCAGAACACCGCTACCGTCAATGCCTATGGCAAGCCGTTCCGGGCTCAGTTTGACAATCGAGCGGATTGGTTTCTGTAACAGGCTGTTTGTGGTATGTATCTGGGCAACGCTGAAATCCGACAAATTCAGCATATATAAGCCCTTGTTAAAAGCCCCGATATACAAGGCATCGCTTGCTTCATCGAAATACAGACTCTGTATATTGGTATCTTTAAGCAGCCCGACATCTTTGACCGCATGGTCGTTGCGCATGAATTTTAAGCCCGATGAAGTAGCTGCAAACAAATAGCCCTTTGCAATAATAATGTCGTTGACAGCCGAACCGGGCAGAATGGGGCGATAATCCTTATCTGACACGTATTTGAACAGGCCGTCATTGGTTGCATACAATATACTGTCGTCACTGCTCACCAGCATTTTGTTGAGCACAACATCGCTATGACTTAGGTCGGAAAGATTGCTCGTCAATATAAACGAGTCATATACGGGTGAATATTTGTGAATTTTGCCCGTACTTTCGTAGGCATACAAATCGCCTTCATTGTGATACAGCCGAATAATGCGACCGGCTCTATCGCCATAGAACGAATCGCCTTCAAGAGAGTAATTCTTAAGAATCCTACCATTATACCTGTCAACCCCCGACTTGGTACTTATCCAGATAGCTCCTGACGCATCTTCAGCAAGCGAATACACCTTCTGACTACTGAGCCCCGTCGAGTTGTCAATACGCAGAACCTCAGAAAACGCATGTTGACTCCCATAGCCCTTCTGTGCGAAAAACAGAAAAACAATGACCACCACTGTAATAAACAGCCCGTTCTTAGTGCTCTTTGGCGAGGTTGGCGTATAATCACCCATAATACTGCAAAGTTAGCTAAATTTCTCGACATTAGAGGCTTTACAACTCAGAAACTTTATTAATAGCATAATAGCAAAGACAGACGCAGCTGGAAAACCCAGGCGCGGATGCCCCCTGCGGCCAGGTTGGTTTGACCCCATAAGCCAAAATAGGACTAACCCCTTTGCCCAAAATAAAAATGACCCCTGAAGACATGCCGTCAACAGGGGTTTTATTCGTATCTTTGCATAAGGCAAACCAAACCGTTACTTTATGAAATCGAGAATCAGATACAGCCGCTTCGCGACGGCGGTGACAGTCGTGGTATACTGCCTGCTTTTCGCGGGCTGCATAGCCACAGTCCGTGACGAGCGCGCCTTTTTCATATTGCTGGCCATATACCTGACATTGATTGTCGGCGGCTTATTGTATGGCCCTGCATATGTTGAGGTCGACAAAGACAATATCATATTGGGAAGCCTGCTGAGACGCAAAAAAATTACGCTGCGGGATGTAGAAAGCGTTGAGTTGTTCAGGCCCACGATGGGCGCGATCAGGATATTCGCGTCTGGCGGCTTCATGGGGTATTGGGGAATATTCAAGGAAGGAGACATAGGCCGCTATTATGCTTTTTATGGCAAATCTTCCGATTGTTTCCTTGTCAGGATGAAAAACGGAGACAAGTATGTGGTTGGCTGCGAGAATCCGGATGACATAATCACATATGTCAGCTCGCATATCGGTTCACGCCTGAAATAAAAAACCGGGCATCACCTCCTGATTACTTTTTGGCCATCTCTCCAACAGACTTTCCGTCATCATCTTCTTCCTCCTCTTCTTCCTCCTCTGCTTCAGTGGCTACCACAGAAGTTTGACCATCCTCCGCCTCTTCAGCCTGCGTATCCTCTACCGGGGCTTCAGTTGCGGCGGGTGCTTCGTTTTTCTTGGCGGGGAGAGAGAATGATGAGTCTTTGCGGGTCAACAGGGCCTTTGACCGGGCTGCGACACCCGAACTGCAGGCGTTGAATATGTTGTTGACAAAGAGGAAGTCGGTGATGCCGTTGCGGCGGCAGTAATCGACGATATTGTGGGGGAAGTAACGGAAGTCAAGCACATGCACCTCCTCGAATGACCCGAACAGATAGCCCGGCACGGCGTTGCCATAGCTGTCTTTGAGTATGGCGAGCTTCCGCCCGTTCTTGACCCCGGTCTCGACTTTGGCAATCAGGAAGTCACTCCCCATGAATGTGAGATAGGCATTGCCGCTGCCATCCTTGAATTTCTTGAAGAACTGGGTCTTGAAAGGCCGCCCCTCCCCCACGACGCGGAAATCCTTGTCGACATCCATCACCGTGAACGTGGTGGTGTATGACTTGTCCTTTGGGGTATGGTACACGAAATCCTCGGGCGCGTTTTTCACCGAGATGTCCTTGGAATAGCCATACATCGAGCCGATGAACCGGTGGATGACATTCTCGTCGAACTCAGACAGCTGCGGGACATGCACTCCGGCCACGCGGGCGAACTCACATGCGGCGTAATATGCCCCGAGGGGAGCCCAATGATGGTCGGTGCGCAGGTATATGTCTTCATGCACATGGTCTGAGAGGGCGGTGTAGGCGTTGACAGCGTGGACTTCCGGCGACAGCGACGAATATATATGCTTTATGGTCGGAAGCTGTGATTTGTAAAGCCCGGGGCGCTTGCGCGCCTCTTCAGGGCAGTAAAACTCCATGGCGATGGGGACCACCATCGAATAGACCTTAACCCTCGGACCGAGAGCCTGGTGGTAGGCGTTCACCATCGCCACATAGGGATTGCCAGAGGCCGGCGAGCCGCCGAAGTTCATCAGCGCCCTCACTTTGTCGCCGCTACCGACAATCAGTATGCCTGACTTCGACATCTTCGACTCCTCTCCGTCGGCAGCCGATATGTCCCCCTCGGGAATCTCCCGGTCGGCCTGCTCCCTGAGGGCATCGGCGGCTTTCTTGTCAGCCTCATCCATACCGCCGGGCATGAGGTCGGCCCCGACATCACCGGTCTGATGGAACACGAACTGGTCATCGCCCTCTCCGCGTTGCAGGGCCATACCTTTCTTTATGGTCATGCTCAGAGTCATAAAATCATCTCGGAATGGCTGACTGTCGCTGAACCAAGAGGAGACATCCGACGTGAAGCTACCGTCAAAAAGCCTGCTGAAACTGAATTCAGGAAACTCCTTCAACTCGCGGCGTTCCACCTCTGAGAATGATGGACGCGGGAAAAACATGAAAATGATGGCCAGGCCGAGGAACAGGCCCCCGATCAAAGTGAGGAATATATAGGCGCGTTTCATCGCGTGACGGATTGTTGATGGTTAGAATCTGGTGTAAAGGAAAGCATTGTTGGTGGCCCCGATCAGCAGCGCTACGCTGATGACAAGAATCACCGTGGCCACGACCAGGCGTGAAAGCAGCGTGATGTTGCCGACGATTCCCATATGGCCCGGCATGAGCCTTTCGGGCACTGAGGAGACCCACCTGCGCACCGGCATGCAGAAAAGGATTGCCGTGATCCACAGCCAGAAGTTGTCAAACAAAGCCCCTTCGACAGTGAAGTCGGTCGGATGGTCGGATGCCCCGAATATCGCCTGGAAGAATGTGGCCAGCGCCCCCATGTCGTCAAAATAGAAGATGCCCCAGCCAAGCACCACTATCAACAGTGCGTAGACATGCAGCAATGGCCTGGGGATACGGTCTTTCCAAGGGATGATGGTGAATTTCTCCACCATTATTATCAGGCCGAAATAGAGTCCCCAGATTATGAAATTCCAGCTTGCCCCGTGCCACATGCCGGTCAGGAACCATACCACGAGTATGTTGAACCACTGGCGGCGGCGGTTTCCACCCAGCGGTATGTAGACATAGTCGCGGAAGAAGCTCCCGAGCGACATATGCCACCTGCGCCAGAAGTCGGTTATCGTGTCGCAGCAATACGGATGGTTGAAGTTCTCCTTGAAATGGAATCCGAGACAGCGTCCGATACCGATTGCCATGTCGGAATATCCCGAGAAGTCGAAATAAATCTGGAACGTGAAGGCCAGGATGCCGACCCAGGCACCTCCGGTGGAAAGCGACCCGAGACCGTCGACAAGAAACCGGTCGGAAATCTCAGAGAACTGGTTGGCGAGTATCACCTTTTTGCCCAGTCCGATGAGAAACCTGAACACCCCGTCATATATGTCTTCAGCCGAAGCGTTGCGCGAATTGATTTCGCGGGCGATGGTGTCGTAACGCACAATCGGCCCAGCGATGAGCTGTGGAAACATGGATATGTACAGCAGCAGGTCGGCGTAACGGCGCTGGGCAGGCGCGTCTGACCTGTAGACATCCACCAGATACGACACCGACTGGAAGATATAGAAGCTGATACCTATCGGGAGACTTATCTCAGGGACAGGCACTTCCAGCCCGAGACTATTAAGGGTGCAGGCAAAAAATCCGAGATATTTGAATGAACCGAGTATTAGCAGGTTCATCACCAGCCCCGTCACAAGGGCGATTTTGCGGGTCGACACGCTTCTGACCATCCACAAAGCCGACAGGTAATTGAGCAGCACTGTGACTATCATCAGCAAAACATAGACAGGCTCGCCCCACGCGTAGAACAGGAGCGAGAACACCACCAGAACGGCGTTGCGCCAGCAATGCGACGGGTTGAGCTGGTCAGGCGAATGCCTGTCGTCAAGCCATCCGCCCAGCCTGTACAGCAGTATGAAAGCCGGGAGAAAAACAAAAAGGAAAAACAGGTCGGAGAAAACCATTGTTATCTACTTCTATTTCAATATGTCGGTGGCCTGAGCCGCCGACGGGTTGTATATGTCGTTAACGCAGTCAGCTATGACGGATGAGTTTCGGCGCGCGCCCTCCTCCGAGGTGTGTGTGCCATCGGTGGTGAGCCTGCGGCGGGTCATCTCCCGCTCGCTGTCGACGGGACACAACAAATCCTGACGGATCACAACCGCCCCGGTGGCTGAGGCCACTTCATCTATGATGCCACTAACATCGGCCAGCATCTCACTGGAAATCCTGATTGACTGCAACGGGGTCATGACTACGACACGCGCCGAGGGGAATCGGCCCTGCAGGATAAGCAGATCATACCTGACGGCATCTCCCAGCGAGAGGACCTTTCCGGGAGGGAGGGAGAGAATCTCTCCCACATCGCGTCCGAGGGTCTCCCGGGCAGTGAGGCTGAATTCCTCGGGACGCAGGTGGGGAAACCACGCGTCATTAGTCCCCGCCGAAATCATTATCAGGTCTGGCTCTTGCTGCAGGCTGCTGTCGACCGCCTCAACAAGCCTGACCACCTGGTTGTATATGACATTGTCATCTGTTATCACCTCGGAGTACTCGCCGGGATTCCTGACAGTGCGCCGGGTGTGGCTCCAGGTTGCCCCGCTGCGGGCGTAGCTGCGTATGCTCCGGGGCTTCATCTCCCTGGCGAACCAGCAGTTCCATCCCCGGGGATTGTCGCAGTCCTCCCCGCCGATCCAGGTGTTGGAGTCACCGAGCAGCACAACCGTCTTGTCTTCCAGAACGCCTTCGGCGCAAGCGCGTGTCAAGCATCCGCAGACAAGGAGCAACAACAGCACCAGCCTCTCATGTATCATCATTTTCGCGATTAGGATAAATTAGCCTGCAAAATTACCTAATTTCAATGACAATCACATATTTTTATGCCAAAGATTGAAACCAGCGTCCTATTTCACAGGACATCTTGCGGGCAAGGGCATAAAATGGTCGTCGCATCTCCCCCAAAGCTCCAGATACACAAGAACCTATTTTGCTTCATATATGTTTAAATTAATGTGAACATATATGAAACTTAACAACGCGGGAAATGAAATATGTCTCCTCCGGCGACGGAAAGTTGCCACTTATTACTTTGATTTCCATCCTGTCGGTATCGTTGACAGTAAACCTGCCCGGATTGGCGATATCCCCCATAATGGGGAAACTTGACGATGTGTTTCCCGACACGACCCAGCTACAGATACAACTGCTGTCTGTGCTGCCCAACCTTATTATAATTCCGTTCATCATCTTCTCGGGCAAGCTTGCCAGTACGCGCAACCAGACCTGGGTGCTGTCGGCCGGACTTGCCATATTCACCCTCTCGGCCGTGCTGTATTTCTTCGCCGAATCAATGTCGGCGCTTATCCTGATCAGCTGCCTGCTCGGCGTGGGATGCGGACTGGTCATCCCGATTGCCGCCGGGCTAATTGCCGAGCATCTGTATGGCAGGGCCAGGTTCCGCGCGCTTGGCATGGAGTCAGGGGTCTCCAACGGGATGGTCATCCTCGCCACACTGTTTGTGGGCTGGATGGCTGATTACGGTTGGCATGCCTGCTTCGCCGTCTATCTCATCCCGCTTATCCCGCTGGCCTTGATGCCTTACATGACCAACCGGTTCGTAAGCCGCCACCACATCGCGGCGACGCCTCAAGACAACAAGCCGCCCCAGACAGCGCCCAGGTCAGACACGACAGACTCTGCCTCATCCAAAGCCAAAGGGAAGCTCCCGCTTAAAACCCTCGCCGGACTTGTGGCCCTCTACCTGACAATCACCTATTGCGTGATCGTCTTCTCCTACTACCTGCCATTCACGATGAAGCATTACGGATTCGGCACCCGCGATGTCGGCGTGGCCTCGGCGATGTTCTATGTCACAGCCACGACCGGAGGCTTCATACTGCCTTGGTTTCTCCATCGCTGTGGCCGTACAAGCCCGTTCGTCGCCCTGGGCATATCAGCCATCGGCATATTCATGCTGGGAATCATGCACACATACGCCTCATACATAATAGGAGTATTGCTAATAGGCTTCGGCTACGGCATAATGCAGCCGGTCATATACAACAAGACCACACGCATCGCCCCCGACCAGAAATCAGACACCAGATTCCTCTCAATCGTCCTGACAGGCAACTATATCGCCATCGCGATAGCACCATTCGTGGTGGAGTTTTTTGAGTTCATTTTCCACGACCGGAGCGTCGACTTCCCGTTTTTCCTAAACGGCATCATAATGGCAGCCACAATCCTCATCGGCCTCATTATGCGCAGATCTTTCATCTGGAACACCGACCCGTCCGAGGTCTGACACAAGACTCGGCTCTCCTGATTGGAAATGCGACGGTTTTTCCGTACCTTTGCAGGCGACAGACATCAGCGCGACCTCCCGCGCCGGCACATCACCTCACCGCCCATGCAACAGACCACAGAAAACTGGCAAGCCCAGCTTGCCGCCGCTGCCAATCCAGAAAAAGCAGAAATATTGTCACGGTTCTTCAAGACCGGCGAAGGCGAATACGGCCACGGAGACCGGTTCATCGGACTCTCCGTGCCGGCCAACAGGGCCATCTCCAGGAAATACGCCCTCGCGCCGCTGGATGCGATAGGGACGATGGTGAAACACCCCGTCCACGAATATCGCCTCGGCGGTTTTCTCGCGCTGGTAGCCAGATACCACAAACACCCGGAGGAGACCACAAACTTTTATCTCGACAACCTGACAAGGGCTAACAACTGGGATCTCGTCGACCTCTCGGCCCCATACATACTCGGCGAGGAGTTACGGGCCGGACGCCATCACGACACAATCAGGCACCTGGCCCTGGACGAAAACCTATGGAAACGACGCGCGTCGGTTGTCTCCACATTGAGACCGATAATGAGAGACCGCGACATAGTCCTCGCGCTCGAGATATGCAGGCTCCTCGTAACTGACCCCCACCCGCTGATGCGCAAGGCTGTGGGCTGGGTGCTGCGCGAGGTCGGCAAGAAAGAGATCGATGCAATGAAAACATTTCTTTCCACCCATATTTCACTATTGTCAGCCACCACCCTGTCTTATGCCATTGAGAGACTTCCGGCAGAAGAACGCGCCATATGGCGACAACAGCGGAAGGAATCACAAAGATAACAAGCTTGTTTACAGCAATTTGAATCTATTCAGATTTGGCAAAGACAAAAAAAATTGATTGTCTCCCGACAACCAATCTTAGTTAACCTTAAATCTAATACCATGAAAAACACATTGCAAAGGTAGGGTTTATTTCAAACACTGCAATGGTTCAGGCCCACAAAATAGCCTTGTTTTAACTTTATTTTACACACTTTGATGGCATTTCCGGGATTAAACAATCTTTTTGTCCGGGATTAAACTTCGTTAGCGTCATTTTGCCGGACTTATTTTTATATGGCCGAATTGACGCGGCAAACCCTTGATAACATTCATTAACAGCAGCCGTCAATCCTCTGCTTATCCCCTGGCTGTCAACGCCTGGGCAGAAAATCAAGCATAAAAGGCCGCAATGTTAGCAAGGGTGAAAGTTTTTGAAAAATTACTTAAAGCCGACCTGGGGTGTTGGGTTATTTAAACGTATGGGTTAATTTTGCGGTGCGTTTCAACCAGAGTTTCCAAAAATGTTGCTAACTTTGCAGCTTGAAATGTTGCGGGTTACCGGGCGCGTTTCCCGGTTGCCCCATCGTCGTTATATTTACTAAGATGAAAAAAGGCTTCCTTTCATATTTCCCGCTTGCGTTGCTCGCCGCGTTAGGCTCTTTTGTCACGGGTTGCAACTCAAGCGAGACCTGGGGCACGGATCCGCAGGACCTCTCCGGCACTGCCGTCACGGCTTTCTCGCTCAAAGCCGACCAGACCGTACTGAACAACCTCGACTCCGTGTATTTCTCCATTGACCTCGTGGCCGGAAAGATTTTCAACGCTTCGCCGCTGCCATACGGGACAAATGTCGACGCCATAGCCGTGAGCATCTCCAGCGACGCTTGCTCCGTGGCCGAGCTCCGCATAAACGGCGACGAGGAGAAGGAAGCATCCGTGGTGGATTACCTCACCACTCCCGATGAAAAAATCGACTTCACCAACGGCCCTGTGACACTCCACCTGGTGTCTGCCGACGGCCTCCACGAAAGGGATTATGAAATCCGCCTCAATGTGTCATCAGTCGTGGCAGACTCGCTGTACTGGGACGAGCTTCAGGCCGGTGTCCTCCGTGGAGTGGCCGGGATGACCCGCAGCAAGACGGTGAAATCAGGCGACAAGGCCATAATGCTCAGCACCGCGCCCGACGGCGACGCCGGCATCTCTACATTCATTCCCAACGCCAAAAGCGGTGGCGGCAACTGGGAGCCAGGAGTCATCTCCCCCTCCTTCGTCGATGTCAACACCCCCTCATACGGCAACCTCCTCAACGTTGAAAGCTTCACCGCCACAGAGCAAGGAGACCTGTATGTGACCGACAGTTACGGCAACCTCCACCAAAGCAATGATGGAGGCCGCTCATTCAAAATTGTCGACACCAGCTGGGCAAACATCACCGCCGCATACGACAACGCAATCATCGGCATAAAGGAAAACGCAGGCTCTCATTCTTTCGCCGCCTATCCCTCATCGGCATGGCCTCAGGCCGGACAGCCTGTGCCAGCGACATTCCCTGTTGAGGCATCATCAGGAGCAGCCCAATTCACCACAAAGTGGGCCACCCTGCCCCAGATTGTCATCACCGGAGGCAAAACAGCTTCCGGGTCATTAACCGGCTCCACCTGGGGCTTCGACGGCAAGCAATGGGCCGAGCTTAGCGACCGCCTGCCGGCTGCGTCAGGCTACACCCTGGCGAAATACACTGTGGCTGAGACCGATACCATCAGCTGGCGCGTAAGCCAGCGCGAAGTGCTGTTAGCCTTCGGCGGAATGGGGCTCAAGCCTGTCGGCGACGTGTGGATTTCCCGCGACATGGGTGTCAACTGGCAGAAAGGGTCCGAGACCCTGCAGTTGCCCGAATATATGCCGTTCACCACAGGCGCGTCGCTGCTGGTTTTTGACAAGACTCTTGACGCGAGCGACGCCACCCCATTGGCAATCACCCCCATAACATCTTGGGAATGTCCCTACCTCTATCTCTTCGGAGGATATGACACAGGAGGCACACTGCGCCAGACCTACTGGAGCGGCGTTGTCAACCACCTCAGAATGAAACCTCTCCAATAACACCCTCTCCCCCCGCCAACTAACACAACCGATGAAACGTCTGACCATCATCCTGCCAATCCTGCTCTGCTGCGCAATCGCCGGCAGACTACACGCCCAGGAATCGACCTACAAATTCGATATGGGCGGCCAGATTGGTGTGTCAGGCTACCTCGGCGACGCGTCATCCAGCATTCTCTCCCACCCCGGAGTAGCCGGAGGGCTCACATTCCACTATCTCCCCGACGTGAGATGGAGCCTGCGCACAGTGGCCAACGTGCTGACCATAAGCGGTGACACAAAAGGGATGGATGATGTGTTCCCCGGCTTCGCGAGCTACGACTTCAAGGCCACAGTCATCGAGCTTCAGGAAAGAATCGAGTTCAATTTCTTCCCCTACGGCATCGGTGAGACCTACAAACGCCTGCGCCGCTGGACCCCATACCTCGCCGCAGGTGTCGGCCTGTCGGTGTCGACATGCTCCGGCCAGACCAACGCCGGGTTCAACATCCCGATGGCGTTCGGCATCAAATACAAAGCGAAGCCACGCCTCAACCTCGCCCTCGAATTTTCAATGACGAAGGTGTTCTCCGACCATATGGACGGCCCGCTGAGCGACCTCCATCAGATCCAGAGCTCCTTCGCAAGGAACACAGACTGGTACTCCGACATCTCTTTCTCTATAACTTACGAGTTTGGAGAGCGGTGTGCCACCTGCCACTACGTCGACTGACACTTGAAATGGAAAAACTGCTTGAAAGCATAGACCGCAACAGAATCCCGGCCCACGTCGCCATCATAATGGATGGCAACGGCCGTTGGGCAAAACAACGTGGCCTCGACCGCTCCGAAGGCCATGTCGAAGGGGTCAACACCGTGCGCCGCATCACCGAAATCGCATCCGGGATCGGGGTGGGATGCCTGACTCTCTATGCCTTCTCGACCGAGAACTGGAATCGTCCGCAGGCCGAGGTGGACGCGCTCATGCACCTTATAGGCATAGCCATACAGCGCGAGACCCCCGACCTAATCAAGAACAACGTCAGGCTGAGGATGATCGGCGACCTCGACCGTATGCCGGAGGATGCCCGCCGACGTCTCCAGGGATGTTTCGACGCCACATCACATTGCACAGGGCTGGTGCTCAACCTCGCCCTGAGCTATTCCGGACGATGGGACATAGCGCGTGCCGCCAGGCTTCTTGCCGAAGATGTCGCCGCCGGCAGGCTCGACCCAGCCGACATAGACCAGGCCGCAATCTCTGCCAGACTGTCAACCGCCACACTGCCCCAGCAGGATCCCGACCTGCTCATACGCACCGGGGGGGATTTCAGAGTCAGCAACTTCCTGCTGTGGGAAATCGCCTATTCTGAAATCGAGGTGACAGACAAATACTGGCCCGACTTCTCCAAAGAAGACTTCCTGCTTGCAATTAAAAACTATCAGAAAAGAGAACGCCGATTCGGCAAGACAAGCGAGCAAATCGCAGCCGAAGACACCGACAAATAAACAGACATTGACATTCCATCATATATGAGATACAGGTCATTCACCCTTTTCCTGCTCCTCCTCGCAATGGTCTTTCCCGGACTCTCAGCCCAGGAACGCACTGACACCATCTACAATCCCCCCATCGTCTACTCCGGGCTGCCCACCAGTTACGAAATCGCCGGGCTGCGCGTCACCGGAGCCGACAATTACGAGGATTACATCGTCATCGGCTATTCCGGCCTGAAAGTCGGCGACGAGGTCGAGATTCCGGGAAATGACATCACAACCGCCGTGAAGCGGCTTATGCGCCAGGGCCTTTTCGCCCAGGCCCAGATACTCGCGGAGAAAATCGCGGGCAACAAGATATGGCTTGTCATCAACCTGCGCACCCAGCCCCGAATCTCAGAAGTGCAGTATGACGGCATGAAGAAGAGCGAACGCGAGGAGCTGCAGAAGCGACTCCAGCTTATGAAAGGCAACCAGATCACCCAGAACATCGTCAACCGGGCCACACAGATCACCGAAAAATACTTCGCTGACAAAGGCTTCGGCAACGCGACAGTGAAAATCTGGCTCCAGGAAGACCTCAGCCACAAAAACGAGATGATTGTCCATATCGATGTAGACAAACACTCAAAGGTGAAGGTCCACAAAATCTACATCGACGGCAACGAGGTGCTGTCTGACAGCAAACTCAAGCGCGTGATCAAGAAGACCAACGAGGGAAGCAACATCTGGAAACTCTTCAGCCAGAAGAAATTCGTCGAAAGCGATTACCATGACGACCTCAACCGCATCATAGAGAAATACAACGAGCTTGGCTACCGCGACGCCAAGATTCTCAGCGACTCAGTAGTGCCGTATGACGAAAACAAGGTGGATGTCTTCATCAACCTCGAAGAGGGCAAGCGATACTATATCAGCGACATTTCATGGATCGGGAACACCCTCTACACCACCGACCAGCTCGACTACCTCCTCGGCATGAAACCCGGAGATGTCTACAACCAGAAGCTGCTCAACAAGCGACTCACCATGGACGACGACGCCGTGTCAAACGCCTATATGGACAAGGGTTACCTCTTCTACCAGCTCGTACCCATCGAAAAGAACATCAATGGCGACTCCATCGACCTCGAACTCAGAATGTTTGAAGGCCCGCAGGCCCGTGTTAACAAAGTAGTCATCACCGGTAACGACCGCCTCTACGAAAAGGTAGTGCGCCGCGACCTGCGTGTCAAACCAGGCGAACTGTTCTCAAAGAACGATGTGATGCGCTCCCTGCGTGAAATCGCCCAGACAGGCCATTTCAACCCCGAGAACATGAACCCCGACATCCAGCCCAACGAAGAGAACGGCACCGTGGATGTGGTCTTCAACCTCGAGTCAAAGGCAAACGACCAGATTGAGCTGTCACTCGGCTGGGGACAGACCGGCATCATCGGCAAAGTGGCCCTGAAGTTCACCAACTTCTCCATCAAGAACCTCTTCAATCCCGGCTCATACAAGGGACTCATCCCCCAGGGTGAAGGACAGACATTCACCATCAGCGCGCAGACCAACGCGAGGTACTACCAGATGTATTCCGTCTCGTTCCTCGACCCATGGTTCGGCGGCAAGCGTCCCAACTCGCTCCAGGTGTCGGCCTACTACAGCCGCCAGACCGGTGTCAACTCCTCTTATTACAACTCCAACTGGGCCAACCCCTATCTCTACGGCGGATATGGCTACGGTTATGGTTACGGCTACGGCTCCAACTATTACAACGACTATTACCAGAACTCCATCGAAAACGCCTATGACCCCAACAAGGTGTTGCAGATGGTGGGTGTGACCGTTGGTTTCGGAAAACGTCTCAACTGGCCCGACGACTATTTCACCTTTACCACCGAGCTGAGCTACAACTGGTATTACCTCAAGAACTGGGAATACCTCTATTATATGAACAACGGCACGTCGAACGCCCTCGTGCTTGGCCTCACCCTTGCCCGAAACTCCATCGACAATCCCCTCTACACCCGTCGCGGATCGACATTCTCGCTCAACCTCCAGATCACACCTCCCGCATCACTGTTCGGAAACAAGAACTGGGAAAAGCTCTACAACGAGAACTCCACCGCGTCGAAGAAGGAGCTTTACCACTGGATCGAATACTGGAAGCTGCGCTTCAAATCGCGCACCTACACCCCGCTGACCGACCCCGACGGCAAATGGACCCTCGTGCTCATGACACGCGCCGATGTCGGCCTTCTGGGCAGCTACAACAAATGGCTGCGCTCGCCGTTCGAAACATTCTATGTCGGCGGCGACGGCATGAGCGGCTCATACACCTACGCCACCGAGACCATCGCCCTGCGAGGCTACGAGAACGGCCAGCTGACCCCGTGGGGACGCGAAGGCTACGCCTACACCCGCCTGGGAGTCGAGCTTCACTTCCCCTTCATGCTCCAGCCTTCGACCACCATCTACGGCCTCGTGTTCGCCGAAGGTGGTAACGCCTGGACTTCTGTCAAGGATTTCTCCCCCTTCAACCTCAAACGCTCAGCAGGTGTCGGTCTGCGCATCTTCCTCCCGATGGTCGGCATGATGGGTATCGACTGGGCCTACGGTTTCGACACCGTCTTCGGCCAGAAGGGTGGCAGCCACTTCCACTTCATCCTCGGCCAGGAGTTCTGATTCCGGCCATGCCACACGGCGCTCCCAAAGGCTTAAACCTTTTCCCCGCCGGATTGTCTTAATAGTAAACGACAAATCAAAAACGACTTACCTATGAAAAAGATATTGCTGACCCTCGCCATCGTTGTGGCAGCCTGCTTCGGGGCCTCAGCCCAGAAGTTCGCCCTTGTCGACATGGAGTACATCCTCAAGCAGGTGCCCTCCTACGAGATGGCCAACGAGCAGCTGCGCCAACTCTCCCTCCGCTGGCAGAAGGAGGTGGAAGCCGTCAGCCGCGACGCCGACGCCCTCTACAAGAAATACCTCTCCGACAAAGTGTTTCTCACCGAAGAACAGGTAAAGAAACGCGAGGAGGAGATTGTGGCCAAAGAGAAAGAAGCGTCAGAATTGCGTTACAAATACTTCGGCCCGGAAGGTGAGCTTTACAAAAAGCGCCAGACGCTGATGAAGCCCATCCAGGACGATGTCTACAACGCCGTCAAGAAGCTTTCCGAGGAGCGCGGCTACCAATGCATCTTCGACCGCGCGTCATCGGCCAACATCGTCTACGCCTCTCCCCGTATCGATGTCAGCAACGAGGTGCTGGCCAAACTCGGATATTCCAACTGAAAACAATACAATAACAGATAATAGACCATCTTAAAAATGATCAAGAAAATTCTTCTGGCCCTTGCAGTGGCCCTGCCCATGTGCGCGTGGGCCCAGTCCGCCAAATTCGGCGTAGTAGACCCCGAGTCAATCATCCCCGGAATGGCGGAATACATCGAAGCCCAGAACCAGTTCAACGAGGCTTCAAAGACCTTCGAAAGCGAATACGCCAAAATCCAGGAGGAATTCAAAGCCAAGTATGAGGAGTTCCAGAAAGTGATGTCTGACACCGCCACTCCCCAGACAATCAAAGACCGCCGCGCCCAGGAAATCCAGGAGCTCAACCAGAAGTCAGAGCAGTTTGCCCAGACCGCGCAGCAGGAACTCGCCCGCAAGCAGCAGCAGCTGATGGCCCCCGTGCAGGAGAAACTCATCAACGCCATCAAGGCTGTAGGAGCTGAAGGCGGTTTCACTATGATTCTCCCCCTGGGCACAGCAGCCTACACCTCAAACGACGTGGTTGACATCACTCCCCTGGTAAAGGCCAAACTCGGAGTGAAAGACACCCCTGCCGCAAAATAACCGGCCCCACACAACTGAAAGACATCAACCCGCAGGTGCCGGCGACCATACCGGCCCCTGCGGGTTGCAATTTCCGCCCCTTCCTATCGAGGGAAAACGGATTTTGACGGAAACATACACAAACATGCAAAAATAGTGTCTGATTCTGCCACACATTATCACTAACTTTGCCCACGAACCTTAATACCGATTTTATCACAAGATGATTCCTGTCTTACAATTCTCGACCTATTTCAAGTCTGTGATCTGGGGAGGCGAACGCATCGCCAGATTCAAAGGAATCCCCTCACAGGGACATGACATCGGAGAGTCATGGGAACTCTCGCCAATGCCCGGCCATGAGTCAACCGTCATCGACGGTCCCTTCAAAGGGGAGACACTGGCCGCGCTCGCCATGCGCTATCCCGAGGAGCTTCTCGGAAAGAAAGTGGACGAAAAATGGCATGGGCGGTTTCCGCTCCTGATCAAATTCATCGACTCCAACGATGACCTATCCATACAGGTGCATCCCGACGACCGGCTCGCAGCCCAACGCCACCAGTCGCTCGGGAAGACCGAGATGTGGTATTCGCTCGACCCCCAGCCCGGAGCATATCTCTATGCCGGATTCAACCGTCCCATGGACGAGGCCATTTTCCGCCATATGATAGCCGACAACACCATAGTCGACGCCCTCGCCAAGGCGGATGTCAAGAAAGGCGACCTCTTCTACCTGCCGGCCGGACGTGTACACGCCATCGGACGCGGCAACCTCATTGTTGAGATACAGGAAGCAAGCGACATCACATACCGCATATATGATTACGACCGGCGAGACGCAAACGGCAACCCGCGCGAACTGCATGTCGACCAGTCTGTGGCAGCGGTCAACTACGACGATGTCGTCTCCGGAAAACAAAACATAATACCTGCCAAAGGGGAAAGCTCCACTCTTGTCGACTGCGAGTATTTCACGACATGCGTCCACGACATTGACCGGGAGACGCTGCTCGACCTCTCGCAGCTTGACTCATTCACAGTGCTGATCGGTATCGGCGGACAGCTTTCAGTCTCCACCCCCGACGGCCAGACTGTATCCCTCCCTCAGGGCCACACCCTCCTTGTCCCCGCCTGCCAGCCCTCGGTGAAAATCCAGGGGGAGGGCCAGGTCTTGACAGTGAACCTGTGATTTCAGTCGCCGGCATCAGCCGTCGCCGACATCATCCCGAGGCGCGACAGATAGCGCTCACACAGCACACGCGAGGTGGAGCCGGGGCGCGACGAGACCAAAGACAATATTTCCTCAGGACGGTGCCATCCGGCGCCGTCCACCTCTGAGGAAAGAGCAAGCTCGCGAGCCTCCACACGGGCGAAAAAGCCAATCATCATCATCTCCTTGCGGGCAAACCAGCTGGTCAGCACCAGTTCAAGATGCTCCACTTTCTGGCCCGTCTCCTCAAGAATCTCCCTGACGGCGCAGCTCTCGGCATCCTCGCCGGGAGTGACATAGCCCGAAACAAGGTTGTGAAACTCAGTGGAAATATAGTTCTGACGAAGCAGCAACACCTCTCCCCTCTCATTGTAGACCAGGGAGATTACCGCCACCGGGAAAACATCAAACCAAGGCTTGTCGCAAGAGTCACACCAAGGCACAGCGCCCTCATCGCCGAGCACTCGGCTTGAAAGCAACGCGCCGCAATCGGGGCAATATCTGAACCTCATATCTTCTTTTATATCTGTTTTCAGGAGAAAACGAATCTGTCGGCATCTCGATGCG
Source organism: Bacteroidales bacterium (assembly GCA_910575615.1). GTDB lineage: Bacteria > Bacteroidota > Bacteroidia > Bacteroidales > Muribaculaceae > UBA7173. The sequence goes on along the minus strand of CAJTEX010000022.1, from coordinate 22,505 downwards.
TGGGAAGCCATCCGCGCAGCTTCTTCACCTTTTCCAAAGAGAACGCCGCAACCAGCAGAGGGCCAAACGGGGTCACAGACACTTCGCCGTAATTGTCAGGCACAGGACATCCCGACGGAGCGACATCAGGCTCAGGCGCTATCTGGCGGCCAAGCTCATCGACGATGAGCGACAATCCGTCATATTCCCCGTAATCGTCGCGGCCCGACCTGTCGGCTCCGGCCACCACGACCTGGTTCTCTATCGCGCGGGCGATGACCAGCTGACGCCACGCATATCCCCGGTTTACGGGCCAGTTGGCAGGCACCAGCACAATATCAGCTTTCATATCGACATTGCGCCCCCACACCGGGAATCGGAGCTCGTAGCATATCAGCATCGACACATTCCATCCCCTGAATCTCACCAGTGGCGGACGACTGTGGCCGTGGGCAAGCAGCTGGGCCTCCTTCGACAGGCAAAACAGATGGTGCTTGTCATAAAAGACCCTCTGGCCGTCAGGCATCACCATGAATCCCCGGTTGAAATATGTCACACCCCCGCCAGCGGCGGTCTCACAGGCAAGGAAACTGCCCGCCACCATCATGTTTTTCCGGGCAGAAAGCCTGCACACAGCCTCCATCGTGGGGCCGTCACCACCTTCAGCCGCCGCCAGCATAGCCTCGGTGTCTTTCATGAAAGAAGTGGTGAAAAGCTCCGGCAACACGGCGATGTCGACCGAATCTGGAAGCGCGTCGGCCATCATCTCCATACGGCGCAGATTCTCCTCCACATCACCGGCGACGATGTCAAGCGACATCACAGCCACCGTGAGGAGCTTGTCGGCATGCTCCTGCGCCCTCACATCACTAGGTTTCTCGCTCATTCTGTCAGGAATTTTTCAGGATAACGTCCGATGAACGGACGGTAATATTTTTTGATTGCCTGCATGTCTGCGTCGAGGTTGCCCGACGGCTCGAAGACATCGTTAATCATCGCTTTCTTCATCCTGAAATCGATGACAGCGAGACACACAGGGACTCCGGCCTCCCGGGCGATTCTGAGGAAACCGGTGTGCCAGGCCGAGGTCGGCTTGCGGGTACCTTCGGGAGCTATCGCCACGACGAGCCGTTCCTCATCGCGAAACCTCGCCACCATAGCCTCCACCAGAGACTGCTTTTTGTTCTGCCTCACCACCGGGATTCCTCCTATGGCCCTCAACAGACATCCCATCGGGAAAAAGAACCATGATGATTTCATCATGAAACCAGCCTTGCGGCCTACCGACCTGATGGCAAGCTCCCCGACGATGAAGTCCCAGTTGGATGTGTGGGGCGCAACGCATATTATCGACTTCGGGTAGTCAGGCACCGTCACCTCCACCCTCCATCCGGCCCATTTAAGTATCCTCGCGGCTAAATTCATAATCTTGTGATGTCTCTGTTGGAAATTACAGGCATTTTAAAAAGGACGCGGCGGGCCGACATATTCCTCTGGCAACCAGATATGCTGACACGCCGCGCCGATAAGTCACTCAGACCGCTCAGGCCTTCTTGTTGTTGTCTTTCACCTCCTGGGGCAACGCGGCGTTCATCTCTTTGACGATTGCGTTGACCTTGTCGTAGAATTTTTCCCTCAGCGAAGCGAAGGCTTTTTTGAAATACTCCTTGCGGGCCTTGCGGTAAGCGGCGCCCGTCTCGAAGTCAGCAGGAAGCTTGTCGAACGAGAATGTCACCTTGTTGAGAGCAGAGATCTGCAGGTCGGCGATACGGGTGATGATCTCGGTCATCGCCTTTGCGTCCACACCTTTGACAAAGTTCTTGGCCAGGAGGCATTCGGCGGCCAGGTCGCCACACACATATTTGATTTCTTTCTTGAGTTCTCTTTTGTTTGCCATGTCGTTTGATTTTTATGGTTGTTTATCGGGTTGGGGGTCAACTGAGAAGCACCCGGGCCAGGGCGCTCTTGGCCGGAGGTATCTTCACCGCAGGCTGGCTCAACAGGTTGAGGCCGTCAAGCTGCGGGGGCGGCGGGACGGTGTGGCCGATGGCTTCCATAACCGCCTGCGGGAACTTGGCGGGATGGCCTGTGGCCATCGCCACTCCTACCTCGTCAGGGGCAAGACGGCCCTGCAACGCCCGATAGGCCGTGGCGGACTGCGGGCCAAGCAGGTATCCCTCGGCCTGGTAGACATCCCGGATGGTCTGCACTATCTCCCGGTCTGAGAAGGCTATCCCCTCCACATCCTTGCGCAGGCTGGCGAGGTCACCGTCATACAGGTCGATGATGCGGGCCAGATTTGAGGGATTGCCCACATCCATAGCCCTGGCGAGGGTCATAAGCGCCCGGCGCGGACGCAGGCCTCCGGTCTGCAGATATTCAACAAATGTGTCGTTGGCATTGTTGGCTCCGATGAACCGCTTTACCGGCAATCCCATTTTCTTGGCCATCAGCGCCGCCGCGAGGTTGCCCAGATTTCCGCAGGGGACACTGATGACCACTTTGTCTGAGTCGGGCGACATCTCCCGGGCACGGGCATATGCGTGGAAATAATATATGATCGAGGGGAACTGACGTGCGAGGTTTATGGAGTTGCCTGAGGTGAGTGACAGGGCCTTGTCAAGCTCCTTGTCGGCAAGGGCCTGCTTCACAAGCATCTGACAGTCGTCAAACGTGCCCCCTACCTCTATGGCCGTCAGATTAGGCCGGTTGCAGAACATCGCTGTCTGCTGCCGTGAAAGCTCTCCGCGCGGAAACAGCACGACGACCCTTGTCGACGGGGAATCCTTGAAGCTGTCGGCCAGCGCGCCGCCACTGTCGCCCGATGTAGCCAGTATGATGGTGCGGCTCTCGCCCCCGGGGAACAATGCGGGCAGCAGACGGGCCATGAACCTGGCTCCGGCATCCTTGAACGATAATGTTGGCCCGTGAAACAACTCAAGTATGTACAGCCCCTCTGACGACTCTGCCTTCCGCAGAGGCACCGGGAAATCGAGAGCATCGTCGACAATCGACTTTATCGCCTGTGATGACAGGATGTCGCCCAACAGGGTGTTGCATACCACATATCCTATCTCCTGGAGCGACATCTCCTGGATGTTCTTGAAAAAGGCTGACGGCAGGGAGGGCATCCCCGCCGGCATGAACAAACCGCCGTCTTCCGCCAGACCGTTCTCTATGGCCTCGGGGAACGTCACTCCCCGTATCTTGCCGTTGGTGCTGTGAAACAACATATCCAGTTTGCCTTGAAAGTTTTTCTTTATGCTACAAATTTAGTCAAAACTCCACGCGCGCCCAAATTTTTCGGGGGTCTTTTTCCAAAAAGACACGGCGGGTTCAAGGAAACATAGCGAAACACGGCATGCCACCTGCCTTCCTCAGAACTCCGAGGAGAAATGGAACCGTATGGCAGGGAAATCGGCCTGGGCCATCTGGAGGACATAGTTGGAATCGGCGAGGAACACATCGCGCCCCTCGCGGTCGAGGGCCATGAACTGGTGTTTTCGCTTCTTGAAAGCGTCAAGCGCGGCCTTGTCGTCGCTCTCAACCCAGCAGGCCTTGTAGAGGCTGATAGGCTCCCAGCGGCATTGCGCCCCATATTCATGCAGCAGACGGTATTGTATCACCTCAAACTGGAGCTGCCCCACGGTGCCGATGATTTTGCGGCCGTTGAACTGGTTGACAAACAGCTGGGCCACACCCTCGTCCATCAGCTGCTGGATGCCTTTCTCAAGCTGTTTCGACTTCATCGGGTCTGTGTTCTCGATATATTTGAACATCTCCGGAGAGAAGCTCGGCAGACCCTTGAAATGGAGATTCTCGCCAGAAGTCAGGGTGTCGCCGATCTTGAAGTTGCCCGTGTCGGGAATACCGACTATGTCGCCGGGATAAGCCTCGTCCACGACACTTTTCTTCTGGGCCATGAACGCGGTGGGCGCGGCGAATCGCATCATCTTGCCCGACCTCACATGCTTGTAGTTGGCGTTGCGCTCAAACTTGCCCGAGCAGACCTTGACAAAGGCGATACATGAACGGTGGTTGGGATCCATGTTGGCGTGGATCTTGAACACGAACCCGGAGAACGCCTCCTCTTGCGGCTCTATGACGCGCTCCTCGGCCTGGGTGGGACGCGGAGCCGGCGCGATTTTCACGAAGCAGTCGAGAAGCTCCTTCACGCCGAATGTGTTGAGCGCCGAGCCGAAGAACACCGGGGCCACCTCTCCGCGGAGATACGCCTCCACATCAAAGTCGGGATAAACCCCTTCGATGAGTTCGAGGTCTTCGCGGAACTTGGCGGCGTCGGCCGCCCCCACGGCTTCGTCTATCGCGGGATCGTTGACATCGTCGATTTCGACGCGTTCCGTCACCTTCTGCTTGTCAGGCTTGAACAGGTCGAGACCTTGCTCGTATATGTTGTACACTCCTTTGAATTTCGCGCCGATGTTGATTGGCCATGACAGGGGGCGCACTGCGATTTTCAGCTCATTCTCAAGCTCGTCGAGGATGTCAAACGGGTCGCGTCCCTCGCGGTCGAGCTTGTTGACGAAGATTATGACCGGGGTGTTGCGCATGCGGCAGACCTCCATGAGCTTGCGGGTCTGCTGCTCGACACCCTTTGCAACGTCGACCACGATGATTACCGAGTCAACAGCCGTCAGGGTGCGGTAGGTGTCCTCGGCGAAATCCTGGTGGCCCGGGGTGTCGAGGATGTTTATCTTGTAGTCGCCGTAATTGAATCCCATGACCGATGTCGCCACGGAGATACCCCTCTGCTTCTCGATTTCCATCCAGTCGGAGGTGGCGGTCTTCTTTATCTTGTTTGACTTCACGGCTCCGGCGACATGGATGGCGCCTCCGAAAAGCAGCAGCTTCTCGGTCAGGGTTGTCTTGCCGGCGTCGGGGTGTGATATGATGGCGAACGTCCTGTGACGTGAGATTTCTTCTTGGAGGCCCATTCGTTTTTATTGGCGGTTGCTGTTTATGAGTTTCATGCAGTCTTCAAGGCTCTCCTCCCAATGGGGAATCTCCACGCCGTAGGTCGCCTTTATGCGCGAACGGTCGAGGATTGAGTAAGCCGGCCGGGACGCGGGGGTCGGATAATCCTCGGTCGGGATGGGGGTGAGCTTGACTTTCTTGCCCGCTATGCGGAAAATGGCGTGGGCGAAGTCATACCATGAGGCGGCCCCTTCGTTTGTGAAGTGGTATATGCCGCCCACCCACTGGTGAGACTTCAGCACCTTCATGATGGCGCGGGCCAGGTCGCGGGCATTGGTAGGGGTGCCGAGCTGGTCAGACACCACCCTTATTTCCTTCTGGCTTTCAGCCAGGCGGAGCATCGTCTTGACGAAGTTGTGCCCGTATGAGGAGTAGAGCCATGCCGTGCGTATTATTATGCTGTCAGGGGCGAGGGCGAGCAGGGCAGTCTCCCCTTTGCGCTTGGTGGTGCCATACTGCGATATGGGGTTCACCTTGTCGCTCTCCTTGTAAGGGCGGTGGTTTGTGCCGTCAAAGACATAGTCGGTGGAGATATGGATTATTTTGGCTCCGTTGGCATCGGCGGCCACAGCCAGGTTCTTCACCGCGTCGATGTTTATCGCGGCGCATTCGCGTTTCTCCTCCTCCGCCTTGTCGACAGCGGTGTATGCCGCGCAGTTGACAATGTGGGTGATCTCATTGTCAATGACGAAAGCCTCGACGGCCTTGGCGTCAGTGAGGTCAAGTTCGTCGCGGTCTGTGTAAATCGTGCAGCCGGGAATTTCAGCTTCCAGGACATTGCGCAGCTCATTGCCCAACTGCCCGTTGGCGCCGGTTACGAGAATCTTCATAATTCCGATATATTGTTTTCTGACCGCAAAGTTACGAATTTTTCCCGGATTTGTCATCATGCTTGAACAGACGGTCCTCCTCGTCGAGATGGAAATCTTTGGCCAGCAATGCTATGAAGCGGGTTATCTGGGCTATCGCGTCGCGGGTGTCAGGGCTTATCTCCTTTTTCTGCAGGCGCATCATCAACATGCCATACAGGGCGGTGAAACAGGTCTCTATCTCACCTGTCTTGGTGTCGCCCGCCTTTGAACGCAGCTCCACGATATAAGGCAGCGTGCGGTAGAATTCGGCAGTGTACTCAGGAAACGCCGGGTCGGCCAGCAACGTCTGGTGGAGCTGGACGAGCTGGTTGAGGATATTTCGGTTGATCTGGAGATGGCCAGCCTCGGTCACCCCCTCGCGGCGCATCATATCGATTAGCGACTCATACCACTGGGTCATCTCCTCGCGCCGGGCCGCGTCGAGGCCCGAGCGGTCTATGATGTTGGCCTTGATACGGTCAATGTCACATCCGTTGGCCCTGATCATGTCCTCGACCTGCCACATATATAATATGTATTCGGCGATGTTCTCCTTCCTTTTTTTCGATGCTATGTACATTTCTCTCCGTAGTTTTTTACATTACAACAAACTGCCACGGGATTTGCCACGACACTTTGATGCAAAGTTACTCATTAACCGCGTACCGGGAGCTGAGCAGGCAAATATTTTTTCACGAAAAGTTGAGAATATTGTTTATAATTTGCTAAATTTGTGCCTTGAATGGAAGTGTGTCCCGCCACCGCAAGACCGCCCCGTTTCTTAGCATGTATTTTGCAACCACCTAAATAATTTCTATTTATGGATATCAGCCATATTGAACACATCGGCATTGCTGTCCCCTCCCTGGAGGAAGCAATCCCCTTCTACGAGAACATTCTCGGCCTTAAGTGTTTTGCCATCGAAGAAGTTGAAGACCAAAAAGTAAAGACCGCCTTTTTCCAGGTCGGACAGACTAAAATCGAGCTCCTCGAGGGTACCGCCCCTGAGAGCGCCATCTCCAAGTTCATCGCCAACAACGGCGGACGCGGTGGAATCCAGCACGTCGCTTTCGCCATCGAGGATGGAGTAGCCAACGCCCTGGCTGAAGCTGAGGAGAAAGGTTGCCGCCTCATCGACAAGGCCCCCAGGAAGGGCGCCGAAGGGCTCAACATCGCCTTCCTCCACCCGAAGTCGACCGTAGGCACCCTGGTGGAGCTTTGCGAGGATCCCCGCAAAAAGTGAAAAAAACATACATTTCACAGGAAACAACAAATCACAAAATAAGAAATGAGCACCCAGCTTGAAAAAATACAGGAACTGATCGCCAAACGCGAACAGGCCCGTCTGGGCGGCGGAGAAAAAGCCATCGCCAAGCAGCACGAACGTGGCAAATACACTGCCCGCGAACGTATCGCCCAACTCCTCGACGAGGGTTCGTTTGAGGAACTCGACATGTTCGTGACCCATCGCTGCCACAATTTCGGACAGGAGAAGAAATCATACCTCGGCGACGGCGTAGTCACCGGTTACGGCACAATCGAAGGCCGCCTCGTCTATGTATTCGCCCAGGACTTCACCGTTTTCGGAGGTTCACTCTCCGAGACCATGGCCCTCAAAATATGCAAGGTCATGGACCTTGCCATGAAGATGGGCGCTCCCGTCATCGGCCTCAACGACTCAGGCGGCGCGCGTATCCAGGAAGGCATCAACGCCCTGGCCGGATACGCTGAAATCTTCCAGCGCAACATCCTCGCCTCAGGCGTGATTCCCCAGATTTCCGCCATCCTCGGCCCCTGCGCCGGAGGAGCCGTCTACTCGCCGGCCCTCACCGACTTCACCATCATGGCCAAGGGAATCAGCTACATGTTCCTCACCGGCCCGAAGGTTGTGAAGACCGTGACCGGAGAAGATGTCAGCCAGGAAGACCTCGGAGGCGCAGGCGTGCACGCCACCAAGAGCGGCGTGGCCCACTTTGCCGCTGAAGACGGCGAGGAGGCCATCAAGATTGTGCGCAAGCTCTTCGGCTACATCCCCAGCAACAACCTGGAGGATGCCCCCGCCGCCGAATGCAACGACCCGATCGACCGCACCGAGGACCTGCTCAACGAAATCGTGCCCGAAAGCCCCAACCGTCCCTACGACATGTATGAGGTCATCGGCGCAATCGTTGACAACGGCGAATTCCTTGAAATCCAGCGCGACTACGCCCGCAACATAATCATCGGCTTCGCCCGCTTCAACGGACGTTCGGTCGGCATCGTGGCCAACCAGCCCAAGGTGCTCGCCGGCGTGCTCGACTCCAACGCCTCCCGCAAGGGCGCCCGCTTCGTGCGCTTCTGCGACGCGTTCAACATCCCCATCGTGACCCTCGTCGACGTGCCCGGATTCCTCCCCGGCACCGGCCAGGAATACAACGGTGTCATCCTCCACGGGGCCAAGCTGCTATACGCCTACGGCGAAGCCACCGTGCCCAAGGTGACCGTCACCCTGCGCAAGAGCTACGGCGGAAGCCACATCGTGATGAGCTGCAAGCAGCTGCGCGGCGACATGAACTACGCTTGGCCCTCGGCTGAAATCGCCGTAATGGGTGGCGCAGGAGCCGTAGAGGTGCTCTACGCCAAGGAAGCCAAGGCCTCCGAGGATCCCGCCAAGGTGCTCAAGGAGAAGGAGGCAGAATACAACGACCTCTTCTGCAACCCCTACAACGCCGCCAAGTATGGCTACATCGACGATGTCATCGAACCCCGCAACACTCGCTTCCGCGTGATCCGCGCCCTGCAGCAGCTCGCCACAAAGCGCGTGACAAACCCCGCGAAGAAACACGGCAACATCCCCCTGTAACAGAACACGACGTTTCACCATATGAGAGGTAGGGGACGACTCCTCCGGGAATCGCCCCCTCCCCCTTGAAACAATTACCATAAAAAACGCCATATAATAAATGAAACGCAAACTTCTGTTGCTCTTCGCTCTGACGGCCTTAGGCTGCGCCACTCTCTCCGCCCAGGCCCGCAAAGGACTGAAGATTAATGAGGTCATGGTCGTCAACGACTCCAACGCCGTCGACGAGTATGGACGCCACGCTGCCTGGATTGAGCTTTTCAACTCCAACTACGCGGCGATGGAAATCTCAAGCGTCTTCCTGACCAACGACACAACCTGCAAGACCCTCTACCCCGTGCCCCTGGGGGATGTCAAGACCAAAATCCCCAAACGCCAGCATGTGGTGTTCTGGGCCGACAACCGCCCCACCGACGGCACATTCCACACCACTTTCACCCTCGACCCGTCAAAACCCAACACCATTGCCATCTATGACGCAGACGGGAAGACGCTCATCGACTGCGTGACAGTACCGGTGATGAAGCCCGGCCAGTCATACGCCCGCAAGGTCGACGGCGTGGGAGCAAAGGAAGGCGAGGCCGAGGAGGATTACTGGTCTGTGCGCGACGGCTCTGAATCCGAGGGAGACTACATCACCCCCGGGAGCGCCAACAAAATAAAGGGCACAAACCCGAAAATTGACGAATTCAAAGAAAAAGACGAAAACGGTTTCGCTATGACTATCACAGCCATGGGCATTGTATTCTCGGCCCTGATTCTTCTGAGCATCTGTTTCTACATCATCTCGCGCTTCAACGCCTCCCGCTCGAAACGCAAGAAGATGGAAGCCCAGGGTATCGACCACGCCCAACTTCATCCCGACGAACAGCCCGAGGGTGACTCCGGCGAGGAAATCGCGGCAATCGTCATGGCCCTCCATGACCACCTCGACGCCCACGACCGCGAAAGCTCCGTGCTTACCATCAACAAGGTGCGCAAGGCATACTCACCCTGGAGCTCGCATATCTACACCCTCCGTCAGATGCCCAACAGGCGCTGACCTGAAACCACTCAGAATTCCTAAAACAACGAAATCCCATTAGAACTTCCAGCAATGAAAGAATACAAATACAAAATCAACGGGACGGTCTACAAGGTAGGCATCGGCGACATCGACAACGGCATCGCCGAGGTGCAGGTCAACGGCACCCCCTACAAGGTCGAAATCGAGAAGGCCAAGGCCCCCACAATTAAGTCTGTGAAACCCGCGGCAGCGCCCCGCACATCTTCGGGCGAAAAGGTAATCGCCAAACCCGCCCCCAAGGCCGCGGCCGGCGGCACTCCCGTCAAGGCCCCCCTGCCCGGTGTCGTCCTCGACATCAATGTGACCGTCGGACAGGCTGTCAAGGCCACCGATCAGGTCGCTGTCCTCGAAGCCATGAAGATGGAAAACTCAATCCGCGCCGGAGTAGACGGCACCGTCAAGTCTATCGATGTCAACAAGGGGGATTCTGTCCTCGAAGGCACCGTGCTTATCACTATCGCCTGACGGGATCCATCCTCTGAAGTTCGAATAACCGCTCCAACGCTATTAAACTCTGTCGGCCGACGCCAACCAGCCAGGCCGACCTAATACCATAAGAATGAACGATTTTGGATCCTTTATGGCCGGCAACATCGGCCAGTTCTGGGAACTGACCGGTTTTGCCAACGCCACTTGGCAGCACCTTGTGATGCTCGCCGTGGGCCTCTTTTTCATCTGGCTCGCCATCAAGAAAGATTTCGAGCCGATGCTCCTGGTGCCCATCGGTTTCGGTATGCTTATCGGCAACATCCCCTTCAACCCCGACGCAGGTCTGGAGATAGGCATATACGAGGAAGGCTCGGTGCTCAACATCCTTTACAACGGAGTGTCGGCAGGCTGGTACCCCCCTCTGATTTTCCTCGGAATCGGTGCCATGACCGACTTTACAGCCCTTATTGCCAACCCGAAGCTCATGCTGGTAGGCGCATCGGCCCAGTTTGGTATCTTCGGAGCCTATATGGTGGCCCTGCTGCTGGGCTTCATGCCTGACCAGGCCGGATCCATCGCCATCATCGGCGGCGCTGACGGCCCCACTGCCATCTTCCTGTCGTCGAAGCTCGCCCCCAACCTTATGGGAGCCATCGCGGTTTCGGCATACAGCTACATGGCCCTTGTGCCTGTGATTCAGCCCCCGATCATGCGGTTACTGACCACCAAAAACGAGCGTGTAATCAAGATGAAGCCCGCCCGCGCCGTGGCCCAGAGCGAGAAAATCATCTTCCCGATTGTCGGATTGCTGCTCACTTGCTTCGTTGTGCCTTCCGGCATACCCCTGTTGGGAATGCTCTTCTTTGGCAACCTGCTGCGTGAGTGCGGCGTGACAACCCGTCTTGCCAAGACCGCGTCAAACGCCCTCACCGATGTTGTCACCATCCTTCTCGGAATGACCGTCGGCGCATCAACCCAGGCATCGACATTCCTCACGAAAGAGACCATCTTCATATTCGCCCTCGGGTTCATGGCGTTCATCATCGCCTCAGCCTCAGGTGTGATTTTCGTGAAGTTCTTCAACCTGTTCCTGCCCAAGAACAAGAAGATCAATCCCCTCATCGGCAACGCGGGAGTTTCGGCTGTGCCCATGTCAAGCCGCATCTCCAACAACCTCGGTCTGGAGTATGACCCGTCCAACTACCTGCTGATGCACGCGATGGGCCCGAATGTGGCCGGCGTGATCGGTTCGGCAGTCGCCGCTGGTGTCCTCCTCGGATTCCTGGCCTGATGACTGAGCCGCTGGTCATCACCACGATGACCAGCGGCAAAACATACCGGCTTTTCCAGCCTTTACCAAACTAAAATGGCTGCCCCTATGCAAATCATAGCGGCAGCCATTCTTCATATGGCTGGTTCTTGACATAGCGATTATCTAAAATCGCGATTGTCGAACCTGTCAGCTCCTCACGGAGCCATAGAGTGAATAAAGAAAGGGCGCGTGGCGGATTATACTAAATTACCCCAGATAACCCGTCTGACAAAGTCAGACATCTATTCCAACGCGCCCTACTGACTGCTGTCTAAAGGAGCGGATCCTTTAACTCAACAACCGGATCAATTCCTCGTCGTTGTGACTTTCGACGAGGCCACACTAATCATAGTATCCATTATCATCTTCTGTTGTCTTTCTACTTCACAAAAGTACGAAACCATATATCTTCAGGCAAATAAACGCTCAAATAAAACCTAACAAGCCTCTTTTACAACAAACTGACCATCAACAGATTATTGACAGTACACGGCAAAATATTCTAACATCGCCACAACTCACTGGCATTCAACAGATTACCCCAAGCCTAACAGCGCCACAACCTAAACGCCTGGCAGCAAAGAGTTTACACATCACCAAGAACTGATTTCCCATACACTATACCTCGACACAGACACCTCAATGTTGATTTGCCCTATACACACCCCCAAATCCGCAGGTTCAGCCGAGTAAACATCTCCGCCAAACGAAACCACAAACGGCCATGCATACGGCCGCGTCCGCCCCAACACATATTTCGGGCGACACATATATTATATAAACGGATATTTTTCTTAACTTTGCAACAATTTGTGACTCTTGGTGGTTTTATAATCAGACAAGGAGATCAGGCGACCTCCAAGATTGAGACATACTAAAACCGGGGAGTGACTTCCCTCTTTTTATCTTGAGCTTTAAATCTATCAAAGGTATGATTCAAAAGAAAGTCATAGATTCCATTTACAAGAAATTCAGGAAGCGGCCTGCGTCGCCCGACGAACTCGACATACCCTTGTTGTTCGAGAAAGTTCCCATTGAGACCGCCATCGAAATCGACGGCGACCATCTGGTCATAAACTCCATCGAGTCCTCATCCCCGTTCCACTCCATACCGGTGAGCCACATCCACGCCATAATCGAATTCGACGAAGCTGTGGCCATCGTTCTCCATTCATCGATAATTTTCATATCAAAAGAGGACGGCTCGGTGCATGTCCACCTCAAGGACATCGGCCCGACATTCATAGACAGAGTCAAATCCATCCTTTCGCCGACCTGACACCGCCATAGTCCAGACATACGTCTCCACAACGGCTCCAGGAACATCAGGCCACACAGACCACCCCCGTCAATGCCACCGACCGACACCGTTGCCCCCATTGTCTCCCAAGAAGCAAAAGCTGGCAAAAGAACCCCCAAAGTCAAGTAACCAGAGCAATCAATGCCAAAGGCAGAATCAAAGCCCAAACCACTGCCACACGGGCAACGCTCCCGCTTGACTCCGAGAGGCCCTTTAGCTCATCGACCGGACGGGAGATAAATCGAGGCTATCAGGAAAGTGCTGGCAATCCCGCATATCCCCGAAGACGTCAAACCGAACCAACCCGAAGGTTGCGAATAACTCGCGATAACACAAAGACAGGCAACCCCGGCAATCACTGCCGAGGTTGCCTGTCTTTATTCGTATGATTAAGTTGTTTTCTAATAATTGTTTTATTGAATATGGATATGCTACTGGCACACCTTAAATTTGACATTCTTTCGGTTAATCCGAAGTGAGACTATCAGATTAGAGAATTGGGTGATGTGGGGAAAGACGATTGTCACAATGGCAACACCATTCTTTTCGGTGGCCTTAACCGAGGTCGCCTGACACTCTTGTCCTTTCCATGTTGGAATGAGTTTTACATCGGAAACCGTATATTGCTATCCGGCATTGTAGTCTGTAAAGAGGATAGTTACCTTGTCATCGTAATTGCTGACTTTGGCTGGTATGATTTGGCATTAGTCGCCAGAGCCATGATAGCCAGAAAGAATATAGTCATCAGAGTCCTCATAAGATTAGAATGTCTCATAGTATTTGGTGGCTTTTGCTGCACTCGTAATACGAAGATTGCCGGGTACAGCATTCTTGACCCAAATCTGATTGTCCCAGTCTCCCTGTGTAAATTTGAATTCCGCAGGTAATTTGAGGTAGATATCGATACTGTATGTCGAATCATTAATTTGTGTCATTTTTATTCCCTTTGGATTCCAGTTTGCAAGAGCCTCTTGATTACCGGTTATATACACATCTCCATTTAGGGAGGCCCCCGAAAGTTCAACATGTGCCTTACAGGATATATTATCGGTTGGCTGACAGTCATCTGCAAGTCGATAGACTGCATAACTCTTCAGTGCGTCGATAAGCACAGGCTGGTAACTCCAATTGTGGGAGTATTCCGGATACTCTTTTATAACCATCTTGACATATTCGGGGAGGTTAGCGGATTCAAAATGAGTCTTCACTTTGTCCCATGCCGACCGCCATTCGTCAGGCCAACCGGTATCCACGCATTCATTGGCCATCGTCATAAAAATGAAACGGGGCTTATTATTGCTGAAATCATAATTTACGAGTTCTTTTCCCCATAGCTGGTCATCCCATGCCAGATTGGGAGACAGGGCGATATAGTCGTCAAACATATCCTCGGAAGTCAATGAGTCAAGAATGAAAGACGCGCTTAGGGAATGTCCTACTGCAAGCGTATGTCCAGTTGTGCGATACTCTGAATTGATATATGGCATCAGTTCTTCCTTTATGAATTTTTTGAATAGCGGTGCACATCCATAATCATCCGGCATATTTTCCGGTTTCGGTATATTAACCGGCTTGGAATAGAAATCCCTGTTCCTTTCATAATTGTAATCAGGTATATATGGTGAAGGGATACCCACGACAATGAATGGACGAGTATCCTCATTTTCAGGTTGACAACCATAGTGCATAAGGCTATGTACCAGATCAAATCTTGAACGCCATTGAGAATCGAATACATATATCACATCGTATTCCGATTGGGTAGCCTCATCATACTCATCAGGTGTGAATATAAGTACCGGGCGTTTGAAAGGGAAATTTTCTGAGTCAAGATACTTGACCTCAACTCTTGCAGTCTCCTGTGCCGATGCTCCTGATATGGAGACCAACACCATAAAAAAGATTGTGAGTATTCTTATCATTTTTTTGATTTTTGATTTACGATGCAAAATTACTGCCGTTAAAAATTCCCTGCCATACCCAAAAGTGTACAAATGAGTTTGGAGATGAAAACATACACTTTTGGGTATGGCACAGCAGAAGGGATGATCCTACTTTTGCAGTGTAAAATCAATTATGAATATGACAACCGAAGAAAAACGCCAGATTGCAGACTGCCGAATCGCAGTTGCAGGAGCTACTGAGTTTATCGGCAGCGTCAGAACCGAACTTCAACAGTTGGGCTTTGAGGCGATTCAAATAATATCCCCGTCTGATGAAGAACCTATTATAAATACAGATGTTATTGCCGAGAATGTCAATGATGGCAGTTCTTGCTTATCAAAGGATGCGACTATTCCTTTAATATTGCCATTTGATTTTGTAAATGGAGCCGGTGCTATCGTTGTTATGCCTGAGGACGAAAGGGATATGTTACGCAAGCCTAATCTCCGGCAATGGGCGGCAACATATATGGCAGGTTATTGTGCTTTCTGGAATATAGATGGGTACGAGTGGTTGCGCTATTCATTATCCGACATCAAGAACGGCGTAACGAACAGTACGGCACTGGACACAGCAGCGCATATATGCGCACGGATAGCAGCCAACATCGCCGTAGAGCGTGAAGTAAAACATTTTCCACGATTTTATTTGTGCAAGAATTTAGAGTAGCTTGTTGTTTGTAGCGGCAATTATGGCTTCGGATATATTGCGCACATCAAGTTTCTCGAATATGCGCTGACGGTATTTCTTGATAGTATCGGGCGACAGACAGATTTTATCAGCAATCTCACTCATTGTAAGACCTTGAATAGAGAGTGTCAGCACAGATTTCTCACCGTCTGTAAGAGTCGGCATCTGCCGTTTGTCCCAGCGGTGAGTAGTCAGATTATACTCAAAGAAACCGGACGAGCCGACGCGGTGCATTTCTATATGTCCGGCGTCGTTGCGGGTAGATGCTGACACCACGCAGAGGGCGAGCCATATTCGCCCGTCGGATGTGAGGGTAAGCGGAGTCAGCTTGTGGTTGACAAGTAGCCTTCGCCCGTCATTTAGGATATGAAAATCGTAAGAGATGTACCAGTCCTTACGCTCATTAACCGGAATCGTTTGATAAAATGAAAATCCTGCTTCGTTCAGATCAATCAAACACTGCTGCTCATCCTCAGGCACATATTCCAAATAGAAACGATAGCCTCGTTTCATCACCTGCTCAGGTGTCAATCCGCACAGGAACATGGGATTGGGCGACACATACAGGAAATTCTGCTTGAAATAGTCAATGATATAGACGCTCTGATATGTGGAGCGAGAAAACGCCTCTGCCGAGCGGATATATTCATCCACCCGGCTGTAATCAAGTTCTTCAGGGAGCTTGACCTCATTATCAAGTATGAAGAAATCGTCTGTCGTTTTCATCTGTTTGCAATTCTCAAAATGTCGTATTTTTCAGCCCGGATTTCATTTTGCAAAGTTACGAATTTTGTTGGGAATCAGGATTATTATCCGAGAATGTTAA
Organism: Bacteroidales bacterium; assembly: GCA_910575615.1. Taxonomy (GTDB): domain Bacteria; phylum Bacteroidota; class Bacteroidia; order Bacteroidales; family Muribaculaceae; genus UBA7173. Next base: position 6,271 of record CAJTEX010000022.1, on the reverse strand, counting down.
CGAGGACAAAACCGCCCCATCCCATTTTCGTCTGACTCGTCATTACAGCCCACATCTCCTATAAAGCCCATACATCACATTGCCAAATCCCTGTTTCTTTATGAGAACTGGAGGCGTCGTGGATACTGGAGGTCGGATTAGTTCAGTTCGGGCCATATATGCCCTACAAATTAAACCAAACTACATACTCTGTTGGCTGGTGAAAAAAAGAAACCGGCCTTCCGCCGCGATGAGGCTGAAGATGGGGCAAACTTTTCCACCAAGAGTTAGGTGAGTTTGCGATTTTCTGCGTAACTTTGCGTCAAGCTTTGCTGTCGCCATCCGCGGCGACGGCTTTTTGACATAGTTAACAAATTCCATTTCGAAGCATAGAACCATGTACAGGACTAACACCTGCGGCGAGTTACGACTTGCCGATGCCGGCAAAGAAGTCACCCTCGCCGGATGGGTACAGAGGTCTCGCAAGATGGGAGGAATGACTTTCATCGACCTCCGTGACCGCTACGGCCTGACCCAGATCGTTTTCAACAACGCTGACAACGCAGAGCTCTGCGAGCAAGCCAATCATCTGGGACGCGAATATGTGGTGCAGGTAACCGGCACAGTAGCCGAGCGCTCCGCGAAGAACCCCGCGCTCCCCACCGGCGACATTGAAATCATCGCAGGCGCCCTGAAGGTGCTGAACCCATCTGAAGTCCCCCCCTTCACAATCGAGGATGAGACCGACGGCGGAGACGACCTCCGCATGAAGTTCCGCTATCTCGACCTGCGCCGCCCCTGTGTGCGCAAGAATCTCGAGCTGCGCCACAAGATGACGATGGAGGTGCGCCGCTATCTCGACTCCAAGGGATTCCTTGAGATAGAGACCCCGATGCTCGTAGGCTCCACTCCGGAAGGCGCCCGCGACTTCGTGGTGCCGTCGCGCATGAATCCCGGCCAGTTCTATGCCCTTCCCCAGTCTCCCCAGACCCTCAAACAGTTGCTGATGGTCTCCGGGATGGACCGTTATTTCCAGATCGTCAAGTGCTTCCGCGACGAAGACCTGCGCGCCGACCGCCAGCCCGAGTTCACCCAGATTGACTGCGAGATGAGCTATGTCAGCCAGGAGGATGTCATATCCCTGTTTGAAGGTATGGCCAAGCACCTCTTCAAGGAGCTCCGCGGAGTGGAGATAACCGAGCCTTTCATCCGTATGCCATGGGCCGACGCAATGCGGCTTTACGGTTCAGACAAACCCGACCTTCGCTTCGGTATGGAGTTTGTGGAACTGATGGACATAATGAAAGGCCACGGCTTCGGGGTATTCGACAGCGCGGAATACATCGGCGGAATCTGCGCCAAGGGTGCGGCAAGCTATACCCGCAAGCAGCTCGACCAGCTCACCGACTTCGTGAAGCGCCCGCAGATCGGAGCGAAAGGGATGGTCTACGCCCGCGTTGAAGATGACGGCTCAGTGAAATCATCCGTTGACAAATTCTACACCCAGGAGGTGCTGCAGCAGATGAAGCAGGCATTCCAGGCCGAGCCCGGCGACCTCATCCTTATACTCTCCGGCGACGACGCGATGAAGACCCGCAAACAGCTCTGCGAGCTTCGTCTTGAGATGGGCAACCGGCTTGGTCTGCGCGACAAAAACAAGTTCGCCTGCCTCTGGGTGGTTGACTTCCCGATGTTTGAATGGTCAGAAGAGGAACAGCGCCTCATGGCGATGCACCATCCTTTCACCCATCCCAAAGATGAGGACATCCCCCTGCTCGACACCAAGCCCGAAGAGGTACGCGCTGATGCCTACGACATGGTGGTGAACGGCGTGGAAGTCGGAGGCGGCTCGATTCGTATCCACGACTCCGCCCTGCAGGCAAAGATGTTTGAGATTCTCGGCTTCACCCCCGAGAAGGCCCAGGAACAGTTCGGCTTCCTCATGAACGCCTTCAAATACGGCGCTCCTCCCCATGGCGGCCTCGCTTACGGCCTCGACCGCTGGGTAAGCCTGTTCGCCGGACTCGACTCCATACGAGACTGCATGGCTTTCCCCAAGAACAACTCCGGACGCGACGTGATGCTTGAAGCACCCTCCGCGCTCGACCAGAAGCAGCTCGACGAGCTGCAGCTCGCCCTCGACCCCAAGGAGAAATAATCCCCTGGGGAAACAACACCCGACAGCCGATGACAAACAGAGAAATAACCGACGCCATAGAGGAGTTTGCCCCACTCTCACTACAAGAGAGTTGGGACAACTCCGGATGGCAGCTTGGCAAGCCTGAAGCCGAATGCACCGGCGTGATTGTCTGTGTCGACGTGACACCCGACATCATAGAGGAAGCCGCCTCCAAAGGATGCAACCTGATTGTCTCTCACCATCCACTGATATTCCGTGGAGTCAAACAAATCACAGGCCGCGACCGAGTGGAGCGATGCATACGGCAAGCCTTTCGCCAAGGGATATCCATCTATTCCTCACATACCGCGACTGACTGCGCGCCAGCCGGAGTCTCATGGGAGATGGCCCGCCGGCTCGGCCTGGCAAATACCGAAGGTCTCGACCCCTCGGGTCTGGGAGTCATCGGCGAGCTGCCATCGGCATTGCCCTGGCGGGAGTTCGTCAAACTTGTCAAAAAAGCATTCGGCGCGGAGGCAGTCAGATGCTCCAGGGTGCCGTCCGACGACTGGCAAGTCGTCAGGGTGGGCCTGTGTGGAGGCTCCGCCGCGGAATTCCTTCCGGCTGCCCTTGCCAGAGGCGCGCAGGCATATGTCACCGCCGACTGCAAGCTAAACCAGTTCATTGACCACGCCGACGACATACTGCTGGTCGATGCCGGACATTTTGAGACAGAAGAATGCACAAAAGATCTTTTTTGTCGCGTGATTTCTGAAAAATTTCCTAACTTTGCAGTCTGGAAATCAACCGTTGAGAGAAATCCGGTCGTCCACCTCTGACGAGACGATGGATTCCTCCTCATATCTTTGTAAAATTTTCCATCTTTTAGCATGGCCACTGATAAGAACAAATCTGAAAACCTCTCCGTCGAGAGCCGTCTCAACTCCCTCTACAAGCTCCAGACGGTCCTGACCGAAATCGACCGCATAAAGACCATACGCGGCGAACTTCCCCTTGAAGTCAAAGACCTCGAAGACAACCTCGAAGGCCTCCGCACCCGTATCGCCAACTTCAATGCCGACATCGACACCCTCCGTCAGAAACTCGCCCAGGAGAAAGAGAAAATCGCCGACTCGCAAAACAAAATCGCCCGCTACAAAGAGCAGCTCGACAATGTGCGCAACAACCGCGAGTTTGACCTCCTGTCAAAAGAGGTTGAATTCCAGACTCTCGAAATCGAGCTCTGCGAAAAACATATCGGCGAATACACCCGCAACATCGACAACCGCACACGCGACATCGAGGTGACCGAAGAGAAAATCTCCGACACCGAGCATGTGCTCGCCGAAAAGCGCGCCGAACTTGAGGAAATCGTCAGCGAGACCCGCCAGGATGAAGAACGCCTCCGCCAGCAGGCCAAAGACCTCGAGCCGATGATTGACGCCCGCACACTCAACGCGTTCAAGCGCATCCGCAAGAACGCCCGTAACGGCCTCGGAGTAGTCTATATCCAGCGCAACGCATGCGGCGGCTGTTTCAACCGCATCCCGCCTCAGAAACAGCTTGAAATCAAGATGCGCAAAAAAATCATCGTCTGTGAATACTGCGGCCGCATCCTCGTCGATCCCGCAATCGCCGGCATCGGGGAATAATCCCCCACCTCTTCTCTCTGCCATCAACACCGAAAAGAATCCACGGAGGTGTGTCCTTTCCCCGGAACAGTCCGGTGTCAGGCCACACCTCCTGACTTTTACAATGAAACGACTGCTCATCGCCATAGCAACATTGGCCATCCTCCTGCCGTTCACAGCCACATCAGCTTCTCCCGGCCACATCTCCGCAGAGAAAAAAACGGCGATGCGATTCAAAGGGACTGATGTCGACTCCCTCGTCATGGCCATATGCCGGGAACACGGCACAGCCCGCATAGGCGGCATATGGAGCGCCACAACCGACGGTGCCACTGTCGGAATCGTCCCCGCTAAAGCATGGACAGCCAAGACTGGAATGACCGCCCCGCAAAAAGGCAAGACCCTCGCCGAACAATGGCTGATGATCCTGCTCGACAGCCCAGATCCACGGTTGCAGCCTGGCACACTTATGGGATGGCTGTCGCCGGCAGCAAAACCCGACCATTACAACGCACAGATATTCACCCGCCAGAACAACTCTACCCTCACCTCCGCGCGTCCATTCATACTTCATATCATTGACGACGGCCATATGACAATGAAAGGAATCCGCAAAGGCATTGAAATAAATCCCTGGCGACTCTTGCCATATATGATAAGAGGCAGCATAAGATACCGCGACGAGACTCCACGCGACCTCGACGGATTCCTGAAGAAATGGCCTGTGCCACACAATCCCCAGAACCCACGTTATCTCTGAGCCAATACCCCACCCCACAGAAATGAACGCCAGACAATTCACTTCAGCACTCGCCGTCGCGCTCACTCTCTCTGCCGCAACAAAAGCCGACAGGGTGGTCACCACACGCAAAAAACTCAAACCAATCCAGACCACGGAACAACCAGCCGCTACGGCCCACACCAAGACCGATACCCTGGTCTCACCAGTCGGAGCCGTCAGATTCTGCGGATACGAGAAAACCCTCCGAGCCAACAAAGAGACCATATTCATCGAGAACACAACCGACTCCACCATCTCATCAATCACCTTCACAATCGAATACCTCGACATATACAAGCGGCAAATCCACTCCCGCACAGTCAGGCAAAAAACATCAATCCCCCCACGCGAAACACGCCGCTACGACATCAGATCCTGGGACACCCAGAAAACATACTACTACACCAACGGCGACCAGCCACACAAATCTGCCACACCTTACGACATCCGCATCACCACAGACACAATATTGACCCAGCCATGCACCCCATAGACCACATAAAAAGCTTCGCTCGGATGACACCGGAAATAGAGGCCAGCCTCCGCAGCCTGATGAAAGAGCAATCTTACAAAAAAGGCGACATAATACGCGGAGCAATTAACCTTATAAATTACAGCTACTACATCAAGCGCGGTGCCGCCCGCGTTTTCGTCACAAGCGGAGGCAAAGAACATACCCTCTCCTTCTCCTTCGACGACGAGTTCATCATCGCCACACAGCAATCCCTGAAAGACAACCCCGACACCATAGCCATACAATTCCTCGAACCGACCGAAACAATATACTTTCCCCACCACAAGATAAAAGACAACCTGAACGAATCCACCACGGTTGAGACCACATCCTCCCTGCTCTTCCTCAACGCCGCCCTCCTCCGCTACACAAGCCTCCTGGAGGAACGCATATACATAATGCAGACACTCAACGCCACCCAACGCTACAACTGGGTAATAAAACGCCACCCACGCATCCTCGAGACCGCGCCAGCTACCCAAATCGCCTCATACCTCGGCCTCACCAAAGAAACCCTATACCGCATCCGCAACAACCGATACTGACACCCTTCAACCCACAAGCCTCCGCGCAACCTATGGAATCTGTAAGCTATTCCTCCTAATCCCGATTAAATCTTTTCTCGAAAATCATCCGCGGAAATCCGCGTGTCTGCGGTATCTGCGTGAGATCTTTTCCGGGGAAGGGGATGGGCCGGGCACGTGTGAGGGCATGTGGTGGGGGATATGATGGATGTGGCGGGAGGAGGAGGGGGCGGGAAACAGCAAGCCCCGGCAGCGGTGGCTGTCGGGGCTTGACGGGGTGCCTCCGGGTGGAGGCGGACAGGGGGCGGTTACCTACTCTCCCACTTTCGCAGTACCATCGGCGCGGCGGGGTTTAACTTCTCTGTTCGGAATGGGAAGAGGTGGAACCCCCGTGCTATGGCCGCCTTGATTTCGTTAAAAAGGAGCGACATCGGAAGCTTTGACGGGCTTGTCTAACACTGGCTGCGAACCCTGGAGAACGTCTCACGCGGCGCTGTCGCCTGTGTCCGTCCCCGGCCCAAAAGGCCGGTCGGCTGTGTCTGTGTCTTGGCGGGGGATCGCTCCCCCGGAAAGGGTTTGGGCGATTAGTATCGCTCGGCTGAGCGCGTCGCCGCGCTTGCACCTGCGACCTATCGACGTCATCGTCTCTGACGGCCCTTGTGTGGAGATCTTATCTTGAGGGGGGCTTCGTGCTTAGATGCTTTCAGCACTTATCCTGGCCGG
>CAJTEX010000021.1 GCA_910575615.1 Bacteroidales bacterium | reverse complement strand
AGCCATATGTCGAAGCGGGTCTCACTTTTTTCATATCGTTCAATATCGAAGTTGTCTATCAGGACTTCGGGTAGGATGGCTCTGAGCAGTTGATCTGGTTTCATTGTGCAAAGATAACACTATACTCTTGATACTCTCTCCCGCCCACCGGAAAAATCCGCTGACCCGGCATTTGTGAGCCGTCGTTCGAAATAGTTGATTATAGTGGTGTTGTGGTTCTCGAAGGTCTCCAGGACCTTGTTGAATTCATCATTCCCAAAGGCCTCCACTTCGTTGTACCATCTGGCGAGATTCAGTCTGGCGACTCCTGCGGAAGTTTTCTCGTTGAATATATCCACAAGCTTTAGAAACAGTCCGTAAGCCTTTTCCAGATCAGGAAACATTCTGAACAATATCCGGGCGCGTATTGTCTGTTGTTCGTTCCATTTTGATTTGTGCTTGAGTATGATATGCCGGCTGCGTGCCATGATCTGGGGCATGGTCTCGCCGTTCTCCATCCTCTCCGGTTCCCATTTCCCGATCAATTCACGTTCTTCTTTTGACCTTGCATCCTTTCGCTTCTGACGATGCTCCCTGATTGCCTTGTTCTCGGCATCAAGCACCTCCCAGCGGTGTCGTATCCTCAGCTGATCAACAGCTTCGGATATGAGCTGCTGGACATGGAACCGGTCATTGACAAGCGATGCTCCGGGAAACACGTTTCTGACAGTCAGCATCATGGCTGAAGAAAGGTCTGTAGTAACCGTTTTTACCTTAAGGCGCTGCTTCAATGGAACTTTCCGCAGTATTACCGACACTGTGTCACTTGCCACGCCACGAACCATTGCAGCAAGAGCCCCTTTGCCCCCATGCGCGGCTTTGTTGGTCAGTATGGTGTAGACATCGCCATTGCTCAGGCAGGTCTCGTCAAGACTCATGTCCGCGCCGAAATTTTCAGGATACAATATGTATTCATCGGCATGGTCAAGCTGGCCCCACAACCGATAGCCACTGATCACTTCCTTGTATTGCTTGCGCAGTGTCTGTCCGTTCAGTCCGTTGCGTGCGGCAAGAGTGGATATGCTGACGGGAGTGATTTCAATCTCCCTCTCATTAGTGTCCACTAAAAAATCATAATAGGCCTTTGAAATTATTGATATTCTGATTGTTACGGCTGATTTGCGGGCGCAACGATTTGAATTTATTTTTACAGTCTGAATCAGACTGTTATGAATAAAGACCCATACGTTTTTGCCCAATTAGTCAAATTTATGGACGAATTCAAATTCCGTAGAATCCGTGTTGGAATCAGTTACTTACGATGATGTTCGGGCAACTTACCAACCGCGAGAGCCTCCGCGATCTGATTGTTGCTACCGAAGCTCACTCGGGAAAACTCTACCATCTCGACATGGGAAAATCGGTAACTCGCAGCAATCTTAGCAAAGCCAACGAGCAGCGCGACTATCGCATTTTCGAGGAGTTTGCCTACTTCATGATAGCGCAGGCAAGAAGCAAGAGACAGACCGATATTTTCAAACTCGGAGGGAACGTTTATGCTTTTGATTCGACAACGATAGACCTATGTCTTGCTGTGTTCGACTGGGCAAAATTCAGACGAAACAAAGGCGGCGTCAAGGTGCATACGCTATACGATATCGAAGCACAAGTTCCTGCGTTCTTGCATATTACCACGGCATCGGTTCACGACTCAAAGGCCATGCCGGAGATTCCGCCTGAAGCTGATGCGTACTACATATTCGACCGGGGCTATAACGATTTCGCCAATCTTTTCCGCATACACACCATCGGAGCCTGCTTCGTAGTCCGGGCCAAAAGTAACCTCAAGTACAGGGTTGTCAGTTGGAAAAGAAGGCTGCCAAAGGGCGTCCTATCGGATTCGATTATCGAGTTTACCGTCTATAAAAGTGCCAAGGTATATCCCGAAAAGTTGCGTAGAGTAGTGTTTCAGGATGAGGAGACCGGTGTGATCTACACGTATCTCACCAACGATATGGAGTCATCCGCACTCGTTGTCGCCAACCTATACAAGAACCGATGGAGCGTGGAACTTTTTTTCAAATGGGTCAAGCAGCACCTCAAAATCAAGAAATTCTGGGGAACATCTGAAAATGCGGTACGCATCCAAATATATTGTGCCATAATTACTTATTGCCTCGTGGCGATAATGCAACATGATATGCAGCTGGAGCGAAGCGTTTACGAAGTTCTTCAGATTCTTGGAATCTCGCTTACTGACAAAACCCATATATGGGACCTGTTCGACAAAAAGAATATCAACGATGTCAAAGTTCTCTATGGTTCAAGTGAACCGAATTTATTTAATTTTTAACCCCGTCCATTTTTAGTGGACAGTAGTGTCTCCCTCTTTTAAAAAAGCGACGAACTCGGCGTTAAGCCTTGTGCCGTCGAACTCAGAGATGTCCCACTGATAACTGAATATCTCGCCGGTTGACCTGTCCAGCCACTTGCGCTTCCGAACATGCAGGTATGTGGAACGCCCCCTTATGGGATAATCCTGTATGGTGCGGTAATCCCCAAAACCGTAAGATATGATGTCTTTATTGTACTTGTCTTCGCGAAGTTGCTCTTTCTTCTCATTAAGCCATATGTCGAAGCGGGTCTCACTTTTTTCAAATCGTTCAATATCGAAGTTGTCTATCAGGACTTCGGGTAGGATGGCTCTGAGCAGTTGATCTGGTTTCATTGTGCAAAGATAACACTATACTCTCTCCCGCCCACCGGAAAAATCCGCTGACCCACAAAACAAAGGGAGGCCGCCATATGGGGGCCTCCCTACTTTTCAATTATACTAAACTTTTTTGGGCTTGCAGCCTCACGGCTGTAAATATTTTTGAGATGTGGGAGAGGATTGGCAAAGGTAGCTAAACCAATCCGATTTACCCCCCCCAATTGTTAAAATGAGTTAAGGCTACGTTTTTTTGATTGTTCAGGGCAGTCAGCGGAGGATAAACTTCTCAGCTTTGCCGCCCAATACGCGGATGTAGATGCCAGGGCGGTCAGCCTCGACGCGCTGACCCTGGAGGTTGTAGTGGACTGCTTCTGCGGAATCGTTGTCTGCGGCCACATTCTCGATGCCGGAAACCAGGCCGTCATTGCTGACATAGAATGATACCGCGTTTGATTCTTTGGTGGGAGTAGCGGATTTAACGCTGACATTCATTGTTGACTCCATACCGTCATAAGAAAATTTATGTGACTTGGGGTCTTCGCCTGTGGTGAATGCCCATCCCTGCGGTTCGATTGCCATAATTGTTGCGTTTGCCTCCGGTGTCTGGGTATAGGGTGCGGCCATAATCATCAATGCTCCCGCATACGTGGTTATCAAAACCGTTTTTGAGTCTGTCTCAAAGATGTATTCAGGTGTCGCAGGCTCAATCTCTTCCGAAGCGATAGTATAGACGCATTCCGTGGTCTTTTTCCCGGATTCGCTGGATGCGGTCACATTTATGGTGGTGATGGTCTCAGCCTGGACTGTCCAGGAAATCTTGTCGCCATTGGTGGCCTCTGGCAATTCAACGCCCTCATCTTCTGTGGTTATCCGCATGGCTCGGCTCCCAGGGAGGTGAAAGTCAGCTCTGTGCCGTCCATCACAGTCAGTTCGGTCTTGTCATCGTTGGCTTCCAGGCAATATTGGGGAATGTAATCAACGGTCACCTCTCCGGGCTGGTCTTCCTCCTCAGGGATTTCATATTTGATAGATATGCCGCTGATGTAGGTCTGTTTGATATTCCCATTGTCAGTGACAGCCTTGCAAGTGAGGACTATCTTGTTTCCAGAGAGGCCGACGGAGGCTGAATGCGTATCGACAGTGTTGCTGAATGTAATGGTGTTGTCGGATGTCTTTTCTCCTACTTTTATGCTCCATACGGCAGGTGTGGTGCTGTTGTTATAGCCTGTCAATGATATGGAGAGGATATTGGCATTGTCAGGAATATCAGAATCAGATAATGTCAGTGTTCCGCCGTTAAAGGTATTAGCGGCGGTGGATGACCCCAATTGAGCTGCATTGCCAGAAGTTGAAGAATAAGCAGTTGCGTGATATGCTTGCCATGTTCCTTTTGAGCTGGTCTCTGTGCAAATCAAAGGTTTGTTAAGAACAGAGCCTCCATTTGTCGCGTCAATGCCGGTTACAATCCAGTCTGCAATTAAGTATTCTGCTTTTTTTACGGTGAGGTTGAAAGTCAGTGTGTCTGATGTCTGAACCTCCTCACCATCTGCTTCCCGTTTGGCGATGACGCTGACTGATGCATTATCGCAGATGCCAGGAATCCAGTCGGCCGAATCATTAGATGCGTCTAAATGTATGGGTGTCTTATTGTTTACAGTGATTTCAAATGAAGAGGCATTGTCTGCGTGGAGCTTGACAGCGGTGCCTTGGAAAATGGTCGCAATGCCATCGTTGTCGATGGGATTATCATCGTATGTTGCGGTAAGTCCACCGAGGACGACAGGACCTGTTGTGTAGTTGACGGTGATTGATTGAATGTATATGCGGTTTGACGAAGAGGAGGAAGACGGCGCGTTTGTGGAAAACGCAAGAGTTTTTACTGTTGCATCGCCGCTGAATGTGAAAACTTTGTCTTCAAATGTTGTTGATGTGATGTTTTCAGATTTGCCATTCAATGTAAGCGTCGCATCTTCGTCTGAAGCGGAGTATTTCTTGGCTGAAACAATAATCGTAGTGGCATTTGCCTGTCCTTTTTCAGATAACCTGAGTGTGACAGCCCCCTCTGCCTTACTTTTGCCTATGCGTATCCAGGTCTTTTCTTCTGGGGTATTGCCGCCGTAGTAGGCTGAGGTCGCACTGGATATAGGAGATGCCTCTACATATTCCTGAGAGCTTTTTGCTATAAACGTTGTCGCCTTGGTTGAAGTGGCAAGTGTAGTTGGGGTTTTTGCAGTGGAGCTGAAATTTATGGTATAGCTTTCAGAGTGAGCAATGCCTATACCGGCTACCATCAACGCCAGAGGAAGTAAAAGTTTTTTCATACGGTTAAAGATTTGTGTTTTTGGGTTGAAGCTTTAGCGTGATTGACAGGGTCGGTATGCCTACAATCCGGCGCAAAATTAGGCAAAAGGCTGCAAATCACCCTCTCTAATAGTTAAATATAGTTAAAAGATATAATGAAGGGCGGCTTTAAACTTTGTGGGAGTCGGGAGCGTTTAAAGACTGTCGGATGACCGACACGACATATGTAACCTGAAAACAAGTAAAACATAACCTGAAAACAAGTAAATTATGGACAATTCCGCAAAATGTAAACGTCATTGTGTCCGCTTCATATTGAATGTGGCGCTCCAGACTGCTACCCTCGTGACGACGATTCTGGCCGTCCATGAACTCGACCGAATCCACCATCGCCTGAAAAAGATGGAGAAGAAGCGCAAGCTTATCTGACTTTCGGTGAATCTCAGCGGTGGTAGGGAAGCTGCTGCCGGGGCCTGGCGCATAACCAGGCTGGGACATGGAGGCATCCTGTCGGACTGCGGCCGGGGGTGCCTCTGTGGATTCTTGTATTGGGGAGGGGTTGCGATTGAGACTGAATTGTCGTATCTTTGCCGAAGATAAAGACAGTAACTTAAAATCAAAAGGAAACCGGAAAAGGATATGCTGATTTCCCTGTTGACTCTTGGGCTGGCTGTTGCGGGATTTGTCTGGGGACGAATCCGGGCCGATGTCGTGGCGCTGCTGGCATTGGTTGTCTTGGCCGTGAGCGGTGTGATTTCCACTCAGGAAGCCCTGTCGGGGTTTGCCAACCCCATTGTGATAATGATGGTCGGCCTGTTTGTGGTTGGCGGTGCGATTTTCAACACTGGCCTGGCAAAGATGCTCGGGGCAAGGCTCCTCAAGCTCGGAGGAGGGAATCCGACCAAGCTTTTTCTTGTCGTTGTATTGGCCACAGGCCTTATAGGCGGTTTTGTCAGCAATACCGGCACTGTGGCCCTGATGCTGCCAATCGTGGTGTCGATGGCAGCCGCGGCTGGTTCCTCCCCCTCGCGGTTGCTTATGCCGCTGGCGTTCGCCTCAAGCATGGGAGGAATGCTGACCCTTATCGGAACACCGCCCAACCTTGTCATCGCTGAGGTGTGGGAGGAGGCCGGCAACGGCCCTCTGACAATGTTCTCGTTTCTTCCCGCCGGAGTCGTCTGTCTTGTCGCGGGTACCCTGTTGCTGATACCCCTGAGCCGTTCGCTCGCTCGCAAGCGCGGCAACGAAGATTCCCCGGAGGGGAAGCGTTCGCGTTCACCGTTGGAGATTGTGGAGGAATACGGCCTTAACGATGACCTGTGGAGGGTGACAGTCCCATCCACCTCGCCCATAGCCGGACTGACGCTCGGCACTCTCGCGTTGCGCAAGAATTATGACCTCGATGTGCTGGAGCTGCGCACTGGCGAGCATTCGCGCAGGCTGATCAAGAACATAGTGCAGGAGGCCCCCACGGCCACCTCGACTGTCGACCCGGGCGACGTGCTGTTTGTGCGCGGCCCTGAGGCGGGGGTGGAGCTGTTCGCGACCCATTACGGGCTGCAGCTTGACACCAATCCCGACGAGGCCCGCCACAACCTTAGATTCTACGACATCGGAGTTGCCGAGATAGTTCCGATGCCTGACTCGCCGATATTAAAACAGACCATCGCCCAGCTTGATTTCCGCAACCGCTTCAACGTCAATGTGCTGGGTGTACGCCGTGGCGGAGACTACATTACAGAGAACCTGGGCGGCCTTACGGTCAGGAAAAACGATGTGCTGCTCGTCCAGGGGCCATGGAAAGCCATTGACGAGCTGAGCGGCGACACCCGCCGCTGGGTAGTCCTCGGGCAGCCCCTGTCGGAGGCTTCCAAAGTGACGCTTGATTACAAGGCACCGGTGGCGGCTGTCATTATGGCGGCTATGATTGTGATGCTCGTGCTTGACACGGTCCCGGCTGTGATGACGGTGATAATGGCCGCGCTGGCCATGGTGCTTACGGGATGTTTCCGTTCGGTTGGCGACGCTTATAAGACCATCAACTGGGAGAGCATCGTGCTGATAGCCGCGATGATGCCGATGAGTTTCGCCCTTGAGAAGACTGGGGTGTCTGAGATGGTGTCATCCGCGCTGGTCACCCATCTTGGCTCTCTCGGCCCACACTGGCTTCTGGCCGGACTCTATTTCACCACGTCGCTGATGACGCTTTTCATCTCCAACACGGCCACAGCCTTGCTGATGGCGCCTATCGCGTTGCAGAGCGCGTTGGCCTACGGTGTCAGCCCGTTGCCCTTCCTGTTCGCCGTGACCCTCGGAGCCTCGCTATGTTTTGCCTCGCCCTTCTCGACACCTCCCAACGCCCTGGTGATGTCGGCCGGCCAATACACCTTCACCGACTATCTCAAGGTCGGCGCGCCCTTGCAGGTGATTCTCGGCGTGCTTATGATTTTCGTGTTGCCGCTGCTGTTTCCGTTCTGACCGGATGCGGCAGGCTGTCAGGCCTTGTTGGGCAGGGTGAGGATAAACCGTGCGCCGTCGGTGTAGGCGGTGTCGAGGATGAGCGCGCCGCCCAGCATCTCGGCTAGCATGCGGGCTATCGTCAGGCCGATGCCGGCACCGGGGACAGACCTGTCTATCTTGGTGAACCGATCGAATATCACCTCGCTATTGTGCGGGTCGATGCCGCATCCGGTGTCGGTGACCGATATCACCACCTGCCTGCCGTCGGCCGATGTGTCGAGCCTGAGGGAGATTTCCCCCTCCTGTGTGAATTTAGCGGCATTCGAGAGCAGGTTTGAGAGTATCTGTATCAGCCGGTGGCGGTCGGTCAGGATTATGAGGTCGCCTTTTGGGGCCTCTACGCTGAGCCTGACATCTGGGCGCAGCTTGTGCCTTACAGCGTCGGCCGCTGCCTCGCATGTCGGCAGCAGGCTGTGGGGCTTCTTTTTCAGCTGGAGCGTGGAGTTGTGGATTTCGGCCAGCTGCAGCACATCGTTGACAATCGTGTTGACCAGATCGCAGTTAAGCACCAGGCGGTCGGCGAATGTCGCGAGATATTTCTTGTGTTCGTCGCTGGTGTTTTCCAGTATCATCTGGGCATATTCGGCCATGGCCTGCAGGGGGACCTTCACCTCGTGGCTCATGTTGTTGATGAAGTCGGTCTTGAGGTTGTCGGCCCTGCGCGCCTTGTCCCGGGCCTCCTCAAGCCTGGCGCGTGTCTCCATGAGCTCGCGGCTCTCTTTGCGCAGCTGCCTGTTGGCCACCTTCAGGCGTGTGGCTATGACGGCCTTGCGGCGGTTGAGGCGGATGAGGAAGAATATGAAGGCTCCGAGGGCGAGGAGCAGCCCGGCACAGACGATTGTGACTGTGCGCCACATCTGTTTGCGGGCCTGCTGTTCCTGTTCCTTAAGTCGCAGGTTTTCCAGCTTTATCTCATGGACATCATATATCACCTGCAGCTCGCGGTAGCGCTCGAGCTGCCGGCTGTCGAGTTCCTCCTCAAGTATCCTTGCATACGCGGGATAAGCCTCGAGAAGAGCCTGCCGGTTGCCTGTGGCGGTGGCGGCCCCGATATACATCTTCATCATCTGCAGACGGCGGCTTTCGAGATACGGGCTGTCAATGCAGCCGCTAATCAGGTCAAAGGCCTTGCGGTAGTCTTTATGATAGAAATGATGGTAGATTGATGGCAGGGGAGCCGTCGCGTAAGTGGCGGTGGCGCGTGGGGCCGTCCGGGCCAGTCGCATGGCCTCTTCGTAATACTGCTCCTCCTCCGATGGGTCGAGGGCCTCGTGGTTTTCCAGCAGGCGCGTGTAGACGATGTAGCGGTTCGCGTCGTAGCAGCGGTATTTCCTGCCGATTTCGACATTGCGCCTGTCAAGGGCGTCAATCGCGTCGAGAAGACTGCGGCATGCCTGTATGGCCAGGGTGTGCTGGCCTACTTTGGTGTATATCATCGATGCCCAGACGTAATACACATTCTTTAGGGCATTGTTTTCCCCGGGGGTGTCCTCGATAAGTTTCCCGAGGCGGTGGAGGTAGTCGGCGAGCAGGTCGCCTTCAGACAGCTCCGAGAGGTTGAGGCATATGGCGTGAAGTGTGACGATGCGGTCGTCGAGCTTTTCGGCCGGGGTTGCCGATAGCTGCTTGGCAAGTTCCTGGATCTGGGCCACGCGTTCTTCGGCTGTAGCCGCCGACTTGGCGCGGGCCGAGTTGAGCAGTATCCTCACGAACGTCACGGTGTTGTCGCGGTCTTCAGACTGGGGATAGCTTTTCGCCATGCTGATTACCTCTTCAAGAACCTCCTCGTTTCTCTGGTTGTTGTTGGCGATGTTGCGCATCACGTCGAAGGCCACTCCCGGGCGACCTGCGCGACGGGCCGTGGCAGCCAGTTTCTTGCCGTATTCGATTTTTTCAGGGGCGACGGCGAGGTCATAGATGTTGAAAAGCTCGGTGACAGAGTCGTCGGGGGTGGAGAGGCGCGAAAGCACTGTCTGCAGGCTGTCAATCACTTTCTGTTTGGTAGCCTGGTCGGAGCATGCGATGCGCATGTTTTCCTTTTGGTTGCGCGCGACAGCCTGTGAGGTGGTGATTATGAGTGCCGTCAATAGACAAATTATTGAAGGCCAATAGGGTATGGGTGGTTGTGACGACGATGCGCGCATGCTGTGTTATTTTGACTGGCTCAGAGAGTCTGTTGATTTCCACAAAGTTACAATTAATTTTCAAAAATTGCAAAGAAATTCTGACAATGTTGCAATCAGATGATTACGGTATGATTACAAGGGGGGGTAAAGGCCGCGCCACCTCTGCGGCCTGTGGCCGCCGGGGTGGCGCGTGGTGTCGAGCATGGTTCAGAAGACTGTCAGCCGTGGTGGCCTGAGCGGCTTAGGCGGCGGAAGAAGCGCCAGGCTTCACCGGCAAACATCACCAGGGAGGTGGAGCCGATTATTATTGCCCAGTCGACGGCTTTCAACGGCACGACATTGAAGAAGCCGTAGCCAAACTCCACGATGAGCAGCTGGCCGCCGAAGATGATTGCGGCTATCAGCAGGAACTCTCCGCAATGGGCGAAATGCATGGCCGAGCGGCCTGTGGCGAAGGCCCGGGCGTTGAACATGTTCCAGAACTGGAGGAAGACGAAAATGGTGAAGAACAGTGACAGCTCGTAAGGAGACAGCCCCTTGTTCTGAGGCAGGAACGGCACACGGAACATGTCGGTGAGCGTCTGCAGGTCGGTGTGCTCGAAATACCAGAGCAGGCCCAGCAAGATGAAGAAAAACAACGCGCCGGTGCCGACGATCGCCTGCCACATGGTCGGGTTGATGATGAAGGCCGAGCGTTTGCGCGGTTTTTCTTTCATCACCGAGTGGTCGGGAGGGAGCGACGCGAGGGCCATGGCGGCGAATGTGTCCATGATGAGGTTGACCCATAGCATCTGGGTGACTGTCAGCGGCGACTCGGTGCCCATGAACGCGCCGGCCAGCACTATGAGGCAGGCGGCGACGTTGACCGTCATCTGGAACATCACGAAACGGCGGATGTTGAGATACAGCGAGCGTCCCCACATCACGGCGCGGGAGATGGAGGCGAATGAGTTGTCGACGATGGTGATGTCTGACGCCTCCTTTGCCACGGAGGTGCCGTCGCCCATCGACAGTCCGACATGGGCGCTCTTGAGGGCGGGCGCGTCGTTGGTGCCGTCGCCTGTGACGGCCACCACCTCGTTGTTGGTCTGGAGGGCCTCGACAAGGCGTTTCTTGTCGAGCGGGCGGGCGCGGGCGATGATTTTGAGGTCGCCGACACGTTGGAGCAGTTCCTGGTCAGAGAGTTTCTCGAATTCAGGGCCGGTGATTATGTTGCGGTCAGAGTCCTCCGGGGTCCACAGGCCGATCTGTCGTCCGATTTCGCGGGCAGTGGCGGTGGTGTCGCCGGTGACAATCTTGATTTTGATGCCCGCGTCGATGGTCTCGCGTATGGCGGCTGGCACATCGGCCCTGACGGGGTCTGAAATCGCCACGAATCCGAGAAATTCAAGTCCTTGGGCCACAACGCGGTTGTCTGCGATTGCCTCTTCCCCCTCGTCGAGGAGGCGGTATGCGAATCCCAGGGTGCGCATCGCCTGCTGCTGGTAGGCGAGAAGCCGCTTGTCGACAGCCTCTTTCGTGGCTCCGTCGGGAAACTTGCCGCAGAGCGCGTATACGATTTCAGGCGCGCCCTTTATATACAGCACACGGCGGCCGGCGGCATCGCGGATGACGGTTGCCATGTATTTGCGCTGGGTGGTGAATGGCAGTTCCTCCGCGACGGTGCATCGCTCTTTGAGGGCGCGCGCGTCGATGCCTGCCTGGTGGAGCCACAGCAACAACGCCCCCTCCGTGGGGTTGCCCAGGGCTTTGGGATGGGCCGGGTCTGAGAGGTCGAGCATGGCGGTGGAGTTCACCGCGATACCCTCCTCGATGATGTGGCTGAGCGGGTCATCGCCGAGACGCTGGTCTTTAAGCCCGAAGAAATCGGTCTGGTAGACCTGCATCTGGTTCTGGGTGAGGGTGCCGGTCTTGTCGGTGCATATGACCGTGGTGGCTCCCATTGTCTCGCAGGCGTGCATCTTCCGGACGAGGTTGTTGGTCTTTAGCATGCGGCGCATAGAGTAGGCCAGCGACAGGGTGACGGCCATCGGCAGCCCTTCAGGCACGGCCACCACCACGAGGGTGACGGCAATCATCAGCGTCTGCAGGAAATAGGCCAGGAAGTCGATCCACTCAAACTGGAGCTGAGGGTTGATGAAGTACATCAGCAACCTGCCGGCGACAATCAGGGCCGCGATCGCGTAGCTCGCCCTGGAAATCAGTTTGCCGAGGCGTTCGAGCTGCTCGTTGAGCGGAGTCTTGACTGAGTCATCTATCTGGGCGGCTTCGAAGACCTTGCCGTTCTCGGTGTGGTCGCCGACGGCGGTGACACGCATGATGCCGTGTCCCTCCATGATTTTTGTGCCGCGCATCGCCATGTCTGATGGGAAAGTGGCTTCGGGGTCGAAGTCGTCGGGGTCGACGGTCTTGTGGCAGAGCGGTTCGCCGGTGAGGGTCGACTCGTCGATGTTGAGCGACACGGCCTCTATCAGCTGGCCGTCAGCGGGCACCTCGTTGCCGGTGTTGAGGATGACGATGTCATCCACCACGACATCCTTGCGGGGTATCTCCATCGAGTTGCCGTCTCGGATGACCTGCACCGGCTCGTCGTCGTTGACCTGGTTGAGGATGGCAAATTCTTTCTCGGCCTGGTATTCAAAGAAAAACGACAGGCCCGTGGCCAGGATGATGGCGATGAATATCCCTATCGGCTCGAAAAAGACAGCGAATCCTTTGCCGAGCCCGTAATACTCGTAGAATGATATGAGGATAGACAAGGCTCCGGCTACCAGCAGGATTATGATTAGCGGGTCGCGGAATTTCTTCAGGAATGTGATCCATACTGACTCTTTCTTGGCCGGGGTGAGGATGTTGCTGCCATGCTTGAGGCGGCTCTCTTCGACCTGTGTGGAGGTGAGTCCGGTAAGCTGTGGTTGTGTTGACATTTTAGGTAAACGGTTGAAATCTGTGGTTATACTCTTCTCAATAACACTTGGGAGGGGCATGGCGGTTCAGGTTCAGTCGAGAAACTGGCCTATGTGGTATAGCGGACGGTCTTTCACCTCCTGGTATATTTTGCCGACGTACAGCCCGACGGCGCCGAGTGAAATCAGTATGAATCCCCCCACGAGCCACACAGACAGCATCAGCGACGCCCAGCCGTGGACGGCGGTGTGGGCGAAGAGCGAGTAGATGACATACACCCCGATGCCGAGGCTGATGAGAATGAAAATCAGGCCTATATATAGAATGGCGTAAAGCGGCTTGACCGAGAAGGATGTGATTCCGTCGAGTGCCAGCGACAGCATCTTCGACAGGGAGTATTTCGATTTCCCGGCCTGGCGTGGGGAGATGACATCGTCGACGGTGGTCGAGGGGAAGCCTATCTGTGGGATTATGCCGCGCAGGTAGAGGTTTTTCTCGCGGTAGCGCGACAGCTCGTCAAGCACCCGGCGCGAGAGCAGCCTGAAATCGGCGTGGTTGTAGATGGCCTTGACCCCCATCTTCTCCTGGAGACGGTAGAAGGCCTGGGCGGAGAGGCGTTTAAGCACCGGGTCGGCTGTGCGCTCGACTTTCACGCCATACACCACGTCGTACCCCTCGGCGAAAGCCTCCACCATGCGTGGAATCGCGTCGAGGTCGTCCTGGAGGTCAGCGTCGATGGTTATCACCGCGTCGGCCATGTCGCGGGCGGTCATCATGCCCGCCATAATGGCATTCTGGTGGCCCACGTTGCGGGCCAGGTCGAGACCTTTGAAACGGTGTGGATTGGCTTTGTGGAGGCGGCTGATTATCTCCCAGGTGGAGTCGCGGCTGCCGTCGTTGACAAACAGCACGAAGCTGTCGGGAGCGATGAGGCCGTCGGATGTCATGCGGTCAAACAGCGCGTCAAGGCGGCGGGCCGAGCTGTCGAGTACCGCCTCCTCGTTGTAGCACGGGGAGACTATTGCGAGTCTTGTCATTTCAGTTCTGTGATTTTGCGCCGGGCGAAGTCGGAGTATGTGGTGAATTCCTCCCCCTGGGCCTTGAACATGTTAATGACGCTGTCGAGGCGGCGTTCCATCTCTTTGCCCGCGTGGTTGCGGCTGACGAAGCCCACCTTGAATTCGGGATGCTCTCCGAGGGGGTAGAATTCCCAGGGGTGGAAGTAGGTCGATAGGTAGCCGTCGCGGCTGACTGTACGCCGGGCGAATGCCTTGTACAGCCACAGAGGCAGGTTGTGGAGGGCCAGCCAGAATAGCGGGAAGCGCAGCCATGGGGTCACCGATGCGGGTATCTGCAACACTCCGTCGCGCATGAAGCATGTGCGGGGCTTGTCGAGATGGTTGTAATGGCCGGGGATGAGGCAGGGGTTGAGCGATGAATTGTAGAGATAGCCCGCGCGGCGGATGTCATCGTCAGAAACGGGGAACATGCGCGGCTGGCGGTAGCCCTCCACCGGCTTGCCGGTCAGCTCCTCAAGCCTCTCTTTAGCGCGGAAGACATCAGACGGGACAGGTTGCCAGTGGTCGCAGCCGTGGGCGGCGATTTCGTGGCCGGAGTCGATGATGCGCCGGATTATGTCGGGCGCATTCTCGGCGAAGTTGACCGTACAGAAGAAGGTGGCCTTGACCCCGTTGCGGTCAAGGATGTCAAGAATCTTTTCGGTGCCGTAGCGGGAGACCTCCATCCCTTGGGCGAGGGAGAACTCAACCCCGCTTTCCCGAGGCACATCGAATTCTTCGGTGTCGAAACTAAGCAGTATCATTTGCAACGACAAAATTACATATTTTTGGGCTAACTGTGTAGGGATAAGGATGGAAATTCGTAACTTTGCGTAAACTTAATAAAAAGTTAACAGCGTGTCACCTCCTCTTCGGAGGCCGGTTGCCGTTGTCCGCTCTCTATGAGAATCCCTTATCCTTATGAAGACCCTTACCACCCGCAATGCTTTCTGGCTGTTATTGATTGTCGCCTGTGTCACGATACTTCCGTTTCTCGGACTCGCGGATTTCCATACCAAAGGAGAGCCGAGGGAAGCCGTCGTCGCGTATTCGATGCTGGATAGCGGCGACTGGATCCTTCCGCGAAACAACGGCGGCGAGATTCCCTACAAGCCGCCGTTTTTCCACTGGACTGTCGCGGTATGTTCCGTGTTGACCGGCGGGGCTGTCAGCGAGTTCTCCTCGCGGTTGCCTTCGGCGATTGCCTTGATAGCGATGACGCTTGCCGGATTCCTTTTTTATGCCCGGAGGAAAGGCGTGATGGTCGCATTGCTGGCAGCGTTTGTATCCCTGACGGCGTTTGAACTTCATCGGGCGGCCGCCAACTGCCGTGTCGATATGGTGCTGACGGCCCTTACGGTCTGCACGCTGTATCTGTTTTACAGGTATTATGAGCGTGGATTGAAAGGTGTCCCGTGGCTTGCGATATTGCTGATGAGCTGCGCCACGCTGACAAAAGGGCCTGTCGGCTCGCTGATTCCCTGTCTTGCCTTCGGAGTATTCCTGTTGCTGAGAGGAGAGAAATTCCTGAAGGCGTTCCTGCTGCTTGCCGCCTGGGGGCTCGCCTCCTTCATACTGCCTTTGTGCTGGTATTACGCCGCGTGGCTCGACGGGGGGCAGGAATTCCTCGATCTCGTTATGGAGGAGAATTTTGGCCGTATGACCAACACGATGAGCTATGACTCATGTGTCAATCCCTGGCATTACAATTTCGTGACCCTGATAGCGGGGTATGTCCCCTGGATTCTGCTGGTCATCCTTTCGCTCTTCAGTTTCGGGAAAATCAGGAGGCGGCTTCGCAAAACCTCCTCCCTTCGGTCGGACACAGGACTGCCCGACGGAGCAAAAGGGGAAGGCGCATCCGGAAGTGGCTCCGTCTGGTCGCGGCTTGTCGGACGCGTACGCAGGGCAGACGCGGTCGACCTGTTTTCTGCGGTCTGCGTGGTTGTGATATTCCTCTTCTATTGCTTCCCGCAGAGCAAAAGAAGCGTCTATCTGATGCCCATCTATCCGTTCATCGCTTATTTCCTCGCGAAATACATGATATGGCTCGTCAGCATCAAGTCGAAAGCAATCAAGGTCTACGGGTCGATTCTTGCGGTTGCCGGGATTTTGCTGACGGCAGTTTTCGTCATGGTGAAATGCGGGGCAGTCCCGACCTCGATATTCCATGGCCGTCATGCCGCCCAGAACATAGCCATGATGGAGGAGGTCGCCCGGCTTGACGGCTTCGGATGGGTGCTTGTGGCGTTGCCTCCGATTCTCGCCATAGGATGGTTCATATTCATGCGCCGCGACAAAGGCGCTGATTACGCCAGCCTGTTCGCCATCTGCCTCTTGACCTTCGGTCTCTATATGGCTCTTGACGGCGCGTATCAGCCACGAGTGTTGAACGCAAAGTCTCAACGCCCCGTAGCCATGGAGATAGATGCTATCGCTCCAGCCTCCTCCGGCACCATCTACGAATTCATCGAAGAGGCGGAATTCGCTGCCGGCGACCCTGTTCATTTCTTTGAGCTGAATTTCTATCTGGGCGACCGAATCGAGAACTTCGTCAAAAACAAACCCGCCGAGGGCTATTTGCTGATACCCGAGGCCGAGTCGGCCATCTACCTACCCCGCTTCGAGCAGGAAGGTTACAGCTTCACTCATCTCTACGATTCCTCCCGCCCGGTTCTGCGGCGTACCGTCCGTCTTTACCGCTTTACGCGGCAAGGCCCTGTGCCCGGAAACTGAAAGACAACTCCATGGTCAAAGAACGAAACATAGTCTTCGATGCAGTAAAGCTTTTTGCCATATTCCTGGTTGTCTGGGGACACGCGCTGGCGTATTTCCAGACAGGAGATTTCACGGAGAACCGCATCTTTCTGGCTATTTATTCATTTCATATGCCACTGTTCATGACTGTCGTCGGTTTCTTTTCCGGGACAGTGGCGGATATGGGCCTGAAAGAGATTGTGCTCAAAAAGGCCAGGCAGCTTCTCCTGCCGGCGGTCGTGTTTTATCTTCCCCTTGCTGCCGTGGTGCTGGTCAAGTCAGGTCTTTCGACGATGATACATTCCTATATAGGCGCGTTCTGGTTTCTCAAGTCGGCGTTTATATGTTTTGTCATTTATTATGCGGCAAAGAAAATATGCAAGTCTACGGCGGTCGCGGCAGTCGTCTCGCTCGCAATCAGTATGTTCATAATTGACTTCATGATTTGCAGGATGTTGCCTTTCTTCCTGTTCGGACTTCAGCTTGGAAACATATATCCGAGAGTGAGACCTCACTCCGGAATAATAGCGGCTGTCTCCGGCGTAGTTTTCCTGTCGCTTCTGCCGCTTTTCGACGTGGACGTTTACAAGACGTTGAGATTATCGCCGATATTGACGGTGTTGAATTTCTCTTCGTCTGATTACACGGAGGTGTACGGCTGTCTGGTCGCGCTCGCGTCAGGTTTGTCAGGAAGCCTTTTCGTGATTTTCTTGTTTGAATACCTGTCGACAAAGATACCTTCCGGCAACAACTGGAGTAAAATAGCAGTGTTGGGCAGTGAGACGCTCGCAGTCTATATGTTCAACACAGTTCTGATCGAGTTGCCTCCGAAATATGTCGGGCATCTCGACGGGATGAATCCGGTCTTGTATAATGTCGTCGTAACTCCTTTGGCGGCAATAGCCGTCATCGTGCAGACCCATTACATTGTCGGGCTTATCAAAAGAAACCGATGGCTTTCGTTCCTCATACTCGGGAAAGCCTTGAACAGCCGGCATTCAAGTCAATTGTCCCTGTCGAGACCGGTTGATTAGGTTCCTGCCATCTGAACCCTTCTGATATCATCCTCTCCGTCAGGCATAAAAACCGGGCGATGTGACAAAATATTTAATTTTGACACATCGCCCGGTTTGCAGGGGTGTTACCTGTGACCTTGTGCAGGTCGGGGGAACTATTTCTTGAGGGTGAAGCGGCGTGAGGCCAGTCGGTAGTTGTCGGCGAATAACTCGACAGTGTAGTCGCCGGGGGTGAGGGTGGCGTTTACATCCCAGTAGATTTTGATGCCGCCTATTTCCTCTCCCTGATATTCGATGGTCTTGCGGGCTGTGGCCTGGAGGCTGGCTCCCTCGAAGCTGAATGATCCGGCGTTGCCGAGCAGGTCTCCCTCGGGCGATGTTATGCGCAGGTAGATGGTCTTCTCGCCGACGGGTGTGGAGTTGTTCTGGGGGATGGTGAAGGTCACTTCAAGCTGACGTGCCTTGGTGACATTCTTCTCTTTTTTCCCTTTCTTGTTGAGAGGGATGAGGTTGACTCCGGTCACATTGAGCTTTTCGGCCAATGTCATCCGTTCGCTCAGGTGCTGGTTGGTGGCCTGCACAGACTGCACGGTCTGGGTGAGCTGTGAGTTCTGGGCCTTGACCTCCTCGTTCTCAGTGCGGAGCGACTGGTTTTCTTTCTGCAGCTCGTTGATTTGCTCCACATAGGTGCGGAGGATAGCTTTCAAGGTCTCGATTTCACCTTTGAGCTTGGCAATCTGGGCCGCGGATTTGCTTTTCTCGTTTTTCAGCTCGTCAAGGAGCTTCTCAACCTGGGCGCGGGCCGCGGTGTATTTCTGCACAATCGAGTCGTTGGCCAACAGCGAGGTCTGGTTTTCATACTGGGCGAACTCGTTGTTGAGGCTCTCATACTCGTTGGCGAGCTGGATTTGCTCGTTCTGGAGCTGCAGCTGCTCGATTTGCTGCTGCTGGGCAGCCATCTCGGAGGAGTTCTTGGCTGAGAGCAACACCACGGCGAGTATGGCGAGGCCGAGAAGCACAGCAAGGATGATTATTATCATCATTGTCTTCTTGTTCTTCGCAGGCTTTGACACCGGGGCCGGTTGTTGCCGTCCGGGAGCTTGGTGGCGAGGATAGTCGCGTGGCGGCTGATGCGGCGGCATGGGCGGCTGCTGTGGTGCCTCCTGCCGTGTTTGCTGCTCCGGTTCGAAAAACCGTTGCGGCGGTTGTTGCTGGGCCGGTTGCTGTCGCGGTGGGGTGTAAGGGGGATTGGCCTGAGGCGGCAGGTAGGCGGGGGAAGGCGCCGGCGCGGCAGGCTTGGGTGTTTCGACGCTGGGCCGTTGCGGGGCTGCGGGCCTCGGAGGGGTAGCCGGTTGCTGACGCGGGGCCTCCACGGGTCGTGTTGGCGGAGTGTTCTCGGCCGCCATGTTGCGGCGCGCCATCTCCGCGGCTCGGCGGAGCCGCTCGTTGAGCGACTCCGAGCCGGGTTGCGGTGTCGGATTGTTATTGTTGTTATCCATTAGCAATCGGATTTAGATGCCGGGATTATTCACCTTTGCCGCAGCAGTTCTTGTATTTTTTACCTGAACCGCAGGGGCAGGGCTCGTTGCGTCCGACCTTGGGTGTTGCCTTGACGGGCTCGGGACGGCGGTGGGCCGCAGCTCCGGCCCCGGCGGCAGCTGCTCGCTGGGCGTTCTCGCCGGGCAGCCCTTCCTTGGTGGCCTTGTACTGGGAGTAGTCGTTCTGGCGAGAGGGCGTGGCGGTCTTCAGTTCCGGACGCTGGGCGCGGGCGGCGCGCAGACGGGCCTCTGCCTCAGCGAGGGCTTTCTCTGCGGCGGCTTTCTTCTCCTCGTCAGTCATCGCGGCCTTGCGGCGTTCGCTTTCAAGGGTGGCCGAGGCGGTGGAGGGGGTCGCGGCGGTGGTTGCTGCCGGACGCTGCTGAACGAATATCTGACCTCTCATCAGGGCCGACAGGGCCTTGGTGTTGAGGTTGTTGAGCATGTTCTCGAAGAGGTGGAACGACTCCACCTTGTAGATTACCAGCGGGTCTTTCTGCTCGTAAGATGCGTTCTGCACGCTCTGGCGCAGTTCGTCGAGTTCGCGCAGGTGTTCTTTCCACAACTCGTCGATGGTGACGAGCAACACACCCTTGTGCCATTCCTTGACGATGTTCTTGCATCCCGAGTTGTAAGCCTCCAGGATGTCTACGCCGAGGTTGAAGATGCGCTTGCCATCGGTGATGGGCACCATTATCTTGCCCTTGGCTCCACGGTTCTCGACCCAATCCTTGACAACAGGCATTGCCATCTCGATGATGCGCTCGCTGCGGCGGTCAAGGTTCTCGTTTACGGCTGCCACGATGCGCTCGGTCTTCTCCTCGCGGCTGAGGCTCTGGAATTCCTTCTCGGTGAAAGGTGCCTCGATGGTGAGTATGCGCATCAGTTCGAGCGACAGCTCGTCGAAATCGGTGGGCTGATCGTAGCTCTGGACGAGATTCTCGACCAGGTCATATATCATGTTGGCGATGTCGATTCCGACACGTTCGCCGAGGAGGGCGTGATGGCGGCGGTTGTAGATGTAGGTGCGCTGCTTGTTCATCACGTCATCATATTCGAGCAGACGCTTGCGGATGCCGAAGTTGTTCTCCTCCACGCGTTTCTGGGCGTTCTCGATTGCTTTTGTGACCATGCGGCTCTCAATCATCTCCCCCTCTTTGAGTCCGAGGGTGTCGAGCATCTTCATCACGCGGTCGGTGGCGAACAGACGCATCAGCTGATCCTCGAATGAGACATAGAACACCGATGAGCCGGGGTCGCCCTGACGGCCCGAACGGCCTCGCAGCTGGCGGTCGACGCGGCGGCTTTCGTGACGCTCTGTGCCGATGATGGCGAGACCTCCGGCCTCCTTGACTTCGGGAGTGAGCTTGATGTCAGTACCACGTCCGGCCATGTTGGTGGCGATGGTGACGGTGCCGGCGCGTCCGGCCAGGGCCACGACCTGCGCCTCCTTCTGGTGGAGCTTGGCGTTGAGCACCTGGCAGTCAATCTTGCGCATGTCGAGCATTCGTTTGAGCAGCTCGGAAATCTCCACGGAGGTGGTGCCGACCAGCACCGGACGGCCCGCGTCGCGGAGTCTTACGATTTCCTCGATCACGGCGGCGTATTTCTCTTTCTTGGTCTTGTAGACACGGTCTTCAAGGTCGAAGCGGGCCACGGGGCGGTTGGTCGGGATGGTCACCACGTCGAGCTTGTAGATGTCCCACAACTCACCTGCCTCGGTCTCTGCCGTACCGGTCATACCGGCCAGCTTGTGGTACATGCGGAAGTAATTCTGCAGCGTGATGGTGGCGAAGGTCTGGGTGGCGGCCTCTACCTTCACACCCTCCTTTGCCTCGATGGCCTGGTGGAGGCCGTCGCTGTAACGTCGTCCCTCCATGATACGGCCGGTCTGCTCGTCGACAATCTTGATTTTGCCATCGTCGATGACATATTCGTTGTCTTTCTCGAAGAGGGTGTATGCCTTGAGGAGCTGGGTGACGGTGTGGACGCGCTCAGACTTGATGGCGTAGTCGGCCATCGCCTCATCCTTGAGCTGCTGGCGCTCAGAGATGTCGGCTACATTCTCCAGCTCAGAGAGCTTGGCGGCAATGTCGGGAAGCACGAAGAACTGGGGATCCTGGTTGCGGTCGGTCAGCACGTCGAAACCTTTGTCGGTCAGCTCCACCGAGCGGTTTTTCTCGTCGATGACGAAGAATAGGGGGTCGGTGACCTTGGGCATCTCGCGGGAGTTGTCCTGGAGATAGTAGGCCTCGGTCTTGAGCAGGGCGTTCTTCATGCCCTCTTCGCTGAGGAACTTGATCAGCGGGCCATATTTGGGCAGACCCTTGAAGGCGCGGAACAGCAGGAGTTCCCCTTCTTTGCGGGTCTCTTTGTCTTCTGATGCTATCTTCTGTTTGGCCTCGGCGAGAATCTGGGTCACCAGTTTGCGCTGGGCCTGGAATACCTTCTCCACGTTGGGCTTGTAGTCGTTGAAGAGCTGGTCTTCACCTTTGGGGACAGGACCGGAGATGATGAGGGGGGTACGGGCGTCGTCGATAAGCACCGAGTCGACCTCGTCGACGATGGCGTAGTAGTGCTTGCGCTGTACCATGTCTTCAGGGGCCATGGCCATGTTGTCGCGCAGGTAGTCGAAACCAAACTCGTTGTTGGTTCCGAAGGTGATGTCACATTCATAGGCGTTGCGGCGCTCCCGGGTGTTGGGGCGGTGCTTGTCGATGCAGTCGACCGTCGAACCGTGGAACATGTAGAGCGGGCCCATCCACTCTGAGTCTCGTTTGGAGAGGTAGTCGTTGACGGTAACCACATGCACGCCGCGGCGTGACAGCGAGCGGAGGAACACGGGCAGTGTGGCCACGAGGGTCTTACCCTCACCGGTGGCCATCTCGGCGATTTTGCCGGAGTGGAGCACCACGCCGCCGATGAGCTGCACGTCGTAGTGGATCATGTCCCAGGTGATTTCGTTTCCGCCAGCCATCCACTTGTTTTTCCAGATGGCCTTGTCGCCGTCGATGGTGACAAACTCGCGTCCCTCGACAGCCAGCTTGCGGTCGAGGTCTGTGGCGGTCACTTCGATTGTCTCGTTGGCGGCGAAACGGGCAGCGGTCTCGCGCATTGTGGCGAACACGATGGGGAGGTGTTCGTTGAGTTTGTCCTCAAGAGTGTCGAGTATCTTCTTCTCGTGCTGGTCGATTTCGTCCCAGAGGGGCTGGCGTTCGTCGAAGGGGAGTTCCTCGATTTTCTCTTTCAGGGAGGTTATAGCTTCCTGGTCATCCTTGGTGGAGGCGGCCAGATCGGCGCGCACCTCGTCGATTTTGCCTCGCAGCTCATCGTTTGACAGCCCTTTGAGTGTGGGGCCGATAGCATTGATTTTATCTATTGTGGGCTTGATTTCCTTTAGGTCGCGCTGCGACTTGTTGCCGAAAATCTTGCTCAGGAATGTGGTCAGTGACATAAAATGATTATGGTTGGGGGTGTTTTGTATTGGATGATGAAAAGATGGTGTGACGCGTCAGTTGATATAACGCGCAAATCCCCGAGCGGTTCACAGGCGCAGGGGAGGAAGCGATGCTCCGTTGGGGGAGCGGATGCGCAGCAGGCGGCAGACTGTGGGGGCGATTGCCCGCGCGTCGACCGGGGCTGAGATTTCCCTCGGGGCCACCTGTGGCGCGAGGATGAAAGCCGGGGCGGTGGAGGCGACTGCGCGGCTCACCGTCACCGGGGCTTCGGTGTCTGAGTCGTCGTCGATTTCCTGCCAGCCGGGAGCTATGGCGATGAAGACATCCCCGGCGGTGGCTGCCACAATGTTGCGGCGGAAAGCCTCGGGGTTTTCAGATGCCTGGCGCGACAGCACTTCGTCGAGGGTCCAGGCATGGCTCACGCCGCTCATCCTCTCAAGGAAGCGGGCGGCTTCGGTGCGTATGTCGGCAAGCTCCTTGCCGCGCTCCTTTATGAGTTTGTGGTTGAGAAACAGCTGGCTGTCGTGGTAGCCTGACACCCATTCGCCGTTGCCGTGGATGGCCATCAGGTACATGTTGAGCAGCGAGACGGCTTTGCGGGATGAGAATTCTCCGTAGGGTATGGCCCATTTCTCATCGTCGCGGCGCTGGCGTCTTGTCAGGGGTGTGCCGGTGACAAAGACAAGTGTATTGTCCATCCCCGGGCCTGCCGCGTCGATGGCGTCGAATATGCGGCCCAGGTCGCGGTCCAGGCGCAGGTAGCTGTCCATCAGTTCTGGACGGCTGTCGGCGTCGCGTGAATAGGGATAGGGGTCGAGCGAGAACGACAGCGCGAGCATGTCGGTCACGTCGCGTTTCCCAAGGGGCATCGTGCGGAGATAGTCGACCGCCATCGATGCGATGTCGGAGTTGGCCGCGGCAGAGGCTTTGTAGGCCCTGAAACGGTTTTTGTCGCTACGGGGAAATGTATGCCTGAATGGGTATGCTTTCTTGTATGACGGCAGATCGGGGTAGCGCTCGATGGCCATCAGTGGCACCCACTGGAGGGTGTCGAGGCGGTATTCAAGAGCGTTGCGGTGGTTGACCTCCTGGGGCTTCTGGGGCAGGTCGCGGTAGAAGGTGGTGGTTGCCCATTTGCCTGTCAGGTCGTTTATCCAGAATGCCGAGTTTCCCGCATGTCCGGCCATAATGATGGCCTCGGCGGGGTCTGCGGCAATGGAGTATGCGTAGCCGAGGCCGCCTGAGGCGATGCGCAGCTCGTCGGAGAGGGTCGACGCGCCCAACAGGACTGGCGACAGGGTCTCCGAGGTGAAGTTGCCTATGGTGGCCTCGTCGTGGAGGGTGGCCTGAGGGCGGCGGCTCTCGCGGTCGTAGATGGTGGCGGAGCCGACACCATTGACTGCCGGTGACGCGCCGGTGAAGAGCAGGGCGGTGGAGGCCGCTCCGTCAAGGGGGGTGCCGAAGTCAACGTCGCGGATGGTCACACCTTTGTCGGCGAGCCGACGGAAACCGTTGGCTCCGAAATGGCTGCGTAGCAGTTCGAGATAGTCGTCCGAGAGTCCCTCGACGACAATCCCGACCACGAGCTGCGGACGCTGGGGCAGTTCCTGTGCGAAACCGGGCATGGCGGCAGAGGCCCCCAGGATGAGGGCTGCCAGGCTGTTGCGGCTGAATGTCGGCAGGTTTTTTGCCACGTCGTTTTATTCGGTTGTAGTTGTTTCAGTCGTTTTTTTCGCTTTGTCGGCTCGGCGGATGAGCAGATGACGGGCTGACAGCGCCATATCTGCCAGAATCAACGGGTAGAAGGCGGTGTTTAGGGCCTGTATGCCGATGATTCCGATTGCCAACAGCAAAAACAGTGCCACAAAGTTACAAATATGGTAGCAATATACTACGCGTCCGCAACTTTTTATCCACACCAGCGCGGCGGGGATGGCTGTAAGCGGGTTGAGCCAAAGATATAGCCAGTTGGGGGATGTGGCTTCGTGGACACTGATGAATATCAGGAATGTCAGCAGCAGGCTGACAATGAAAAAGCATCCGTATGTCAGCGAGTCATACCAGCGTGAAATCCGTTTGTGACGTATGTCGCTGATTGCTATCCACATGGAGAGCAGCATCACCGCCAGGGTGACGGCTATCGGAGAAAGCCACGCGGGTGTGGGGCTTTCGGTTACCCTGCCGCGCGCCGGTAGAATCACGGCGGTGGATTTCACCAGTTGGCGTTTTTCTCCATTGGAGCCGATATATTTCGCGCGTCTCAATGCCTCTTTCAGGTAAAGAGGGGAGTAGGTGCGCTCCTTCGGGGTGATTTCCTTGTCGAGTCCGCTGCCCAGTGCGAGGTCGATGCCAAACTGATACCAGGGATAGTCAGCATGGGCGCGCGCCATCTCCTGGCGGAAGGTATGTAGGCCCGGGGTGTCTGTGATTCCGGTCTCGCCGTACCTGAATCCCTTGAAGTCGGGAATCTCGACCGGACGGTCGACGGCGGCCTGTATGAACGCCAGCGGACGAGTGGCGCAGTTGTCGTAGATGTAGTTGTAACGGTATGTGCGGTTTTCGGGCCGCAGGTTATGGGCCACAAGGGCCTCAAGGCGGCGAGCCTGTGCGGGGGTGAGGTCGAGCACCTGCTCTGTGACCTCGCGTCCCTGGCGGCGGTATTCCTCCATGAATGTCTCAAAGGGGAATGGCCACGCCATATAGTCGGTCTCCCCTTTGACGAAGCGGTAGAGGAAGTTGGGGGCGCTGAAATCGAAGACACCCCAGTTGACCACGTAGTCCTGGCCGCCTGGAGACTGGAAACGCATGGCGGTGTGGCCGTCAAGCTCATACACCAGCGGGCCGGGGGAGACTGTGAGCAACGACACGCGGGGGGCGGTCTGCTCCGCTCCGAGTCCGAGTGCCCAAGCCAGCAGCATCGCCACCAGGGCCATTATCCGTTTAAGAAAATCAAGCACTTAAAATTACTGTTTGAACACGCAAAGTTATGAAATTTCCACGGAAATTCCTAACTTCGTGGAAAAAAGCGACCGATTGGATTTGAATGTATGGAAAAGGAGACTGCAATTCCCGGATTAGAGGAACGGAAACTGCCGGAATTCAACGCGATGCAGCGGGTGAAGCGACGTTTCTTCGCGATGCGCAACGGCGACCTCGCCCAGCAGATGGCTGAGCGCGGCGCGCGATACCGTATCAACTTCGGCTTGAATCTCCCGCAAGTCAGCGAAATCGCGCGCGATTTCCTCCCGGGAGGTAAAGAGCATATGGCGGTCTACGGGGGGCAGCCTCCGTTGCCGGAGGATTTAGACATGGCGGATTTCGCCCGTCGCCTGCGCGACAATACCTCCACTCGCGAGAGTATGCTCATCGCCCCTATGCTCTTCCCGGTCGAAGCCCTTTCAGAGGAGGAAGCTCTGGAATGGATGCGGTCAGTGCCTACCCCGGAGGTGGCCGATGTGTTGTGCCTCAAACTGTTGCGCAATCATCCCTCGGCTGCCCGAATGGTCGGGACGCTGCTGTATGAGACGTCTTCGGGGGACTGCGTGTTGCTATCCTCTGGACCTGAGTCCTGCGGCCTGGTGTGCTACACGGCTTTGCGTCTGTTGCTTAATCTTCTGCAGGCCGGACAGATTGGAGCCGGGGAGGCTCAGAAGCTTATAGACGCGGCGGGAAATGCCGGTTCGTTGCTGACATCCTCTGTCATACATCAGATCAGGGAGGAAATCAAGTTCCTTGGGGAGGAGTGAATATAGGTGTCTTGATGCAAAAGAGAGGCCCGCAGACTGTGAGATGTCGCGGGCCAGTTGAGATGATATTAACTTGAATGTGTGGGGGGAGGTGTCTTTGAAGCAGGTCGGCGGTCAGTCGTTGACCACGAGGGTCAGGACTCCGGAGGGGTCGAAGGCGACAGCCTTGAACACCGGGTCTGAGACATCGATGCGGTAGCCCGAACGGTCGCGGTGGACGGCCTCGACGCTCTGCTCGAATCCGTTGTGAATCAACAGCTGGTATAGTTTACCGGGAACGACGGCTTTAAGCAGGGGGGATGAGAGGGAGTAGCCATCGGGGGCTTCGGTCTCGATGACATTGCCTTTCGCGTCGAATTCAAACTCGATGCCGTCGGCGAGCTGGATGCCGAATTCTCCTGATGTGAATTCTTTCTCACATTTCACCACGGCGTGGCCGTCGCAGTGTTTCTCAAGGAATTTGCGGGCCTTGGATGGCAGGGCCGCGTAGTCTACGGATCCGGAGACCACAGGGCCTACACCGGTGAATTCCTCCTGGGCCGCGGCGGGGGGAGCGTATTTGTGATTGCCGTTGTCTGATTTTTCCCCGCCCTGTATGGTCTGCACGGCGCAAAATCCGGCGAAGATGAATGTCAGGACGAGTGCGACAATGCTGCGTGACAAGTGTTTCGTTTTCATAACCTCTTGTTTTTGGGGTTAGACATCCCTTTGTTATTGAAACGAAATTGTAACATCAAATGTTCGCGTCGCAATAGGCGTGACGGTGTTTTTTTGTGGCGGCGTGGGGGCGGCGTTGCTGAGTCAACAGCGGGAGAGGAGGTTGTGGAGCAGGTTGACAAACTGGTAGTTCTTCAGCCCCCAGCGCGGGGCTATCAGGAGGTCGGAGGGAGCCTGTGAGGTAAACCGCTCGATGGCGGTTGACGGGGATAGCCGGTTCATCGTGGATATTATGTCGAGGCAGAGCGGCAGATAGGATTCGGGGGTGAAAAGCTCAAACTGCTGGCCTGCCTGCCATTGATGTGCGAGGGTGGAACCTGCTACAATCTGCAGTTGGTGGAACTTCACCGTGTCGGGATGGAGCAGGGCGGCGCGCTCGACGGTCTCCATCATCATTTCCCGGTTTTCTCCCGGCAGCCCCATTATGAGATGGAGGCCGACAGGAAGCTGGGCATCGCGCAGCCGGCTGACGGCATCGACTGTCGCCTGCCAGCTGTGGCAACGGTTGACACGTCTTAATGTGTCGTCGTGAGAGCTTTCGGCCCCGAGTTCCACCATTATCCATTGCCCGGCCTTATGTCGGCAGGCCAGGGCTTCGACAAGGCCGGCAGGGAGACAGTCGGGGCGGGTGCCTATTATGACTCCGTCAACTCCCTCGCATCCAAACGCTTCGTCGTACAGGTCGAGAAGTCTTGATGTCTCGCCGTGGGTGTTGGTGTAGCTTTGGAAATAGGCGAGGTAGCGCATCGACGGATATTTGCGCCGGAAAAAAATCTTGCTCTCCTCAAGTTGGTCTGCCACCGGCGACAGGTGGCGGCCTTCGTGGCTGCCTGGTGAAAAGGAGTTGTTGTTGCAGTAGGCGCATCCGCCAGTGGAGAGGGTGCCGTCGCGGTTGGGGCAGCTGAACCCCGCGTCGACAGTGAGTTTCTGCATCTTGCGTCCCGGGAAATGCTCCGCGAGGAAGTCGGCGTATTCCTTGTAGTAACGTCCCATCAGAAATCTTTGGCTGACAGGTTCATTAGCCAGGCGTCGAGAATCACTATGGCTGCCATAGCCTTGACCACTTCGGCCCCGCGGATGGCTATGCAGGGGTCATGCCGGCCGGTGGTGGCGACCAATGTAGGGTTCCCGTAGCGGTCGATGGTGTCAAGAGGCCGGGCTATGGAGGGTGTGGGCTTGAATCCGACCCTGAAAACAATCTCCTCTCCGTTGGAGATGCCTCCGAGTATCCCTCCGCAATGGTTTGACATATAGTGGCCGGGCTGCATACGGTCGGCGGCTTCGCTTCCATGCATTCCCGACAGGCGGAAACCGTCGCCATACTCAAAGCCGTGTACTCCCCCGATTGACAACATGGCCGAGGCGAGCATCTGCTGGATCTTGCCGAATACAGGTTCGCCAAGTCCGACCGGAACGCCGAGGATGCGGCATGTGACCACTCCTCCCAGGGAGTCGCCCGTGTTTCGGGCCTCTTCAATCAGGCTGTCAAACCGTGAGGCATCCGCGCATCCTGAGATTTCAGATGTGACAGCCTCGATTGTGATTCCCTTCTTATCAAGCAATTGCGACGCTAATGCCCCGGCCACGACACGCGAGACGGTCTCGCGTCCCGAGCTGCGTCCGCCTCCGCGCCAGTCGCGCAGGCCATACTTCCGGTCATATGTGAAGTCGGCGTGGTTGGGACGGTAAAGGTCGCGCAGATGGTCATATGCCCAGGGCCTGGCGTCTGTGTTGGGGATAATAAACCCTACCGGGGAGCCGAGTGTCACAGCGAGGTCGGTGTCGTTGAGCAGTCTTGACAACGAGCCGTCAGCGGCGACTGCCATGAGGCCCGAAAGGATGCTCAGCCTGTCGCTTTCGCCACGAGTGGAGGTGGCGGCTGATTTTCCCGGACGACGGCGGTCGAGGGCCTCCTGTATCTTCCTGATGGAAATGACGCATCCGGCGGGAAGTCCGTCGATGACCCCGCCTATGGCCGCCCCGTGGGATTCGCCGAACGATGTCAGGCGGAAAATGTTGCCGAAAGTGTTCATCGTCGTGGAGGATTAATCTTTCACAAGGTCGGCGACATCGCCGTTGACATATGAAATGAGGTCGGCGGGCGACAGCTCAAGTTGCAGGCCACGCTGTCCGGCGCTGACAAATATGCGGTCAAACGCTGTGGCGGAAGTATGGAAATATACCGGAAACGGTTTCTTCATGCCGATGGCGGTGCATCCGCCCCGGATATATCCTGTCAGGGGCAAAAGTTCCTTCATCGGAATCATCTCGGCCTTCTTCATCCCGGCCGCCTTGGCGGCTTTCTTGAGGTCGACCTCGGCTGCCCCGGGGATGACACAGACAAAGTGGCCACCGCCCCCTGTACGTTCGCCATGGAGGACAAGCGTCTTGAACACCATGGCGACATCCTCGCCGAGGGTCTCGGCGACATGGGTGGCCGACAGGTCATTCTTGTCCACCTCGTAAGGAACAAGCCGGTATGGAATCCGCGCCTTGTCGAGCAGCCGGGCCGCGTTGGTCTTCTCCGGTTCCCCGCCGCTGTTTTTGGATTTCTTGCTCATAGGCTGCAAAGTTAGCAATTTTGGGCTGCCCGGTCAAGCTTGCAGGAAAAATATCAGGGGACACAGCGTAAGGCCGTATCCCCTGGCAAGCTTGATAGGGGCTATTATTTGCGGGAGAGGACGGCGATGGCCTCCTCATAGTTGGGTTCGTTGGTGATTTCCTCCACGAGGTCGGAGTAGATTATGTTGCGGTCTTCGTCGAGGACTATCACGGCACGGGCAAGAAGTCCGGCAAGGGGGCCGTCGACAATCTCAAGGCCGTATTTCTCGGCGAACATGGGTGAGCGGAAGGCCGAGGCGGGAGTGACATCCTTGATGCCGTTGATTGTGCAGAAGCGGGCGGCGGCGAAGGGGAGGTCCATCGAGACGCATAACACTGTGGTGTTGTCAAGATTGGCGGCCTCCTGGTTGAAACGGCGCACGGATGCGGCGCATACGTCGGTGTCGAGGCTCGGAAAGATGTTGAGCACCACGCGGCGTCCTTTCAGGTCGGCACACTGGATTTCTTTGAGGTCGGGAGTGACGAAGTTGAAACAGGGGGCTTTCTCTCCCACGCGGGGCATTGTGCCGTAGGTGTGGCAGGGTGTTCCTTTGAAATAGATGGTTTCCATATGATACTGAATTTCTTGTTGCGTTTTTCTTTAAAAACAGATTGTGGGCCAAGTGGTTCACCGGCCGTCATCTGAGCAGGGCGGCTCCCTGCAGCAGGTCGTCGGCCAGGGAAGAGCTTGCGCCAAGAAGCACCCCGGCAACGGTGGCGTCGGAATTGCAAAGCAGTATGGTAGGGTATGCGTTTATGCCGCAGTCACGTATGAATGGAGCCGGGGAGGTCAGGAGGGTCTCTCCTGGTCGGGATGTCGGGCCTGTCAGCGGTTCTATGCGGTCGACATCGTTGGTGGTGAACATCAGCAGCAGCGATGTCTGGCGGGGGAGCTTGTCGATTGTGTCGCGGAGGGTGGATATTGTCGACTCGGTGGAGGCCACGTCGGGGTCAAGCACGGCGATTATCACAGGGGAGGGGAATCGGTCTCCTTTGTTGTGGAGATAACGTTCGCGGGTGGTGGTGGGGAGGGCGAATCCCGGCAGGGGGAGTCCGCGCAGGTTCTCGACCGTGTAGTTGCTTACGCGGTATTTCTCGAACACATCTGGATAGCGGGCCATCAGGGCCTCTTCAGAACCGACTGCCTCCAATCCGGCTTTAGGGGAATAATCATACACGGCGTTGACCTCCTGCTCGCCCAGCATCCCGGGATTGTAGAGGATGGAGAGCTTCAACGGACGGCCCGACTGGTGGTCAAAGGCCCATTCCATCTGCTGGCTTTCAAGTCCGTTGATATGCCGGCTGGCTTTCACGATGTCTGCGGTGGCTCCCTCTGCCGTGCCTGATGAGAGAGTCAATGTATAGGTGGTGTCGGCGGCCATTTCGCGGAGCTGTGAAGCAAGGCTGAATGGCAGCAGATTGACAAACTGCCCGTTGCGTTGTATGCCTCCGGCGGCAGTGCGGAATGGGATGGAGTCCCATTGATAATGGTTTTCCTGGAGGCGATGGTCTCGGTAGCGGTAATGGTGGCCGTTGAAATAGGCAGTGAACCCCTCTGATGTCCCCGACTCTACGGGAAGCTGCCACTCGACAAGGTAGTCGGTGCCGAGCAGCTGGTCGGCGGGATTGGCCGAGGTGGCAATCTCGAGTTTGTAGACGACATCATCCTCGACCATGGGGAGCGCCACCGCATATCTGACCGAGGCCGCAAAGGGGTCGAGGTTGTCGAGCTTGTCTGCTATGGCGGAAACACTGGAGCCTGCCTCCCCGAATATCCTTCCGGGGAGACAGAACACCGCTATCACCATTAAAATTCCAAATTTCCCTTTCATGAACAAAGGTAGTAGAAACGTGTCTGCCAGGCGGCTCATCCTTAATCGCCTCCTGACAGAATTATAACAACCCTGTTTTGGAAAAGGTTTGGAGTGTGGCCAAAATAATTCTGTTTTTTGAAGAAGGCGCCCAATAGCCTGTCAGAGTATGCCCTGGAGGCTCCCTGTGAGGATAAAACGAAGGATAAGGGTCAGGATAAGGGCGTATGTCCCGGCCAGTACATCGTCGAGCATGACACCCCATCCGTCAGGCACACGTTCGAGACGGCGACACATCGGGGTCTTGACTATGTCAAT
This sequence comes from Bacteroidales bacterium, assembly GCA_910575615.1. GTDB lineage: Bacteria > Bacteroidota > Bacteroidia > Bacteroidales > Muribaculaceae > UBA7173. The sequence continues at coordinate 18,585 of CAJTEX010000021.1, read as the reverse complement.
CACGCGGAACATGGCGAAGCCGAAGAGGCCGAGTATGGCGGTGGTGAGGTGGTCGGCTGCCACTCCGGCGACAAGACATGGAATCCAAGTGCCGACAAACTCGTCAATCACCACCGTGCGGGGGTCTTCCCCCCAATACCGCTCCATGACCTTGGATGTCCAGGCTCCGACCACGGTGGTGGCCACCACCAGCAGAAGTGTTATCCAGAAGAGGGTGTTGACGCTTACGAGAAATGATAGGCCGTACCATATGAGCAATCCGAGGAATGCTCCGACGGTTCCAGGCGCTCCGGGACAGAAACCGGTGCCGAGACCGGTTGAAAGAATCACATGAAACCATGGTGCTTCCCCGAGGGGATGATTGTTGTTGTCACTCATAATCAGGTGTAAATGTCGCTGTTTTTATGTTGTTTAACGTTGGTGGGCAATTCTGTTGCCCGGATGATGTCTAATTTTGCTGTATAAATCAAAAAGATATAGTCATGAACAATTCTTTCTCCGTTACAAATTCAGATGTCATTTTTGTGAATGTGATGGCTGTGGGTCGTCAGGTGATGGCCGTGACGCTTTCGGGCAGTTCCTCAGTGGAGGAGCTGATGGCCGAGGTGATGGGCCGTCTGTCCGGGATGGAGGGGCTGCTGACAGTGAACCTCCGCAACGGTTCGCAAGGCACCGCGGCCAAGCGGGTGCTGCGTCTTCGCAGACCCTCAACGGGGCTGTTAAGGTCGCAGATGAAGGGGGATGCAGCGTAACAGATATTCCCGTGCCTGGTTCCAGGGTGTGTAAATCATATCAGAACCGGGAATCAGGGGGATAGGACGCTCGTTGAGGTCTACGCGCACATATGTCCGTCCCGATTTGCTGCGGGCGATGACCATCTGCAGGTTGGAGGCCATCGGTACCACATGGAAATCTTTCCAGTGGAGGGCCACCGTGTCGAAATAATTGGTGAGATAGTAGCAGCCGTCGAGGCGCATCAGCGACAGCAGGGGCATCATGGTCTCGGCATGGCCGAAGCGCAGCATAACGGCGTAAGGCTGTTTCCCCTCCACGGCGGCATCGGCTGTTGCAACCAGGTCGGCCAGCAACGGGGCGGCAATCTCGGCGGGCATAAGGGAGAGGGTGGAGGCGGTACGTTCGAGGTAATGGGAAAGATTGGTGCAGCTCCATGCCTGGTTGGCTTCCTGCCGGGTGAAGAAATCCTCCATCCTCGACGGCATCCCTATGGCAGGCATCCCTTGCAGCATCTTGAACGCGTGGTATGAGACCTTGCGCGCGTGGTCGTTGCTCATCTCCTTGGCGTAGTCGCCTTTGAAGAGCCTGCGGGCGGGTGCGACAGGCATCATCGTCTCGTATTGCATGTCGTAGGCCTCTTTCCAGTCGCCCGACTTCATCCATTCAATGAAGTCGGCATCGAGGTCGAAGGGACGCATTAACGGGGAGTTCTGGCGGCCTGATGAGGTCGTGATCTCGATGTGGTTGTTGAGGCGGTCGAGCTGGTGGGTGAACTCATACATGCTCATCACGCATCGCGGCGAATATGAGCTGATGGCATTGATTTTTGTGTCGTTGAAGAGAAGTCCGTAGTTGCGGAGCATTCGCGAGGCTATGCCCCTTTGCTCAGCCATCCCGAGCGAGTCGAGCGCGCCCCAGCGGTTGCGCGATGTCTCGCTGACAAACCTGGCGAGTGATAACAGTTGCTCTCCGGCAGGGGTGAGGGCCTTGACCGAGTCGGCCTTTGACAGCTCTTTTATCAGTTCGGTCACATTTTTAGGAGAGGAGGGGAACCGCGCGCCGTGTCGCCCGACGTGGTTGATGAAGACGGCTGTCAGGGAGTCGGGCAGCGCCACTGATTCGGCAGGAATCGGATATGGCATGGCCGAGCCTTCACACTCTGAGAAGGTGTAGGATGTTTCGGTGGGATCCGCGCCACGCAACAGGAATGTTGATAAAATCAAGGTGGCGATTATTGTCAGGCTCCTCATTTGTTTTCAAGTTTTATAGTTATATTTGCAGCGCGGAGTCTTGACTCTTCTCCGCGGCATTCACATAAACGCAATATAGCCACGAAAATACGAATTTATGCTGACTCCTCAAAATATTAAACAAACAATCGCCGGAAAAGGTGCTGGCGAGCAACTTGAGATTCTTGACGCGATGGCGGCCGGAGTCTTGACCGATGGCGAGCGCGGCCTGCTGCTGGCCGAGAAGGGGAAGATACTCTGGAAAGCCGGACGACGCGGCGAGGCGATATCGGCTTACGAGGCCGGCTCGCAGCTTGACCCGGGAGGCCCGGCTGAGCTGTTGCTGTCTCACACGCGTGAGATAATGGATTTCTTCAATCCCGACCTGCTCAACCCCTGAGCAGCGTCAGCTCTCGCGGAAGTAGACGCGGCGCACACGGGGGGAGACCGAGGTCAGGCACTCGTATGGGATGGTGTCGAGCACGCGGGCCATCTCTGTGGCCGGATTCTCCGGCCCGAAAATCACCACCGGGTCGCCGGTGCGCACGTCAGGCACATCGGTGACATCGACCATGCATGTGTCCATGCAGATGTTGCCGACGGTGGGGCAGAGGTGGCCGTTGACGGCCACTTTCCAGTTGCCACGGCCGCAATGGCGGTTGAATCCGTCGGCGTATCCGATAGGCACGGAGGCTATCAGGCTTGGGCGGGAAAGCACGCCGCGACGTCCGTAGCCCACGGTCTCGGTCTGTTCCCAGTGGCGCAGGGCGATGACTACGGAGCGCAGGGAGGATATGGGCCGCAGGGAGGATTCGGTGCCGTTGTTCAGCACAGGTATGCCATAGAGTCCGATTCCGAGTCGCACCATATCGAATTGGTACTGGGGGAAACGCAGTATGCCGGCGGTGTTCAGCACATGGCGAAGCACCTTGTATGGGAAGTGGCTGACGATCAGGTCGGCGCAGCGGGTGTAATAGTCGAGTTGACGGCGGGTGTAGTCGTCCTGGTCGAGGCAGTCGGCGGTGGCAAGGTGGGAGAACACCGATTTCACAGTCACCTCAGTCTGGCTGTCGAGTTGTTGGAGCAGACTGGGCAGCTCCTCTTCGCGGAATCCGAGCCGGTGCATGCCGGAATCGAGTTTTAGGTGGATGGGATAGCCTGATACACCCGCGCGTCGGGCCTCGAAGATTATCTGGTCGAGCGACTCGAAACTGAAAATCTCAGGTTCGAGCCTGTTGTCGAAAAGCTGGGTGTAATTCAACACCATGGGGTTCAGCACCATTATCGGCATGGTGATGCCGGCCTTGCGCAGTTCGGCCCCTTCATCTCCCACGGCGACGGCCAGGTATGCGGCCCCGTGGGCCTGGAGAGTCTTGGCAAGCTCAAGCGAACCGGCCCCGTAGCCTGAGGCTTTGACCATGGCGACAATCCCGGTGGCAGGCTTGAGCTTGGAGCGGAAGAAGTTGAAGTTGTCGACCATGGCGTCGAGGTTGACCTCCAGCACGGTCTCGTGGGTCTTTGCCTCAAGGTGGTTGACTATCTTGTCGAAGCCGAATGCCGGCGAGCCTTTTATGAGAATCAGCTCGGAACTGAAATCGGTGGGTGTCACCGCCTGGAGGAATGCTTGGGTCGATGGGTAATGGCAGCCGGGAAGGGCGGTTTCAGCGAAGTGTCGTGATATTTCCTCCCCGATGCCAATCAGTCGGTTCACGCCGCGCAGTCGCAGGGTCTCCCCGGCTTCGCGGTAAATTGTGGCCAGGTCAGCGCCGTCGCTGTCAATGTCAGAGAGGATGACGGTGAGGCGGCGGCCAGAGGTGAGACGGCGGCGGGTGAAGTCGAGCGCGATGGAGAGCGACGGCAGGTCGCAGGTGTAGTCGTCGTGGACAATCAGGGAGTCGTTGACCCCCGCGCTTACCTGCATGCGGGTGCCGACAGGCTGCAGGCGCGAGAGCCTGGATGATATGGCGGGAGCGTCATAACCGATGGCGAGCATCGTGGCCAGCACGGTCAGGGCGTTCTCGACCTGCCAGGGGGTGTTGAATGGCAATGTCAGCTCTTCGGATTCGTGAGACTCCGGGAGCGTGTATCTTACAAGGGTGTGGTCGTCGGGGAGCGGACTTGTGGCGATTTGCAAGGATGCGTCGGCGTTCAGGCCGTTCATGCTCCATGACATATGCCGCTTGTCGGGGTAAAGGGTGAGCGCTGCCTGTGCCAGCCGGTGATTGTCGGCGCAATACACGATGGCCTTTGAATCGCGGGCGAGCGATAGTTTCTCGCGGATTTTCTCTTCCTCGGATGTGAAGCCGTCGGCATGCTCCGGGCCGATGTTGGTGATTACCGTGATTTCGGGCCGGATGATTGAGGCGAGGGTCTCCATCTCTCCGCCGCGCGATATACCTGCTTCGAAAATGCCGAGGTTGTCGCTTGGCGAGAGCCGCCATACGGAGAGGGGAACACCAATCTGGGAGTTGTAGCTGCGGGGGCTGCGGCATACGCGCCATTCGGGTGACACCACTGAGCCGAGCCATTCCTTTACCATTGTCTTGCCCCGGCTGCCGGTGATGCCTATGACTTTGCCGTCAAAGCTGTCGCGCCGGAGGGAGGCGTAAGTCTGCAATGCCGCGAGGGGGGATGCCACCCGGAGGAAGGTGGCTTCTGCAAAATCGGTTTCGGCGGCAGGTGTTGGGTAATCATTGTCGACCACGAAATGCATTACCCCGCGTCTGTAAAGCTCCGGGATGAAACGGTGGCCATCGCCGGTGGCGGTGCGCAATGCGAAGAAAACGGTGCGTGGGGCATCGGAGAGTGACCGCGAATCGGTCAGCGGAATCAAATCCTCGAACATCCTTGTCTGTCTCGTTAAAAAATCACCCGCAAAATTACGACAATCCCACGACCCCTCCAAATCCCTGGTGGATTCTTTTGGGGACGCGTTGTGGTGGCTGTGGTTTTTTCAGCGGGGACGGTGGAGCGAGCGGCGGAACTCGCGTAGACGTGAGGCGGCCTCGCGCATTGTCGTGTCGGAATAGAATGTGCGCGAGAAGGTGTCGTAGATGTAATCAACCGCGACATCGGAGGGATGCGTCATATCTGAGGCGTAGAAGCGGTAGTCGCGCAGGTCATCCATCATGATTTCGTATGAGGGGAAATATATGATGGATTCAGGGTCGGAATTGACGATTTTGTCGCAGGCCAGCAGCAGGGTGGCCTTTGAGAGCTTGTCGGCGTGGAGGCCGTATGATTTGTGGCGGATGGGGCTGACTGTGAGAATCACCCGTGAAAGCTGCGGGGCGACGCGGCGCATCAGGGAGACTGTCTCGGAGATGGCTTCCGCGCAGGTGTCGACCGAGAGGTCTTCGACACGGAATAGGTCGGGATGCTGTTTGTGGCAGTTAGCGACCGCCTGGCCGGTTGACTTCAGGCGGAAGCAGCGGGCCGAGCCGAAGGTGAGCATTAGGGTGGAGAGGTGTGGCAAAGCGGCGCGCAGGCTTCCAAGGCGGCTGTTTACAAGCTCGGCCGCGGCCTCAGCCGTGGGACGGGAGTAGACCGAGTGGAAGTCGTAGCTGCGGAATTTCCCTTCGTGGGGGAAGAAGTCTGATGGAGCGTAGGTGCGCCCTTCGGCGAGTGTCGCCACGGAATTTAGCATGCTGAGCGGATTGTAGAGTGTGCCCAGCGGGTTGACCTCTATGTCGAATCCTTCGGAGAGCATCCGGTCGCCGATGTTGTCGGCGAAGCATGAGCCGATGGTCCATACGGGGGTGGAGTGGGATATGCTCCCCCGCAGGCCGGGAAGGGGGCTGATTTCTGTGCGGAACTGCATGCTTCAGTACATTTCGTAGTCAATGGAAAGCACCTGGAACTCTGTGCGGCGGTTTATCTGGTCTGCCACGGCCGCGTCCTCATCAGACAGTGTCTCGATGAATTCCGGGGTGAGCGTGTCCCCCTCTTTGAACTGGGGATAGAGGCGGGCGAGCTTCTTGGTGATTGTCTTCGGGCGGCTCTTGCCGTAGCCTTGGGATTGAAGGCGGTCGGGCTTTATGCCGACAGATATCAGGTAGTCGATGACCGATTTTGCGCGTCGGCCCGAGAGGTTGATGTTGTATTCCTCCGACCCCTTGCGGTCGGTGTGGGAGGCCATCTCGATGGTGATGTTGGGGTTGTCGCGCATCACCTGGGCCATCTCGTCGAGGGCTTCTTTTGACTCCGGGCGCAATGTGGCTTTGTCGAAGTCGTAGAAGATATTGTCGATCACGACGGGTTTGCTGATGGAGGCGAGAATGAAGTCGACGCTGTATTCGGCATCCTCTTCAGCTGTGTCGGATGTGAACTCCTGCTTGGCGTTGAGGTAGCCTTTTGCCCCGGCGAGCATCACGTAGTCGACTCCGCGCTGAAGCGGGAACCGGAATGAGCCGTCAGGCTTGGCGACAGCTTTCTGGTTGGAGCCATCCTTGCCGATGATGCGGATCACCGCGTTTGGCACCGGCTCTTCGTCGCGGTCAAGCACCCATCCTGAAATCCATATCTCGATATCGGGCAGGATGAATGAATAGATGTGGTCGTAGCCTCGGCCGTCACCACGGTTGGAGGAGAAGAAGCCTGACTCGCCCTGGCCGAAAGTGATGCCGAAGTCGTCTGCCGAGGAGTTGACAGGCTGCCCCATGTTCTCCACTTTCCATCCTCCCGACGGGGTCAGTGTGGCCTTGAAAAGGTCGAGGCCGCCGAATCCCGGATGCCCGTCAGAGGCGAAATACAGTATGGAGTCGGTGCGGACGTAGGGAAACATCTCGTCGCCGGGGGTGTTGATGAATTCCCCGAGGTTTTCGAGCGACCCGACACGGTCGAGCAGGTTGATGCGCCATATGTCTTTGCCGCCTGAGCCTCCAGGCATGTCAGATGTGAAGTAGAGCCATTTTCCGTCGGGGCTTACCGCCGGATGGCCGACAGCCGACACCGTGTCGTTGAGTATCTCGAATTTCACAGGGGCGCTCCATTGGGCGTCGGAGCGTTGCGAGGTGAAGATTTCCACCGATGTGGCCGAGTTGGGCTCGCGTCTCGCGCGGGAGAGATACATAGTGGAGCCGTCAGGGGTGAATGAGCATACCCCCTCGTCCATCTCGGTGTTGAGTTCCCCCTCGGCAGGCTCGGGGCGTTGCCATTCCCCTTTCTCGTTTTTGCGCGACATCCATATGTCGCCTTTCTTCATCCCGGTGATTTCGCTTTTGCGGTCGCCGGTGACCTTTTCGTTGGTCGAGGTGAAATACACCACGTCGGCTGTGGAGCGGTCAAGAAACATCGGGGCGAAGTCGGCGCGACGCGAGTTGAATAGTTTGGATTGCTTGACGATGTAGCGCGTCGGGTGTCCTTTCTGGTTCAAGGCCCAGCGGCATCCCGACAGCCCGGTCTGGGCGACAGCCGACTTCTGGTTGAGCGACAGGTATTCCTCGTAAGCCTTGATGGCCTGGGCGTATTTCCCCTCCTCCTGGAGCGACTTGGCCATCAGCAGGATTGCCGTGGAGTCGGGATACTGGTAGCGGATGGCGTTGGCGAACGCGGCTGATGCCCTCGCGCTCATTCCGAGTTTCTCGTAACATAGCCCCATCTGGTATGCCACCACCCCGCGCTGAGGCCGCTCCTCGCGTTTTGTCAGCTTGTTGTATATCTTGCGGTAAGTCTTCTGGGCCTCGAAATACTCCCCGCGCTCATATTGCTCATTGGCGACCGAAAGCTTGGCGCCACCGCAGCCAGATAGCGCAAGGGCCAGCATCAGGTAGCCCACGATGATGGAGATGGTCGCAGCGGCCTTATGGATGGATGGTTTCATGTCTCGGATGAATTGCATACAATAAGAATAACGCGGGAGCGCGGGTAATTCGTATGTCATGCAGGGGAAAAGATGCGAGAGGATGGCTGGGGAAGCCGGAAAATCCTTTGTCGCCGTGATGCCGGGTGGTCGAAAATGCGTAACTTTGCAAAGCCGGGCCCGGAGCCGGAGATGTTTCCACTTGCCGGAGTCCGCTTTTGATGACTGAATTATCTCTGACAACGACGATGGCAAAACAGGAATACATAGAAAAGAACCGGCAATGGCTTGCCGACAAGGCGAAAGAGCCGGGTGTCAAGCTCCTCGACAAAGGTGTGTTGTGCAAAGTGGTGAAAAACGGCAACGCAAAGGGGGCGATGCCCAACCGCTACAGCGTAGTGACGGCCCACTATGTAGGGAAGACAATCAACGGCAAGACATTTGACAGCAGCCGAGGAGGAGTTGCCCCGGCATTCCGCCTGCGCGACCTCATCCCTGGATGGATCATAGCCCTCCAGCAGATGCATGTCGGCGACAAATGGGAGATCTACATCCCCGCCGAGCAAGGCTATGGACGTTTCAGCCAACCCGGCATCCCCGGCGGCTCCACGCTCATCTTCGAAATCGAGCTGCTGGGCATCTCCTGACCCCGTCCCCCCGGCATCCTGACACCCCGGCATCCCCCGGCGGCGTACCGGCTTTGCACCAACGCCGCAAGCAGAAGCCAAATGCTTGCAGCTCTGCCTCCGTATGCCGCCAATATTAAAGCTGTTTCGCGCCACGGCAGACGCATCTTAAATAAACTTAACGGCTGTTTACCAATATAAATAGGTAGACAGCCGTTAATCTTATATGACAAATCCTAACTCACCCATAGATTTCTTTTCATCCATCAGCGATCCTCGTGTGGAGCGCACACAGAAACACAGCCTTGAGTCAATCCTGTTCATATCGCTATGCGCAGTCATCTGCGGAGCCGAGGGATGGAATGTGATGGAGGACTACGGCAATGCCAAGATAGACTGGCTCAAGAAATTCCTCCACCTGCCCAACGGTATACCGTCACACGACACTTTCAATCGGGTTATCAGCGCGTTAGACTCCAAAGAGATGAATGATTCATTCGTGGCGTGGACCAAGAGCATCGCCGAACTTACCGACGGTGAGGTTGTCGCCATAGACGGCAAATGCATGCGGGGCAGCAGCGATGAGGGTACCGGCACCAGTTGAGGGCATGACAATGAGAATTGTCAGCCCTGACCCGGTCAAAACTCCGGTGGATTCTCTGATAGTGGAATTTACAAACAGTCGTGACGCAGATTTGACTACCGGAGAATGGTATCGAATAGACACCAAATCTGATGAAGGAATCTGGATTCAGGCACCGTACTCAAAAAAGTATCTTGACCTCTTGGCAAAGGGAACTGAGGTATGTTTCAATGGTATAGGATATTCATTGAAACCGGACGGCTCATTCAGAATGACAGTAAATCCATGGCTTTATGATCTGAGTGATAAGTCTGCCACTTACCGACTCGTCAAGACATTCAGTTATCCTCCATATCCGATTCAGAAGAGCGATACGGCATACGTTGAATTTCAAATCAGATAATCATGCACTATAAATACTGCCCTGAATGTGGCAAGAAACTAATAGGCAAACTGGCAGGCGATGATGGAGCGGTTCCGTATTGCACAGATTGCCAGCGATATTGGTTCGACTCGTTTGCAAGCTGTGTCATTGTCATGGTCGTGAATGAATTTCACGAGATTGCCATGCTACATCAATCATATATCTCTGACGAACACGAAACTTTCGTAGCAGGATTTATCACTCCCGGTGAGACTGCGGAGCAAGCCGCAGTCAGAGAAGTAAAGGAGGAACTTGGTCTTGACATTAAGCGTCTGGAATATGCCGGTACTCATTGGTTTGACAAGCGAGAGCAACTGATGCACGCCTTTGTCGGCTATGTCAGCAAGTCCGACTTCACTCTGTCGTCGGAAGTTGATGGTGCCAACTGGATCGCCCTTGACGAAGCTCCGTCAAGAATGTTTCCAGACCGACCGGGAAATACTCAACACATTCTGTATCGTCAATATAAATCCAAACTGGGAAAATAATATGTTTAGAATAATAAAATTCGCTTTATACCTCATAGTTATGACTACATGTGCTATGCAAGCTTCCAGTTGTACTCACAATGACAATATTGTCTCTGTCTCTGCACTGGAATTTGAAAAAGAAATCAAATCTGATTCGGTTCAACTGGTTGATGTCCGCACTCCGCAGGAATACACCGAAGGACATATCGACGGAGCGTTGAACATCAATGTGCAGTCCGATGATTTCAAGGATATGGCTCAGCGAAATTTGTCGAAGGATTCTACCGTGCTTGTCTACTGCCGAAGCGGTCGCCGCTCATTGGACGCAGCCGAGATGCTGATCAACTGTGGTTATAAGGTGGTTAACCTCAAAGGCGGTATCATCGAGTGGAAAGAGGACGGTCTGCCGGTTGTGTCAGAGCAGTAGAATTAACTTTCGCTTGTCTGAATAGTCTAAAAAAGAAAACTGCAATGAGAAAGATACTTTTTATATTAGCTATGGTCGTAAGTCTGTCGGCTTCAGTTGCATCAGCTCAGCAACGGTGCGACAGCCATCACGAAGACGGATCAGGTTATGAGCATGGAGACCGACATCATCGTTCGCCATACTTCGTTAGCGAAAATAAGGTCTTTTTTGACGGCAGGGAAATCAAGGACGCTTCGGCTTCGAGTTTCTCCATACTGCGCGACGGTTATGCCAAGGATACATGGAGTGTCTATTATTGTGGTACAAAAATGGACGGGGCTTCAAGCAACTCATTCAAGGTATTAGGCTTTGGCTACGCCAAGGACACATGGAATGTATATTTCGACGGCAAGAAAATCAACGGTGCCTCACCTGAGAGTTTCAAGGTGCTTCGTGACGGCTACGCCAAGGATACTTGGAACGTGTATTTCTATGCAGTTAAGATTGAAGGAGCTTCCCCTGACAGTTTCAAGGTACTCCGTGACGGCTATGCTAAAGATACTTGGAATACTTACTATTTTGGAAGAAAAATTGACTGAATATGAAACGAACGACAGTCAAACAGCGGGTGGAACTCAGCTCTTATTGCTGGATTATAACATTGCTGACAACCGCTTTTATTTGCGGCATATTCATTTGCTGCTTAAATATCGCTGATAATGATATTGCAGTATGGTTATGGGGAGTTGCTATCGCGGTCTTGTTCCTGTCAGCTTTATGCTATATGCCATTATCCATTTCGCTGGATAATGAAAGCCTGAACATAAACAGATCCCTGAAAATCAAATCAATTCCATTGACAAAGATTGCGAATGTCAAGCTGTGCGCTCCTACTATGGGCGCAAAACGAATTTGCGGCAGTGGCGGATGGTTCGGATGGTATGGCTGGTTCTCGGAAAAAAACCTCGGCAAGTATTTCGCCTATTACGGCAAAGCCTCCGACTGCTTCCTCGTCACGCTTAAAAACGGCAAGAAATATATGCTCGGCTGCAAGGATGCTCCTGAAATGGTCAATGCAATAAACGAAAAAATAAATCAATGACAAGAAAATCAATTCTGTCGGTAGCCACGGCACTGACAATACTTACCGCCTCATGCGGAGGCAACAAGGAAAATAAAGAGACTGCCGACAATCAGCATCAGGAGACTGTAGCGAATGTGGACGTGCGCGGTCAGTGGTATCTGGATAGCATCGTATTCAGTGACTCCGAATATGTGCGTGTGCGTCCTGACGTAAGGCTTTCAAGCATACACCAGTATGTCGTATTTGAAGACAGCACATATTTCATCAAAACCAACTGCAACACAATTTCCGGTACATATACAATCAAGGGGGATTCAATCATCCTTGGCGACGGAGCTATGACAGAAATGGCCTGCGACAACATGGCAGTCGAAGATGCTCTCCGCAGGATTCTCCCGAATGTCGCTACGGTGTATATCCAGAATGATTCCATCGCCCGGCTTGACAGCCGCAATCCGTCGGAATACATCGTGCTTCGCAAGACCCCGATCAAGATAAAATGAAATACCCTAAAACTAATGGAAGAAAATAAACTGACACCCTTCACAGACGCTCCCGACACGGCGGTAATCACATGTTGCCATGTGACAGACGATGGCGCACCAGTGCTTTATGTTTCGCATGACGAGGATGACGGTATGTGGCAATTTCTTTGTGGCGGAGAGCATTCGGAAGATGAAGCAAGAATCGTCTCTCTGAGATATATCTATGAACTTGACCATTCGGTCGGTCTGCTGAAAGATATGCCTTGCGGCAGTTATGCGGAAAGGGAATCTCCGGCAGAGGAGTGGATTGTGAACGGTTAAGCAAGAAAATATGACAAAGACAATCTATCGTTCTAAAATCGACTGGTGGGTCTGGCTTGTGACAGTAGGCTTTCTCGCTGTTATATGGCTATCGGCTATTGGTATGTCATGGTGGTATGTCGTTTTTGTTTGCGGAGGTATGACTTTGCTCTATGCTTGGCTTATGTTCGGATGCTGGTATGAGATAGACGGTGAAGACATCGTGATTTATCAGTTCTTCAGACCTACACGTCTGCCAATATCCAAAATCAAGGACGTTAAGAAAATCTCCGGTTATCTCGCTACAGCCGGCATGTCACACCTTCGAGTCTCAATAAGTCTCACAGACCGCTCGGTGTTGAAAAGCTATGCTCCGATTGAAATCTCTCCGAAAGACCGTGATGGATTCATGACACAGCTTAAATCTATCAATCCCAATATTGAAATATTATGCTGAGCAATCGAGTAAAACGAAATATATGGCTGACGTTAACCATTTTGTCATTCCTAATGATTCCTGACAGATGTGCGCGTGTAGTCAATGGTATTACCCATTGGTGGACTTTGCTTGTGACAATTGCTCTATTTGCTATTTGCGAGCATTTCTATATGTGTTATCGAAAGCAGGTCAAACGAGGGAATCTCTTTGGCCGGGTCAAAATATTTAGATGATACAGATAGGCAGATATAAATTGGGATTCGCACCACTGTCGATGATAGTTGTTTTCATCGTCCTCTCGGTATGCGCCATTGTCGCTGCTTTTCAGCATGCACGACTGGAATGGCCTATGCCTCTGTCATATACTATAATAATCAATGAGGGCATGGCTCTGTTGGCAACCCTTGTCTATGGCATATTCGCCCATTTCGCTATCGCAATCATCAACAAAATAAGAAAATGATGGAAGAAATCAGAATAGACGTAACAAAGCAGACTCCTGAGGAATTGGCACTTGCCAATGAACAGGCTAAACATATATTCAAGTTCAACCATACAATGCCCGGCACAGCCGAGTATGATGAGCTGATGCACCGCATCTTCCCCTCGATGGGTGAAGGGAGCATTGTAAACACACCGCTGACAGCCGTAAGACCACACATGGTCAAGATTGGCAGAAACGTAGTTGTAATGCCCGGATGTCTTATAATGTCGGCAGGAGGAATAACGATTGATGACGGGGCTATGATAGCCGCCAATGTGCAGCTCATCTCCAACAACCATGACCTTTTTGAGCGTCAGGTTATAACCTGCAAACCCGTCTACATCGGAAAGAATGCATGGATTGGAGCCGGAGCCACAATCCTCCCCGGCGTTACCATTGGCGACAATGCCGTGGTAGGAGCAGCCAGCGTCGTAACCAAGGATGTTCCGGCCGACACAATCGTGGCCGGCAACCCTGCAAAATTCATCAAGCGCATCCCGCCTCGTCACGAGTGCTCTGCCGCCAATGAAGAGGACGCAACAATGCAGCTCGGACTTGACAGTTGCGGAGACTAAAAGAATTTACAAAACACAGAGAAACAATAATATGAAGAATTTCAAACCCAAAGCATGGCTGCTGCCACAGCCTGTACTTATCATCGGCACATACGATATCGACGGCATTCCCAATGCCATGAACGCCGCATGGGGCGGACAATGGGACATGGACGAGATTATGATTTCGATGGGCGCACACGCCACCACCGAAAATTTGAACAGCAACGGAGAGTTCTCCGTGGCGTTTGCCACGGTCGATACGCTCGTGGCTGCGGACTACGTGGGTATTGTCAGCGGTAAGACGAATCATGACAAAATCGAAAAGACGGGGTGGAAAGCCGTCAAAGCGGAAAACGTCAACGCCCCGGTTTTCGACTGCTTCCCAATGACAATGGAATGCCGTATCAAAGAGAAACTCTATGAGTCTGAATCCGGCTACTACATTATCGCTGAAATCGTAAACATATTATGCAACGAGAAATATCTGGCAGAGGACGGCAAACCAGATGTAGAGAAGATGCAACTAATAACCTTCGACCCCGTCCACAACGGCTACATTGCTCTCGGTGCGAAAGTTGGCAACGCCTTCTCCGACGGCAAGGCCCTGAAATAAGAAGTACTCATGAGATTTCTAACATCAATAATCGCAATTATCATGCTGCTGACTGCTAACGCGCAGACCTTGTGTGAAAAGTTACCGATGGCAGAGGACGGTATACTCCGTTACTCTGTTATCGAGATAATTCCGGACTATCTTGATGAATATCTGCCGTTCGCGCTTGAGGTTGGGGAAATATCCATGAAGACAGAGCCGGGTGTCCTCGCCATGTATCCTACCGTATCAAAGGAGGATTCCTGCAAAGTCACAATTTTGGAAATCTACTCATCGCAGGATGCTTACAAGAGCCATATATCCAGTCCACATTTCCAGAAATACAAACAGGGGACACTCCACATGGTAAAATCCTTGCAACTCCTCGACCAAAATCCCTTGAACCCTAATATGTATATCAATTCTGGTATAATTCATAATGAGAAATAATCAATGCCATCGTTCAGACCTCGAAAGCCATATAAGATAGTGCTAATCACAACATTCCGCTGCAATGCGGCGTGTGTGGATTGTTGTTTCGGATGCCGTCCGGACCGGGGAAAGACCATGACCATTGACGAGATGAAGCATTATGTCGATATTTGTATGGACGCTTATCCTGACTCGATTAGACAACTTGATTTAACCGGAGGAGAATGCTTTTTACTTGGAAGTGATCTGGACGAAATCATCAGGTATGGCAAGGATAGAGGTTTGTTGGTGGCACTTGTCTCAAATGGGTACTGGGGTAAATCATATACAGCCGCACTCGAAAGGATTCTCCAGTTGAGAGCCTCCGGACTTAATGAGATTGCCTTCTCTGTCGGAGATGACCATCAGCATATCCTGCCGCTAAAAGGATGCCGTAATGCGGCCGTTGCCTCCGCACGTGCAGGATATAAAGTTGAATTCCGTATGGAGACAAGATATGGGCAATGCTCGGTTTATGAAAAGCTGAAAGAGGATTCCGCTTTCATGAGACTGGTCAATGCCGGTAAGATTGACATTGTTTTTTGGATGTGGAGGAAGTATAATAACGATGTTCGTCATGGGCGCGGCTATCCATGGCATTGGAGACCTTATGAAGAGAGCAAACCGTGCGACCTGTTGTTCAAGAATTATTGCTGTCCGGTAAAACTTTGACATGATAGGAAATGGACTATTTTTATCTCATACAGCATGAAACAGACTCGTATAGATGTCTTTTAAGGGCTTTTTGATGCTTAATGCTACCAATTTCACATCGCCTCAAATGACAAGCCCTTTTTCGTAAAACAGGTGTAACTTATTATATTTGTAGAGAATATATGATTTTGTCTTTTTTTACCGGACAGCAATATTCAAGAATATAGTAATAACCCCATATGGAGATGTACTTGCCTGTTGCGGCATAGGCAACAGCCGCAACCCCCATATGCGTCTGGGGAATGTCTGGAAAGAGCCGGTAAAAACAATTTATGAACGGACTTACGAGGATATATTGAAAGTGTGGATAGGCACGGATGGAGCACAGGCCATTCTCCAGTATGTCTATGACAATTCAGACATAAAATTCCACCAAAGCGGAAACGGCTGCGAGGCATGTATCGAGGTTTTTGAGAACCCCAAGATTATCCCGTTTCTTCGCGAACACTACGATGATTGGGCAAAAAAGATTTTCTTTATCTGATGTATAAGGATAGGTTAAACAAGATTCCGCAACCACGAACTATTGCGAGACATTACGCGGAAGGCAAATATTGCGATTATCCGGCAGACATTGTATTGTCCGCCGTAAATTCTCATGATTATGAATATAATCCTACCGCTATTCCCATAAAACTGGGATTCATACAGATGTTCATTGCCAACTACAAGGCATTCCTGTATCTAAGTGAACATAACACGCCAAACGAGACATCCGCATTTCTTGAAAATCCTAACGGTTTCATGGAAAAAGCCGGCGTTCAACTCGGCACTCCTTTCGACAATGTGGCACCAAAGATTTTTATCGCGATGGTTGAGAAAGATATGCTGGAAGCAATGAGAAATCCGAACACATCAACCGTGTGCCATCTTGTTTATTCATCTGATGAAGACTCATGGCCGAAGAGACATCCGGAGCGTTATCCAAAGGATTATATGAAGTGGTCCACTTATGCAACATTGAAGGATATTCCTTATCTGCTGGATGATAATATCTTTGTAGCCAAGGGTTTCAATAACCATATGTCTATAAATATCCTCCACATAGGAGACTTTTTCGCCGAAAAATAAGATAATGCCTCATTTTTCAATTTGCTCCCTTGATGCGGTTGCAGTTGCGGCATAACATTTGGCAGTTGTCAGCAACTGTTGTGCCTCCCTCTTTCCATGGCTTGATGTGGTCTGCCTCCATTTCTTCCAACTCGAAGTGTTTGTGGCAGTGAACGCATATACCTTTTTGACGCTCGTATGCCTCCCGCTTCTGCTTCTTGTCGAAAGTCCGGAAAGACAGGTCTCGCAAGTCGCCGCTTAGTACATAGCGATAAATGCCTGCCTTCTTCATTATCTCGTCATCTTCCATCAGGTCGTGTATCTGCTTTTCGAACGCTACGGTGTCGTAAGTGTTCTCATGGAACTCGTCATACATTGCTCCCCAGTCCAGACCTTTCATCTCACGGCGATATTTCGGGAAAGTTGAGCGTATCCAAGTTATAATAGCCACAAAGTATGCCCAAAGCTTATTAGCGTTGGGGTCAAACTGATGGAGTGCCATATACTCATCGACCTTTGCAATTCCGTCATGACGAGACGTCCATCTGAGAATTGTCGATAGGTAAGCCTGTTCAATTGCATTGCCATTCAGATAATCCGCACCGAGTTTGTATGCAGGACACCCGTTCTTGGAGAAGTGACGGCGGGCATCGGAAACAAACGGACCGGTATAAACGGCATTGAGCAACTCTTGATCGAGAAGTTTCTCTCCGGCGATATTGATCACCCTGAACCAATCAAGTTTCTCCTTGTCTGTACCCTCACAGAAATATACCGTTAACTCATAGTTCAGAAATTTCTCTTGCTCATCTTTCGTGATCGTTGAGAAATATAGAGTACCTCGGTCGGGGTCTTCGATATTGAATCCATGAGTCCGGAACTCACATATCGAGAGAGTGCGCTGCTGGCCGTCAATCATCTCATAATTACCATCTTCGCCAACACTCCAATACATGATGTTTAGCGGAAACCCTTTGAGGATTGTATCAACTACCGCTTGTTGTTGCTTCACATCATAACGAAATTCCCTCTGATATGGCGGGCGAATATCCAGTTTGCCACCATAACCCTTTACACCTGTATCCGGGTCATTGGAATATCCTTCTATAAGGTCAGCTATCTTGATTCTTTTCGGTTCAATATTCATAGTTCATTCCTTTCTACGGATAAGAATACGTTCATACATTCTTGTAGGCACTCCGTTTTTCATGACATAAAATCGAGGACCACCACCTTGAACATTGTCCATTTTACGAATCTCTGTCATATCGGCCACATCTGAACTTTTGCCAAGAATTTCAAATTGTTCTGGGTTATATTTATCAAGAAATGTGATAGGCACTCCCATCTTTCCATCATAATCCATAGGAATATCCGAAGTCTTACTAACTTCTATAGCATCGCAGTTTATATATGATGGATATTCATCAGGATTATATTGTTTAAAAAGAATAATATCCTCATGACGTTCTTTATAATCTAAATTCGTAAACCATCTAACACCTTTGACACGGATAAATTTTCGACCTGTTTCATCTATTCCACATCCTGCTGCTTCAAGTTTATAATCGTCTGGCACCCAAAATTTCCTATCTCCACTATGAATACTGGCTCCAAACCAAATTTGATTACTCATTATAAGTGGAAATATCTCTTTTATTGCTGTCCGATAAAACTTTTTGAGGCAAACACTACTGTCCACTAAAAATGGACGGGGTTAAAAATTAAATAAATTCGGTTCACTTGAACCATAGAGAACTTTGACATCGTTGATATTCTTTTTGTCGAACAGGTCACGTATATGGGTTTTGTCAGTAAGCGAGATTCCAAGAATCTGAAGAACTTCGTAAACGCTTCGCTCCAGCTGCATATCATGTTGCATTATCGCCGCGAGGCAATAAGTAATTATGGCACAATATATTTGGATGCGTACCGCATTTTCAGATATTCCCCAGAATTTCTTGATTTTGAGGTGCTGCTTGACCCATTTGAAAAAAAGTTCCACGCTCCATCGGTTCTTGTATAAGTTGGCGACAACGAGTGCGGATGACTCCATATCGTTGGTGAGATACGTGTAGATCACACCGGTCTCCTCATCCTGAAACACTACTCTACGCAACTTTTCGGGATATACCT
>CAJTEX010000020.1 GCA_910575615.1 Bacteroidales bacterium | reverse complement strand
TCAAACGGCTTATGTTTGAATCTTATCTCGCCTCAACAATTATTTCGACTTGCGGAAAATCTCCGCATCTCAAAATAATTCAGAAAATAAATCATCGGTTGGCTCAGTTAGCGGCTTAGCCAAGACTGAACAACCTCAAATTTTACCGAATCATTGTGATAAGACAAATATAATGAAATTTCGGTGAGGGCGCGAAATTATAGAGGGATATTTGTGATTGAAAGGGTGGCAACGACATCTGAACCCATTTATATGCGGGTTGTTTATCTAAAAGATTAGAATGAATCGAGTATGAATGGTACGGTCTCAGACAAGGTCAGGCATTTTTTCCATGTGGTCTCCAATATAAGGCCGATAGTATGGATAGTTGACAACGAGCCTGAGCTGCAGCCTGTCGGCGAGTTTTACTCGTTTATCAAGGAATGCGGCGCGATTGCCCTGAGGCTTGAGAGACGGCTGACAGCGATTGCTTTTGACAAGCCTGAATGATGGCTTGGCCATAAAATCACGGCATGGGTTGGAAATGTGGGTGAAAGATGGTAAATTTGTAAGTGAAAAACCTGACCACTTACAATAACATCATCAATATCACCATGAAAAAGATTCTGAAAGGAGTTGCGTGTGGAATGTGCGCGCTGTTGGGCCTCACAGCTGCCGCCCAGGAGGCGGTGCAGGTTAATATCCCGGCTGTTGCCCCGACCAAAGTGAAACATCCCTGCTGGAGCCGCAACGCGGTCATCTATGAGGTCAACCTGCGCCAGTTTACCGACGAGGGGACGTTGCAAGCGTTTGACAAGGAGTTGCCCCGTCTCAAGGAGCTGGGTGTGGACCTGCTCTGGTTCATGCCGGTCCATCCTATCTCGGAGAAAAACCGCAAGGGGACACTCGGCAGCTATTACGCTGTGCGCAACTACAAAGAAATCAATCCCGAGTTTGGCAACCTTGAGGATTTCAAGAACACCGTCAAAAAGGCCCACGACCTTGGCATGAAGGTGATAATCGACTGGGTGCCCAACCATTCGGGATGTGACAACGCCTGGGTGGAGCAGCACCCCGACTGGTATGTCCGCAACGAGAAAGGGGAGATGTATGGCCCGTATGACTGGACCGATGTCTACAAGTTCGACTACTCCAATCCCGAGATGCGCGCCGGGATGATTGACGCGTTGAAATTCTGGCTCACCGAAGCCGGCATCGACGGCTTCCGTTGCGATGTGGCCGGAGAGGTGCCCACCGATTTCTGGAACGAGGCCCGTCCGCAGCTCGAGGAGGCCCAGCCTGGTCTGTTCATGCTCGCCGAGGCCACCAAGCCTGAGCTTCAGGTAGAGGGCTTTGACATGGGCTACAACTGGCCGATGAAAGACCTCTTCTCGGAAATCGCCGCCACCCAGGGGCAGTACACGTTTGTCGACACCCGCAACGGCCAGACCGAGCCGCGCAAGTTCGCCGTGAAGCACGCGGTGGCAATCGACTCGATGCTCAACGCGCAGGCCGCTGAATTCCCCGCCGACACCTACCTGATGGAGATGATCACCAACCATGACCTCAATTCATGGGAGGGCACCGAATTCGAGCGCCTCGGCAACCTCTCGCAGGCATTCGGAGTGCTTAGCTTCACCTTGCCCGGCATGCCGCTCATATACACCGGTCAGGAGACAGGTATGAACCGCGCTTTTGAGTTCTTTGAGAAAGACAAGGCCCCGCAGTGGGAGCCGCGCAACGAGTATTTCACGTTCTACAAGACTCTGACCGACCTGAAACATACCCGCAAGGCGCTGGCCGCAGGCAACCCCGATGGAGCCAAGATGATGCGTTATCCGACCGTGTCGCCCGACCTCTACATATTTGAGCGCTCGCTGGGTGACTCGCGTGTGGTGGTTGCCGTCAACCTCGGTTCAAAGGAGGAGGCGGTGGAGTACACAGGGGCCGCGCCCGACATGGCCGGGCTGACCGATGTTTTTGCTCCAGCCAATGCCGCCACAATCCCCGCCACCCTCGCCCCGGGCGCATATGTAGTGCTTGCTACCCCTGCGTCTCAACCTCAGAGCTGCTGTGGGAAGAAATGACCACCGGCCGCGGCCAATCCCCGCGGCAAGTCAAAAAAAGAGCCCGACACCTCCCCGAGGGGGAGGGCGGGCGGAGAAGGATAATCATTTTTGAGTGGACGGCTTTTTAATAAAGCCAGCAAAATGCCTTCTCTTGCCATTATAACGCGTGGCAGATGACAATGTTCATTGTGTTAAGTCCCGGCATGTTTTAAAACATGCCGGGACTTAATGATTATTCTTGTCCGGGCCAATGGGTTTTCAATCTATTTCATTATATTTGCAGATGCCATAATGGCTGTCTTAATTGTCTGACAAACGTTTACTAATCATATTCATTTACCCCAGATTCCATCAACATGAAACAGAATTACCTCCGCTCAGGGGCAATCCTGATGTTGGCGTTGGCCGCCACTGTCAATGGATTTGCTGCCCCAAGAGAGTCTTTAACCATGTGTTCAAGTTCGGCCGTCCCTGTGATGGGGCTGTCACGGCAGGCCCCGGCAGAAGAAGAGTCAATGGCCATCACAGACTTCGAGTCACAAGTCAAAGGCCGCTACTCTTGTGAGTATTACAGCCCGCTGGTGAATCCCGAGACCAATGAGCCGTATGGCCGCTGCATCGAGCAACCGATGATTGTGGAGAATTATTTCTCTGATGACCCCGGTGATGTCAACATCGGCTACCTCTTCATCCTCAGGGCGATACTGAAGGGCCACGTCGACTTTGAGAGCGGGGAAATCACTATACCGAGCTGCTTCGCCACGGTCTACTATGAGGATCCCGACGACTATGACGACCCGGGCCTGGATGTCTATTTCGTCACCGTGGATGTCGAGGATGGGCGTTATGTGCCTAATTTCGACAGGCCTTTCACAGGCACATTCCAGCTGCATGACGGGAAAATCTCCAAGATTGTCTCGCAAGACCGCTGGGGATATGTGGCGATGAATGGCGAAGGACAGCATGTCGGCTGGTTTGAGATTGCCGAGAACAGCGTATTCTATCTCGGACATGGAGAGATGGAATATTTGACCGCCGTTGATTATGACGGTGACGGCAACCCTGATGTGGAGCAAACGGTGGTTCATGCTGTCAGTGACGGACATAAGGCAGTAGTCTACAATGCGTTCCGCACAGGATGGGAAAATCCGGTGGAGGTTGAGATAGATGCCGACAATATGTCGGCTACTTTCCGGGAACAGGAAGTGAGATTGGGTGAGAATACTGCCGTTTTGTCTGACGCGGACAATTCCCGGATATTTTCAGGTGTGATTCGCGATATTACCTGGGATGATGACAAGCGCGACGAAGCGCAAAACGCGGTGATTGACATTCCGGCAGTGAATGTCATCGGAAAGGATTCCGATGAGAAAATCGCGGAATTCTCAAAGGTGCGCTTTTATTTCAAGGATGACATCATATCCCAGACGGGAGGTGTGGCCGCCCCTGAAACCTATTCCTCCGCTGATGAATTGCCGACAGAATATTTCAATCTGCTTGGTGTCAAAGTAAACGGGGAGACTCTGGCCCCCGGAATATACATCGTGCGCAGCGGAACCGCTTCATCCAAAATTGTCATAAGATAATACGGCAAACGTGTCTGACTGACACCTGTAATTCCAAGACCGCCCACGAATCCTGGATTGAATCCACCCCAGCCTGGCTTCGATTCCTCTCTGTCCGCGAATCCGGAGGATTCGTTAACTATTAGCCCCGGGTTGGCGCGCGGGAGCCCCTTGAGGGCGACCAAGCGGCAACCCGGGGTTACGGTCATCAGGCGGGAGATTCTGAAAGAATCGTTTTATTGCTGTCCGATAAAAATTAATGAGTTGCTTTTATCGTTATATTGTAAAGTTTCAACATATAGAACACTCATCAAGTTATGATTAAAGCAATGATTCTTGCAGGTTGCGGTGGCTTTGTCGGCACCTGCGGCCGCTACCTTGTCGGCAAGTGGGCCTCCGGGATGTTCCACGGCAGCTTTCCGATGGGGACATTCCTCGTCAACATAATCGGCTGTTTCATCATAGGTCTCTTCTTCGGGCTGCTGGAGAAGTCCCATGTCATGAGCGCGAGCGAAAATGCGTTGTTTATCACCGGATTCTGCGGCGGGTTCACCACTTTCTCCTCGTTTGCCGATGACCTCTGGGTGCTTGGCAACAAGGGTGACTGGACCACATCTGTCATCTATCTCTGCGCCAGCGTCATCGTCGGGGTGCTGCTCGTCTGGGGCGGCCGTGCGCTTATCCGCTGAAATCAAATGTCACACAATAAACCGAAGCCGTCGTCGGGAATCTTCCCGGCGACGGCTTCGGTTTATTGTGTGACGGTTGGGGCTTCTGCCCGCAGGTCGTGTCAGGGGCGTACTTCCAGTGTGGGGATGTCGTGGAGACGCATCGTGAACTGGAGGGTGGAGTAGGGAGGTATCAGGTCGTTGGGGGTGGATGACCCGTAGGCCTGGTTGTAGGGGAGGATGATTTCCACGGAATCGCCCACATGCATGTTCTGCAGGGCGAGCTGCCATCCGGCCACCACCTGGTTGACAAGGAAGTATGTGCCGTTCTCGCTTGTGGAGTCGGCATCGAACACCTGTCCGAGGTAGTTGCGGCCGATGTAGCGGGCGCGCACGGATGATGTCAGCAGCGGCACCAGGTTTCCGGCGGTCTCCGAGCGGTCGTTGAACCAGTGGATGAGGATGTAGCTGTTGGCGTTCCATTGGGGCTGGAGACGTTCGTAATACTTCGTGCCGTCGGGGTTGAGGCGTGTCTCCTGCTGGGCTATCCAGGTGAGGTTGGCTTCGCGGTATTCTTCGTAGCGGTCCCAGATGGTGCCGATGTCGGTGTCCTCATCGTCGCTGTCGCTGCAACTGCAGAGAGCGGGAATGAGCAGCATCGCTCCGGCGAGATATGTCAGTGATTTCTTCATTGCAAGTCTTTGATAAGAAAAGAGAGATGTCTGTGGGCCTGGCATTCAGGAGGTTCAGAATTCCACTTTGGGAGCTTTGTTGGCCCCTTCTTCGGCCTGGAACATGTCTTTTGGGTCGAAGTTGAACATCGATGCCCAGATGCTTCCGGGGAAGCGCAGCACCTTCTTGTTGTAGGTCTCCACCTCCTCGTTGTAGCGGCGGCGCTCTGTGGCGATGCGGTTCTCGGTCGATTCGAGCTGTTCCTGGAGGTTCATGAAGTTGGTGTTGGCCTTGAGGTCGGGATATGCCTCGCGGACGGCGTTGACATAGATGTCGAGGGCGCCGCGCAGGTTGCTCTGAGCCTGCTGGTAGGCGGCGATGTTGGCCTGGGCGGAGTCGCCCGAGATGGCGTTGGCGTCGTTGTATGCCTTGGTCAGCCCGGCGCGCGCGTCGGTCACATTCTGCAGAGTGGTCGACTCGTGGGCGGCGTATCCCTTGACGGTGTTGACGAGGTTGGGAATCAGGTCGGCGCGACGCTGGTACTGGTTCTCCACCTGGCCCCACTGTTTCTTTACGGCCTGGTCTGCGTCGACCATTCCGTTGTAGCTGGAGCAGCCTCCGAAGAAGAGGAACACCAGCAGGAGGGCGATGACGATGCCTGCGATATAGCTTTTTTTCATTGTCTTATGGTTTTGAGATGTCAATATCCGGGGGTGTCTTTGATATCAACATCCGGGACGCGTGTTAAGTTGCCGACACGCGTCCCGGAAGAGATGGGTCGTTGGAAATCAGCCGAGCTTGCGCAGCAGGGAGTTGAGCGACACTCGGTCGTGGATGAGGCTGTGGAGGTCTTCGACCTTCACGCGGGTCTGGGCCATGGAATCGCGCTCGCGCAGGGTGACGGTGTTGTCCTCCAGGGTCTGGTGGTCGACGGTGATGCAGAAGGGTGTGCCGATGGCGTCCTGGCGGCGGTAACGTTTGCCGATGGAGTCCTTCTCCTCGTAGTGGGTGTTGAAGTCAAACTTGAGGTCGTTGACAATCTCGCGGGCCTTTTCGGGCAGGCCGTCCTTGCGGACAAGGGGCATGACGGCACATTTCACGGGGGCGAGGGCCTCGGGGAGGTGGAGCACCACGCGGGAGTCGCCACCCTCGAGCTGCTGCTCCTCGTAGCTCGAACACATCACGCTGAGGAACATACGGTCAACGCCGATGGATGTCTCGATGACGTAGGGTGTGTAGCTCTCGTTGAGCTCGGGGTCGAAATACTGTATTTTCTTGCCGGAGAACTTCTCATGCTGCGAGAGGTCGAAATTGGTGCGGGAATGGATTCCCTCAACCTCCTTGAAGCCGAAAGGCATCTGGAACTCGATGTCAGTGGCGGCGTTGGCGTAGTGGGCCAGCTTGTCGTGGTCGTGGTAGCGGTATTTCTCGTCGCCAAGGCCGAGGGCCTTGTGCCATTTCAGGCGGGTCTCTTTCCATTTGCCGAACCATTCGAGCTCGGAGCCGGGGCGCACGAAGAACTGCATCTCCATCTGCTCGAACTCGCGCATGCGGAAGATGAACTGGCGGGCGACGATTTCGTTGCGGAATGCCTTTCCGATCTGGGCGATGCCGAAGGGGATGCGCATGCGGCCGGTCTTCTGCACGTTGAGGTAGTTGACGAAGATGCCCTGGGCGGTCTCGGGACGGAGGTAGACTGACATGGCTCCGTCGGCGGTGGAACCCATCTCGGTCTTGAACATGAGGTTGAACTGGCGCACCTCGGTCCAGTTGCGGGTGCCGCTGACGGGGTCGACGATTTCCTCGTCGAGGATTATCTGGCGCAACTCCTCGAGGTTGTTGTCGTTCATCGCCTGGGCGAAACGCTCGTGGAGAGCGTCGCGCTTGGCCACGGTCTCGGCCACACGGGGATTGGTCTGGCGAAACATGGCCTCGTCAAACGACTCGCCGAAACGCTTGGCGGCTTTCTTTACCTCCTTGTCGATTTTCTCGTCATATTT
Organism: Bacteroidales bacterium; assembly: GCA_910575615.1. Taxonomy (GTDB): domain Bacteria; phylum Bacteroidota; class Bacteroidia; order Bacteroidales; family Muribaculaceae; genus UBA7173. The sequence goes on along the minus strand of CAJTEX010000020.1, from coordinate 48,121 downwards.
GGCGAGCTGGTCCTCGATGAGGACATCGGCGCGGTAACGCTTCTTGGAGTCGCGGTTGTCAATCAGGGGGTCGTTGAAAGCGTCGACATGGCCCGATGCTTTCCAGATTGTCGGGTGCATGAAAATCGCGGAGTCGATGCCGACGATATTCTCATGGAGGAGGGTCATGGCCTCCCACCAGTAGCGTTTGATGTTGTTTTTGAGCTCTACGCCGTTCTGGCCGTAGTCGTAAACGGCTGAAAGGCCGTCGTAGATTTCACTTGACTGAAAGACAAAACCGTATTCCTTGGCGTGGGAAACGATTTTCTTGAACACGTCTTCTTGCTGTGCCATTGTCAGTTATGCGGGTTGTTTGTTTTGTTTTCTGTTTTGACGCGGAGCAGTCGTGCGGCGAAATGCCGCCATCGGCCCGGCTCCCGGATTTAAGCCACAAATTTACGAATTTTTCCCGAATCCCCCAAATCCGCCCTGCGCCCCGCTACATCGACTGGGGTGTCAGGTGTGTCAGTAGAGTTTCACCACGTTTGAGGCATATGCCGAGAATCCCATCCGCTCCAACGACTGGTTGTTTATCGGGAGCGGGTCGGGCAACTTGTCGTAAATGGCCATGAAGCCGTCGGCCATCCCTTGGGGAGACTCAATACCGACGCATCCCTTTGCGGAGACATAACACAGTCTTTCCCTGAACGAGTCAAGATAATCTTTGACATCGGGAATCTTTGACAGGAACCTGACGGTGTTCAGAATCTGAATGACCGCCTTGTGTCTCTTGCTGCCAATCGCCCCCTCGGATAATTCATGGATTATGAAGTAATCTTGGGAATCCAGGGTGTGGACTATGAAGTCGGGACGGCTCATGCCTTTCGCCCAGTCACCCTGCGGGGTGTTGAACTGGTTGAGGTATTCCTCATATCTTATGAAGCGCAGTTCATGCCTGCGCGGGCCGTTTCCGTTGAAATATGTCGCAGTCCCGGTGGCAGGGACGCGTTTTATCGAGCCGCCGGTTCCTTTCACATCCACGATGTCAAAGACATTGTCGGAAATGTCTTCGTATAAGACTGTTGCCGGGGCGGGATAAGGTGTCTCCAACGCTCCCGACCGCCGGTCGTTTATGGCTGCGAGGATTGATGATTGGAGCAGGGAGACAATCATTTCACCAATGAGTTGTATTCGTTGTATATTTCTGCGATGGGGTCAGAGAGAACACTGGTGTCGATGATATCCGTCCCGTTGTCTTCGATGTTCATGCGGGTCAGTGTCCCTCCGGCTACGAGGTAGACATCGACATCATCGGCAGAGAGGCTGGCGACCCCCTGTGACGCGTGACGGTGGCGTGCGGTGAGCAGGTTGAGGTAGTTGACAATGTAGGGGCTGTGGGTGGCCATCATCAGCGTCACCTGGTAGTCAAGCCCGTGATGGAAACATCTCTCCACAAGAAAGTCAATCAATGCCGTCTGGTTGTCAGGATACAGGCTCAGTTCAGGTTCCTCGATGAAAAGATGCACGCGCCGGTGGGGGAATTCCCCTACATTCATCCCCGCGCGGAACTCCTTGAGGTTGTCATTGTCGGTGAAGTATCTGAAAAGCGCGCTGTTGAGAGAGTCTTCCAGGTTGTATTTATCGGTGAAATATTGTACGATCACCCCCAATGGGGTTGCCGTCTGCATTCCGGATGAGGCATTGCGCAGGTGTATCGTGTATTCCCCTTCATCGCTTGTCCCGGAAATCTTGTATTGAAGTCCGGCGTTTTTTGTCTTTTCCACATTGAATTCCACCCCGAGGAAATCCATCTTGAGGTGTGGCACATATTTGAGGGCGGTGCGGAAGTTTTCAAGCGTGTCCTGGAGGTAAAAATTGTCCTTGTGCCGGTCGACGGTGCTTGACAGGATATCCGGAATTATGGAACGCTTGTCGCTTATGAAGCATATCTTCTCAAGGCTGAGGTCTGCCGCGTCCAAGGCTCGGACATTGACGCTTGTGGATTTGCGTTCCATCTTTATCTCATATCGCCCGTTTCGGTATGTTATGCGGGAGTCCTCCCTCAGGTATTCAAGCAGCCCGGAATTCCTGAGAAGCGGCATAGTCTTGAACCCGAGTTTGGTGTTCTTTATGCCCGAAAGTTTGATGAAAGACCGGAGGTTTACCCGCTTGAACATCCATCGGAACAGGGAAAGCACCTTCATTATCGTACTTTTCCCGCTTCCGGATTCTCCGATGAACACGGTCAATGGCCGGATGTCATTTATCTCAATGTCGACAATCGGGCCAAAATTCTCTATCCGGAGATATTCTTTCATTATCATGAGGGATTATATGTTGGGTCAATATGCCTGAATGCAAAATTACAAAAAAAACGGGAGAATGGAGATGATATCAGAAAAATGATTGGGAATGGGGATGCGGGCGGGGTTCATGAGGTCAGCTGGCCGGAGACAAATGAGGCGTAGCGGCCCCCGAGCGACATCAGGGAGCGGTGGGTGCCCTGCTCGGTGATGCGGCCCGAGTCCATGAACAGGATGAGGTCGGCGTTGCTGACGGTGGAGAGGCGGTGGGCGGCGATGACCATGGTGCGCCCCTCCGAGAAATCCGAGAGGTTGGCGACGATGCGGCGTTCGGTCTCGGCATCGAGCGAGGAGGTGGCCTCGTCAAGGAGGATGACCGGAGTGTCGCGATAGACGGCGCGGGCAATCATCAGGCGCTGCCGTTCACCGCCGCTCAGCTCCATCCCCGAGGGGCCGATGAGGGTGTGGAGCTTCAGGGGGAGTTTGTCGAGGAGCGAGTCTAGACAGGCAGTGCGGGCTGCCTCTGCCACCCTCTCCATATCGGGAGACTCATCTCCCAGGGCGATATTGCGGGCAATCGAGTCGGAGAAAATGTAGCCCTGTTGCGATACGCTTGTGCAGATTTTTCCCCATTCCTGGGGCTGGAGCGTGGCCACATCCGCCTTCCCTGCGGTGATGGAGCCATCTTGTGGATGGTAAAGCCCCTGGAGGAGCTTCATAAGGGTGGATTTGCCGCATCCGCTCGGGCCGACGATGGCGGTTGTCTTCCCCCGGGGGATGGTCATGTCAAGGCCGCTGATTACCGGCCGGCTGTCGCAGCCGGAGTACTTGTATGTGACATCCCGGAGGATTATGTCGCCGTCAAGGCTGTCGATTCTCCCCTCAGTAGTTTCGGCAGGCTCATCCATCACGTCGTTGCTGCGGTCGAGGGCGATGGATGTTTGTTGCAGTGAGGACAGTGAGGAGGAGATGGAGCTGAAACCGGTTGCGAGCCGTCCGGAGACAAACGCGACGGTAACCATTGTCCCAAGGGTCATCGCGTCGCCGATGACAAGAGTGGCGCAAAGTCCGGTTATGGCCAGGTCTCGCGACTGGTATAGCAGTGACGCGCCGCTCCCCTGTATGAGCCGGATGTTTTCTGACCGCCGCCGCAGCAGGTTGAGCCGCAGTTGCAGCGTGCGCCAGAGCGACACCCGGTGATTGTGGGCGTTGTGGATTTTCAGGTCAGAGATGCCGTTGACCAGTTCGTAGACGTTGTTGTTGTTGCGGCATTGGATGGTGCGGATGTCATAGTCCACGCTGCGCCTGCGTCGGAGCATCCATCCCTCCCAGGCCAGTCCGGCAAGTGTGAGCAGAAGGAAACCGAGGAAAATCCATGGATTGAACCACAGCAGCAACGCGGAGAACACCGCGATGTTGATGATTGTCAGAAGCAAAGTGGTCGGGGTCTGGAGCATGAACTGCTGGGTCTGCTCCTGGTCGTAGGTCTTCTGGATGAGGTCAGAACTCACCCGCGAGTCGAAGAAACGCAGCGGCAGGCTGACAAGTTTCGTCAGATACCGGTCCACGGCCCCGGTAGAGAGCTGCAGCCCGAGTTTGTTGACCACATATCCCGAGACGGATGTGGTCAGCTGGCTTCCGGCGAATATGGCGATCTGTGCGATGACCAGCAGCCATACAAGGGGGATGTCGCGCCGGGCGATGCCCTCGTCGATTGTCTTCTGCATGAGCAGCGGGACAAAGACGCTCGCTCCCAGCGCGAGCAATGCCAGCGACAGGATGAGCAGGTAGGTGGAGCAATGCTCCCGGATGCTGTCGCGCAGGGCGCGGAAAATCTTTCCCCGGCTGTCGTCGGCGGGGAAGCTGACGGAGTGGAACTCTTCGGTCGGGGCGAGAATCAGGGCTATGCCCCTCTCGCCGTCGCCGCAGAAATGCGCGTCGAACTCCTCCCGGGAATAGACCATCATCCCGGCCGCAGGATCGGCCACGAAGTATCTCCCCTTGCTGACTTTCCACAACACGGCGAAATGGTTCTGGTTCCAGTGGAGAATGGCCGGTAGGGGAGCATCCCCCAACAGCCCGGAACCGAGCTTCACCCCGTATCCTTTCATGCCGATTGATTCCGCGCACTCCTTCAGCCCCCTGACGGAAATGCCGCCGCGCGACAAATCCGCCCGGGAGCGCAGGAACTTCACGGGAATCTTTCGGCCGAAATGCCGGGCGACCATCCTCAGGCAGGTCACCCCGCAGTCCGACTGCTCGATCTGGTGGTAGTAGTGAAATTGTCTGAAACTCATAGATGTCTTATTCTCCACCCATGCCGGATGTGCCACTCATGTCTCGGGTGTCGAATTTATTCCCGAAGGTCATGTCAAAACGTAACATCACGACACGTTGACTGCCGGTGTTTTTGCTCCAGCTTGAATAAGCATCACATTCAAAATGGCTTTTGGGCCGCGAGTCGAGCAGATTCACCACAGATAACGTGACTGCGCCTCCCCACTTGAAACTCTTGCGTATGTCTATGTTGATGTCAGTCAGCCATCCGCGTCTGTAGAAAGGCTCTTCGACAGGAGACTCGCATCGCAAAGACAGATTCATTCTCCAGTCACGTGCTTTCCCGACATAGAAGCTGTTGCCGAGAGTCATCTTCCACTGCGAGGAGTTCTCTGAGCCGATTCCATATGAGTCGGATAGCCCGAATTCAGAAAAATGTTGGTATGACCATTCTACCTGTCCTGTCAAAATCCATCTGTAGTTCAGGAACACGTTTTGATAAGAAGCGAACAGGTCGGTCCTTGAAGCCTTGCCGATGTCGAGCGGTCCGCTTGCGGTGATTCCATTCACTACGGGGAGCGCCGCCCATCTTGGGGTGTTGCTTATGAATGAAGACTTCCCGCCAAACACCATTTTCTGTAACAATATGTAAGTCAGGCTGACATTATGGCTTGTCTCCGCCTTCAGGTCGGGATTGCCTTGGGTGTATGAAGTCGGGGTCTGCCATTTTACAATTGGGTTGACCGAGCCATAGTCGGGCTGGCGCAGGTTGCTCTCATATCCGACGGTTAATATATGATTGGAATTTATGTTCAGACTGACTGAAACTGATGGCAAGAGGTATAAATTAGAGTATTTTCGGTGTATGTCCTGCACATACTGGTCTATGACTCTTTCATACCATCTTGCCGTGGCTCCGACCTGGACGCTGAAGATGTCTGAAAAGTCGTATCTCACCGATCCGAAGATGTCAGCATGACTCTGCAGATAACGGAAGTTGTCAGTGATGGGCATGTCGGGCGAGAGGGCTGGATTGTTGCTCTCAAACATCCTGTAGTGCTGCCTGTCATGATATGCTTTTGTGCCGAGCTGGAGCGACAGCTTGTCATTGAACACTTTGTTCCATGCCGTTTTGAACTGGACTGATTTTTTTGAAAATGGCATTCGGTAAGCCAAAAGCGGTGATTCCGGATTATAATGCGTCGATTCCTCCTCTTCATCAAAATAGAAAGCTGCTTTTGCCCAGAAATTGCTCCCGAGGGAGTCCAAGTCATGGTCATAATTCAACGTGACGCTCCCGAAGGGTTTGTATGGCTTGTGGGTTTGCTCAAAAGTCTCCTGCGAGGAGCCGGATGGCTGATACAGTGAGAATACATTTGAACTGACCTTGGTCTGGTACATGTTGAGCCTGAGATTCATCCCGACAGAGTTTCGGTGGCCAAGGTCAAGGTTGCTGCCGACATCGGCTGAAAACCAGTTTCTGTCTGAGGTCTCTGTCGCGTCGTTTATCCTTACAAGGTCATATGGGAGGCTGGAGCTTTCACCGTAGGTAGTGTATGAGGAATGTGAATTGCGTTTTTCGCGTGACTCGTTTGCGTGAAAACTGGCGGAGAACTGCCAGCGGTCATATTCCCCGTAGTAGAACACCTGCTGCCTGGAGGACAGGCGGTCATTCATATAATGAAGAAGCACGTCAGATGTGACCAGATTTCCTTTAAGCGGAGTCATAATCACATTCACTATGGATTCGTGTTCGGAGTCAGCAATTCCAGGTTGCACAATTATCTCTACACGCTTTATTCTCGATGGGTCGGCGGCTTGCAGCAGCTTTATGGCGGCATAGTCGCCTCCGATGGGTTCTTTGCCGTTGATAAACACCGTGGTGTTTTCCTTGCCTATGATGCTGACAACGTCAGTCCGGTCGCTGATTCGCAATAAAGGAGCGTATTCGAGGAGTGAGAATCCGTTGTCGGCATAAGAGGCAATATCACCGGGGTAAAACGTGAATTTACCTGGAGACACCTGCAATGACGGGGGTGTGACGGTCACCTCGCCAAGCTTAAGGTCGGAGTTTTCCAGCATTAGCCTGCAGGCGGTTCCTCTTACAGCGGTTGTGTCAGTTTTTCTGTATCCGATACCCTCGGCTCGCAATATGGCTTTTTCGGGTAATGAGTTCCCGGAGAATGAGAAATGACCATTGATGTCGGTCATCGTGCCGCTGATGAACAAGCTGTCGGGCGACTGCATCATCACTACCGCAATTCCTTCCAGGGGATTGTCTTCCGTGTCGACCACAGTGCCGCTGATTTGAGCTATCCCGTTCAGTGTCCCAGCGGCTATCGCTAAAGACATCGCTATGATTTTGAGTAATTTGGTTGGTCGAGATATAATTGTTGATTGAGTCATTTAGGGAATGTGTTATCAATTAATATACAATGATTCAAATTGTTGCAGAATCAATCCGTCTTTTCTTTTTTCATCGTAACACAGCGGGCAATCGCATTCTTTTACCCCCTCGATGCTTTTTTGTCTGCACCCGCTAAGGCATATGGGGGCAATCCTACATACGCGGCAAGCCGGATGCATAAATTTCGAAGTCGACCATAAAGCTTCTTTCCCGTTGTCCCATATTAATTTGCCCTCTGTGTCCAGATACCCACATCGATTGCTTTTGATGAAATCACGGGCAGTGCATTTGTAAAAGTCGCCGTCGAAATTAATGCAAGCGGAATTTACTTTGTCTCCATAACAGCTGCTGGTCCTTGGATTCAACATATCAGGAATACAGAATCTCATCCCGTTGGAAATAAGCTTTCTTTTGAATTCGTTCAATAGTGATTTTATCAGCTCTTCTCCTCCGTTGTGGAAATCTTGCCAAACACGTTGAAAATTGACAAGTATGTTTTCTGGGTGACATATACAACTTCGCAGAAGGTCGTTGATGATGTTTTCGGTTGAGTGTATATTCCCAAGTGTGTAATTTATCCTCAATGTTATGACAATCCCATTATTCGCCAGCTGTTTGACATTGTTGAGTATTTTGTCGTAGGAACCTTTGCCATCATTTGTGAATCTGACTTTGTCGTGGAATTCTTTTCCCCCATCAAGGGTTATTTGAAAACTACACAGATATTGCTTCAGAAAATCAATGATGCTATCTGTGACAAGAAAAGAATTAGATGTAAAATGAATTCTTAATCCAATTTTTCTCTCAGAACATAAGCTTCTGGAATATTCCATCAAAGGTTTACATACGTCCTCAAATTGAAGTAGAGGCTCGCCTCCAAAAAAACTGAGGTAAAATATCTCGACAGGTGGTTGCAGGGTGTTGTTAAGGTGTTTCTTTATTCGATTTAAGATGTCGTTATTCAGCTTGGTGCCTTTTCCATGTTGTTCATAACAGTACCAACATCTGAAGTTACAATCCAAAGTAGGATTGACTGTCAGCTCATAACTACTTGGGTCACAATCAAGATTGATGATGTCCTTATCAAGCACAGTCAGTTCATCAGCATCATTCTTGATTATAAAACCGGTTTCTGTAAGGCATTGAAGAGTTGAGCTGCTGAGATTGCCGAAATCGTCTCCCTCACGCAGATTGGAAACAATATAGGATATTGAGGATGGCATAATTAGATAGCGTCTTGTGAATGCGTTGTATGCCAATACTTTGTCGCCCGGTAATGGTATAAAGTTGTTGAACTTGCTAAGTTTCATAAATCATAATTATGTTTGATAAGCACCTAAAAATACACGTCACTAAGTATATTCGTGCCACTGCATCGTACGTTTTGTGTGCCATCCTTTCTTCGAAGACAGCGCACAAAACTAATACGAGGCAGCCATTATTGTTTGACACGTTGGGCGTTAATTGTCAGTTGCAAACCTGCTGGCAATTACTCCCGACAGTATTTTTGTTGTCACAATTGCTGCCATTTTTGGAGTTTATGCAACCGACACCTGAATTTACACAACTTCCTTTATTTGTGCTGCAAGATCCAAGTGAATCATTTTTGCAATTGCCACCGTTCTGCCAATCAGTCAGTGTGTCAATGGCTCCATGCGATTCCATTTCGGAGTCAACAAGGATTATGCCATCTGTGGTGGATGGAAGTGAGAGGCTTTCGATGAAAGCATTTACTCTTGCAAGCTGATTGTCTTTTTTCAGATGGCCTGTATCTAAAAAAGTGAGAATGAAATTGATTATAGGAGGAAGAAACACACCTGTTTTGGTTGGAGTGAAACTAACTGCGTCACAAAGATAATGTTTGAATTGGAAATGTGCAAATAATTTCTATGAAAAATTAAAAATTAAAAATTAAAAATTAAAAATTAAAAATTAAAAATTAAAAATTAAAAACTTTTTGCTATGGAGTACCTGTTATTGATGGAAAGTTGTCAAGGTTGACGGGCTGCTGTATGTAATGAAAAACGGAAAGAATGGCTACAATGCCAGCCATACAGGGGCTATGGCTCCGCGATGTGTAGTCGCGGAGTTGTCGGGGGGTAGAGTTAAAAAGTGTATAGGCCCTCCTTCTGACGGGTCAGGATTTGGGGAGGGAGTGGAGTACCATGCGGATGTCGTGGTAGTCGATGCCGGGGAGGGCCTCGGTCAGGGCGGTGTAGCCGGCCTCGGGGCCGAGGCGTGTGATGACGGAGGTGATGGCGTTGATGGCCACGGGGGGAAGCACCTCCTCGACGGTCAGGCGGCCGGTCTCGATGAACTTAAGCAGGTGGCCGGAGATGGTTGTCGGGGTCAGGCCGCGCTCGCGGGCGATGTCCTCGCGCGACAACCCCTGGCGGAACAGGCGGTAGGTGAGGTCGTAGGTTGACTCCTTGGGCTGTCGGGCGGCTCGTTCGCGGGCTTTTGTCTTTCGCTGGGCCTCCTTCTCCTCGCGCCGGCGCGCTTTGGCTTCCTCGGCGGGGTCGCGTGTGGCTTTCATCCAGGCCTGCTGCTTGAAGCCGAGATAGTTTGAGACGGTGTAGCCGTGCTCGTTGATGTCGCGCAGCAGGTAGAGCCGGGCCAGTATGGATTGCTTGAGGTCGAGGGTGAGTTCGGCCACACGGGTGTTGGCTCGCTTGTTGTCGGTCTTGATTTTGCCGCAACGGGCGATGACGTTGCCGAATGTGTCGACGAGGGTGTTGTAGAAGTAGACGGCGCTCTTGCGGACACGCAAGAGGAATTCATCAGATGAGAGTGAGGGGAGCGGGGTGGCGCGGATAAGGGCTGTCCATTTGTCTGAGACCTCTATCACTCGGGCGCGCAGGTCGCGGGCGATGCGTTCAAGGTCGGCGCTTTCCTGGGGGAAGCTGTGGCGGTAGTTGGTGTAGACATGCCGCGAGAGGGATTCCTCGCGGGCGGCGATGTCGCGGAAGGTGAACAGCTCGCCGAGCAGCTGGCGGTAATAGTCGCCTTTTATCCCGTCAAGCATCTCGACACTGCGGCGGGCCTCCCCTGCCTGGTTGAGGATATACTCGGCCACCGCGGGGTCGGGGCGCAGGGAGTCTTCGGCGATGGGTGTCGCCAGCACCATCCCCTCAAGGGTGCGGCATCGGCTGAGGGCCACATACACCTGCCCGGGGGCGAACGATGAGCCCGCGTCGATTATCACCCGGTCGAATGTCAGGCCCTGGCTCTTGTGGATGGTGATGGCCCAGGCCAGCCGCAGCGGCATCTGGGTGAATGTGCCCTGCACCTCGGTCTCTATCGTGTTGGTCTGCTCGTTGATTTTGTATCTGGAGTTCTCCCACACCTGCGGGGTGACCTCTATGGGGGTCTGCCGCCCGGCGACACGTATGCTGACGCTGCGGTCGCCGGCGTTGACCACATGGCCTATCAGGCCGTTGTAGTACTCCCGGGTGACTGTGTCGTTCTTGACGAACATCACCTGCGCGCCGGGCTTGATGACCAGCTCCTCGGCGGTGGGGTAGGCAAGTTCGGGGAATGTGCCCTTCACCTGGGCCTTGTACCTGACGGGGCGGGAGGGGAGTTTGCGCAGCTGGTTGTCGTTGTAGCTGTCGGCCGAGGAGTTGTGGGTGGTCAGGCGGATGTAGCCGCTCCCGGCGGGGGGGATGAAGGCGGGGTCGAGCCTGGAGGCGAGCATCCGCCGGTCGGCCTCGGTCAGGCTGTTGTCGCGGACATGGTTGAGCAGTTCCACGAAATCTGTGTCTTGCTGCCGGAACACCTTTTCGAGCCTGATTGTGACATATGGAATCCGCGCCAGGGCGTGGCTGCCGAAGAAATAGGGGGTGGAGTAATGGCCCCGCAGTATCTCCTCGTCACGTGGGGTGACCACTGGGGCGAGCTGCTGCAGGTCGCCGATCATCAGCAGCTGCACGCCGCCGAAGGGGCGAGGGTCGCGGCGGTATTTCCTCAGGGCGTTGTCGATGGCATCGAGCAGGTCGGCCCTGACCATCGAGATTTCGTCGATGACCAGCAGGTCGATGGAGCGGATCAGGCGCAGTTTCTGTTTGGAGAAGCCGTAGGTGTCGCGTGTCTCGGCCCCGGGGATGTATGGGGCGGGGGAGATCTGGAAGAATGAGTGGATGGTGACCCCGCGGGCGTTGATGGCGGCTACTCCTGTCGGGGCCACCACGACGGCTGTCTTGGCGCTGTTTTTCATCACTTCCCTCAGGAAGGTGGTCTTTCCGGTGCCTGCTTTTCCGGTGAGGAATATGCTTACTCCGGTGCGTTCCACAAAGTCCCACGCCATGCGCAGGTTGTCGTCGGGGGTCATCTTCATCTGTTCCATTGTCGATTGCTGGGGGAGTGGGGAGGGCGGTTGGCGAGGTCTGAATCAATGATGCCAAGAGCGGGAACCGGGGGATGCGTTCTCCCGGCTCCCGCCCTTGAAAGCGGTCTGTGAGGGCTGGTTAAGCCTTGGCAGCCTCGAGGGAAGCCTTGCGGAATTCCTTCATTGCCTTCTCGATTTCGAGGGAAGCCTTGCGGGCGCGTGTGCCTGCGGCCTTGTTGCCGTTTTCGAGCTGGGCCTGGGCCTCTTTCTGGAAAGCTTCATAGAGGGAAGCTACCTTTTCAACTAATTCTTTCATTGTCTTAACTGTGTTGGATATTTAAGGATTTCAGATGCGTGAGGGGAGGTGGAGAGGGGCATTGCCTGCCTTCTTTGCGATGATTTTTGGCAAAGTTAGCAAAAAAAAGCGTATATCAATGCTTTGTGTCGGGGAAAACGGAAATTTTCTATAAAAAAGATGGAAAACAGCGTGAAGCGGAGCCGTGTCAGCCCAGTTCAACCTGTGTGGAGTTGTAAATTCCCAGCCCGAGTGTCTGCATGAACTGCTTTATGGCGGCCTGCGCCCTCACGGAGTTGCCCGCCTGGTCGAGGCGCGGAGAGAAAGCGGCGATGCCCAGAAGACCGGGCAACACCCCGACGATGCCGCCGCCAACGCCTGTCTTGGCCGGAAGCCCTGAGGAGAACATCCAGTCGCCCGTGTGCTGGTAGAAACCCACCGAGGCCATCATGCTGACAATCTTCGGCGAAATCTCCTCGGGAAAGGAGCGTTCGCCGGTCAGCGGGTTGATGCCTCCGTTGGCGATGGTGGCGGCCATCGCCGAGAGCTGGCGGCAGGTCACCCCGAGCGAGCATTGGCGTGTGTATAGGTCGAGGCTCATCATCGGGTCGTCATACAGGCGGTCGTGCTTCTTGAGCAGCCAGGTCATTGACCGGTTGTTGTAGTTGGTGTCAGACTCCGAGCGGTAGAGCTCGTCTATTAGCTGCGGCTCTGAGCCGAAGAGCGACACCATGTTGTCGACGATGGCCTTCCATTTCCCAACCGGGTTGCCCAGGGGCTTGACCATCGAGCAGGTCGATATGGCTCCGGCGTTGACCAGGGGGGTGGATGGATGGTCGTTCTCGAGCAGAATCGAGAATATGGAGCTGAATGGGAGACCGGTGGCGTCGGCGCCGATTTTGCGCAGCACCATCTCGGGCGACCATTGCTTCATGGCGAGTATGGCCGAGGCCACTTTCGAGACTGACTCGATGCCGAAGACATACGCGTCGTCGCCGAAACTGAACACCTCCCCGTCGGGGAGCGTGACAGTCATGGCGAAGAGGTCGGATGGGACGTTGGCCAGGTAAGGGATATAATGGGCGTTATGTCCGCCGTTGTCGACGCGCGCCATGGTGTAGGCTCCCTCGGCGGCCTCGGCGATTTCCTGTCGTGTGATCAGACGTGACATGTGTTATGGTGTTTTATTTATGGACGTTTAAGGTCTTGTGGGGCTCGTTTATGATGGGTCAGACCACGGGGAATCCGGCCTCGCCAAGGGCGGCTTTCAGGCGTGAGACATGGTTGTGGTCGAGTGTCTCCAGTTCGAGATGCAGGGTGCAGGCGTTGATTTGCGATGAGGCCGCGACACGTTCGTGGCTTACGGAAAGCACATTGCCGCCGTGGTCGGCCACCACTTTCAGCACCTGCGATAGGGTGCCGGGCTTGTCGGGCACCTCCAGCTCAAGCTGGCAGAGACGGCCGTTTTTGAGCAGCCCGCGGTTGATGACGCGGCTCAGGATGTTAACGTCGATGTTGCCTCCTGAAACCAGGCAGACCACCTTCTTGCCCTCGAGGGGCAGTTTGCCGAACATGGCGGCGGCCACAGCGGCGGCCCCGGCCCCCTCGGCCACGAGCTTCTGCTTCTCAATCAGGGCGAGGATGGCGGCGGCGATTTCGTCGTCGTTCACGGTGACAATCTCGTCGACATAACGTTCACAAAGCTCGTAGGTGAGGTCGCCCGGCTCCTTGACGGCTATGCCGTCGGCGACGGTCGACACCGAGTCGAGATGGACCCGCTCATGTTTCTTCATTGATTCGGCCATCGAGGGCGCGCCGGCGGCCTGCACTCCATAGATCTTGATGTCGGGGCGCAGGGTCTTCACGGCGAATGCCACTCCGGCTATCAGGCCGCCGCCACCCACCGGGACGACGATGGCCTCCACACCGGGCATCTCCTCAAGTATCTCGAGTCCAATGGTGCCCTGTCCGGCGATGACTTTGGGGTCGTTGAAGGGGTGGACGAAAGTGTAGCCTTTCTCCTCCTTCAGCTCGATGGCCTTGGCGTAGGCGTCGTCGTAGACCCCCGGCACGAGGCATACCTCGGCTCCGAGGCGCTTGGTGGCCTCTATTTTAGAGATGGGCGCGCCGGCGGGGAGGCATATGAGCGACTTTATGCCGTTGTGGCTGGCTGCGAGCGCGACCCCCTGGGCATGGTTGCCGGCCGAGCAGGCAATCACGCCATGGTGTTTCTCCTCGTCGGTGAGCTGTGAGATTTTGTAATACGCACCCCTGAGCTTGAATGCCCCGGTGTGCTGCAGGTTCTCAGGTTTGAGGTATATCCGGCAGCTGTCAGAAAGCTGTGTCGGGCCTATGATTTTAGGGTGACGGGCCACATCGCGTAGCACCATCTGGGCGCGGTAGATTTCGCCGATTGTCAGTTCTTCCATAATCGATGGGTAAGAATATTAGACAGTTTGATGTCAGGATTTGCGGATTTTTTCATCCATGGCCGCGGCGGCTTTGCGTCCGTCGCCCATGGCGAGAATCACGGTGGCTCCCCCGCGGACTATGTCGCCGCCGGCGAAGAGCATCGGGATGGTGGTCTCAAGGGTCTCGGGGTCGGTCACGAGTGTGCCTCGGCGGGTGACCTCCAGCCCCTCTATTGAGTCGGGGATGAGGGGGTTGGGCGATACCCCTACGCTGACGATTACCTCGTCTACCTCAACCTCCGAGATAGCCCCCTCGACAGGCTGGGGCGACCGGCGGCCCGACTCGTCAGGCTCGCCAAGCTCCATGCGCTGCAGCCTCATGGCCCTGACGCGCCCCTTCTCGTCGGCGAGATATTCCACCGGGTTGTGGAGGGTGAGGAATGTCACCCCCTCCTCCTTGGCGTGACGCACCTCCTCGACTCTGGCGGGCATCTCCGCCTCGGAGCGGCGGTAGACGATGTAGACCTCCTTGGCCCCCATGCGCCGCGCGGTGCGGCAGGAGTCCATGGCTGTGTTGCCGCCCCCGATGACGGCCACTTTGCGGCCCCGTATCACGGGTGTGGCCCAGCCCGGCCGGCCGGCCCCCATCAGGTTGACACGGGTGAGGTATTCGTTGCTCGACATCACCCCGATGTAGTTCTCGCCGGGTATGCCCATGAAGCGGGGCAGACCTGCCCCGGAGGCGACGAACACCCCCTTGAAGCCCATCTCCATGAGGTCTTCGTAGGAGAGGGTCTTGCCGATGACGCAGTCGGCGGTGAACTCCACCCCGGCCGCGCGCAGTCCCCTGATTTCGGCGTCGACAATCTCGTTGGGCAGGCGGAACTCGGGTATGCCGTATTTCAGCACGCCGCCGATTTCATGCAGGGCCTCGAAGACATGCACCGAGTAGCCCCTGCGGGCCATCTCACCGGCGAAGGAGAGCGACGCGGGTCCGGAGCCTACGACGGCGACACGGGTCGCGCCTGTCGTGGGCTGCAGCGGCGCTGTCTCCACATCGCGTGACGCGGCCTCGCGCGCGGTGTCGGCGGCGAACCGCTCGAGGTAGCCGATGGCCACAGCCGGGCGGCGGGTCTTGGTGTATATGCATTTCGACTCACACTGGCGTTCCTGGGGGCATACGCGTCCGCAAACGGCAGGGAGGGCCGATGTCTCTTTCAGCACGGCGGCTGCCTCCAGGAAGTCGCTCCGCTCGATGTTCTTGATGAATCCGGGGATGTTGATTGACACAGGGCATCCGGTGACACACTGCGGGTCGGGGCAGTCGAGGCAACGGGTGGCCTCGAGGATGGCCTGTTCGGCCGACAGCCCTTGGTTGACCTCGTCATTGCATGTGACACGATAGGCAGGGTCGAGTTCGGGCATCTGCACGCGCGGAATCGCCATGCGCTCTTTGGCGGTGTGGGATTTGCGCAGCTCCTCGCGCCATTTGGCGTCGCGCGGGGATATGGTTGTTGAATTGTCCATTTGTGGCTTGTGTTGGATAAGGGTCAATATGAGCGCAGCCTCATCAGCATCTCGTCGAAATCAACCTGATGGGCGTCAAACTCGGGGCCGTCAACGCAGACGAATCTCATCTTGCCGCCGACGGTGACGCGGCAGGCCCCACACATGCCGGTGCCGTCGACCATTATTGTGTTGAGCGAGCAGATTGTCGGCACCTGGTGGCGCGCTGTGAGCAGGCTGACGAATTTCATCATCACAGCCGGGCCGATGGTGCATACGAGGTCGATTTTCTCACGGTCTATCACCTTCTGCAGGCCGTCTGTGACGAGCCCCTTGTCGCCAAGGCTGCCGTCGTCGGTCATGATGATGACCTCGTCGGAGGCCTCCCTCACCTGCTCCTGGAGTATGATGAGGTCTTTGGTGCGGGCGGCGAGGATTGAAATCACCTTGTTTCCCGCCGCTTTCATGGCCCTCAGTATGGGGAGAAGCGGGGCCACCCCGACCCCTCCGCCGCAGCAGACCACTGTCCCGTAACGGCGGATGTCGGTGGCGCGGCCCAGCGGGCCCACCACGTCGTGGAGACAGTCGCCCGGCTCCTTGGCGCATATCTCGGCGGTGGAGTCGCCGATGGCCTGTGTCACCAGCGTGATGGTGCCGCGCCTGACATCGGCATCGGCGATTGTCAGAGGTATCCGTTCGCCCTTCTCATTGGGTATCACAATGACGAAGTGGCCCGGCTTGCGGGCTTTGGCAATCATCGGGGCCTCCACGACGAGCTTTACTACTTTTTCTGAGAAGTGCTCTTTTTCTAATATCTTGTTCATAGCTAAAACAAGGGACGCAGCAGGCTGCGTCCCTTATGGGTGATGTATGGATGTCGTGTGCGCAGGGGGGGACTCGAACCCCCACGACCGAAGTCACCAGATCCTAAGTCTGGCGCGGCTACCAATTACGCCACTTGCGCGATACTTTGCCCTTGGAGCGGGCCTGTGTTGTCAATGGCCACCTTGCGGGCAAAGTTAATAATTATTTTGGAGAAATCAACCCCCGGGGCCAAAAAAACAGAGGGCGGGGAGATGTGTCCAGGGTTTACTTTATGATTCCGTGCTTGCGGAACACCTTCTCGATTTTCTCGAGGGCAAACTCTACCTGCTTCTTGGTGTGGGTGGCCATGAGCGAGAAGCGGATGAGGGTGTCCTGGGGGGCGACGGCGGGGGTGACCACGGGGTTGACGAAGAGGCCCTCGTCAAAGAGGTCGCGGGTCACGGTGTAGGTCTTGTAGTCGTCGCGGATGAAGAGGGGGATGATGGGGGTGGTGGTGTTGCCGATCTCGCATCCCATCTGGCGGAAGCCGTCGAGGGCGAAATTGGTGATTTTCCACAGGTTCTCCTGGCGCTCCGGCTCTTCGATCATTAGGTCTATCGCCTTGAGGGCCGCCGCTGTCGAGGCGGGGGTGATGGAGGCTGTGAAGATGTATGAGCGTGAGTGGTGGCGCAGGTAGTTGGTGATTTCCTTGTCGGTGGCGATGAAGCCGCCCAGGGAGGCGAACGACTTGGAGAATGTGCCCATGATGAGGTCCACGTCGTCGGTCACGCCGAAATGGTCGCATGTGCCGCGTCCACCTTTGCCGAACACACCGATGCCGTGGGCTTCGTCAACCATCACGGCGGCGTTGTATTTCTTTGCCAGGCGGACGATTTCAGGCAGGTTGGCCACATCACCCTCCATCGAGAACACGCCGTCGGTAACGATGAGTTTCACCTTCTCGGGGTCGCAGCGCTGGAGCTGCTGTTCGAGCGACTCCATGTCGTTGTGCTTGTATTTGAGGCTGGTTGAGAAGCTGAGACGGCGGCCTTCGATGATCGAGGCGTGGTCTTGCTCGTCATAGACGATGTAGTCGCCGCGGCCCGTCAGGCATGAAACCACGCCGAGGTTGACTTCAAAGCCGGTGGAGTAAATCATCACATCCTCTTTGCCGATATACTCGGCGATGCGGCGCTCGAGCTTCTTGTGGAGGTCGAGGGTGCCGTTGAGGAATGGTGATCCGGCGCATCCTGTGCCGTATTTCCGGGTGGCTTCGATTGCAGCTTCCTTGATACGGGGGTCGCTCACGAGGCCAGAGTAACAGTTGGAGCCGAACATCAGCACCTTGCGGCCGTTGATGATGACTTCCGCCTCCTGCTCGCTCTCGATGGCGCGGAAATAGGGATACACCCCTGCAGCTTTGGCCTGCTGGGGCGCGGTGTATTGGGCTAATTTGGCTTGAAGCAACTTCATAGCTGGTGTAAATTACTTTTCCTTTTTTAACACAGTCGGGGTATGCGCGGTCTGACCGTATGGCATGACCCTGTGGTGAAGAGTCTGTTTTGGAGAGGAAACCGATTCAGCCGACAAAGGTAGTGATTTTCGCCGAAACAACAGGCAAAAAAAGAGAAAAATATCAGATTGTGCCCTTTATGTGACGGCATTTTTGACAAATTTCGCCAGACAAAAAAGCCCCCGGCGCGGTGAGCCGGGGGCTTTGAGGTCGGGATGCTGCCGTCATTGACGGTCAGCGTAGCCGGTTATCAGAACACGTGCACTTTCTGGACTTTGTTGCCCTTGCGCATGATGTAGAATCCGGGGGTCGGGTTGTCGACGCGGATGCCCTGGATGTTGTAGTATTCAACGGGCTCGTCGTCAGCGTCGAGGAATGTGTCAGCGACTGAAGAGGAGTATGAGCCTCCGTCTACATACTGGTGGTTGCCGGTGCCCTTGTAGATATGGTTGTTCTCAGGCTCGATGTCGTTGGTCTGGTCGCCGCCGCCGTTGTTGAAGACGACTCCTGTGGTGCCCTTGGGGCAGGTGTACATGTAGATGTTTGAGGCAACCATCTGCATGTCGACGCCGGGCCATTCTGTCGCGCTCTCGCCTCCCCAGTAGTGAACCTTCACGGAGCCCCACTTGGTCACGGAGTTGTCATAGTAGACAGTCAGGCCTTCGGGCAGTACCTGCTCCTCGACTTTCTTGAATGTCACGCTGCCGGTCTTGGTCTCGGTGGCGCTGGACGCGCTCCAGTAGACGGTGACGCTCTCGCCGATCGCTATGCCGTCGCCGAGCGAGAAGGTGGCTGAGCCGCTGATGTTGATCTGCTGGCCGTTGCCGATCTTGTACCAGGCCGAGGTGGCATTGGAGGCGGTGGCGGTCACTTTGACATTGTTGACGAAGTTGCCGCCGTTGGGTGAGAACTTGACCACGGGGACGGGGGTCACATCCTCGTTTACCTTGGTGACGGTGGAGTTTCCGTCATATTTGAAGAAGGTGTCCTCGGTGATGCCCTCGATGTCGCCGGTCTGGTTGCCGTCCTTGTTGAGGATGATGTTGACAGACTCCATGTCGTCGAATGTGACGTAGTAGTAGTCGGTGCCGTTGACATTGACGGTCTCGGAGAGGGCCTTGCCGGGCCATTCGCCGCAGGGTGACACGGTCGTGCCCACGCCGTTCTTGCCCCAGGCATACATGTTGGTGCCCTGGGGGCCGTCGACATACACGGTGATCGATGCGGTGGGGTCGACCTTCTTGTAGGTGACGGTGCCGGTGGTGGTGTCGCCTGACTGCGAGGTCGCTCCGTAGGTCACGGAGATTGATTCGCCGAAGCTCATGCCTGCACCGATGGTGAATGTGGAGGTGTTGCCAGAGGTGATGTTCACTTTCTGCTGGCCTGCCACCTGATACCATCCGGAGACGGAGGCGGGGGTGAGTGACACGGAAACGGTGAGGGTCTCGGTCTTGAAGGTGCCTCCGGCGGGGCTGAAGATCACGCCCGGGGTCTCGTCGATGGCGTCATCCTTGGTGTAGTAGAATGATGCTCCGGGGTCGGTGGCGGTGGGGGTTCCACCCTGTGCCACGGGGGAGGTAGTGTAGATGAACTTGCCGTCCTCTACCACCTTGCCGCCGTTCCAGTCCTTGACCAGCACGCGGAGCTGGCCCTGGGTCGCGGGGGCAGTGACGGTGATTGTGCCGCCGCCCTGGTAGGTCTGGCCGGTCACGATGTCGGTGTAGGTGCCTGCGGGGACATTGGTGAATGTGGCGCCGCCGTTGACAGCTACCAGCGCGTAAGACTCATCCTTGTAAGCGCGCTTGAAGGCCCAGCCGCCATTCGCGGAGCAGCCGTCGAATGTGTACTGGCCCTTGCGGAGGGCGGGCACGGCGGCGCGGATTTTGTTGAGCTGCTGGATGTGGTGGGCGAGGTCGCCTTTGAGTGTGGCGGCAACCTGGCCGTCAGCGGTGTACTGGGCGAAGTCGGTGGCCTTCACGTTGCCTTCGAGGTAGTGCCCGAAGTAGGCGCGGCCGGTGTTGATGAGGGCGGTGTTCATGCCGTCATCAATCAGCTTGCCTGCCTGGAATTCAACCTCAGAGCCGTAATAGAGGCAGGGGATGCCGCGGAAGGTGAACATCCAGGAGAGGTTCTCGGCCCACTGTGCTGTGCCGCCGTTGAATCGGATGCCGTCGTTGGGTCCGGGACCGTAGTCGTGGGAGTCGACATAGACCACGTTGAATGAAGCGTCGTTGTAGTAGTTGTCTTGTTTGAAATACTGCTGTATTTCGCCCACGTTCTTGTAGCTGTAATGTATGGGGAAGTCAATCACGTTGAAGCCTGAGGCCTGGGAGTAGTCGGGCTCGTGCCATGCGCCGTTTTGCATCCAAGCGTTGTTGGAGCGGGGCTTGTCCTGGGTGTCCTTCTCGCAGACTGCCATAGGGCCTACGGGGGTGTCATGGCCTTCGGGAAGGTTCTGCTGACGCCACCATGCGGGGTCGCCGTTGAACTCGTCGAGCAGGGCCTGGTCTGATTTCCAGGTGTAGAAGTAGCATGAGAGGTTGGGCTGGTCACGGTAAACCACCGTGCCCTGGAAGCGCTGGCAGACCTCGCCGAACATGTAGAAGGGCGCGCCGTTGAGTCGCTTGCTCTTGTATTTCTCGCCGAGTGCCTGGAACTGGGGGATGAACTGTTTGTTGAAGGTCAGCGGGGAGATGTGGCCGGAGGTGTCGATACGGAACGCGTCAACGCCCATCTCGATGAATTTGCCGTAGCAGTCGACGACATACTCGGCAACGGCGTTGTTCTCGGTGTTGAGGTCGACGCAGTCGCCGGCGATCTGTCCCCACCAGCGGTTGGGAAGGTCCCAGTTCCATCCGGTGCCGTAGTGGTGGTAGTAGTTGTTGGGCTCGTACTGGGGGTTCTTGAAATATTTCCAGCGCACGCTGTATTGGGTGGTCTCGCCGGAGTTGGGGAGATCCCAGTAGCTTGCTCCGCCGAGCTTCTCATCAGGAATCATCGAGCATTCGATGTTGGCCTGGTTGCGGATGTTCTGGTTGCGGGTGAAGAGGGGGTTGAGGTTGGCCTCTCCGAAGTTGCCTGTGTGCTGGAGCACGACGTCAAGCACAATCTTGAGGCCCTTGGCGTGGGCGGCGTCGATGAGGTCCTGGAATTTCACGTCCTTCTCCGAGCCCCATTCGGTGCGGCTCTCGTAGCGGAGGTCGACGCTCGACATGTCCATGGCGTGGTAGCCGTGGTAGTCTATGCCGGAGCCGTTCTGCACCACGGGTGTGATCCAGATGGCGGTGAATCCGAGGGCCTTGATGTAGTCGAGCTTCTCGATAAGACCTGCGAAGTCGCCGCGCCATGCGGGGTCGTTGGTGGCAATCTGCTTCTCCTGCTTGTCCCAGGTGCAGACGTTGTTCTTGGGGTCGCCGTCATAGAAGCGGGTGGTCATCGCGAAATAGATGGTCTCGTCGCGGAAGTCAGAACGCTCTCCCACGAAAGTCGTGGCCATCGAGGGCAACGTCACAAGGAATGTGAGCGCTATGATGAGCCATTGTGTCAGCTTTCTCATTTGCAGAGTCTGGTTAATAGATTGTTGGTTTAGATAAATGTAAGTAGTAAAGATATAATCTCTGGATAGTTGTTGGAGCCTCGTTGTTGTGGCGAGGCCAATTTTTTTTGCAAAGTTGGTGAAAATTTCCCAAAAGTGGCAATAAAGCGGCATGTTTAACAACATATTTTATGGAAAAGACAGCCTCTGATGGCCCCGGAGCCTGTGTCCGGGGCCATCAGGGGCTGCCTGTTATCTTGCTGGGGCTGACGAGTGTCAGTCTTTCTTGAGCAGTGAGGCGGGAGCTTCAGGCTCCTTGATGCCGTCGCGTATCAGCAGGGCGTCGATTGTGGGGTCTTGCCCGCGGAAACGCTTGTAGATGACATCGGGAGCCTCGGAGCCGCCTTTCTCGAGGATGTTGTGGCGGAAGGCGTCGGCCGTCTCGCGGTCGAAGATGCCGTTCTCCTTGAAGTGGGCGAAGGCGTCGGCGTCGAGCACTTCGGCCCATTTGTAGGAGTAGTAGCCTGCGGCGTAGCCTCCGGCGAATATGTGGCTGAACTGGGGCGAGGTGGCCGAGCCGTCAACATCGGGGAAGATGCGCACCTGCTCTATGGCCGCGCGCTCGAAGGCCACAGGGTCAGCCACGGCTGTGGTGTCGGCCAGCGAGTGCCATGCCATGTCGACGTATCCGAATGAGAGCTGGCGCATGCATGAGTAGGCCGCGCCAAACTGTGAGGAGGCCACGATTTTGTCTACCATCTCCTGGGGGAGTGGTTCGCCGGTGAGGTAGTTTTTGGCGAATGAGTCGAGGAACTCCTTCTCGGTGAGGTAGTTCTCGTTGAACTGCGAGGGGAGTTCGACGAAGTCGCGGTAAACATTGGTGCCTGAGAGGGAGGAGTAGTTGCATCGTGTCAGCAGGCCGTGGAGGGCGTGGCCGAACTCGTGGAGGAATGTCTCCACCTCGTAGGGGGTGAGCAGCGAGGGCTTGTCGGCTGTGGGCTTGGTGAAGTTCATCACGATCGACACCAGCGGACGGTGGTCGACCCCTTCGCCGTCAATCCACTGGTCGGAGAAGCCGGTCATCCATGCGCCCGGGCGCTTGGTGTCGCGGGGGAAGAAGTCGGTGTATATCACTCCGATGAAGTCTCCCTTGTCGTCGGTGACATCGAATGCCTTGACATCAGGATGGTAGACTTCGATGGAGTCGTTGGGGGAGAACTGCAGGCCGTAGAGGCGGGTGGCGAGGCCAAACACGCCGTTTATGACGTTGTCAAGCTCGAAGTAGGGTCGGAGCTGCTCCTCGTCGTATGAGTAAAGCTCGTTTTTGAGCTTGTTGGCGTAGTAGCTGTAATCCCAGGCGTTGATTTCGACGGGCTTGCCTTCGGTCTTGGAGGCGAATGCCGTCAGCTCGGCCATCTCCTTGTCGAGGGCGGGGCGGTATGCGTCGCGGAGCTGGTCGAGCAGCTTGTAGACATTCCCGGGGGTGCGGGCCATGGTGCGCTTCAGCGAGTGTTCGGCGTAGGTCTTGCTGCCAAGGAGGTTGGCGAGCTGGAGACGCAGCGAGGCGATTTTGGTAAGCACGGGGAGGTTGTTGTATTCACCCGAGGTGTTGCGGCCGGTATAGAGGCGGTAGAACTTCTCGCGCAGGTCGGGGCGGTCGGAGTATTTCATGAACGCCATGTAGGTGGGCTGGGCGAGGGTGAAGAGGAATTCCCCTTCACGTCCTTTTGCGGCGGCCAGCTGGGCGGCCTCGTCGACGATTCCCTTGGGCAGGCCCGCGAGGTCGTCGGAGGTGAGCCAGATTTCATAGGTGTTGAGCTCTTTGAGCACATTCTGTCCGAAGATGGTGGTGAGCTCTGAAAGCTCAGAGGAAATCTGGCGGAACTTTTCGCGGTCGTCCCCCTGGAGGTTGGCTCCGGAGAGGGCGAAATTGTTGTATGTCTCATCGAGGAGCATCTGCTGCTCGGGGGTGAGGGTGAGCGAGGCGCGGTTGTCATGGACCGACTTGATGCGCTTCCAGAGGTTCTCGTTGAGGATGATTGATGTGGAGTAGTCAGAGAGCTTGGGGGTGACGCGCATCGATATCTCCATCAGCTCGTCGTCGGCGTCGGCCGAGAGGATGGGGAAGAAGATGTTAAGCACCTTGTTGAGCTGCTGGCCAGAGCGGTCGAGGGCCACCACGGTGTTCTCGAATGTCGGCGCGTCGGGGTTGTTGGCGATGGCGTCGATTTCAGCCTTCGCCATCTCGATGCCCCTGTCGATGGCCGGCTCGTAGTCGGCGTTGGAGATTTTGGAGAACGGGGCGGTCGAGTGGACTGTGTTGAATTTGTCGGCGAACACGGCGCCTGGAGCAGGCTGTGCCTGCGATGACATTGTTGACATCAGGCTTAATGTAACAGTTAGTGTGGTAAGAAGTTTCTTCATTGCAGAAAGCTTGTAGTTTTATGCAAAGATAGCATTTTGCGCCGACACGCCCAAAAAAAAATAGGTGTTAACTGGGGGCAAATCCAAGTAAAATGGTTAACTTTGAGGTTCGTTACACTATGACGCGCACGATATGGAACCAGAGAAAAAAGCGCTCCGCAAGGAGCCGTACATATATGAGATGCCGCTGAAAGTCAGGGACTATGAGGTGGATTCGCAGGGGATAGTCAACAATGCCAACTATCTCCATTACCTCGAACATACCCGCCATGAGTTCTGCCAGGAGCGCGGGGTCTCATTCCGCGACATGCAGCGCGACGGCATCGACCCGGTGGTCAGCAAGATAGAAATATCCTATCTGACACCGCTGAGACTGGCCGAGACGATGACGAGTTGCCTTTGGCTTGAGCGCAAGGGGGCGAGGTTTGTGTTCCACCAGGACATATTCAATGCCTCCGGCAAGTATGTGGTCAAGGCGCTTGTGACAATCGTGGCCCTTGAGAACGGACGGCTCAGCCGCGGCGAGCAGCTCGCGGCGGCTTTCGCCGGATGTCTGCCAAAACCGGATGAGAAGGGATGACGGGCGACGGACTTCTGACATACAGGATCGCTTTTTCCCGCATAAAGGGTATGACCGTGGGGGCCGCCCGCCACATGCTGGAGGCCCTCGGCTCGGAGGAGGCGTTTTTCAGGCTCGACCTGCGCGAGATGGAGCGTCTGACCGGGCTTGGAAGCCGTCATTTCAGGGATGGCATGAGGGAGGAGCTGCTGTCGCGCGCCAGGGAGGAAGTGAGGTTTGTGACGGCCAATGCCGTGCGATGCCTTTACTTCACCGACGGGGATTTCCCGCGCAGGCTCCTGGAATGTGAGGACGCGCCGCTGATGCTGTATGGCAAGGGTGAGTGTGACCTCAACGCGCGACATGTGGTCGGGATTGTCGGCACCCGCAACGCCACCCATTACGGGGTGAATTTCATCAACCGTCTTGTCGACGACCTTGCCGCGCGGCTCGACAGCCTGCTGATTGTCAGCGGCCTCGCCCTGGGATGTGACGTGGCGGCCCACAGGCGCGCGATTGCGGCGGGAGTTCCGACGGCCGGAATCGTGGCCCACGGGCTCGACACGATGTATCCGGCCGAGAACCGCGAAGACGCGGCGCGGATGGCCCGTGGCGCAGGCATCGTGCTGACCGACTATCCGAGCAAGACCCGTCCGTTCCGGGGAAATTTCCTGGCCAGAAACAGGATTGTGGCCGGGATGGTCGACTGCCTGGTGGTGGCGGAGTCTGCCGCCGACCACGGGGGCGCGCTTCACACTGCCCGGCTCGCCCGGGAATATGACCGCGAGGTGTTTGCCCTGCCGGGCCGCACGAGCGACCATTACAGCGGCGGATGCAACCGCCTGATACGTCGCCAGGTGGCGGTGTTGTGTGGCGGCGCTGACGACCTGATGGACACGATGGGCTGGACCGGGCGCCAGGCCGAGCCTGAGCAGCCGGCCCTGTTCAGATGCTTCTCGCCCGAGGAGCAGGCCATCGTGGATTACCTGACGGCCCACGGCGAGGGGCAGATAAATCTCCTGACGGCCCACACTGGCATCCCTGTCGGGCGGCTGATGGGGATGCTGATGGAGCTGGAGATGGACGGTGTGGTGATGGCCCTCCCCGGCTCGCGTTACCGTCTGGCCTGAGCCGCCCGCTAAACAATCCAGCCCTCTCTGACCTTATATATTAATGAGCAACCACAAACCCATACATACACCATGGAAAAGAAAATAATCGCTCCTTCGGAGCTTATCATCAACCAGGACGGGTCGGTGTTTCATCTCCACCTGCTTCCCGAGCAGCTGACCGACCGCATAATCCTCGTGGGCGACCCGGCCCGCGTCAACATCGTGGCGGAGCATTTCGACACCCGTGACTTCGAGGTGTCGTCGCGTGAGTTCCACACCATTGGCGGCACTTACAAGGGTAAACCCATTATGTGTCTCAGCCATGGCATCGGGCCTGACAATATCGACATCGTAATCAATGAACTTGACGCGCTGGCCAACATTGATTTCGCCACGCGTGAGGTGAAGGACCAGCACCGCCAGCTGACGATGGTGCGCATCGGCACATCCGGTGCCCTCCAGCCCGAGCTGATCGTGGGCACTCCGGTGATTGCCGAGAAGGCCATCGGTTTCGACGGTGTACTCAACTATTACGCCGGCCGCAACGAAATCGCCGACCTTGAATTCGAGAAGGCTTTCTGCGACCATACTTCATGGAATCCCCTGTGGGCTAAACCGTATGTGGTTGATGCCGACAGTTCGCTGGTCGACCAGATCGGCCAGGACGACATGGTGCGTGGCAACACAATCTCTGCCGTGGGCTTCTATGGACCGCAGGGCCGCGAGCTGCGTCTGCCGCTCTCCAACCCGGGACTCAACCAGAGCATCGAGGAGTTCAGGTTCAACGGCCGCAAGGTGACCAACTACGAGATGGAGTCGGCTCCCCTCCAGGGGCTGGGCCGTCTGATGGGCCACCGCGCCATGACCGTCTGCTCGATCATCGCCAACCGTATGCGCCATGACGTGACTCCCAACTACAAGACCGCCATCCGCGACCTCATATCGACAGTGCT
Organism: Bacteroidales bacterium; assembly: GCA_910575615.1. Classification (GTDB taxonomy): domain Bacteria; phylum Bacteroidota; class Bacteroidia; order Bacteroidales; family Muribaculaceae; genus UBA7173. The sequence continues at coordinate 21,716 of CAJTEX010000020.1, read as the reverse complement.
TGACCGTATCTGACGGCACCTCTGAATATCACGGAAAAAAAGTTCTCGCGGGCGTTCCGCGAGAACTTTTTTGTCTGTTTGGATGGCGGCTGGTCGTTGCCGTAGGGTCATTCGTCGTGGTTGCCGTTGACACACTGCTCGATGACATCCTCGGGGATGCCTTGTGCCCTCATGTTCTCGGCGATGCGCTGCCTGTCGGCAATGCGCCTGGCCTCCATGAGGTCTTCGACATGGTCGCGGAAGTCGCTTTCCACCCTTTCGCGGCATGCCGCCTCGTAATTGCGGCGGTAAGTCTCCACATCCTCATCTCCTGACGCGTCTGCAAGGCGCAGGTTTTCCTCTTCCCTGAACATCAGCGAGGATATGTTGCGTATCGCCCGCAGCATGCGCCTTTTGCCCGGGATGGTGTTGATGTCGATTCCGGCGAATGTGGAGCGGTCTTTGTGCAGCACCAGGTAATATATGCCGGCGACGAGTATGGCTGTAATGGCCGGGATGTCGAAATTCTCGCGGTGATACAGCTCGCTGTATGAGTTGATAAGCTCGATGGCGTGGAGCTCGCGCAGGCGTGATGTGCGTTCGGTGATGTGGTTGCCTTCGGCTATCTCCCAACGAAGCAGCTCGGTCATGATTTCTTCCTGCATGAGGTTGGTCAGCAGTTTCTCGAGTATGTTGCTGTAACCTTCCTCCGAGCCTATTTCCTCCATGGAGTCCCTGACAAGGTCGCTGAGCCAGTAATCATAATTCTTGACGAACTCGTCATAAAACTCGTCAAGATTCTTGTACCGGTTGTAGAACACAATCGGCTCGATCTTTGCTCGCTTGACTATGTCGGTCACCAAGGCGAGTGAGAAACCTTTCTTTTTTATCTGCGCGACGGCCGCTTTGTTGATTGCCTCCTCGATGTCGGCCTTCGATCGTCGCGGTCTCCTGGTTTTTACTTCATTAGCAGGTTCCATATTCAAGTGTTTTTACGGGTGTTCACGGAGACATTTCCATCCATCTGACTCCGTAAAATGTTGACTACGTATGTCTTTTGCCGCGTCGCGCCATAGCCAAGGCTGTACGTCTTTTGTGGGACGTGCGCTCCAGCGGTGTTCAAGGTATTGCAAAAATAGCGAATATCCTCCAGTTTACAAAAGGGGAGAGGGGATAATTGACGGGATGGGTATGGCTAATTTGGCCACTAATCGTCATTTTTGTATTTCCGCGGCGAGCATCCGGTGGCCGAAACGGCAGTAGATGCATTTGTTTTTTTCGCAATACTCGCGTCGCAGTTGTATCATCGCCTGTGAGTCGAAAGCGTCACGGCAGTCCAGTCCGGTCGAGGCGAACAGCCTGACATCTTTGTTGTCTTCCGCCTGGAAACCCCTGAGCAGTTCGGGGATTAGGCGCATTGTCGCGACATCTCCCCTGGCGGTGGCCCTGGCGAGCATCAATGGGATGGCCACATTGATGACCAGGCGGTCTATGGAGCTTTCTGAAAGGGCTTTCGGTGTGGCTCCCCGGCCTGATGAGCCGAATGTGTAGCGTGTGGCCCAGAATCCGGTCAGCCGTATGTCGAATTCCTTGCGGATTTCCTGCAGTGATGGCAGGGCGGGAGTCTCCGGTTCGGGTATGTGGGGGTAATACAGTCTTGTCTCCATCAATGATTTTTCCCGTCGGCGGTATAGGTCGGCGATGATGTCGTCGAGATGGCCGATCAGGTAGAAGCCCCGGTGGATTTTCTCGGCCAGGATGGCCAGCCGCCTGTGTGGAAAGTTCTGGGGCCGTGTGCGGGAGAGCTTCCATTGCAGCGGCAAAGGGGTGAGGCTGAACTTGCGGGCCATGAACTGGTATTCCTGGCGGAGACGGGTGACATATCCGTCCTCGTCTGGCGCGGGGGAGGGTATCATGCCGGCCTGGCCGAAGACAAGAGCCTCCATCGTGACAAGCTCGTCGCGGTGGCGGTTGAGGAATTTAAGGGGGAGGTTTTTGGCCAGCACCTCGAACGGCTCGGCGTTGAGGCCGAATCCCAAGGCGCGGGAGAGGGTGATGTAGGTCGCGGCCTCCCAGTCACCCTCGGTGAATTTGACGAGGTCGAGTATGCGGTCGCTTTTGCTGTAAAGTCGCTCGATGGCGAGGGCTGTGAGCCATTCGGTGTGGCGCACCCGTTCGAGCCGGGCGATGGTGGCCGCGCAGGGGAGCGCGGATGAAGCTCCCGACATCAGCATGTTGCACCGGGCCGCTGACCGGGCCGAGCATCTGACAGCCACCTGCGGGATGACCGAACCGTCGGGGCGCATGACCTGCGCGTCATCGACCTGGACCACATGCAGTATCACCGAGTCGTATGCCCGGTCGCGGTCATGGCCGTGGCGCATCCAGTCAGAGGCCCTGACATGAATCTCGATGTTGCCGGCCCACCGCTGTCCGTCGATTTCAACTGAGGCGTTGAAAAAGTCAGGGCCGGAGTCATGGTTGAGGGTGCCGGGATGGATGATCCTGACGCGTCTGCCGTCTGAGGTGCGCAGCGGGGTGTAGTCCCAGAGACGGTGCTGCCATACAAACTGCATCAGTTTTTCCATTGGCCGGGGAGGGAGGATGGATGAATGCCGAGGTCGGCCAGCAACTCAGTCAGTCGGGGCAGGAGAGGCGCGTTGCCGCTGTTGTCGATGATATGGAGCGGGACGCTCACATCTCCGTGACACACGTGGCGCTGGCGACGCATGCGTGCCATTATCTGGTCTGGAGTGGCGGAGTCGCGGAGGCAGGCGCGCGCCAGCCTTGTCTCCTCCGGGGCATCTACGACCCATATCTGGTCAACCTCGTCGTGAAGACGGCTTTCGAGCAATATGGCTGTCTCCACGAAAAGCACCGGGGATGAGGATGAGTTTGTCTCGCGCCAGTGGCGCAGGTCTTCAGTGACGCGCCGGTGTGTGATGGCGTTGAGCCTGGCGAGTTTAGAGGGGTCTGAAAAGACTATTTCGGCCAGCAGCGGGCGGTCGATTATGCCGTTTTTGACTGTGTCGGGTGATATTTCCTCGCATAGCCGCCTGTGGATGGCGGGGTCGGAGTCCATAAGCCGCCTGGCACGGGAGTCGCAGTCATAGACATTGAGTCCCCATGCGGACAGACACCGGCATACGGCCGATTTGCCGCTTCCTATGCCTCCGGTTATGGCTATCAGGGGTGTCATTTATTCCTGTTCGATGAGAAATTCGACTTCAGGAGTGGCGAGCCGTGCGCTCTGGTAATAGGGGGGCACTCCGCTCAGCCTTACGGGGATGGTCTGTTTGCCTGATGTGATGTCGTTGTAATCCACGGTGGCGCGCAGCGATGAGTTGGCGGCCGAGTATGTGCTTTTGGGCAGCAGGTAAGTGGCCTCGACTATTGCCGGGAAGGGTATCAGGCGTATGCCGCCTGGCACATTCACAGGTTCGATCTTGAGTTTGCGTGTCTTGGTGACAAGCGGCTCGATAGGGAAGGTGACCTTGACGGTGGAGGGGACAGCCTTCATGCCTTCAGGGACAAGGATGCTGACCTCCACGGTTGTGGTGTCGGAGAGGCGCGAGAGCGATATGGGGGCTGTGGTAAGCTCTTTTATCTGCAGGCGCTCTTTCTGGTTGGAGTAAAGCAACACCGAGTCGGTGGAGATTTTCGGGGCTCCGAACGCCTCGTATTGTGGCAGGGTGGTGATGTCCGCGTCGACAATCACCTTTACCGGTATGCCCGGATTGGTGGTGTAGTAGAGATGGAGGGAGTCGGGTCGCACGGCCACGATTGACGCGCTGGTGCCGAAGATGCCCCTGAGGGCCGAGTTGAGCTGCGCCTCGTTGAGGAGCAGGTGGTAGTCGCTCGGGCGCGAGAACTGGTCGTAGCGGAGTTTCAGCACCGGCTTGGCTCCCCAGGCGAATTTGGCGAGGGCTGAGCCTTTGTCTTTGATTGTGACGCTGACTGTGGGGACGTTGCCCGAGATGATGGTCATGTTCTTGGGGAACTCCTCAAGCCTCAGCGGCACCTTGTAGTCTTTCTGGATTTCGTCGTTGAGGGCCATCAGAAACCAGAATATGGTGGAAATGACCAGGAACACAAGAAAAGTGAGGACATTGCGCCCCGCGGTGGTGCGCAAGTCCTCCTTGAATTTGCTGTAATATTTCTTGTAATCCACCATATGCGGTGTATCGGGTCGTTGTGTCGCCTGTCGCCTTGGCCTGGCCGGGGCGACAGTGGCTGATGGGGTTGCCGTCAGGCTTTTGTCTTGTTGGCTTCCTGCTCCTGGGCGTCAGATGCTGAGGGGTAGACCGAACCCTTGTCGATGCGCAGCACGGTGTTGTCTGACACGGAAATCAGGAAGCTGTCTTCTTTGATTTCCTTGATTTTGCCGTGGATGCCGCCTGCGGTGATGATGTTGTCGCCTTTCTTGAGTCCTTCGCGGAATTTGCGGATTTCCTTCTGCTTCTTCTGCTGGGGACGGATCATGAGGAAGTAGAACACGACGATGAGGCCGACAATCATAATGATGCCGCTGTAATCGGCGCCTGCGGCGGCCTGGAGGGGGATGAGGTTGGTAATCATCGGGATATAATTATTCGGTTAATATTCGGATTGATGGCAGGGGGACGGATCTCTTATTTGAGCAGTTTGCCCTCCTCCTTGAGGTAGTTGACGATGGAGTAAAGCACGCCGTTGATAAACTGGCCGCTGCGGGCGGTCGAGTAATAGTTGGCGATCTCGATATACTCGTTGAGGGTCACCGGCACGGGAATCGAGGGGAAGTTGAGCAGCTCGGTGATGGCGGTGATGAGAATCACGATGTCGGTGAAGGCCAGACGTTCGGGATCCCATTGCGAGCCGTTGATGAACTTGTCGATATACGAGCGGTATTCCTCGCGGTTGTTGATGGCCCCCAGGAAGAGGTCGGGCCCGAAGTTGGCGTCGTCGTCATTCTTGTAGACCGGAAGCACCTCCACGGAGCCGTCACCGGCGTTGGCCATCTGCTTGATGGTCTTCAGTGTGAAAGTGCCCATGACAGCGAGGTCGTCGTTCCAGTAGACCGACTTGTTCTCCATGCCTTCGGCGAGCGCGTCTGAGGGGAAGATGACATTTTTCAGCAGACGGCGCCACAGCTCGCAGTCATCCTGGTATGTGGCGGCATCGGCTTCCATGTATTCCTTGTATATGTCGCTCTGGCGCACCGCGTCGAGAAGCGCCTTGAGCATGTAATAGTCCCCCTCCCATGCCACGGGATGGTCTTTGACATACCGGGCGATTTCCTCCGACTCGCGGATGGCTTTGACATACCGGTTGTCGATGAAGCGGGTGTTGGGGTTCAGTTCATCGTCGGTGGGGCAATATTTCTCTTTGGCGGCCTCGATGCGCTCGGCTTCGAGGTCGGTGAGGTAGCCGGGCAGCAGCAGCAGGGAGATGTAAAGCTCGTAGGCTTTCTCGAGGGAGTCGTTGAGCGACTTCCTGGCCTGTGTCAGGGTGCTGCGGGTGTCTGAGAAATCGTTGAGGGTGTTGGCGGCCATTGTGAACGCCTGGCGGAATCCGGCCGAGGTGAAATCCTCGTTCTCGCGAGCCCTCTCAAGAAACGCGGAATCTTTGGCGATGACGGTGGAGAGGACCACGGCCCAGAGCTTGACATCCTCGGCGAGGGTCTTCTTGCCCTTCTTCTTGCGGTAGTCGGCGTAGACTGATGACTCGATGATTTTGTGGTAAAGCCCCTGGAGGGTGCTGTCAAAGCTGCCAAGTGAGGGGGAGCCTTTCCCAATCAGTTCGCGTATGGAAAGGTCGGCCGAGAGGGCCTTGGCCAGGGCTGTGCCGGCCAGCACGTTTGACTCCCTGAGGGAGTCGATTGAGGCGCGCAGGTTGCCGGGTCTGACCTTGCATCCCGACAGCTGCATGATTATGAGAAGCAGGTCGAGGTAGAGGGAATAGGCGTAGCGCGCGTCGCGAGTCTTCTTCTCCGGGGCGCTCTCGATGTGGAATTCACTACGGGTAAGCAGGTAGGCGTAAAGCATCTGCACTACCTTGATGCGTATTAAAATTCGGTTGATCATCAGTTGAAAATGTTCTGCTGTGGGGGGCGCTTTCGCGCACGTCCCATTTTGACGGGCAAAGTTACGAAAAAAATCGCCAACAATATCAAAGGCTGCCTGATTATTTTTCCGCCTCGTTGTCGGGTGTGGTGCGCGCCATCTGGTTTCGGGCCACCTGCAGGGTAGCTTCGAGCCGCTGGCGCTCCACGGCCAGCTGGCGGGCCCGGGAGATGGCCCGTGCATAGGCGTATGCGTCGGCCAGGGCCGAGGTCTGGACTGCCGGTAGTTTCACCTGGCGGCTTGATTTCCCCCGGAAGGTCAGGGTGAGGGGCTTGCCTGTGTTGGCCAGGGCAAACTGGCCGATGGTGTCGCTCTGAGCGGGGGAGAAGGTGATGATCTCGCCGCCGTCGATGCGGTAGTTGCTTTCCCCGTCGTATGGGACCTCGGGGGTCGAGACCGAAGCCGACCCGTCTGAGAGGCTTATGGATGTGTGGCCTATCGAAGGCTTGGCCGACGACACGATGTAAAATTCCCCGATTTCAGAGACGCGTCCCTGTATGGCCGTGGTCGACATGAATGACGGGTTGTAGCCCTCCGAGGCCACCCAGTAGCCCTCGAGCATCCTCGGTGTCTTTACCCATTTGAGCTTGGGTTTGAGTCTGTCTGCGTCAACCTTGTCGAGGGCCATCAGGGAGTCGTTGGTCGAGATTTTTAGCAGGGTTGCTTTCTCGATTACTTTCGGGCGCAACGCCATCCCCTCTTTCTGCAGGGCAATTTCGGAGGGGTAGTTTTTCTGCAGCGAGTCGAGCAAAGACTCGGCACGGGTGTAGTCGGCTGTCTCGTAGGCCGTTGTCGCCCCGTCGAGGAGCGCCTGCGACTCAGGGTCGGCTTTGTCCGAGCCGGAGCAGGATGTCAACAATGAGAGGGCGCATGCCGCCGGGATGCATCCTGCGAGGATGATATGTAATGTGTCGGTAGTCTTCATAAAAAAAGTCAACAAAACTTCTACCCTCAAAGGTAGTGAGTTTTGTTGACTTGACCAAATTACTGATAACCTTTGCAATCTTGGTGTCATTGACCGCAAGGCGGCGTGACGGCGGTCACGGGTGGTCGCTTCAGCGCAGTATCACCTTGGTGACCTTGTCGCCCTGGCGGCAGAGGTAGACCCCCGGAGCTGTCTCTGAGGGGTTTACGCGGGAGCCTGTGAGGTTGTAATATTCCTTTGGCAGGTTGTCGTCGGTGGTTGCGGTGATTGTCTCAACCCCCGAGATGGTGCCGTCGCTGTTGACTCGGTAAGACTGCACTTCGCTGTTGCGTCCTGCGTGGCGGGCATAGACGGTGATGATGTGGTCGGCCTCGAGGCTGGATTTGTCGAGCGTCCATTCCTTGTCGGCGTTGATGAAGCCGCCGGATATCGCGGCCGTTTTCGCAGGGGTCGGCTGGCCCGGGGCCACAACCTCGTCGACAAGCATCAGTTTGCCGTAGGGCACCGACAGACGGAACTCCGAAAGGTCGTCGTTGACCTCAGGCTCGATCATCTCGGCGTGTTCGCCGGGGTCGTAGCCGATTTTGGAGTCGAAATGGCTGATGATTTTGCGGCAGAAATCCTTGATATGGTTGACCTCGGCCTGGAAGCTTCCTCGGGCGGCGGCGTTGTCATGCACCGGAGTGTTGAGAATCGGCCAGCGCTCGAAATTGAGTTGCTGCGACTCATCCATCAGTGAGGCGTAGTAATCGATTTGTCCGGCGAGATAGTCATAGCTCAGGCCGTTGTCACGGACGGCTCCCCAGAGATGGCGCAGCTCTTCGGCGGTCTGCGGGTCTGACATCACTTTCTCTGTGAATTCGCGGAACCCGGCTGCTGCCGAGGGGGTGTTGAGGTAAAGATAGCTGTCGTTGTCGTATGCCTGGTTGTCTATGTAACGGCTGTTGTCAAAGGCCACGTCGAAATCCCATGCCGGGCCGCTGTAGATATGGGGGTCTCCGAGGTCTTTGTACATGTTGAAGCTCCACATCACATCTTTGTTGCCGCCGATTTCGTTGGTCATCAGCAGCTGGAGGAAAGACTCCACGTCAAGTATCTCGCGATAGTTGCCCTGCCCGGTGAATTTGCCGTCGCTGACGCGCCGGGTCATGTCGGAATAGTAGTCGGTGATGTAGTCAAGCGGCGCACTGGTCTGGAACAGCACGTCCTTGTCATCGGGGGCCTTGACGGTGACGGGGATTCCCTGCGGGGTGGTGAACCAAGTGCCTGCGGGTTCCTCGTTGGCGTATGCGTCGACCTCCATAAAATAGCCTCCGGTGAGGGCTTCTCCCCCGGCCAATGCTTCCTCAAGGGTCATTTCGTGGATGTTGACACGGTTTTTATCGACCTCCTTGGAGTCGGCAAGCTGGTAGCAGCCGCGGTACTCGCCGTTGAGGATTACATCGACAGGTGTGCAGAAGGGCACATAGTCCATACCCATCATGCGGGCGATGTCAAAGGCCACGAGGTTGCGCATCAGGGTCTTGTCGCCGTAGTTGTTGAGCAGCTCCCATTTCTTTTTCTGGGCTTTCGCGCCTGCCACAGGGGTGTCTTTCTTGTCGAATTTCACACGCAGGGGACGCTTGGGGAATGTGCGGCTGTAATTGCCTCGTTCGCGGGTTATGCCAGGTTTGCTCAGCACTTTGCCGTCGGAGTCGATGACCGTGATGGTGGCTGTGAGGTCATGGTCCTTGTCTGGGTCGACATTCATGTCATGGGGTTCCTCCATGTCGACGGTGTTGAGGATAACGGTAGGGAGGTTGGTGAAACGGTAGAGGTTGCTGTCGTCTCCGGCCCCTTTCTCTCCGAAGAAACGCAGCTCGGCCATTTCGCCGTGTGATCCTTGGCTCCCTCCGGCCCCGTTGCCGGCCGCCGCGTCAGTAAGGCGGCGCGGGCCGACGTAGCGGACATAGCGGAATCCGCGTGAGCAGGAGATGTCGGCTTCGTTCCATTCGCCTGCGGGTTTGGCCTGGCGGATAATGTGGATGGGCATGGCGTCTGAGAAGTCTTCATTGTTGGCTCCCTCGAATACACCGAGGAGGGTCTTCCAGGCATTGTCATCGGCAGCCATCCATTTCACCTTGGTGATGACGTGGGGTTCGCCGAGATCGAGTCCGGCCCAAGCCCTGTCGGCCCTCGCGGCGCGGAAGGCGGTGGAGGGATTGTTGTCGAACAGCGCGGGTAGGCTGTTGCGCGGGGCCACGCCGACAGGGACGCCTCCCAGCCCCTGGTCGGGGGTGACGGGGTCGATGTCGGGCTCTGGCAGCTCGTCGACATCGACGGTTGGGTTGCCGCCGATATGGTCAATGCGGGTGAATGTCACATCGTGGCCTTCAAACACCAGTCCGTAGAGCTGCAGGTATTTGACCATGTCGTCGGTCAGTTTGACGTTGATGGTCATGTTCTCCCCTGCGCTCAGGTCGGCATAGATGTTGTCGCCGGTGGTTGTGGTGTGGAGGTGGCATGCGTCGGCCGCTGAGTTGGCGTTGACCTCCCCGGCTCTCCTCGGGGCGTAGATCTGGGCCTGGGCGTTGTCTGAGGCAGAGTAGGTGATTGTCAGGTTGTCGCCGGGTTTGATGTTGTTGAAGACGCTTGTGTCGATGGTGTGGCGGTCTCCCCAGGCGTTAAGTTGCCAGTTGCCGGATGCCAGCAGTTCGGGTTGCGCGCTGGCAGGGGAGAGGAGGGTGAATTCCCTCATCGTGTATGTGCCACGGTTCTGGAATTTGAACACGATCTTCTCTATCGCCTTCCCCTCCTGGAAATAATAAGTGCCGGATGCGCCTTCTCCGTTGTATTCGTCAAAATCCCCGCCGGAATAGTTGACATACACCATCTTGTTGCCTGCGCCGTCGGCGGAGACATCTATGTGGACAGCGGTGAAGCCTGAGAGGGAGAAGTCGGGATGGTCGGCGGCGAAGTCGATGCCGGCCCCGGCCCAGTCTTCGGAGACGTGGATGACATAGGAGCCATCGCTTTTCTTTTCGACAGAAGTGCCGGCCCATTCGGTGCCGTTGACCCATGGCATGACGTTGAGGTTGTCAGCGGCGGAGAGAGCTAAGGGGGCTGCGCCAAGCAGCACACCGGTTAGCAAATGTTTGATCATGGATGAAATTGAGTTAGTTTTAGGGTAAGGGACGGAAAAATCCGATACTGCAAAGATACGTTTTTCGTCACCCTGAAAGCTGATACAATTTTACCCGATTCTTGACCAATTACATCAAAGACGGCGGGTCAGCGGGCGCGCGACACCTCTTTCACCCCCTTGACGGTCTTGATTTTCCGTATCAGGGCGTTGAGCGAGTCGTTGTCCTGGATGCCTACCGAGAGGTGGCCCTGGAAGAGCCCGTCGTTTGAGTCGATGGATATGGCTCTTAGCGAGACATTTTTCTCCTTGCTTATTATTGAGGTGATGTTGGTGACGATGCCGATGTCGTCATTGCCCACCACACGGAGGGTGGCTCCCATCTGCGAGCCTACTTTGCCTGACCAGCGGGTGGTGATGACCCTGTAAGGGTAGCGTTCACGGATGTTGGCCGCGTTGGGACAGTCGGCACGGTGGATTTTTATCACCCCCTCGGCTGAGATGAATCCAAACACGTCGTCGCCGTAGATAGGGTTGCAGCAGCGGGCGAACTTGTAGTTTATCCCTTTGATGTCATTGCCTATCACCAGCACGTCGTCGGCGTTGGCCGATGCGTCGGCCTCCTCTCCCTGGGCGGTCTGGAGGTTGAACTCCTCGGCCGAGACCTTTCCGGCATGGGGGTCATGGGGGTGTGATTCGAATGTGGCGTACCGCTCCATCACGTCGTTGACATCGAGACGGCCTTCGGCGATTTCGTTGAAGAAGTCGGTCATGTTGCGGTAGCCCATCTTCTTGACCAGCCTGCTGACGGCGGCCTCCTCGAATTCCAGTTTGCGGTTCTTGAGACGGCGCATCATCATCTCGCGGCCCAGCTCGGCCGACTTGTTCTGCCGTTCCTTCAGTGTCTGGCGTATTTTGGTGCGGGCCTTGGAGGTGACCACTATATTTATCCAGTCGGGCTTGGGAGACTGGTTGGCCGATGTCTGTATCTCGACGGTGTCGCCGCTTCGCAGGCGGTAGGTCAGCTTCTCGTTTTTGCCGTTGACGCGGCCGCCTGTGCATTGGCTGCCGACGTTGGTGTGGATATGGAAAGCGAAGTCGAGCAGTGTGGCTCCGGCGGGGAGACGGAAGAGGTCGCCTCGCGGGGTGAAGACAAACACCTCCTTGTCGTAGATGTCCATCTTGAAATTGCGCATCAGCTCCATGGGGCCTGACTCGGTGTCCTCGAGGAGGTCGCGGATTTTGTTCATCCAGGAGTCAAGCACCTCCTCGCTCTTGATGCCCTTGTAGCGCCAGTGGGCGGCGAGGCCTTTCTCGGCCACGAGGTCCATGCGGCGAGTGCGTATCTGTACCTCGACCCATTTCCCCTCGGGACCTGCCACGGTGATGTGGAGCGACTCGTAGCCGTTGCTTTTCGGCACCGAGATCCAGTCTTTCATGCGCGAGGGGTTGGGCTGGTACATGTCGGTGACCACGGAGTAGGCCAGCCAGCAGTCGTTTTTCTCCTTCTCGGGCGGAGTGTCGATTATGACGCGTATGGCGAAGAGGTCATATATGTGGTCGATGTCGTTTTTCTGCTTCTTGATTTTGTTCCAGATTGAGAAAATCGACTTGGTGCGTCCCTTGATTTCAAAGTTGAGCCCCATGGAGAGGAGCTTCTCCCGGAGGGGGGCGATGAAAGCCGCTATGTATGCGTCGCGTTTTGCCTTGCGCTCGTTGAGCTGGCGGGCGATGTCGGTGTAGGTCTGCCTGTCGGTGTATTTCAGCGACATGTCTTCCAGCTCGGATTTTATGGCGTATAGTCCGAGACGGTGGGCCAGGGAGGCGTAGAGGTAGTTTGACTCCACGGCGATGTCGCGCACAAGCCTTTCGGCGGGGTGGTGGTTGATGAGTTTCATCAACACGAGGCGGTCGACAATCATCATTATTATCACCCTGATGTCGTCGGCGAATGCCATCAGCAGCCTGCGGAAGTTTTCAGACTCAGGTGTGTTGGCGCGGGAATACAACGAGGCCACTTTCAGCAATCCTTTGACCATCTTGGCGACATCGGCCCCCCAGTCTTGCTCGACTTGCTCCAGGGTGAGGAACTGTCCGTCACACATGCGGTAGAGCAGCATGGCCAGTATGACATTGCGGTTGGGGCTGACACGGCGGCAGAAGGCGTCGGCGCTCTGGAGCGCCCTTGTCAACGCGCTGAAGCCGAACCGGTCGCGCGGGAACACCCCTTCGGCTGCTCCGCGTGTGACAAGCTCGCGCAACTTGCGGTCTGCCTGCGGGTCGGTGATTTCACGGGCTGAGCGGCAGAGGGCCAGATACAATGAAGGCAGCGACGCGAGTTCGGCGCTGTTGAGCAGGTTGGCCTCGTTGATGGTGTCTGGCGGATTTGCGGTGTCTTTGATGTTGTTCTTGTCTTCCATAACGCAACTGGGATGAATTGCGGATTGCTGTTATGTTCGCAAAATTAACAAAAACGGCTATAAATGCAAAATGCAAACAACCGCAGAATGCAAAAAGTTGGTTATTTCTGCCATATTTTGCCTATGACGCGCCATGTGATGCCGCCGCTCAGCAGGGTCAAGACTGCCAGTGTGGCCACCATGGCGGTTATCGTTGGCCATATCGGCGTGCCTCCCAGTCCGAGGTCGGTCAGCCTTATCTGCCAGGAGCGGGCTATCAGGGTTGTTGCCGTCACGGAGATGGCCAGCACGATGACGTTGACCGCCAGTATGAGCCTGAAATAATATCCGGCCAGATTGCGGGGTGAATATCCGAGATTGATGAGGCCGGCCAGGGTGGCACGGCTTTTTTGCAGAAGCAGGAACATGCTGAGGACGAGCATCCCGGCTGAAAGCAGGCAGATGAGCATCCCTACGCCGGTGACGGCGGCTGCCGCTACACGCAGGAAGTGGGAGAGACGTGAGGCGGTCTCTCCGCCGCCGCTTTCCTCAAGTCCCGCGGATGACAGGTATCTCCCCGCTTCAGGATTGCCGGGGTCGGCCATACGGATTATGACGCGGGTAGGGGCGGGTGGTTCTCCGGGGGAGAAGATGGCGTTGGCCCATCTTACAAACTCCTCGGGGACGGCGATGGTGTTGAGCCGCGAAGAGAATCCGACAATCCTTCCCGGCAATGATTTGGAAATGCCGTTGCCGCTCAGGGTCACTTTCAGGGGGGCCATCGAGGCTGCGCGCTCATTTATGGTCGGCAAGCCTCGGGTGGGGGCGAAGCCGAAGTTGTAAAGCGCGAGGTAGTCGCGCGGCAGTATGATTGGCACTTCAGGGGCGGAGGGGTCGAACGCCCATCCCCGGGGCTTGATGTCGAGATATTCGTCAGGCACACCCTCGAAAAACAGGGCGGTGGAGAAGCCATTCCCGCCGAATGACAGGCTTACTGTGACATCGAAACCTGCCGGGATGAATGGCGCGGCGTAGGCAGCCCATGGCTGGCGCGATATGGCGGCGATTTCCTCCTCTGAAATGCCGTCAGGATGGGTCCCGAACAGCGTTTGGGTCGACTTGCGTGATACCACCCGGTAGCGGATGTCGCCGAGCGGGTCGGCCGAAGTGTCATTTCCGGGCGGCACCACGTCGCGGTAAATCTGTATGGCCAGTCCGGCTATCAGCATGCCGATGATGTTGGCGATGGCGTAGGCCGTAATCTGCCACTTGCTTATGTCGGTTCGTAAAAGTTTCCAGACCATTATGGATGAGGGATGGGGGTGATAGATGTCATAGCGACAGGCGCTCGCAGCCGTCGAGCAGCAGGTCGTTGCCTACCGATGTGGTTATCACTGTGGCGTTTTTCCTGGATGCCTCGCGGGAGACAAGTCGCGCCACGGCTATGTTGGCTTCTCTGTCGAGGTGGCTGACCGGCTCGTCGAGCAGCAGCATGGAGAAGGGCTGGCACAAGGCCCTGACCAATGCCACGCGTTGTTGCTGGCCGATGGAGAGCCGTCCGGCGAGGCGGTCTGAAAGCTGGGCCAGGCCCACTGTGTCGAGCATCTCCATTATCTCGGTGTCGCTCTTGTGGGAGGTCAGGCGGTTTTTCAGCTGGATGTTTTCCCATGCGGTCAATGAGGGGAAAATCCCTAACTCCTGAGGCAGGTAGGCTATGGTCTCTCGTCTGAGCCTTGTCCAGTCGGCACGTGAAATCCGGCGCGCGTCAAGTCCGCCGACCGACAATGTGCCGGAGTAGTCGTCGCGGTTGCCATGGAGGTAGCCGCACAGTGATGATTTGCCTCTCCCCGACTCCGCGTCGACCAGGTATCTGTGGCCGGGGAGGAACTCCCTGTGTGGGTTGAGCCAGATGTCTGATGAGGAATGTGATCCGGGCTCGGACGCGAATGCGTCGGGCAGCATGTCGCGGAGTATGAACTGGCAATCCGTTTTCATCGAGTGCCGACAATATAGGGCAACAGATTGTGGAGGGCGGGGATTGCGTTGATTGTGCGCAGAACCGGGCCGTTGTTGCCGTAGAATGACAGTTTGGCGTGGATGTTGAAGGTGGTGACCTTGAAGGCAAGCGAGGCCCCGCAGGGCAGGCCGGCGGCGGTGCGCAACGAGCTTGAGCCGGGGATGTCTATTACTGCGGCGAGCCTTGCCCCGCTGAAATCCTGTGTGAACGGGTTTGAGTTGCCGTATTTGACAGGCCCGTTGGCCGATTGCGCGAAAAATCCGTTGATGTATCCGAAAGAGAGCGACGCGTCTCCACGGGTGACGGTGTAGCATCCGGTTGCAGGGTCGAGACGGCCAAGGCCGTGATTCATGGCCTGCAGGTTGCGTATGGCCATGTCTCCTTCCTCCTGTGGCATCTGGATAGCCCCGGCGAAGTTCCATACCTGCGGGGAGAGGAGGTTGTCGGCGGTGATGGTGCCAGCCGGACGTGCGTACCAGAGTGTGGTGCCTGTCTTTGACATCGCGATGTCTCCCGGAAAATATTTTTTCACGAGGTCTTCTATCCCGAGAAGTTTGGCGTTGTCGCCCTGCAGTCCGCTCGCGATGGCAAGGGTGGTGCCTTCGGGCACGAACGCGAGCGCGTCGGGGTCTACCGGGGCGGCGATTCTCGCGCCGATTGAGTCGGGTTCTCCGTCGGCCCGCATCGCTGACAGGTCTGCGGTCGCCGAGGTGTCGGTGAATCTCAAGCCAAGGCATAGCCACAGACCATCCATCTTGTCTCCGAACAGGTCTGCCCCACGGCGGGCTGAGCGTATGGAGTTGTCTGTCGAGGAGAGGAACTCGTTGATTCCGGCCATCCCGGAGATGATGCCGCCATCACCTTTCTGTCCGATGGTCTTTATCGTGGCGGCGTCTGGTGCGATCACGCAGAGATGGTCTGAGATGGCGATGAGGCGTTTGCCGGTGGTGTATGTGTCATACTCGCCGAAATCAGATGACGCGTCGCGGTAGGGGTGCATCGCGTCGGCGAGTT
Source organism: Bacteroidales bacterium (assembly GCA_910575615.1). GTDB lineage: Bacteria > Bacteroidota > Bacteroidia > Bacteroidales > Muribaculaceae > UBA7173. The sequence continues at coordinate 6,160 of CAJTEX010000020.1, read as the reverse complement.
GCTGCCGCGAGGTGACCTTCAGTATGAGTCCGTCATATCCCCTTGAGGTTGTGAACATCACAGCCTGGTGGGTGTCGACTCCGTTGTCGCCGATTGAGACCACGGCCGCGAGGGGGCGCAGCAGGTCGGTGGGCAACAGCATCGCGATGGCGTCCTCCGCCGCGGGTGTCAGCGAGCCGTCGGCGACCAGGCTGTTTGCCCCGTTGGCCGCGGCCAGCCTCTGGAGGTCGATGACTGTGACCTGCGAGCAGCCCGGCGGCACTGCCTCGATTGGGTTTTCCGGGGTCTTGCGGCCGCAGGAAATCAATGAGAGGAGGATTGCCAGGCATAGCATCGGCGAGATTCTGTGTTTCAGTGTCTGTGTCATTTTGTGGGAGCTTGTGCCGGCCTGTGGCGATGCTTGACGCAACGTGTCGGCCGGGAGTTGGCGATGCAAAGTTACATACCTTTTTTGTATTATTTAACAACAAAAATCAGGAATATTTCGTTTGGCTTGATGATTGTGTTTTGCCGTGGCGTGAGTTTGACGTATCTTTGCAAATATAATTAATGTATCAATGTTTCAATCTATCTGTTTATGGCTTTTGAAGTAGGGAAATTATATACTTTCAAGGAAAGTGAATTTGAGAAATCAAGGGAGTCAGGAAAGCTTGTGTTCAAGGTGCGCGACCCGGCGTCTGCCACCCCGTATATAGTCAAGCCGTTTGAGTTTCAGATAACTGACATTCCGGATAAGATTGTGTGTGTCTACAAGGGCAATGACCGTCTTGAGCAGGACCTGAATTCTGTTGTGCCGGATATATATGAGGTAGGGAAGGAATACCGGTTCAGGGTGATGAGGCAAGACACCAATGCCGCCGCCCATGTATCGGTCAGGGATGATGCCCGTGGCCTGACGTTTTATCCGATAGACCTGGGCCGGGTTAAGCTCGAGCGGTTCCAGCGCATAACCTGCAGGGTGGTCTCCACCGACAAGGGGCAGCTGAGGCTCGAATATGTCAAGGAGAAGAAAGAGACCCCCGCTGCGCGTTTCCTTGTGTCAGACATGCGCGATCTCAAGGGGGCGCGCTTGCTGTCGTGGGATGGATTTTTCAAACGGTTGATGGCCAATCCGGTGTTTGACGATGCCCGGGGGAGGCTTGATGACGGCAATCCGGAATGGGTGCTGGCCGTGATGGAGTCCATAACCAACAATATTCCGATGTGGTTCAGGCGTGGTGAAGGCTTCCGAGTGGTTTTGCTGGGGCAGTTGAAGGAACTTGCCCTGTCGCTGATTGAGCGGTCGGAGTATCTCAACGGGTTCCCGATGGATGAACGCCGCCGTATGCAAGAGCGTCTGTCGGATGTGATTCTTGACTGCGAGGATTACCTTCACGCGGCCAATCTGATAGCCAAGGGGGAGGATGTGGAGTTCATCACCCAGACGCTGGCGTCTCTGAGATCGACGGGTTGGCTTTACAAGCCCGAGAAGAAGATGAGGCTGATGATGGCCTTGTTCACGCTGAAGAATTCATATGTGCATGATTATATCTGGGAGATATTCAAGGTTATCCGCGATCATCATTCCGACCTCCGTTTCCTCGGGGAGTTTTCAGATGGGTTCATACTGATGCTCAGGATTTTCATCGACAATGAGAGCAAGTTTGTCAACACGTCGAGCCATGAGGCTCTGCGTGAGCTGATAGAGGCGATTGCGATATTGCTGCTGCTCACCCAGAACAAGGATTACGCCCGGTGGAACCTTTACCGCGGGCGGCTTTACACCCTGGCGATGTTGCTTATCGGCAAGCCTGTGGCCGCGCTTGCCGAGAAGGCTGTCGGGGCGCTTACCGAGAATCTTGACATGCCGCTGGAGTATGGATGGAAGGATCTTGACGATGTCAACCGCCTGTGCTATGCCAACCTCAGCGGGTTGTATCGTTACCACAGGGGCGCGTCGAGTCAGAAGTCTCTCAGTTCGTTCGAGGGGCAGAGCGCCTCGCTGACGGTCAAGGGGGGCAATATAAGGGTGGCTCCGGTGGTCACCGGGGCTGCCACCAAGGAGGCTCTGGCTGTCAGGCTTTCTGACAGCGCGGCTTTCTCGGTGTGTCTCAACGGGCGTCTGGATGACCGCACGGGGCAGGATGACCAGAACCTGTCGCGTCACCATGTCATGTGGAAGGAACTTGAGAACAGTCTGTTTGATCCTGACCAGAAGGTGGCTCCGAGTGTGGCCCCTAAGGTTGTGGAGACCAAGAAGCTGCAGCCTGTGGTGGATGACGAGGTCACATTCAGGGTCGTTGGGCGCGAGGAGGCCGACCAGTTCACCTTCGGGTGTGTGATCGAGGACCCGGTGTATGAGGGGGCGGGGGTGATAAACACCCGCGACATTGTCCTTTATCCGGTTTCCCCTTATCTTGAGACTTTCTGGCTCAAAGAGGGACAGATGCTGTTCCGCGGGCGTGTCACGGGTGTTTTGCCCGATGGCCGTTTCAGGCTCTCGATGGAAAAGGAGGTCGACGAGGAGATAATGCGGCTCGCAAAGGAGGACCGCGAGGATCAGGCTCAGATGGAGGCGGTGATTACCAAAGACCTCGGAGAGTCGTGCCTGGCAGTGTCTGACGGCGGTTATCCGGTGTTGATTTACAAGAATGGCGAGGAACTCCACAAAGACCAGAAGGTGATGGTCACTGTCAATGACATCGGCTGGAACAAGAAGAACAACAAGCCGTATATTGCCGCGCGGTTTGAAGAGTATACTGATGACAACAATCCGGTGGAGAATTACCGGACGGTGAGACGCAATTTCCATTACTTGCTCTCCTCGGTCTGCGGGGGACGCGTGTGGACTGAGCCGGCCCGCAAGGATGAGGCGCATGATGAGGTGGAAGACATGGACTCATGTGTGGGCCAGGTGCCTGAAAATTACCTGACGGCGGAGGCTGTCAACGGGTTGTCGCGTGTGCTTGACGCGATGGCTTTTGTGTCGCGCGACAATATCACCGAGACATACACGCTCCTCGCGTCGGCCCGTCTGCTGGCGTTGCTGGCGGGCGACACTTACCGCGCGCAGTTCCTTGAACTTAAGCAGGCGATGGTCGAGGGGCTGTCGAGGTTTGTGATTGACGGACGCGTCGACCGCGCGGGTGTCGCCGAGCTTGCCCGCAGGGTTTCGCAGTTCCCGGGCAATGATTCTGACCTTGCCCGCAGGATGGAGATTCTGCAGACGTTGTCGATGCTCGACGCGCCTGCGATGGGTGAGACGGTGACGTTGCCCGACGACAGGGATTCCTCCCTGACGGGCGCGCTGAAGCGTATGGTGGCCTCCTACAACATGCTCCGCGGGCTGCGACTCAATTCGTTGCGCCGTGAGCTGAAAAAGTCGATCTATGACCTGCTGAGTCTTCAGATGCCGGACATTGATGTCTCCCGTGTCAATGCCAATGAAGACCAGTACCATGAGTTCAAGGAGTCGCTGGTGTATCCGGCGGGCAACAAAATGCAGCCCGACGAGAAAAAACAGGGCCTGGAGATCGCGCAGGTGATATGCGGCATGCTGAACACCGAGGGTGGAACGTTATATATAGGAGTGGCCAACACGGGTGTGCCTCGCGGGCTGGTTAATGATTTTGTCTACATCAACAATGGTTTCGAGGAGTATGACCTCCAGGATGTCAAGGACAAGTTCAGCCTGAGATTCTGCAAGGTGCTGCGCGACCAGTTCGGCCTTGCCGTGGAGGGTACGCAGGTCTATCCCTCGCTTGTCGCGCTGGAGTTTGACGACATAGATGACCATTGCTTCGCCGTGGTGTCGGTCAAGCCGTTCGCCGGTGTGGTGAGGATGGCCGACGGATCGGTGTTTGTGAGGCAAGACACATCGACATTGCCGGTCAAGAAGAAGTCAGATCAGCAGGCCCTCGAAAATGTAAGGAAATCAAGGAAATTTTAAATTGCAGGATAATGAGAAATATTGATTTGCTAAAGCTGCTGGCTGTTTCGGCCATGTCTTTTGGAGGGATGCAGTGGGCGGATGCCCGGGAGCTGGTCATTCTGCAGACAAATGACACCCACAGCCAGATTGACCCCACTGACAAGGGGTATGGAGGAGTGCAGCGCCGCAAGGTGTTTGTCGACAGCGTGAGGGCCACCCGGCCGGATGTGCTGCTTGTCGATGCCGGTGACGCGGTGCAGGGCACATTGTTCTTCACGCTGTATGGTGGTGAGGTGGAGATGAAAGCCATGAACAACCTTGGATACGACATTGCCATACTTGGCAACCATGACTTTGACAATGGCATGGAGACGATGGCGAGGAATGTCGCGATGAGTGACGCCGACTGGCTGGCCACCAATTATGAGTTTGCCGATACGGCGGTCAGGAGCCTTTTCAAGCCGTTCAAGATTTATGAGTATGGCGACCGCAAGGTGGGATTCATTGCCCTGAACCTAGACCCCGAGGGGATGATTGCCGAGGGGAATGCCGACGGGGTGAAATATCTCGACGCGGTTGAGGCCGCCAATGCCGCCGCCTGGTGGCTGAAACACCAGGATGGGGCCGATGTGGTTGTCGCCGTCTCTCATCTCGGATATGAGAATGTCCCCGCGCCCTCCGACCAGGATGTGATAAGAAACACCCGCAACATTGATGTGGTGCTGGGTGGCCATTCCCATACGTTGCTGTCCCCCGGAAGTGGCCGGGAGTGGATAACCAACGCCGATGGAGACTCCGTGCTTGTCACCCAGAATGCCAAATCAGGGGAATATATCACAGAGGTGACTATTGACCTTGACAGCGTTGGGTTGAAACTTCCCGCATATCGTCAGGTGAGGCTTGGGAAGGGATATGACAGGCAGACCGTCGAACAGCTGGCCGCCGTGATTGCTCCATACCGCAAGGGGGTCGATGACCTTATGGGAAAAGTCATAGGCAAAACCGCCCGCGAACTGCCCAACGACAAGCCCGGATTGCTGAATTTTGTCAGCGATTTTGTGGCGGCCAAAGGGGGAAAGCTGCTCGGGCAGCCTGTCGACCTTGCCTTGATGAATGTCGGCAGCTTGCGTCGTGGACTCCCGAAGGGGGATGTCACCCAGGGTATGATAATCTCAATGCAGCCGTTCACAAACAAGATTCTCGTCATGAAGCTCTCGGGAAAAGACCTCAAGGAGGCGATGGATGTGTATGCAGCCCGAGGTGGCGACGGAGTCAGCGAGGCCGTTGATGTCACTTACGACCCGTCGACCGGTAAGGTTGTCAGCCTGACGGTTGATGGCAAACCAGTGGATGATGAGAAAATCTACACCGTGGCCACGATTGATTATCTTGCCGGAGGAGGAGACTATATGGTGCCGTTAAAGCGCGGTGAAATCATAGCTCAGTCGGAGAACATCGTTTATGATGACCTTATCGACTATATCAAAAAGAATTCCCGAAAGAAAATCAATCCATCTGACAAGTCCCGTTTTGTCGCTGTCGGCAAATAAAACTGAAAAGATTTGCAAAAAAGGAGTGATGCCGTGGTTTTTCCTAAAAATCAGGCGTCACTCCTCCTTATTATATATAGTGGCATTATACGTCTGGATGATTTGGCAATGGCTGATATGACGGAATGAGCGTTGACAGCGTGGGAAAACAGCTGTATTTAAAAAGTTATGAAAAAAGTTGCCCGAAAATTTTGTAGATTCCAAAAAGTGTTGTAACTTTGCAGTCGCAAAACCGATAATAAAAGGTTGGTTCGCTAGCTCAACTGAATAGAGCATCTGACTACGGATCAGAAGGTTACAGGTTTGAATCCTGTGCGAATCACAAAAAAAACGGGACTGAGCGAAGGCCTTTGAAAATAAAAATCGCGGTTCGCTAGCTCAACTGAATAGAGCATCTGACTACGGATCAGAAGGTTACAGGTTTGAATCCTGTGCGAATCACAAAAAAAGCGCCTCATAAGGGCGCTTTTTTTGTTGCCTTGTTTGCTCCTCCCTTTTTCCTTTTGCCCGCGGTGTACTGGACAAGCTTTAGGGGGTCAGCGGATTTTTCCGGTGGGCGGGAGAGAGTATCAAGAGTATAGTGTTATCTTTGCACAATGAAACCAGATCAACTGCTCAGAGCCATCCTACCCGAAGTCCTGATAGACAACTTCGATATTGAACGATATGAAAAAAGTGAGACCCGCTTCGACATATGGCT
>CAJTEX010000019.1 GCA_910575615.1 Bacteroidales bacterium | reverse complement strand
CAATACGTTCATACGCTAAGATTTTTATAATGAACGCTTTGGCGATTCAGTTGTATTTGACAATTCGATATATTAACTTAAGTTTCAACTACTTCGGTAATTTTTACCGAATCATTGTTATTATATTTGTAGAGAATATATGATTTTGTCTTTTTTTACCGGACAGCAATAATATGGAATCAAGAGGATTCAAGTTGGCAAGTATAGATTCCAGGTCGTTTAACTTGTTGGCCAACAGTGGCGTGGGGCGTAATGAGTTGATGGTTTACGAAAGAGGGGCTGCCGATTGGCAGCCCCTTTGGTATCCCCGTAGGGAGTCGAACCCTAATCGTCGGAACCGGAATCCGATATTCTATCCATTGAACTACGGGGACGGGATTTGTTATGCAAAGTTAGGGATTATTTCCGATGCTTGCAAATAAATCGTGAATTATAATCTTTGAGGTCTTTGAGGGATGTTTCATAGGGGCATTGGCGGCAGACATACCTGAATCTTGGCCGGCTGGGCGGTCAGTCGGGAGTCTGTGCGTCGGGATGCGCGGCGAGATAGTCGAGGTAATCTGACATTGGCGACAGGTATTCCTCTGGGTCGAAATCGGTAGAACTCAACGTCAGGCAGACGGCTCCGGGAGAGAAGTCGTGGAGCTCGCGCCAATAGGGCGGGGGCAGCAGCAGGCCGATGTCGGGCCGGTCGAGGGTGTATGTCTCCCAGGTTGCCCCGTCGAAGACTTTGACGGTGAAGCTGCCGGCGACGGCGATGAGCAGCTGGCTTTCACGGATATGGGCGTGGCCTCCCCGCTGCGATCCCTCCGGCATTCCGTACAGATAGAATATCCGTTTTATCGGGAATGGGGCCGTGAGTGGGTGCTGCAGGAATGTGAGACTGCCGCGGTTGTCGCTTATTCGCGGCAACCGCAGCAGATGAGGTTTATGTCCGTTTGTCTTTACGGACATCGGTCATTTGTTTACCCTGAACGGGGCCGAGCCGTCGCGGAAGAAGTCGACAATCTGGCGGGCGGCGGCGATGCCGGCGTTGATGTTGGCTTCTGCGGTCTGGGCTCCCATTTTCTTGGGGGTGAAGAACACGCGTCCGGAGAATTCCTCTTCAAGCACGGCGGCGTTGTCGGGCTTCACGTCGGCGACATATTTGAGGTCGGCGCGTTCGGCCAGGGCTTTGCGCAGCCCCTCTTCGTCAATGACCTCTTTTCGGGCGGTGTTCACCAATACGCCGTTTTTGGGGAGTTTCATCATCAGCTCATAGCCTACCGAGCCTTTAGTCTCGGGGGTGGCTGGGATGTGGAGCGAGACAATCTGGTTGCCGGAATAGAGCTTGTCAACGCTCTTGACGGGGGTGACTCCTGCATTGGCCATCACCTCGTCGGGGCAGTAGGGGTCGAGGGCGGAGACCTCCATACCGAATCCTTTGGCGATGCGGGCCACGTTGCGGCCAACCTGTCCGAAGGCGTGGATGCCGAGCTTCTTGTCTTTCAACTCGGTGCCTGATGTGCCATTGTACATGTTGCGGACCGCCATCACCGTCATACCGAACACGAGTTCGGCCACGGCGTTGGAGTTCTGGCCGGGAGTGTTCTCCACGCATACGTCGTGGGCGGTCGCGGCGGCGAGGTCGACATTGTCATAGCCGGCTCCGGCGCGCACCACGATTTTCAACGCGGGCGCTGCGCCGAGCACTTCGGCGTCGACCTTGTCAGAACGGATAATCAGGGCATCGGCGTCTTTGACAGCGTCGAGAAGCTCCTGGCGCGAGCTGTATTTTTCGAGAAGGGCGAGTTCGTGGCCTGCCTCTTCGACTACCTTGCGGATGCCGTCGACGGCGACCGGTGCGAACGGTTTTTCTGTAGCTACTAATACTTTCATGATGAGGCAGCCGGTTTAAAGTTTGTCCTGGAATTCCTTCATTGCTTCCACCAGCACCTTGACGCTCTCGATGGGGAGGGCGTTGTAGAGCGAGGCGCGGAAGCCTCCAACCGAGCGGTGGCCCTTTATGCCGACGATGCCTTTCGAAGTGGCGAATTCCATGAATGCCTTCTCCTGGTCGGCGTATTCGGGCTTGAGCACGAAGCAGACGTTCATGATTGAGCGGTCGGCATGGTCGGGCACGGTGGCCTGGAATATCCTTGAGGAGTCGATAGCCTCATAAAGAAGGCCCGCCTTGTCGAGGTCCATTTTCTCGATTGCCTTGATGCCGCCGAGTTCCTTGTAATAGCGGAGGGTCTGCAGGGCGGAGAATATCGGGAGGACAGGGGGGGTGTTGAACATCGAGCCCTTGTCGATATGGGTCTTGTAGTTGAGCATCGTCGGGATGGGGCGGCAGGGGTTCTGCACTACCTCGTCGCGCACGATGATGATGGTGGCGCCGGCGGGGGCGAGGTTTTTCTGCGCGCCGGCGTAGATGAGGTCATATTTAGACACATCCACCGGGCGGGAGAAGATGTCTGACGACATGTCTGACACCAGGCGCACGCCTACCTCGGGATCCTTGCGGATTTCGGTTCCGTAGATGGTGTTGTTGGTGGTGTAGTGGAAATAATCGGCATCAGCGGGGACAACGAAGTCCTTGGGGATATAGTTGTAGTTCTTGTCTTCGGAAGAAGCGACAACGTCGACGTCGCCAAACAGCTTGGCCTCCTTGACAGCCTTGTGGGCCCAGACGCCAGTGTCGAGATAGGCGGCCTTCTTCTTGAGGAGGTTGTAGGGTGCCATTGCGAACTGGAGTGAGGCGCCTCCGCCGAGGAACAGCACGCTGTAGCCTTCGGGCACTTCAAGTAGTTCCTTGACCAGGGCCTGCGCTTCATCCATCACAGCCTGGAACTCCTTTGAACGGTGTGAGACTTCGAGAATCGACAGGCCGGTGTTAGCGAAATCCAGCACCGCGTCGGCGGTGTTCTTGATGGTGTACTGGCTCATAATCGACGGGCCGGCATAGAAGTTGTGCTTCTTCATCTTGGTAAGTTTTTATGTATGTATAGGGGAGAGTCGCAATAATCTAAAGTTGTTTTTCGCAAAGATAGGTAAAGAATCCCTATTTTCCAACACCCGCGCCAATAATTTTCTAACCAATCGAATTACAAGGGGGTTGAGCCGGGATGCCAGCGCTGGTTCTGGAGCTGCGCGGCGCGGTCTTCGGCTGGATTGGAGCAGGGGATCCAGAAGCGGGAAGCCTTGATGTCGTCGGGGAGGAACTGCTGGATGACGAAGTTGCCGGGGTAGTCGTGGGAATACTTGTAGTCGGCCCCGTAGCCCATCTTTTTCATAAGCGAGGTCGGGGCATTGCGGATATGGAGCGGCACTGGCAGGTCGCCGCTGCGGCTCACCTCGGCAAGGGCCGCGTCGATGGCCTTGTAGGCGGAGTTGCTTTTGGGGGAGGTGGCCAGGTAGATGACGCATTCGGCGAGGGGAATCCGTCCTTCCGGCATGCCGATTTTGTGGATGATGTCGTATGTGGTGTTGGCCAGCAGCAGCGCGTTGGGGTTAGCCAGGCCGATGTCTTCGGCGGCGAGTATGACGAGCCGGCGGGCAATGAACTCAGGGTCTTCGCCGCCGGCAATCATCCTGGCGAGCCAGTATATGCCAGCGTCAGGGTCGCTTCCCCGGATGCTTTTTATGAAGGCGGATACGATGTCGTAATGCATCTCGCCCTGCTTGTCGTAGGCGGCCGGGTTCTCTTGCAGGCGCTCGGTCACCACCTTGTCGTTGATGATCATCGGCTGGCCTATGGTGGTGGATTGTTCGAGCAGGTCGAGGATGTTGAGCAGCTTGCGGGCATCTCCTCCCGAGAAGCGGAACAGGGCGGTGGTCTCCTCCACCTTCACGCCTCTTTTGCGCAGCACTTCGTCTCCGCTGACGGCCCTGTCGAGAAGAATCTGCAGCTCAGGGGCTTCGAGGGGCTTGAGGGTGTAGACCTGGGCGCGTGACAGCAGCGGGCGTATTACTTCGAAGGATGGATTCTCGGTGGTCGCGCCGATGAGCGTGACCGTGCCGTTCTCGACAGCGCCCAGCAGGCTGTCTTGCTGCGACTTGCTGAAACGGTGGATTTCGTCGATGAAAAGTATCGGGCGTCCTTTCGAGAACATGCTCTGGGCTTCAGCCTTGCAACGTTCGATTACTTCACGCACATCCTTGACCCCTGACGTGACCGCCGAAAGGGTGTGAAACTGACACTCGGTGGTGTTCGCGATGATTTTTGCCAGGGTGGTTTTCCCGACCCCCGGAGGCCCCCACAGTATGAACGAGCTGACGTTTCCCGAGTCAATCATCCGGCGGATGATTGCTCCGGGGGCAACCAGATGTGACTGTCCGATGTAATCGTCGAGTGATTTCGGCCTGAGGCGTTCTGCGAGAGGTGGGAGCATGGCGTGAAAAAAGTTGTTTTGTCGTCTTGTTAACACAAAGTTAAACAAAAAAGATGGGTGAAAAGGGCGGGCTGGTGTTAACGAAAATTAAATTAAAGGTGTCGATTACTTTGACCTCGGGGAAAATAGTTAATTTTGATAGTCAGTTGTCAAGATGCCGCTTCCCGAACTTTCAGTGAGGGCAGGCGTTTAACGATAAAGGACACTTTGATAACGCAATAATTCGACTTTGTTATGGAACGAGACGATGAAAGACGGAGCATGGTACCCTCCACGATGAGGGTCGTGTTCGGCATCATAATGATTATAGTGTATGTGGGGATGGGCGTGTTGCTGCTCATCAACTTCTTCCAATGGGGCCCGGGCATAATGCAGTGGCTCCGCTGGATCGGCGGAATCGCTTTCATCCTCTATGGCATCTGGAGGGCCATACGGCAGTTCTGGGGCATCGACAGCTCGCTATGAGACCGATGTGGCCATAGGCTGCCGCGAAGCGGGGCTTGATGGCTTTAATAGCGGCGATGTCGAAAAAATTTCGCTGATATAGAAAAATAGTGTAACTTTGCGTCAAGCATTATAGCGGATTATGAACAGACATAAGGTCATAGCGTTTATGGCGGTGCTTGCCCTGCTGGCAGGCATACTTGCCGGTTGCAGCTCGAAAGGGGGCCGCAAGGAGGCCCCGAAAGGCAATTCTGCCACGTCAGGCACCCTTGTGATGGCCTGTGATGCCTCGTTTGAGAACATCATGCAGGAGGAAATCGAGGTGTTTGAATTCTGCTATCCCCATGCCGCAATCCTCTCTTATTATATAGATGAGAAAGCCGCCATTGACTCGGTAGTTCTCGGCAATGCCCGCGTGGCCGTGGTGTCGCGCGAGCTGACAAAAGACCAGATCCGCTATCTCAAGGAGCGCAAGAGGGTAGCCAAGACAAAGAAAATCGCGGTCGATGCCATCGCCGTGATTGTCAATCCCGAAAATCCGGTGGAGAACCTGTCGTTGAAGGAGCTGCGTGAGATTCTGACCGGGGTGGTTACCCGCTGGGATCAGGTGTGGCCCTCGAAGCTGGGCGACATACAGGTGATATTCGACCATAGCGGGTCGAGCATCGTAAAATACATGTCAGACTCGCTCATGGACGGGCGCAAGTTCCCCGCCAACGTCTATTCGGCCGAGACCATCCCAGCCGTGTTTGAGGCTGTCAAGAACCGGCGCAACGCCATTGGCCTGGTTGGTGTCAGCTGGATTTCCACCGATTTGAAGACGGTCGACCTCTCTGCCGAGGAGAAGTTCAAGACCCTCGAGGTCGACGACACCACCACCACCGAGTTCACCGACCAGGTGAAGGTGCTGCCTATCCGCCGCGACAACTCCCTTGTGGCCGTCAAGCCTTACCAGGCTTATATCTTTGACGGCACATATCCCCTCTACCGCTCCATATATATGATAAACACCGGGGCGGCCGGCAGCCTTGCCAACGGATTCTTCTCCTTCGTGACCTCTTTCCAGGGACAGAAGCTGATACAGACCACTGGTGTGCTGCCTGCGCTGGTCAGCCACCGCCAGGTAGAGGTGCATTGACCCACGGGGCATTTCAAACAATGGAAAAAAATAGTAATAACGCATAAATTATAGAAGAAAGATGAAATTAAAACTCATGTTCTCCCTGCTCCTCGGAGGAGCCATGTCGATGGCTGCCGAGGGATACATGGATGGAGTGGAATACTTCCGTGCCGACCAGCCGGAAGAGGCCGCCATCATCCTCAACAACACTCTCACCCAGCCGGGCACCGACCAGGCCACAGCCTACTATTACCTCGGCCAGATTGCCCTCCAGCAGGGCGACAAGGCCCAGGCAAAGGCCATGTTTGACAAGGGTGTCGCTGCCGATGCCGAGAACGGTTACAATTATGTAGGTCTCGGTTCGCTCGCCCTCTCGGCCGGAGACACCAAGGCTGCCGCCGACTATTTCAAGAAAGCCAAAGGTCTGGCCAAGAAAGACGCCGACATCCTCACCGAGATTCCCCGAGCATATTTCGAGGCCAACCCGGTGACCTATGCCAATGAAATTGACAAGTGGCTCGCCGACATCAAGAAGCAGTCAAAGAACACCGCACCCGCACCTTACATCCTTGAAGGTGACCGTCTTGCCGGCACCAATGTCGGTGATGCCGCCGGTATGTACGAGATGGCTGCCACCTTTGACCATGAGTCAAAGAACGCCCAGGACGCCCATCCCGAGGCATACGTCAAATATGCCCGCGTTATCTTCAAGGTCAACGAGAAAGCCGCCATCGACAAACTCCGCGAGCTGCTGACCTATCAGCCCAACTCGGCGCTGGTACAGCGTGAGCTGGCCGAGAAACTCTACGACGCCAACCAGCTGACCAACGCGGCCAATCAGTATGAGGCTTACATCCAGAACCCCAACTCGTTCCAGAAAGACAAGCAGCGTCTGGTAGGTCTGCTCTTCTTCGCCCAGCGTTACCCTGAGAGCTACGACCTGGCATCGCAGATCCTTGCCGACGATCCCGGCAACTTCTACATGCAGCGCATGCAGTTCTACAACAAGAAGGCAATGGGCGACACCATCGCTGCCGTCAATGCCGCCGAGGCCCTGCTCGCCAACCCTAAGGCGCAGGTAAACTCGCAGGACTACTCCCAGTATGGCGAGTTGCTCACCGACATGGGCAATGACTCCCTGGCCATCGTGATGTATGAGAACGCCGTTAAGGTGGATCCCGAGAAGACCTCCCTGCTCAAAGACCTCTCGCAGGCTTACAACCATGGTCTCCGTTTCCAGGAGGCCGCCGACACGATGCAGAAATACATCGACCTCCAGGGAGACGACGTGGATCCCAACGACCTGCTGGCCCTCGCCCTCCGCTGGAACGCCCTCTCTTCGGCCCAGCAGAAGGCTGAGAACCCCGCATGGCAGGCTTCATCTGAGAAGGCCATCGCCGCCATCAACCGTGTGTATGAGATGACCCCCAACCATCCGCTGGTGCTCAACCACCGCGCACGCATCTTACTGGTGGCAAACCAGAGCGAAATCAACGATCTCGTGGCTCAGGCTGACCTTGAGACCCTCGCCGCGCTTGACTCCGACCCCGCCAACCTGCAGAACCGCCAGGCAATCTATGTGCAGGTGCTTGGTCGCCTTGGCAACTACTATGTGACCAACCACAACATCGAGGAGGCCAAGAAGATGTTCCAGCGCTTCTATGAAATCCAACCCTCTGAAGAGCTTCAGAAGTATATCGAGACCCTTAACAAATAAACTGCGGGTCAAAGACAATAACCGCTTGCAGAAGTGCCCCGCGCGTTTGTGCGCAGGGCGCTTTTGTCGGCTTTATGGATACGCGAGATGGAAATTCTTGAAATAATACAACGGCGGCAGTCATGCCGCACATACAATGGGTTGCGTCTCGACAAAGCCACGATTGCCGCGCTGGAAGAGGAAATCAAGGCGCTCCCCAGGCTTTTCGAGGATGTCGCTGTGCCGGATATTCGCGTTGTCGCCCATGAGGACGCAGATGGCCGGCTCGGCACATACGGTTTCATCACCGGAGCCCGCCAGTTTCTTGTCATGGCCTCAGGTAAGTCTCAGGCGGAGCAGGTGCAGGCCGGATTCATGTTCGAGGCCCTGATACTTAAAGCCACGGAGATGAACCTCTCCACATGTTGGCTCGGGGGCACATTCCGCCGTGGGCCGTTCGCCGAGGCATTCGGGCACATGGGACAGGGGCGGGAAATCTCGATTGTGTCCCCGATAGGCCATCCTACCCCCAGGCGGCGGTTTGCCGAGCGGCTGATGCGTCGTGTGGTGAAAGCCGACCGCCGTAAGCCGTTCGCCCGATTGTTTCAAGGGGCACCTCAGGATTCCCCTGTGGGGATGGCGCTTGAGGCTGTCAGGCTTGCCCCATCCTCCTCCAATTCCCAGCCTTGGAGGTGTGTCGTTTCTGGCAGAGAGGGGTGCGGCGAGGAGGTGGTGAGGTTCAGCTGTGCCGGTTCCGGACGGTTTTCCGCCATCGACATGGGCATCGCTTACTGCCATTTCCTGCTCGCTTCACGCCGGAAGGGGCTTGACTGGGAGATTGCCCCGTCCTCATCCGGGATGCCCGCCCTGGAGTTTCGCTGTATCTGAAAAAACAGCAATTACAACCAATTCAAACACAGTCGTAACTGAACATTGCCTGTCTCAAAGTCCTTTAAATAAGAGAGGAGGAGCCTCCGCAAAAAATATGCCGGGCGCATTCCTCCCGACCAGAATTCAATCACCCGGAGAGGCATCTGGCCATCTCCGTAACAACAGGGACGCTATGAAAACAGGCAAGACCATATTCTGGACAGGATTCATGATCACACTCGGCATGATCATCGCCTACCTGCTGACAATGATAATCGGAGTCGCGGCGTCGACCGGGCGGATTGTCTCGGTGTCGCTATGTGGCGTGGTGATGGCAGGAGCCTTGCTTATGATAATTGGCCGTGTCATAGATAAACGTTCGGGCGACTTCTGACATCAAATGTCTCTTATGCTCCGACCATTAAATCTATTAAATCTATCGCATCGCTTCACCCGTATATGCGTGCTGGCTGTCGTCATGTCTATGGCCGGGATGGCGTTCAGAATTGACTCGCGCACCCTCTCGCCTCTGCTTGCCGCAAAAATGTCAGAGCGGCTGGGAGGAAGTGCAGAGGGGGCGGCGCGGCAGCCCGACGGGAGATATATCCCGCTTATCATAAAGCTTAACAGTGATGACACACAGTTGCCTCTTTCTGTGGTCGAGCTCTACCGGCGCGGCCCGATGGTTCTCGCTTACGTCCCGGTCGACGTTGTAGGCGAGTTGGCATCGCTTGGAGTAGTCTCTCGGATAGAGGGGGGCCAGGTCTGCACCCCCGTCCTTGACCGGGCTTTGACTTTCACCTCGCTTCCCGAGATAACTTGTGGTGATGACGCCCCGGCTTACACCGGAAAGGGGGTGGTGGTTGGCTTCACCGACACTGGTTTTGACCCTAACCATCTTGCGTTCAGGAACGATGAAGACGGATGGTCGCGTGTGGCATTGCTGACCGATTATGGCGACACCCCTGCCGCCGTCACCCGCCTTGAGAACCGGGAGGATATAGCCGCCTGGCAGACCGATGACGACGGGCAGTGGCATGCCACACATGTCGCGGGGATTATGGCCGGGGGCTACCGTGGCAATCCATATCACGGGGTGGCCACGGATGCCGAGATTGTTGCCACCACCAGCATCCTGACAGATGCTTTGCTGTTGGCCGGGATGGAGGATGTCGTGGGTTACGCGCGGCAGCAGGGTAAACCGGCGGTGATAAACATGTCGGTCAGCTCAAGCCTTGGCCCTCACGACGGCACATCCCTGTTCTGCCAGTATCTCGAATTGCTCGCCGAGGAGGCGGTGATATGCATCTCTGCCGGAAATGACGGCGGAAGGGTGGGGATATGGAACGGAGTGTTCCCGGCCGACGGCCCGACGGCGGCGGCTGTCATCGATGTCCCGTCCTGGAGGCTCTTCAGGGCCAAAGGTTACATTGACGTGTGGAGCCGAGACGCGTCTTCGTTTGATTTCGCGGTTCTCGTTGTCGACAATGAGACCGGTGAGGTGGTCGCGCGCGAGGCTTTCCCGCCCGTTTCTGCCGCTGGTGCTGAGCAGAGATGGGTCATCGGCTCATCAAACGAGGTTGTCATTGCCCATGGCGGAGATGGCGCGTCTGAAATGGTCTCAGAGGCTTTTGCCCGCTGTTTCAACGGAGTGGCAACACTGACCACTGAGATTAACCCTGAGAACGGGCGTTTCAACGGGCTGGTGTATGTCGATGTGGAGAATCTGCCTGGCCATGACGGGGAGATTTCCGAACGTTATGAAATCGCCTTGGAGGTCACGGGCCGCCAGGGACAGCGGATAACGGCTTACGCGTCTGACATGCTGAGGTTCAGGGATATTCCCGGAAATGAGACATTCGGTTATCTTGGCACTGACGGTGTCATAAACGACTTCGTCACCGGCGAAGGAGTCATCGGGGTCGGGGCTATGTGTTCGCGTAATGAATGGCCCAGGCTCGACGGTGAGAATGGCAGTGGAGCATATGGTGTGGGCGACATCGCCGGGTTCTCATCATTCTGCACCGGCGGGCTCACAGGGCGATTGCCCGACATAGTCGCGCCGGGCGCGTGGCTTGTCTCATCGGTATCAACCCCATACGCGCTTGCCCATCCCGAGGTTGTCGACACTTACAGCCATATGGACTCTTCGGCTGGCACTGACTATTACTGGGCTTCCGCCTCCGGCACCTCCATGTCATCGCCATATGTGGCCGGTGTGTGCGCCTTGTGGCTCGAGGCCAAACCCGATGCCTCCCCGGCTGAAATCAAAGAGGCGGTGGTGTCTTCTGCCGTCGCTCCAACCGTCAACCCCACCAACCCGAGATGGGGCGGGGGAGTGCTTGATTCATACGCTGGCCTGCGGAAATTGCTGTCATCAGGCAGCCTGGGGCAAGTGGCGGTCGACGGCAAGTTGGAGGGAGGCCTGCCGCCATTGCCCTGTCCGCTGACCGCCGCCTCGTTGGCCGATTACGCGCGGTTCAATGGATGCGAGGTGTTCACAGTTTCGGGCCGCAGAGTGGCTCCAGAATCGGTCTCCTCTGGCGTTTACATCTTGCGTTCAGGCGGGTGTGTGGTGAAGGCGGCACTCTGAAATTATTAATCAGCGCTTAAATTTTGCCAGATGAGGTAAAATTGTTAATTTTGCGTTGTCATCGAAATATCGCATATAATGAAAAATGTTCTGACACGCTCCCTGACAGGTCTGTTATACATTGCTGTTATCGTGGGCGCCATCTTCGGCGGCCGCATATGGTTCTGGGGACTGACAGTGCTTTTCGGAGTGCTGGGTATCAACGAATTCAACAAAATATCCAACCAGGGGCGCGTATCAAACACGACATCGTTGCTCGACATGCTCGCCGGGGTGGCCCTGATTTCCGCCGGTTCGGTCATCTCAGCCGGTGGTGCGTTGCCGGGCTTTCTCGCCTCTTGGAACCTGTCTACATTCCTGTTTGCCTATATAGTCTGCCTTCTGGCCCGTATGGTCGCCCAGCTGTATGTGCAGGATGGCAACGCCCTGGCCCATTATGCCCATTCATTCATGGGGCAGATCTACATAGCGTTGCCTATGTGTCTGCTGGGATGGCTTTACAGCCTGACATCACCGGTGTTCATCCTTTCGGTATTCATCCTGATATGGCTGAGCGACACAGGCGCGTTCTGCGTTGGGTCTCTGATTGGCCGCCACAAGCTTTTTGAACGAATCTCACCCAAGAAATCATGGGAAGGCTTTTTCGGAGGCCTGCTCTTCTGCCTTGTTGCAGCCGGCGTGTTCTCCTTCTGCTTCCCCGAGGATTTCAGGGGCATGAACATATGGCAGATGCTCGGGCTGGGCGCGGTGGTATGCGTCTTCGGCACATGGGGCGACCTCGTTGAGTCGCTCGTGAAGCGCATTCTCGGGGTCAAGGACTCCGGCAACATACTTCCCGGCCATGGCGGCATTCTCGACCGCATAGACTCCCTGCTGCTTGTTATCCCCGCCACCATGGCATACATGCTGTCGCTCGCCGTGCTGGCCTGCATATAAAGAAAACATCCGACTATGACTTCCAACGAACGATATATGATGCGCGGTGTGTCCGCGGCTAAAGAAGATGTCCACAACGCGATAAAGAATGTCGACAAGGGTCTTTACCCCAAGGCGTTCTGCAAGATAATCCCCGACATCCTCGGGGGAGACCCCCAGTGGTGCAACATCATGCACGCCGACGGGGCGGGGACAAAATCCTCTCTCGCCTACGCTTACTGGCGCGAGACCGGCGACTTGTCGGTATGGCGGGGAATCGCCCAGGACGCGCTGGTGATGAACATCGATGACCTTCTTTGCGTCGGGGCCACCGACAACATCCTCGTCTCATCGACAATCGGGCGCAACAAGCGTCTCATACCCGGCGAGGTGATTGCCGCCATCATCAACGGCACCGAGGAGCTGCTCGAGCGTATGCGCTCGCTTGGTGTGAGCATATACTCGACCGGCGGGGAGACAGCGGATGTCGGCGACCTTGTCCGCACCATCATCGTTGACTCGACAGTCACCTGCCGCATGCGCCGCTCTGATGTCATAGACAACGCCAATATCAAAGGTGGCGATGTCATCGTAGGTCTCTCCTCTTCAGGCAAGGCCACATACGAGGAGGAATATAACGGCGGCATGGGCAGCAACGGGCTGACCTCGGCTCGCCACGACGTGTTCGCCCGCCAGACCGGCGACAAATACCCCGAGACATATGACGGCGGCATGCCCCGCGAACTCGCTTACAGCGGTTCGGTAGGGCTGACCGACAAGGTGGAGGGCTCTCCGCTCGATGCCGGCAAGCTTGTCTTGTCGCCCACCCGCACATATGCCCCGGTAATCAAAAAGCTCCTGGAGGAGATGCGTCCGGCCATCCACGGCATGGTCCACTGCACCGGCGGCGCCCAGACAAAAGTGCTTCATTTCGTAGAAGGCAAGCATGTGATCAAAGACAATCTTTTCCCCGTGCCCCCGCTGTTCGCCCTTATCCAGGAGCAGAGCGGCACAGACTGGCGCGAGATGTACAAGGTATTCAACATGGGCCACCGTATGGAGATATATGTCTCTCCTGAGGATGCCGCCAAGGTGATTGCCATCTCCGAGAGCTTCGGCATAGAGGCCCGCATCGTGGGCCGCGTCGAGGATGCTCCTGAAAACCGCCTGACAATCACCGGCGAACAAGGGACTTTCGAATATTGAACACCTAATAGCGCGCAGGAATCTTGAGCAGGTTGTCACGCAGGTTGTCGCCTTTGGCCGCGACGGCATTGGTTGCCGTCATCCCGTGTCTGTCTGGATGCGGCGGCCACAAGAGCGCCGAGACCGAAAAGGCCGCGGTAGAGCAGCGTCATCCCCTGCCAGACACCCTCAGGGTCGCCACCCTGTACAGCCCGACATCCTACTTCCTTTACCGAGACCAGGAGATGGGCTATGACTACAACCTCGTCACCCAGTGGGCCGAAGACAAAGGGATGGTGGTGGATCTGACCGTCGCCCCCTCGATGGCCCGTCTTGTCGAGATGCTCGACTCTGGGGAGATTGACCTCGCCGCCTATGAGATTCCGGTGACTGCGGAATACAGCCGCGTGGTTGCCTGCGGGCCCGAATATGTGACCACCCAGGTGCTTGTGCAGCCATTGAAAGATGGCAAGCCTGAGATAACCGACGAGACCCAGCTCATCGGGCGCGATGTCTATGTCGAGGCCGGCTCCAAATATGATTACCGTCTGCGGAATCTCGACAGCGAGCTTGGGGGCGGAATCAACATCCATGAGGTCGACCGCGACACGCTGATAACCGAAGACCTGGTAGGAATGGTGTCAGACGGCACGATTCCCCTCACGGTGGTCGACAGCGACATCGCCCGCATCAACAAGACATATTACCGCGACCTTGATGTGTCGTTGCCTCTGAGTTTTCCTCAGAAAGCATCGTGGGGGGTGGCCGCCGGGAATGAATGGCTTGCCGACTCGGTAAACGAGTGGTTTCTCCAGGAGACACCGAAACGCCGCCAGGCAGAGCTGTTGAAACGGTATTTTGAGCTGAGCAAGAATGGCGATGCCGAATTGCCTGGCGCCATCACGCTTGACCTGTCAAAAGGAGTGATTTCCCCTTACGACGCGATATTCAAGGGCGCGGCTAAGAAAATCGGTTGGGACTGGCGGGTGCTTGCCGCAGTTGGTTACGCCGAGAGCGGCTTCAAGACCAACCTGGTCTCATGGGCCGGAGCGCGCGGACTGATGCAGATAATGCCCCGGTCGGCAGCCGCCTACGGTCTGCCGATTGAAAAAATCGAGGACCCGCAGGCCAATATCGAGGCCGCCGCCCGCATACTTGCCGATCTTGACCGCTCGCTCTCCAAGAAAGTCCCCGACCCTGCGGAACGTCTGAAATTTGTCATCGCATCCTACAATTCAGGGATAGGCCATGTGTATGACGCCATAGCATTGGCTGGCAAATACGGGAAGAACCCTCAGGTGTGGGACGGCAATGTGGAGCAGGCCCTGCTTATGAAGGCCAATCCTGAATATTATTCCGACCTGGTATGCCGCAACGGATATTTCGGTGGTCGCCACACGGTGGCATATGTCAGAAAAGTCACCGGGCTGCTTGACCGTTTCCGGGAGAAAATCCCGTCGAAATGAACTTATGCCGTTACCGGCGTGTTACCCTTTCCAGGGAGCTTCCCCTCAATCTTGTCTCTCTTGCCTCTCCTATTTTTTGTAAACAAGCATCTTAACAATCAAGATAAAGAAACAATGAGAAAACGTTATCTATCAGTCGCAGTGGTGCTTACACTTCTGGCATCCTTCACATTCACCTCATGTATCGGCTCTTTCGCCCTTTCCAACAAGCTTCTCAGCTGGAACAAGCAGATTGGCAACAAGTTTGTCAACGAGCTTGTGTTCTTCTGTTTCTGGATTCTTCCCGTGTATGAGGTGACAGGTCTTGCCGACTTGCTGGTGCTCAACTCCATCGAGTTCTGGAGCGGAAGCAATCCGGTTGCCCAGGGACGTTCGGTAATCGATGGCGTTGACGGCCGTTACCTCGTTGACTGTGACGGCAAAGGCTACACCATCACCTCCGAGAATGACGGCTCTGTGGTGCGTCTCGATTTCGATGCCGAGGAAAACTCCTGGAGCGCGTCGGCCAATGGGTCTGAGCCTGTGAAGTTCATGACCTTCGTCGATGACACCCATGTGGAAATGCTGACCCCCGACGGCGGTGCCCAGCTCGTTGAGCTTTCAGAACAGGGGATGATGGCCTACCGCCAGACCGTCGCTTCCTCTGCTGCTGCTGCCATGTATGCCTGCAACTGAGGCTGACGTGAAAGGGGGCGCACTCGGCCTCCATAAACTTTTATGACCTCACTGATGTTATACAGGGAGGCGAGACATCCTGCGGGATTGTCGCGCCTCCCTGTCGTCATATGCGGCGTGACCCGGAAGCAACCGATAAAAAAGGTGAATTGCTTGGTGAATTTAACTTAAATTGTTAACTTTGCAGAGATACGCCCTGAAGCAACAACGATAATTTAAAACAACACCAAATACCATAACACTCCCTATCAGACAATAATGGAAAACCAGGAACTCCTAAAGACCGTCAAGGAGAGAGCCCAGGTATGGCTCTCCGAGCAATACGACGAGGTTACCCGGGCTGAAGTGAAGCAGATGCTCGAGGCCGAAGACCCCACTCCCCTGATTGAAGCATTCTACCGTGACCTCGAATTCGGCACAGGTGGTCTGCGCGGCATCATGGGCCCGGGCACCAACCGCATGAACATCTACACCGTTGGCGCAGCCACCCAGGGTCTGGCCAACTACCTCAAGGAGGCGTTCGCCGACCTTGACCAGATTTCAGTGGCAGTGGGCCACGATGTGCGCAACAACTCCCGCAAGTTCGCCGAAATCGTCGCCAACATCTTCTCTGCCAACGGCATCAAGGCATACCTCTTCGACAGCTTCCGTCCCACCCCCGAGCTTTCGTTCGCCATCCGCGAGCTGGGCTGCCAGAGCGGCGTAAACATCACCGCCTCACACAACCCCAAGGAATACAACGGCTACAAGGCATACTGGGCCGACGGCGCGCAAATCATCGCTCCCCACGATGTCAACATCATCAACCATGTCAACGCCATCAAGTCGGTGGGCGACATCAAGTTCCAGGGCAATCCCGAGCTGATTGAAATCATCGGCGAGGAGATTGACAACAAGTTCCTGGCCGCCATCAAGGAGCTTTCACTCTCTCCCGATGTCATCGAGCGCCACAAAGACCTCAAGATCGTCTACACCCCGATTCACGGCACCGGCGTGAAGCTCGTCCCCGACTCGCTCCGCAACTACGGTTTCACCAACATCATACACGTTCCCGAACAGGACATCCCCTCGGGCGATTTCCCCACCGTGGAGTCTCCCAACCCCGAGAACGCCTCTGCGATGGCCATGGCTGTGGCCAAGGCAAAAGAGGTTGAGGCCGACCTCGTTGTCGCTTCCGACCCCGACGCCGACCGCATCGGTTGCGTCATCCGCGACACCGATGGCGAGTATGTGCTGGTCAACGGCAACCAGATTGTGCTGGTGCTCCTCAACTACCTGATGACCCGCAACGCCGAGCTGGGCAAGCTCACCGGCAACGAGTATGTGGTAAAGACAATCGTCACCACCGAGACCATCAAGCGCATCGCCGACGCCAACAACATCAAGATGTATGACTGCTACACCGGCTTCAAGTGGATTGCCTCCGTGATCCGCGACAACGAGCAGGCAGCCCGCTACCTCGGTGGCGGCGAGGAGTCATACGGATTCCTGGCCGAGACATTCTGCCGCGACAAAGACTCCGTTTCCGCCATCTCCCTGATGGCCGAGACCCTTGCATGGGCCAAGGAGAACGGACTCTCGTTCATGGAGATGCTCCAGGACATCTACGTCAAGTATGGATATTCCCACGAGCTTGGAATCTCCGTGGTACGTCCCGGCAAGTCGGGTGCTGACGAAATCCAGGCCATGATGAAGAACTTCCGCGAGAATCCTCCCAAGAGCATCGCCGGCAGCCCCGTGGTTTGTGTCAAGGATTACCTGACCCTCAACGAGACCTGCCTGAAGTGCAACGAGGTCAAGAAACTCGATTTCCCCACCACCTCCAACGTGCTCCAGTACTTCACCGAGGATGGCTCGAAGATTTCGGTTCGTCCCTCAGGTACCGAGCCCAAAATCAAATTCTACATTGAGGTTCGCGGTGAGATGAAGGCCCGCGCCGACTACCACAAGGCCGAAGAGGCAGCCAAGGCCAAGATCGAGGCTGTGCGCAAAGACCTCGGCATCTGACAATACCGTTCATAGACTATAATCCGCGGGTTGACACCCGGATGACCCCGATGTGGGGAACTCCGATGTCAACCCGCGGTTGTGTGTATGATGTGGCAGAGAGTTTTCAGAAGGTCTTTTTGGGCCAGAGGGAATGGAAATGGTTGACAGGGCCGTGACCGTGGCCGATGAGGTAGCCGGCCCCGTCGCGTATCGCGGCCGAGATGTAATCCTTGGCCAGGCGGCAGGCCTCAGGCAGCGGATGTCGCAGGGCGAGGTATGAGGTGATGGCCGAGGAGAGCGTGCAGCCGGTGCCGTGGGTGTTGACGGTGTCAATCCTGGGCGACTCCATGCGGTGGATGGTGTCGGTCTCCGCGTCATAAACGATGTCGGTAAGCGAATCACCGTCGAGGTGCCCCGCCTTCAGGAACACCGACACTTTCCCGCCTTGCGAGAGCTGGCGGGCGGCCTCGGGCAGCTCGTAATTGGCAGAAAGGCTCCGCCCCAGCAGAATCTCGGCCTCCGGGATGTTGGGGGTTATTATCCTTGCGTGTGGGATTAGCTCGTCGCGCAATGTGGCGATGGCATCCTCGCGCAGCAGAGGGTCGCCTGATGTGGCCACCATCACCGGGTCAAGGACGATGTCGCCCACCGGATATTCACGCAGGGTGTCGCGCACGGCCAGAATCAGCTCCGCGCTGTGGAGCATACCGATTTTTATCGCGTCAGCACCGATGTCGTCGAGACATGAACGGATTTGCCCCGTGACAAAATCCACCGGAACGGGATGCACGCCGGTCACCCCGACCGTGTTCTCGTCGACCACCGCCACCACGGCCGTCATACCGTAGCATCCGAGCGCCGAGAAGGTCTTGAGGTCGGCCTGCAGTCCCGCGCCTCCGCTGGGGTCGCTCCCGGCTATCGAGAGACAGCGCCGGTAGCTTTTCATATCTTCCAGCCCTCCCCGCTGTATGCGCTCTCCCAGAACATCCATTCCATACGGGTACAGGTGAAATATATGTCGGTCATGGCCTTCCTGACATCGGGGGATGTCTTTTCGGCCAGCCGGTCGCATATCTCGATGGCGCGGGAGTTGGATTTGTCAAACCAGGGGTTGTCGTAGGTGTCAATCCATTTCCGGTAAGGGTTGTCGTCTGTGGCATTGGCTTTTATATGCTTTCCAACCTCGTGGTAGACCCAGAAGCAGGGGAGGATGGCTGCGGCGGCCACCTCGACAGGGGCGGTGGCCTGTGTAGACAGTATCGAGCAATAGAGCAGGCATGCAGGGCTTTTCTCCACCAGGCTCATGTCAGTGTCGGCCAGATAGGATTTGTGCATCTCCTCCTCTACCGCCACACCATCCTTGGCGAAGTCGAGAAACGAGGCCACCTGGTCGATCTCAGGCAGGCGAGAGGCGATGTTGGCCAGCACACGCGAATAATTCTCTATGTAGAGCGCGTCCTGCTGGAGATAACGGTTGAAGACCTCGCGCGGCAGGGTGCCGGCGATAAGCTCCTTGATGAAAGGCAACTGGAGTATCTGGTTGTAGAGGGGGAGGGCGGTCTGCCACGCCTCTTGGCTCCATTTTGTCATGACAGAAATTGTTAGGGGTTTAGAATTCAATGATTAAAGTGGAGAGAGTAAGCAGGTCTATCGAGAACAGTTTGCCGTCGAGCGGGTTGCCGAAGCCGGCGAGGAGTTTGAGGGCCTCGGATGCCTCCATAGCTCCGATTACCCCCGGCACAGCCCCTATCACCCCGGCGGTCTTGTGTGGGAGAGCACACAGCGCTTCGCGGTCGGGATACAGGTCGGCGTAGCGTCGGCCATTCAGATGGTTCATCACCGCCACCTGGCCCCGGAACTCGCCGATGGAGCCGTAGACCCAAGGTTTTCCGAGCCTGTGGCATATGTCATCGATGAGATACCGGGTGGCGAAATTGTCGGTGCAGTCGACAAGCAGGTCATAGCCCGCGGCCAGTGTCTCCCCGTTTTCCTCTGTCAGGCCATCGGGATGTAGGTCAAATCGGGTGGATGACGACTGCGAGCCGAGCCGGCGGGCGGCTTCCTCGACTTTAGGCATGCCTATCTGCTGCTCGGTGTACAGCACCTGCCGCTGCAGGTTGGATAGCGACACCCGGTCGGGGTCACACAGGCCTATGCGGCCCACCCCGGCCCCCGTGAGGTAGGTGGCCACAGCCGCCCCAAGTCCTCCCAGACCGACAATCAGCACTGATGAGGCGAGCAACCTGCGTTGCCCCTCCTCTCCGATTTCGGCCAGCATCGTCTGGCGGGAATAGCGTCGGAGGTCGATATGTTGGTTGGTGTTCATGGCTTTCAGTCGAAAATCTTGTCCCAGTCTTTCCACACCGCCTCATAACCGAGGCCGCGTATTGCCTCGGCAACTTCGCCGGGGCTACGTTCGTCACTGACCGCAAACTGCTCCAGAGCCTGCGGATAGGTGTGGTAGCCACCCGGATCAGTCTTGCTGCCGGCGCTCATGGATGTGACCCCGAGCGACATCATGTTGTCGCGCAGCGAGGGAGATTCCCTGGTTGAGTATGAGATGTCGACATCGTTGTCGAATATGCGGAAAGCGAATGTCAGCTGCGCCAGTTCGCGGTCAGACATCACCACATTGGGCTGGAAACCGCTTTCCGACGGACGCATGCGGGGGAAATTCACGCTGAACCTGGTCTGCCAGTATCGTTTGCGCAGGTATTTCAGGTGACGGGCCATCATCGTCACGTCAGTGCGCCAGTCTTCAAGTCCGATAAGCACTCCCATGCCGATTTTATGCACTCCCGCCTGACCCATGCGGTCGTATCCGTCGAGCCTCCATTCAAAATTGGATTTCATGCCCGCCGGATGATACACCTTGTAGCGGTCGCGGTGGTATGTCTCCTGGAAACAGACCACCCCGTTCAGCCCCGAGCGGGTCAGGCGCAGGTAATCCTCAGAGGGCAGCGGCATCACCTCGATGGTGAGGTTGCTGAAGTAAGGGCGGCATACCCGCAACGCCTCCTCCAGATAGTCGGTGCCGGCCAGTTTCGGGTGTTCCCCGGTGACAATCAGCAGGTTTTCAAACGGCCCCAGGCGGCGTATCGCCTTGCACTCATCCTCAATCTGCTCCGGGGTGAGAACCACGCGCGGAAACTGGTTGTGGCGGTTGAAGCCGCAGTAGACACACGAGTTGGTGCAGGCGTTTGTGATATACAGGGGGATGTAAAGCGATATGGTCTTGCCGAACCGTTTCAACGTCAGCTCGCGGCTCATCCGTGCCATTGTCTCCAGATATGGAGCGGCCGCCGGGGAAATCAACGCTATGAAGTCATCGATTCCGGGGTGTTTCCTCGACAGCGCTGTCTCCACATCGGCGGCTGTCTTCGACATTATCGCCGCTGTCGTCTCCTCCCAGTCGTGATTTTTCAGTTCTTCTGAAAACATGTCTTGATGATTTTTCAGTCAAGGAAAGATGTAAGCGGACTGCTCGCGACAGCCATGCGGCTTCTGGCTCCCAGTCCGGCCTCGAATGCCTCGCGACCTGCCTCCACGGCCTTGCCGAACGCGCGGGCCATTGCCACAGGGTCTCCGGCGACAGCTATCGCCGTGTTGACCAGCACCGCGTCGGCTCCCATCTCCATGGCCTCGGCCGCATGGGATGGCGCGCCAAGGCCCGCGTCGACAACCACCGGCACCCGGCTCTCCTCGATGATGATTTCAATCAGGTCGCGTGTGACTATACCCTTGTTTGTGCCGATGGGTGAGCCCAATGGCATGACGGCGGCTGTCCCCGCCTCCTCAAGCAGCTTGCAGAGGACTGGGTCGGCCTGAATGTAGGGAAGCACCACGAACCCCAGCCTGGCCAGCTCCTCGGTGGCTTTCAGAGTCTCCACCGGGTCGGGGAGCAGGTATTTCGGGTCGGGATGTATCTCGAGCTTGATGAAATCTGTCTCAAACGCCTCGCGGGCGAGCTGGGCGGCGAGGACAGCCTCCTTGGCGTTGCGCACCCCCGACGTGTTGGGGAGCAGGCAGATATGGTCGGCCTTGATATGGGCCATCAGGTCGTCGGCCGGATTTGACATGTCGACCCTTTTGAGGGCCACAGTGACCATCTCCGTGCCTGACGCGATGATGGCCTCCTGCATGATTTTGTTTGACTGGAACTTTCCGGTTCCGACGAAGAGGCGCGATGAAAATTCGCGGCCTCCGATAATCAGTGGTTTCATATATGTGAGGTTGTGGGGTTTTCTAATCTTTTTATCCAGGCCGAGGCCTCCGATTGCGGCGAGACGGCGTTTAGTATCGCTCCGCTGACGGCCACACCCGCCACGCCGGTCGCGAGTATGGGGGATATGTCGCCGAGGGTGATTCCCCCGATTGCCACCACCGGGAGGGTGATTCCCTCGCGGCGGCATCCGGCCAGAATCGTGCGGTAGCCCTCAAGCCCAAGCAGAGGGCTGAGGTTTCTCTTCGTGGTCGTGAAGCGGAAAGGCCCCAGGCCTATATAGTCGGCCCCGCGACTTGCCGCGAGCCTTATGTCGTCGAGACAGTTGGCTGTCGAGCCGATTATCTTGTCAGGGCCGAGGATTTTCCGGGCTTCATCAGGCGACATGTCGTTTTTGCCCAGATGTACGCCGTCGGCCCCCGTCTCGACTACAAGTTCGGCATGGTCGTCAAGTATGAAAGTCGCGTGGCCGTGGAGGTCGGCGAGACGACGCAGTTTGCGGCCCGTCTCGACAATCATCTCGGGCGTGGCCCCTTTCATCCGGAGCTGCACCCATCTGCATCCGCCACGCAGTGCGGCTTCAGCCCCTTCAAGGTGTTCCTGCGCCGAGTCGCCGTTTGTGATGAACTGGAGCCTGAATCCGCTGAGCGAGAGTCCGTCAGGTGTGATTATGCTGTTCATTTGAATTTTTTTAGCCTGTTTATGAAATCATCAATCGAATCCGCTTCCCATGCCGCCCCGAGAATCGCCGCCCCATTGAACCCGAGCCGCGCCACCTCCGGCAGCCTTTCCGGAGTGATTCCCGAGAGGGGGATTACCCTCTCGGTCAGCAGCCCATCTGAGGAGAGGGTATGGCATTCCGTTTCGCCGATTGTCCCTTTGTGGCCCCGCTTGGAGACACTGTCAAACAGCGGGCTAAGGAAACAATAATCGGCTTTGTCGAGAAGCAACGCCTTCTTCACCTCCTCGACCGAATGACACGACCGGCTCGTCATCCCCCGGAAGCCGTCGCCGGGAATTGAGGGATTGCGGCTGTTGAGATGGATGCCCCCCAGGCCGTATTCAGCGGCGAGGTGATGGTGGTCGTGGATGGAGATGGCGGGGTAAAGCCGCTCAGGAATCCGCTCTATCAGAAGGCGCGTCTCCTCCTGGGTCATCGCAGGCTTGCGCAGGTGGAGACGGTCAATCACGCCGCTGTCGAGCAACCGGCATATGGATGCGGTTTCCCCATCGACGGCGGCGGGGGATGTGATGATGATGATTCTCATTTATGTATATGGAGCATTCAACCGCCGCAGACGGCGCTTATGACAGTTATCTCCATTCCGTCGGACAGGGGAGTGGCGGCCCAGTCGGCACGTCTCACGACCTTGCCGTCTATCGCCACGGCTATTCCGGGGCCTGTCACTCCACGTTGTGTCAGCAGTTGGGCGAGCGTGACTGGCCCGCTCACGGTCATCTCCTCCTTGTTGATTGAAATCTTCATGCAGGTATATGAAATTAAAGTCAAAACTGTCGGGGATGACGGTCTTGACGGGAAAATCAATCAGCATGCAAACTATCGGAATAGATATCCGGCGAGCCGAAAAACCGGCAAGCGGTGAAATCAGAGACAAGTCCTTCCGGCGGTACTGGCCGCGTCAAGTTCACAGGGTATAATCTCAGCCGTCAATAGTGGCACCCCTCTTGTGTCCGGGCAACCTCCGCAGCAAGCCTTCGTGGCCTCCGGGAGCGTTGTCCGTTGCAAATTTAACAAACCTTTCGCAAACCGCCAAATAAATCTGATTTCGGAATAAATGTAACGTGTCGCGAAATTTGCGCAAAAAAATAGTGGTTGTAACTAAGATGTAACTGTGAATGTTTGCAAATTGAATTTAAAGTATCTAACTTTGCGATGTGTGCTTGCAATCACTGCATAAGTAATACAAACCAAAACCAAATCAAAATGAGACGGACAACAATCAGTAACCTCCGCCAATTCATGTTGGCCTTAATTGGGGCTGGTTTGGCTCTAAAAATGGTTGGTATAACCAAGCAGTTGTAGTTTTTCAGAATGCTGATGAGACTAAGACATATCAAGAATTCCAATACGTATATATTAAATAAGGAGGTGAATATGAAATCCTTGTTCAAAATGCTGTCGATGATACTGCTGGCGCTGATGGCTGTAAGTTGTCAGGAGGAAGAGCCATGTCCGTGTGGACGGGAAATGAACCTCCCATTATATGGAGTGGCAATATACAATCCCCTTCCGGCTGAAGCAGGAAGTGAGGATGTTGAAATCTTTTGTCTTCATGAGGCTGCTGATTGTGAAGGAGTCACAATAAACCTTATGGCTACTTCTCTGGCCCTTTTGCGGAAATCCCAACAGGAATGGGCACAGTATGAAAATACCGGACTGATATTTGTTCCCGAAAGAATTTATAAAGAAGCAGGATATGAGAACTATCCTAATGACATCAATTTCAGCTATAATTATAAGTGGCTGACTGTCGCGACTTACAAAGAGGCAGGAGGCGAGTACGGTACGATGAGGCTTTCCTGGGAGGCGAATGATTCTCCTATGCCCCGTAAACTCTATATATCCATTGGCTCAGCTGAAAAGTGCGAGTTCGAGCTGGTTCAGAGCGGTTGTACGACCCCCTAGTGAGTTCAATCTCCGGATTGACGAAAATGTGAAGTCCGCATCTTGAGATCTTTGGGTGTGGATTGGCAGATGGATAGCTGCAGGCAGGTAGCCGAGACAAATTCGGCTGTCTGCCTGTATCTATTTTGACGGAGGTTTGGTATAATGGGGTGAATGGCGTAACTTTGTGGCGGATTTTGAATGACAGATTATGATTGAATATCTCAGCGGCAAGGTTGCCGAGCTGACCCCCACCACCGCGGTGGTGGATGTCAACGGGGTCGGCTATGAACTCAATATAACCCTCACCACTTTCTCATCCCTGGAGCAGGCTGTCGGGGGGCAGCTCGGGGAGCGTCAGGCAGCCGGACAGGCCAAGCTGTATGTACATGAGGTGATACGCGAGGATGCCTGGACCCTTTATGGTTTCGCCTCGAAACGTGAACGCGAGCTGTTCCGCGAGCTGATAGGGGTCTCGGGGGTAGGAAGCGCGTCGGCGCGGATGATACTGTCGTCGATTTCACCCGCCGAGCTTGAGCAGGTGATAACTTCGGGCGACGAACGCAGGCTGAAGGCTGTCAAGGGGATAGGCGGAAAAACCGCCCAACGCATAATTGTGGACCTCCGCGACAAAATAAAACCATCGGGGGATTCGTTATTAATTCAGCCGGGAACGCCGCAGTCGGATGTCTACGACGAGGCGTTGGCGGCCCTGGTGATGCTTGGTTTCGCAAAGCCGGCCAGCCAGAAAGTGCTTTCAAAGCTGTTCAGCCAGGAACCTACCCTGAAAGTGGAGCAGGCTATAAAGAAAGCCCTTACGATGCTTTAACCTTAGGCCGGGGTGTCTCTTTCGCGCGGAGGAGGCACGCCGCTGTCAATAGTTGTTAGTTACGAGTCTGAGTCGCAAATCGATATACCGCAGGTCGCTATGGCTCCTCTGCACGGTCGTTGCAGTGGCTGCCTCTGCCGTGTTTGTGATCGCGGGCACACAGACTCCTGGGACAGGCGCGGGCAGCGCGTCGATAACGCCCCCGCCGCCATTCCCGTCGTTGCCCGTCCCCTCCAACCCCAACGACTCGATAATGATGCCGTTCCCGGTGCAGCAGACGGTGCCGGCCGATTACGAGCGGCTGATGGAGGACCAGTTTGCCGCCGACCTCTCCACGCCGTCCAACATCGTGACGGTGCCGGAATATGACCCCGAGACCGGCTATTATGTGATACGCACCAAGATGGGCGACACCGAAATCACCACCCCCTTCATCCTCAACGAGAAGCAGTACAACGACTGGCAGTTTCGCCGTCAGCTGCAGGAGTATTACCAGGAACGCAACCAGGCCCTGGCCGAGAACAAGGAGAAGCAGCCGTTCAACATCTTCGACATGAATTTCGCCTACGGGCCGCTTGAGAAAATCTTCGGTCCTGGTGGGGTGTCGCTCAAGACCCAGGGGTCGGTGCAGATAAAGATGGGTGTCAACTCCAACAAGAGCGACAACCCGTCGCTTCCCATCAAGTCGCGCCGCAAGACCTACTTTGACTTCGACCAGAAGATTCAGGCAACAATCGCCGCCTCGGTCGGCGACCGCATGAACTTCAACATGACCTACAACACCGACGCGACCTTTGATTTCGACTCCAAGAACATAAAGCTCGCATACGAGGGTAAAGAGGATGACATAGTCAAGTCGATAGAGGCGGGAAATGTCTCGATGACCACCGGGTCGTCGCTCATCAGAGGGGCTACGGCGCTGTTCGGCGTGAAGTCAAAGCTGCAGTTCGGCAAGTTCACCGTCACCGCTTTGCTGTCGCAACAGAATTCCGAGTCAAAGACCGTCAGCTCCAAGGGTGGCTCGCAGGCAACGGATTTCTCGGTCAATGTCGACCAGTATGACCAGAACCGCCACTTCTTCCTGGCCAATTACTTCTACCGCAATTACGACCAGTTTGCGGCCCGTCTGCCGCTGGTGTCCTCGGGAGTCAGCATCACCCGTGTCGAGGTGTGGGTGACCAACAAGGGGGGCAAATATGAGCAGGCGCGCAACATCGTCGCGTTCGCCGACCTGGCCGAAGGTGACGCTGCCGGACTTAACAACTCTTACTGGACGGTCAATCCCTCGGTGATGATGCCCAGCAACCAGTCAAACAACCTTCTTGATGTCATCAAGACCGAATATCCCGGGGCGAGGTCAATCAACACCGTCACACAGGCCCTTGAGCCGTTGCGGGCCTTCGGCATCGAGGGGGGGCGCGACTACGAGAAAGTAGAGTCGGCCCGCCTGCTCAACTCGTCGGAATACACCGTCAACTCCACTCTGGGTTACATCTCGCTTAAGGCGCAGCTCAACTCCGACGATGTGCTTGGCGTGGCATTCGAGTACACCTACAACGGCCAGGTCTACCAGGTCGGTGAATTTTCATCAGACATTACCACTACTTCCGAGTCGCTATATGTCAAGATGCTCAAGTCAACGACGGTCGACCCGAAGCTCCCGATATGGCGGTTGATGATGAAGAATGTCTACTCGCTGGGTGCATACCAGGTGCAGAAACAGAACTTCAAGCTCCAGATCAGATATCTCTCAGACACCACCGGTACGCTCATCAACTACCTGCCGATTCCATCGATGTCAAACACCCCGCTGCTGCAGGTGATGAACCTCGACCGCATCGACTCCAATGAGCAGTCTAACCCCGACGGATTCTTCGACTTCATCGAGGGATACACGATAATCTCGTCAAACGGCAAGGTGATATTCCCTGTGGCCGAGCCGTTCGGCGCGCATCTGGAGAAGAAAATCAATGACCCGTTGCTGGCCCAGAAATATGTCTACAAAGAGCTGTATGACTCGACACTGGTAATTGCCCGCCAGTTTGCCGACAAGAACAAGTTTGTGCTTGTCGGTTCATACCAGGCAGCGTCAGGCTCGCAGATACGCCTCAACGCGATGAATGTGCCGCGCGGATCGGTGATAGTCATGGCCGGAGGTGTGCAGCTTGTCGAGAACTCTGATTACACGGTCGATTACTCGATGGGTATCGTGACCATCACCAACCAGAGCATCATAGACTCGGGCCAGAGCATTTCGGTCACCCTTGAGAACCAGTCGCTTTTCTCGACGCAGCGCAAGACCCTCCTGGGGCTTGACATGCAGTATGCCATCAGCAAAGACCTCAACATCGGGGCCACTTTGCTCCATTTCTCGGAGAAAGCCCTGACCGAGAAGGTCAACATCGGCGACGAGGTGATAAACAACTCGATGTTTGGCTTCAACGTCAACTACAACACCCGGTTCATGTGGCTGACCAACCTGCTCAACAAGATTCCGACTGTCAACGCCACAGCCCCGTCGACCCTCAGCCTGACGGCGGAATACGCATTGCTCAAGCCTCACAGCCAGAAGGCGGGCTCGACCCAGGGCAGCTCGTATGTCGACGACTTCGAGTCGTCGCAGACCGGTATCGACCTGAGGTCGCCATATTCATGGTTCCTGGCCTCCACTCCTTACGACAGCGGCAAGGATGCTCTCTTCCCCGAGGCCGCCCTCTCCAATGACCCGGCCTACGGAATGAACCGCGCGTTGCTCAACTGGTATTACATCGACCGTATGTTCACCGACCGCAACTCCTCGCTCGCGCCCGGCTATATCCGCAACGACCTTGTGCAGCTGTCAAACCCGTATGTCCGCGAGGTGACCTCCCAGGAGATTTTCCCCGGACGCGAGCTTACCTATGGTGAGTCGGCGACGGTGCAGACCCTCAACCTCTCGTTTTATCCCACCGAGCGCGGCCCCTACAACCTCGATGCCGCCAACATCGACGATGAGGGGTATCTGCTGAATCCGGAGAAGCGCTGGGGAGGTATAATGCGCAAGATGGACAACACCAACTTCGAGCAGTCAAACATCGAGTATGTGCAGTTCTGGATGATGAACCCCTTCCTCGATCCCGACAATCCCAACTATGACGGCGGTGACCTTTATTTCAACTTCGGCGATATATCGGAGGATATCCTCAAGGATGGTCTCAAATCGTATGAAAACGGAATTCCGGTCGACGGCAACAATGAATGGCTGGAGACCACCGTCTGGGGACGTGTGTCTCGCCAGAACTCGCTGACTTACGCGTTTGACACCAACAACGGCTCGCGACTGATGCAGGATGTCGGCCTTGACGGGCTGCGCAATGACGACGAGTTTGGCTTCCCGACATACTCTTCATTCCTCGACCAGCTGCGCCAGCGTCTCTCCCCGGCTGCGCTCGAAAGGATGCAGAACGACATTTTCTCGCCGTTCAATGACCCGGCGCAGGACAACTATCATTTCTTCCGTGGGTATGACTACGACGAGCAGCGTCTCTCGATCCTTGAGCGTTACAAACGTTACAACGGGGTGGAGGGCAACTCGCTGCCTCCCGAGGATGCTGCCGACCCGCTTTACCAGAGCGCCAGGTCGGTGCCTGATGTCGAGGACATCAACCAGGACAATACCCTCAACGAGTATGAACGCTACTTCCAGTATCGTGTCTCCATACGTCCCGAGGACCTTGTCGTGGGGAAGAACTACATCTCGGACAAGCAGGTGTCGACGGTCTACACGCGCGACGGCCAGACACAGACCGTCGAGTGGTATCAGTTCAAGATTCCTCTGAGCCAGTATGAGAAGAAGGTCGGTTCAATCAACGACTTCTCAACAATCCGTTTCGCCCGCATGTTCATGACCGGCTTCAAGCAGGTGACCCACCTGCGATTCGCGACGCTCGAACTGGTTCGCGGCGAATGGCGCAACTATGACTTCAATCTCAACAACCGTGGCGACGCTCCGGCCGAGGGGCAGATGGATGTCTCTGTGGTCAACATCGAGGAGAACGCCGACCGCGAACCGGTCAATTATGTGCTGCCTCCGGGTGTCACCCGCATCGTCGACCCGGGCCAGTCGCAGGCCGTACAGCTCAACGAGCAGTCGATGGCGCTTAAGGTGACCGGACTCAAGGCCGGCGACGGGCGCGGAGTCTACCGCGACACCCAGCAGGACCTGCGCAACTACAAGAGGTTGCAGATGTGGGTCCATGCCGAGAGCCTCATTGACGATGTCACCAACCTGAAGTCAGGCGAACTGTCAGTGTTTGTGCGTCTCGGCGCCGATGTGAAGGCCAACTATTATGAGTATGAGATACCTTTGGTGCTGACCCCCCACGGCAATTACAACAACTGGCTCGAGAGTGACCGCGACAAGGTGTGGCCCATGCAGAATTTCATGGACCTCAACCTCCAGAACCTTGTCAATCTCAAGAAGGAGCGCAACCGCGCCAAGGAGGAGGCCGGCAGCGGAATCGGTTATGCCACGGTCTATACGGGCCGTGATCCCGAGAATGAGCGTAACTCGATGGCGGTCAAGGGCAACCCCTCGCTAAGCGATGTCAGGGTGATACTGGTCGGGGTGCGCAACAACTCCAATACTGTCAAGGATGGAATCATCTGGGTCAATGAGCTGAAGGTCACTGATTTCGACGAGGCCGGGGGGTGGGCTGCTAAAGCAAATGTCAACCTGGGGCTTTCGGATGTGGCTACCCTCAATTTCGGCGCGCATGTGGAGACGGCCGGTTTCGGGTCGGTCGACCAGGGACTTAACGAGCGCCGTATGGATGATTACCAGCAATACAATGTGGCGGTGCAGACTGACCTGGGGCGGTTCCTCCCGGAGAAGGCCAAGCTGCGCGCTCCCATATATTATTCCTACTCGACCGAGAAGACCACTCCGAAATACAACCCCCTCGACCAGGATGTGCTGCTCAAGGACGCGCTTGACGAGGCTCCTGACAAGCATGCCCGCGACTCGATTTCGGCCTATGCCGTCGAGCGTTCAACCATACAGAGCTTTTCACTTTCGGGATTGAAGTTTGATGTCACCAGCGCCAAGCCGATGCCCTGGGATCCCTCGAACTTCACAGTCAACTTCTCATTCAACAAGCAGTCTAAGAATGACCCGACCACGGAATATGAATACACCAACGACTACCGAGGGTCGTTGGCCTACAATTATTCCCCGATGATAAAGGGGCTGAAGCCTTTCGGCTGGATCAACTCCAAAAACAAGAATCTGAAGTTCTTCAAGGACTGGGAGCTGAATTACCTGCCCAACACAATCTCCTTCCTGACCAATATGTCGCGCTATTACTACGAGATGCAGACGAGGTCAGAGCTTGACGAGACCTTCCAGTTGCCGGTGTCGGTCAGCAAGAATTTCCTTTGGGACCGCCAGTTCCAGCTCACTTGGAACCTTACAAAGTCCATCTCCCTGTCGTTCAACTCCAACACCTCGGCGCGTATCGAGGAGACTGTCGGTGCTGTCAACAAGAAGCTTTTCCCCGACCAGTACAAGCAATGGAAAGACACTGTGTGGAGCTCGATTCTTTCGCTCGGCACCCCTTGGGCTTACAACCAGAATGTGGTGGCCACATACCGCGCGCCGTTCAACCGCATACCGGTGCTTGATTTCCTCACCGGAAACTTCTCATATAACTCCACCTACCGTTGGGACCGTGGTGCGGAAATCGACGGCTACTCCACCGGAAACAAGATTTCAAGCCAGTCTTCGATGAGCGTCGACGGGCGTGTTAACTTCGAGAGCCTTTACAACAAGATTCCGTTTGTTAAGGATGTACACAAGCGTTTCAACAATGTCGGCAAGAAGACCGTGCAGAGGAAACCGAAGAAGTTTGAGCGCACATACAAGCTCAACCCTGACACGACCTTCACCATCAAGCACAATCTGCGCACGAAGAAAATCCGCATAAAGGGTGAGGATGTCAACTCCAAGCAGCCGTTTGTCTTCAAGCACAAGATCGTCGACATGAACACGGTGGAGATTCTGACTCCATCAGACGCCAACGTGAAGTTCACGATTGAAGAGATGCTGAAGGATGAGAAGTCGGTATGGCGCGAGGTAGGGGAGTATGCGCTCAGGCTGGTGATGAGCCCGCGCTCGGCATCTGTGCGCTGGAAACGTACCAACACGATGTCGATACCTCTGTTCCGCAACGATATCGGCAATATCTTCGGACAATCGACCGGCTACGGCGCGATGTCGCCCGGTCTTGACTTCGCTTTCGGATTCGCCGGGGAAGATTACATCTACAAGGCGAAAGACCGAGGATGGCTCATCACCGACGACGGACAGACCTCGCCTGCCATCATCTCCAGGGCAAATGAGCTTAACCTGGAATTCCAGCTTGAGTTTGTGAAAGGGCTAAAATTGCAGCTGACGATGAACCGCACCGACAACCGCACGCGCCAGATACAGTTTATGTTTCCTGACATGCCGGTGACATATTCCGGGTCATACACCAAGACCCATTGCGCGATAGGGACTGCCCTCGGTTCGTCGAATGCCGAGGACGGATATTACAGCCCGGCGTTCCAGAAGATGCTTGACAATATTCCTGTCATCGCCGAACGATATAATGCCTTATACAATGGAGCGCGCTATCCAGGCGGAGGATTCATGACCGACAATCCGCTTGTCGGACAGCCTTTCAACCCGTCAAACGGCACAGTCTCGCAGACATCCTCCGATGTTCTCGTGCCTGCGTTCATATCGGCTTACACCGGCACGAATCCATACTCGCAGTATCTCAACCCCTTCCCCGATTTCTCGGCTGTGTTGCCCAACTGGCGTCTCACTTACGACGGGCTTATCAACCTTGGAAACATGAAGAGGTGGTTCAAGAGCTTCTCGCTGAGCCACGCCTACCAGTGTACCTACTCCGTGGGGTCTTATTCATCATATCTCAACTGGCTCACTGTTGACGGCACTCTCGGATTCACCCTCGACACCAATACCGGGATGCCGGTGCCATCATCGCCATACAACATCTCGTCGGTGGCCATCACCGAACGTTTCGCGCCTCTGATCGGTGTGACCGGCACATTGAAGAATGACCTCCAGTTCAATGTGGAGTGGAAAGACCAGCGCACCCTGACACTCAATACCTCGGCCGGGCAGGTGGTGGAGGCCACATCGCGCGGTCTGACCATAGGCGCGGGCTATAAAATCATAGGTTTCAACACGATATTGAAGATGCGCGGCTCGCAGTCGGGTGTCAGCAACGACCTGACCCTGAAGGCTGATTTCTCGCTTCAGAACACGCAGGCGCTCATCCGTCGCATCGAGACCAATTACACCCAGGCGACTTCGGGCACTCGCACCCTGACCATCAACTTCAACGCCCAATACATCCTCTCCCGGAAGCTCACCCTGGGGGCATATTTCGACCATCAGGTCAACACCCCGTTGGTCAGCAGCGCCGCCTATCCTACCTCCAGCTCCTCTTACGGCCTGTCGCTCAACCTCAACCTCTCCCGCTGACAGAGATGGGGTGGCGGCAGCCAAACGCCGTGAGGGGCAACCTCTTCATCCCCTGCCTGACAAATCCTTTTCCCCCTTGCTCCCCCATGTCAAGTCCCTATCCAGCCATCATTCAGCCTCTGTGATTTTTTTCAAATTATTTTGCCTGGAAATTTGGTTTATAAAATAAAGTTGTTTAACTTTGCTCCCGAATTGGAGCGGTAATCGCGAGTGCCGCTCTTTTTCAGGAATGAGTGGTTTATAAAATAAACCGATTTAAAAACTCTAAACAAGTTATATTTATGGAAGAAAAAAGGATTTCTGAGAAAGAGAGCCTTGAAATCATCACTGAGATGATTTCAAGAACAAAAGACCATTATATCGGTGACGGCAATATCCTGATGCTGTGGGGATATCTGACCGTGGTGATGACGGCTGTCATATGGGCCTTGTTGGCCTTGACCCACAATGGGGTTTGGAACTGGCTGTGGTTTGCCATATGGATTGTAGGTGGGATAGTCACCCCGATTATGGCACGAAAAAATCAACGCAGAAACGGAGTGAAAAGCTATTCAGACAAAATCAGTTCATCAATCTGGTCTATTGTCGGATATTCAGGTATAGTCTCCACACTATGTTGCCTTGGATTCCTGTTGTTAAAAGGGGTTGATTGCTGGAGTATGATGTTTGCATTCGCACTCATCATAGTGCCATTCGCAGAGATGGCTCAGGGAATCGTGGTTCGCGAGAAGTCATTCCTGGTTGGCGGCGGAATCGGATTGTTGACAGGCATTTTCACCGTGTGCTGTATCGCAGGTGGCATCACGCTCGAAGCCAACTGGTTTCTGCCCTTGTTCATAGTGGCATTCATCTTTATGATGATTGTCCCCGGACATATCCTGAACTCAAAATATAAACGGCAATGAAAGAGTTGAATCCGCTTTTGCATTCACAGTTGCGACTTGCGGTGATGTCAATTCTCATGAATGTCGAGGAGGCGGATTTTGTCTATCTCAGACAAAAGACCGAATCCACCGCAGGAAACCTGAGTGTGCAACTCGACAAACTCTCTTCGGCGGGATATATTACGGTGGAGAAAGGGTTTGTCGGGAAAAAGCCCCGAACAGCCTGTCGTGTCACCAAGAAAGGGAAACAAGCTTTTGAGGAGTATGTCGACACTCTGAGACAATATATCGGGTTGTAGCCCCCATCAAAATAAAGGTTGCCTCTCTAATGGATGAGGACAACCTTTTGCTGTCGGGCGTAATTGTAGACACCCGGGATATGTGGAATTCTATCCGATTACAGGTTGAAGAGGCGGCGGGTGTTGGCCGTTGTCCTTGACGCTACCTCTTCGATTGGGAGCGAAAGGGCAGTGGCGACTCCTTGAGCGATGGCGGGGAGGTAGGCCGACTGGTTGCGCCGTCTTCTGAACGGCACCGGGGCGAGATAGGGGGAATCGGTTTCCAGCAGTATCCGGTCGATGCCGATTGAAGGCAATACAGACCCCAATGTTGAGTTTTTGAATGTCAGGATGCCGTTGATTCCGAAATGGAAGTCGCCGGTTTCGCGAATGCGGGCCACATCCTCGACAGTTCCGCCGAAGCTGTGGAACACCCCCTGCGGTATGGAGGGGAGGCCACGCAACACCTCCAGTGTCTCGTCAAGACCATCGCGGCAATGGATTATTATCGGCAGATTGTGGCGCAACGCAATGCGGCATTGCCTGTCGAAGGCACGCATCTGGCGCTCGCGTTTCTCAGGTTCCCAATAAAGGTCGATGCCGATTTCCCCGACCGCGTGGTAAAGTCCGGGGTTCTCCTCGATTTCCCTCTCGATGATGTCGAGGGCGGCCTCGGGATTGTCGGTAAGTTCGGTGGGATGCAGACCCATCGCCATCGATACCTTTCCGGGGAATAGGGCTACGAGCCGTTTCATCGGCCCGATTTCATCGAGGGCGTTGGCGGGAAACATCATATGGCAGACCCCTGCCTGCAAAGCCCTCTCCACAGCCTCCTCGCCGCCGCGTGGAGTAGGGAGGGGGGGAGGTAGGATTACCCCCTTTTTAGGATGTTTGGGCTGCTCCTCGGTCAGAAAGTCGTCGCAATAGAGATGGGTATGGCTGTCAATCAATTCCATAAAAAATCTCCTTGAATCGGGTTGTCAGAGAATCTGGTAGTCAAAGAATCAGGTTA
The DNA here is from genome assembly GCA_910575615.1 of Bacteroidales bacterium. Classification (GTDB taxonomy): domain Bacteria; phylum Bacteroidota; class Bacteroidia; order Bacteroidales; family Muribaculaceae; genus UBA7173. The sequence continues at coordinate 21,066 of CAJTEX010000019.1, read as the reverse complement.
TCTGAACTGATTGATTTCAGGCATATAATCGAAACCGGCATCCTTGAGCTTGTTCTCCAGTTCCTCGCGATTGAGGCTGAGGTCATCGCAGAGGCTGTCGAGGTTTTCGTAACGGTCGCGCAGCTTCATATTGACCCAGCTCAGTAGCATAAACGGGTCTTTGGGCATATCTTCCATAACAGTTGTCGTTTCAATCGCGCCCAATCTCGGAACGCGCCCGCAAAGTTACAAAAAATAATCAATAGCGGGAGGTGCTGTTTGTGTTCTCTGTGTTGATGTTGATTATCGGGTTCTCCATTGACGAAAAGAGATGTTAAAACAAAACTTATTTTTGAGCTGAAATGTTTTTTTCTTGATTATAATTTTGATAATAGGCAAGTAGTGAGTATCTTTGTCGTCAAAGATGATTGTTTATGGGCAGTGTATTGAAAATCACAAAAAAGTGTGTTGGTGTTTCTTCCCGGTCATATTCATTGGCTAAGCAGAAATGCTGGCATTCTGTGGCTAATGGGCAAAATCCTCCAGCTCCCCGGAAGTTATGTTATGGGGAAAGGGTTATTGTCTCTAAATATTGCCATTTTGAAGAATCCGCTTTATTCATTAAATGAGGCATATCCTTACAAAAGATTTCAGATATGTTCAGAAAGAGCCATCCCGTGATGGCTCTTTCGATGTTTGTCATACTTATGTCTTTTTCATCGCATTTACAGACAGGAAGTCAGGGAAAGCGTGTCGTATTAAATATGTTTCACGAGCTGAGAAAATCGGGGAGGTATTCGCGATAAAGTTTTATGCCAGCCGTGACAGAAAAAGTATACACGACAAATACAGTCTTGCTCATAAACAATTAAGCTACAAAGCCGTCATTTCTATTTTTGATAGATGTCTGGAAATAATAGCGGAGTGTATCATGGAATATCCTGAATCATCATTCGTATTCAAGGGCGCGGAGGCCTATGACCCACGCACGAAAAAATGGGAAGATGAAAAGGAAAACCAGAGATTCAGGATATATCGTAGTTATTTGAGCAAAAAGATAGGAACAAAACAATTTTCTCATTTTCATTTCCCTGATAATAGTATCTATCTTTTGGTAAAACGTGATTGCGAGGACGATGTGGTAAAGAAAGACCGCCTGATGGCGATGTTGATGCATCGCTTTATGCCAGATAATGATTGATATATTGTTGATCTCATTCAAAATACCTGTTGGCAAATTGCGCAGGATGGTGTTTGAAGGGTTATCGGGGGGCGGTTGAGGTGAAAAAAGTAGGGGATGGAGGATGGGGGATTGGTGGAATTTGAGTAATTTTGTGGATTATGTTTGACAAGGAATATTATTCGGAGATAATTGAGAAGGCGATTGCCGAAATTGATTACGGGAAAGGTCCCAGGGGGCTGTTCCTGCCGGTGGAATATACTCTCGAAGGGGGTGGCAAGCGGCTCCGGCCGATGCTGTTGCTCGCCACCTGCGAGGCATTGGGCCGTGAGCCTGAGAAGGCAATCAACCAGGCGGTCGGTATCGAGATGTTCCATAACTTCACACTGTTGCATGACGATGTGATGGACAAGGCGGAGGTGAGGCGTGGACGTCCGACGGTTCACCGTCGTTGGAATGAGTCAGTCGCCATCCTTTCGGGTGACGCAATGCTGACAATGGCCACCCAGCTCGTTGTCAAATGTACAGACATATATACGGCTGACTGTATGGCTGAAATCCTCGACCTTTTCAACACCACGGCCATGGAGGTGTATGCCGGCCAGCAACTCGACATGGAGTTTGAAAGCCGCCGTGACGTCACTGTCGAGGAATATATCGAGATGATCAGGCTGAAAACCTCTGTGCTTCTCGCCTGCGCCTGCAAGATGGGTGCGCTGATGGCCGGAGCGTCAGCAGCGGAGGCTGACGCTATGTACCGCTACGGCGAACTGCTCGGGCTGGCTTTCCAGCTCCAGGATGACAATCTCGACACTTATGGCGACCCCGCGCTTTTCGGCAAGGAAATCGGTGGTGACATAATAAACGAGAAGAAGACATGGCTCTGGATCAATGCCGTGAACCGTGAGCCCCGACGGCTGCAGAGGGTGCTTGACCAGAAGCTGACCGATTACCTGAAGATACGGGAGGTCAGGAAGATTTATGACGACCTCGGCCTTAAGGAGGAGTCGCAGGCCCTCATTGAGCGTTACGCCAATGAGGCCGTTGAGGCATTAACCGGAGTTGAGATGACTCCCGAGGCGCGTGATTTCTTCACCTCCCTGGCCTTGAAGTCGGCAGCCCGCAGCCATTGAGGCCACCCACACCCTTGCAGAACGGAGAACAGGAAAAAAACGTCTATGGAGGATTACCTCTCGAAACTCAACAGCCAGCAGCGCGAGGCGGTCGAATATCTCGACGGCCCCCAGCTTGTCATAGCCGGGGCCGGTTCGGGAAAGACGCGTGTGCTGACTTACAAGATAGTCCATCTTCTGACCAAGGAGTTCGAGCCTTGGCGGCTGATGGCGCTGACATTCACCAACAAGGCCGCCAACGAGATGCGCGAGCGCATCAGGCAGCTTGTCGGCGACCAGGTGGCCGGCAAGCTGTGGATGGGCACATTCCATTCGATATTCTCCAGGATATTGCGCCAGAATGCCGACAAAATCGGTTTCAGCCCCTCTTTCACCATATATGATTCGGATGACTCAAAGGCTTTGATAAAGTCGATTGTCAAGGATATGGACCTTGATGACAAGGTCTACAAACCCAATGTGGTGCAGAACGCCATATCGATGGCGAAGAACGCCTTGATAAGCCCCTCGCAATACCGTGCCGACCGCGAGCTGATGGAGTCGGACCGCAGGGCCAAACGCGGGCAGCTTGTAGACATATACGCCACCTACCGTCACCGTTGCCATGTGGCCGGGGCGATGGATTTCGACGACCTGCTATATTACACCAACGTGCTTTTCAGGGATTATCCCGAGGTGTGCCGCCATTACAGCGAATTTTTCAGGTATGTGCTGGTCGATGAGTACCAGGACACCAATTTCGCCCAGCATTGCATCGTGTCGCAGCTTTGCAAGGGTAGCCGAAACCTGACGATGGTAGGCGATGACGCGCAGAGCATCTACTCATTCCGAGGCGCCAACATACGCAACATACTCAATCTGAAGAAGGCTTACCCCGATTTGAAGGTTTTCAAGCTTGAACAGAACTATCGTTCGACCCGCAACATAGTGGCCGCGGCCAATTCGCTGATTGACAAGAATTCCGAACAGATACGCAAGGAGGTGTTCTCTGAGAATGACTCCGGGGCCAAAATCGAGGTGTGTCGCTGTTACAGCGACTTCGACGAGGCGTCGCTTGTCGCCGACCGTATCGCCAGGCTGCAGATGACCAATCGCGACGGTCTCAACGATTTCGCCATACTTTACCGCACCAACGCCCAGAGCCGCCGGTTTGAGGAGTCGCTGCGCAAACGGCGGCTTTCATACCGCATCTACGGCGGTCTTTCATTCTATCAGCGCAAGGAGGTCAAGGACGCGATTGCATATTTCCGCCTCGCCACAAATCCCAATGATGACGAGGCCCTGCGCCGTGTGATCAACTATCCGGCCCGTGGCATTGGTGAGACCACATTGAAAAAGCTTGTCCACTCGGCCATAGAGCGCGGGATAAGCATATGGGGGGTGCTGAATGATCCGGCTGACCTGAATGTCAACAACGGCACCCGTAAGAAACTTGACGGCTTCAGGGAGCTTGTGGAGGAATTCAACAGGCTCAACGCGTCGGGGGAGGACGCTGCCCAGCTCACCCGGTCAATCTATATGAAGACCAGGCTGCTTACTTCGCTTATCTCCGACAACACCCCCGAGAGTGTCTCGCAACAGGAGAACCTGATGGAGATGCAGAAGAATGTCGAGGAATTCGTGGCCGAGAGAATCGAGGAGGGAAATCCGGCGATTTCGATGACGGATTTCCTCGCCGAGGTGTCGCTCGCCACCGACCAGGATGAGAAAGACACCTCGAAAGACCGGGTGACACTGATGACCGTCCACGCCGCCAAAGGCCTGGAGTTCAAAAATGTGATAGTGGTCGGGGTGGAGGAGGAGCTGTTTCCCTCGGCGATGGCCTCAGACTCCCTGCAGGCCATCGAGGAGGAGCGACGGCTGCTGTATGTGGCCATAACCAGGGCCAAGGAATTCTGCATGCTGTCATACGCCTCGTCGCGTTACCGCAACGGGCAGACGATGGTAACCCGTCCGTCACGTTTCCTGCGCGACATCGACCCGCAATACCTCAAGATGATTCAAGGCTCTGACCTCGATGACGCGCCGCGCGGCATCAATCCGCTCGACAATTACCGCGCCTCGTATCACAGCCAGGGAGCTGCCGGGGGCTTCTCCAATCCAGGGGGCAGACCGGCATATCAGTCTGCAAGAGGGGGAGGGGCGAGCGCGTCGTGGCTCGAGAAATCCCGCCGCAAGCTTGAGGAGACAGTGGCCGGAAACAAAAGCCGCCAGGATACCGGTCTCACAGACGCTGATTTCACCATACACGACATCTCGGAGCTGTATGGCGGATTGAAAATCATACACGGGCGTTTCGGCCACGGCACCATCGAGGATGTCGACGACAATCCCTCGGGCGCCAAGATAACGGTGGTCTTCACCGGCGCGGAGCGCAAGATATTGCTGCTCAAATTCGCCCGATTCAAAATATTATCAGACTGACAATGAACCTGCATACTCCATATTACATCGTTTACGAGGACAGGCTGCGGCGCAACCTGTCGCTGATTTCCGACGTGGCCAGCCAGGCCGGGGTCGACATCATAATGGCTTTCAAGGCAAACGCCTTGTGGCGCACATTCGGGGTGATGAGGGAATACGGCGTGAAGTTCACCGCCTCGTCGCTCAACGAACTGCGCCTGGGAAATGAGGAACTTGGGTGCCTCGGCCATTCATATTGCCCGGCCTACACCCCGGCAACCATCGGGGAGTATCTCGCTGGAAGCAGCCACCTGACCTTCAACTCGCTCAGCCAGTTTGCCCGCTACAAGGGGCAAGTCGATGATTTCAACGCCAAAAACGCCGAGACAGGCCGCCGGGTGTCCCCCGGTCTGAGGGTCAACCCGAGCTGCTCTGTCATAGAGGCCGACATATACAATCCGGCCCTCCCCGGAAGCCGTTTCGGAGTTACTGCCGGGCAGATAGGGGATATGCTTCCCGACGGGGTCGAAGGGCTCCATTTCCATCAGCTGTGTGAGTCCTCGAGCTATGACCTGGAGAAGGTGTTGGCCGCCTTCGAGCAACAGTTCGGCAAGTACCTGCCGCAGGTGAAATGGGTCAATATGGGGGGCGGCCATCTTATGACCCGCGAGGGATACGACACTGCCCATCTCATCGGCTTGCTGAAAGGCTTCAGGAATCGTTATCCCTGGCTGAAAGTGATATTGGAGCCGGGAAGCGCTTTCACCTGGCGTACCGGCGACCTCATAACCTCGGTGGTAGATGTGGTTGAGAACCAGGGGATAAAGACCGCCATCATCGATGCCTCCTTCGCATGCCATATGCCTGACACCCTGGAGATGCCTTACCAGCCGGCCATAACCGAAAGCTGCCCCGACGGGGAGCATGTGTACAGGCTCGGGGGCAACTCATGCCTGAGCGGCGATTATATGGGCGACTGGCGTTTCGACCGTCAGCTGCAGGAGGGTGACCGCCTGACGCTGGAGGACATGAACCATTACACCACGGTCAAAACCAACATGTTCAACGGCATATCACATCCCTCTATGGTCTTTGAGCGACTTGACGGGAAAATCGAGATGCTGCGGGAGTTTTCATATGAGGACTACAAGAGCAGAATGGACTGACCACAACCTGACATACCACACCATATGAACGAGAAAACTGTCACATATTCCGTAATAGTGCCTGTCTACAACCGCCCCGGAGAGGTCGCCGAGCTGCTTGCCAGCCTGCTCAGCCAGACTTCAAAGGATTTTGAGGTGGTGATTGTCGAGGACGGTTCGACTGTGCCCTGCGGTGACATCGTCAGGGAATATGCGGCCAAAGGGCTCAACGCGCGTTACTTCTCCAAGGAGAACGAAGGGCGTTCGATAGCCCGCAACTATGGCCTGGAACGTGCCGTGGGAGAATATTTCATATTCTTTGACTCAGACTGTGTCATTCCGGCCGACTATTTCTCAAAACTTGCCAGGTTCAGGAAAAGCCATCCATATGACGCTTTCGGAGGCCCTGACGCGGCCGACAGTTCATTCTCAACCACCCAGAAAGCCATCAATTTCGCTATGACCTCTTTCCTGACCACCGGAGGAATACGGGGCGGACGGGTGAGCCTAGAGAAGTTTACCCCGCGCACATTCAACATGGGGTTTTCGCGGAAGGTGTATGAGAAGGTGGGAGGATTCCGCGAGATGTTTTCGGAGGATATCGACATGTCGACCCGCATACGTCTGGCCGGATTCACCATAGGGCTTTATCCCGACCTGCCTGTCTATCACAAGCGCCGCGTCGACTTCCGCAAATTCTTTCGGCAGGTCTATGTCTTCGGCATGTCGCGCATCACCCTCAAGCTTCTATATCCCGATTCGATGAAGCTGGTGCATTGGCTTCCGGCTGTGTTTGTGCTGGGAGTGGCGGCCATGGTTCTGCTGGCTGTGTTTGTCAGCCCCTGGTGGCTGGCTCCGTTGGCGCTCTACCTGTTCATGATATGGCAGACCGCGCTGGTCTCGACCTCGTCGCCCGTGATAGCCTTCAAGGCCATACCCGCGTCGCTGATTCAGCTTGGCGGATATGGATGCGGCTTCCTAAAGGCCTATTTCGTGAAAATCATCTGCCGTCGCGGACGTGATGTGGCGGAGGAGGTCGCTATGAGGAAAGGTAAATGATATTGACAAACGCCCCTATTCTGTTCATATGGATGACATATCTCTCTTGAACGACTTTGACGCGATATTCTCCACTGGCGGGGATTTCCCGGCTGAGGCTATGCCCTACAATGACGCGCCCCAACGCAAGCCTGTGGCGACAAAGGGCGCGACCATGCATGACCTGACCGATGACGAGAAGCCCCGTGAGAAAGCATTGAAGCAGGGTATGGAGTCTTTGTCGGATGTCGAGCTGCTCGCGCTGCTGATTGGCTCGGGCATTCCCGGAAAGTCGGTGCTTGATCTGAGCCGTGAGATACTGAAAGACAATGACAACCGTCTGGCCTACCTGTCGCGCAAATCCATTCCCGAGCTTGTGAGGAAATACAAGGGGATGGGGGTGGCCAAGGCAACATTGCTGGTGGCCGCCATGACTTTCGGCGCGCGCACACAGGCCGACCTGCAGATCAAAGACCCTCAGATGGCCTCATCCGAGGCGGTATATTCATATATGAGGGGGCGGCTCGAACGCCTCAACAACGAGGAGTTCTGGGTCTTGCACCTCAGCAGGGCCAACCGTCTGCAGTCGGTGGAGCAGGTAAGCAAAGGGGGGCAGTCCCAGACCTCGGTGGATGTGAAGCTGATTGCCAAAAGCATCATCGACAGGCTGTCGGCAGGAGTGATACTCTGCCATAACCATCCGTCTGGCAACCTGGTGCCGAGCGCTGCCGACGACTCCCTGACGCGCCGGATCGCCGAGGTTTGCAAGATAATCGACGTGGCGGTGCTTGACCATCTTATAATTGGCCCTACGGGCTATTATTCCTATCGCGACCAAGGTCGCCTGTGAGAGAATCCAATTACCATTACGCTATAATCCCCACGATTTATGAGCAAAATAGATGAACGGACATATGGCCTGATCGGTTTTCCGCTGATTCATTCCTTCTCGAGGACATTCTTCAACCAGAAGTTCAAGGCCGAGGGAATCAACGCGCGTTATGAGAATTTCGAGATTGCCTCGATTGATTTCTTCCCCGGATTGCTGGAAGACACCCCCTCGCTTGCCGGAATGAATGTCACGATTCCATATAAGGAGAAGGTGATACCATACCTTGATGACATTGACCCGCTCGCCGCGCGTGCCGGGGCTGTGAATGTGATAAAAATCGTGGCTGACAAGAAAGGCAAACTGCTCGACAACAAGCGTCTGGTCGGATTCAACAGTGATGTGGCCGGATTCACCGACTCGATACGCCCGCTTATCACCGACAGCCGCCACCGGGCCTTGGTGCTTGGCACCGGAGGTGCTGCGAAGGCTGTATGTGTAGGGCTTGACATGCTCGATGTCGAGGCGCAGTTGGTATCGCGCACTCCCAGGCCGGGCGTGCTGTCTTATGCCGACTTGACTCCGGAGGTGATGGCGCAGTACAAGGTGATTGTCAACACAACCCCGCTTGGCATGTATCCCCACGTCGACGAGGCTCCCGACATCCCCTATGAATGTCTCGGCCCCGATCATCTCTGCTATGACCTGCTCTACAACCCGGATGTGACCTTGTTTATGAAGAAGGCCCAGGCCCAGGGCGCAGAGGTGAAAAACGGGCTTGAGATGCTGCTCCTCCAGGCTTTCCTTTCGTGGGAAATCTGGAACAGCTGACCGGGCGCGGACATCGCATGCGCCGTAAACGCCACGGGGAGACGCGTCAGTCGCGTCTCCCCGTGGCGTTTGTTATAATGTATGCCTGTGAATCAAAGGAACATGGGGGCGAGGTGTTTGGCCAGGAACCAGCCACCGAATATCAGCCACACGAAGAGGATGGCGGCAAGGATGAAGGGCTTGGCACCGGCTTTCTTGAACTTGTCAATGCTGGTCTCCGCTCCCAGGGCGACCATAGCCATAGTCAGCAGGAAGGTGTCGATGTAGTTGATGGTGTCGACTGCCACAGCGGGGAGGAGGTTGAATGAGTTGAAGCCGATGACGGCGAGGAATCCGAGGGCGAACCAGGGAATGGCCACTTTGCCTTTGGCTCCGCCGGTGGAGGAGTTGCGCGACTGGAGGGCTACCCAGTAGCCGAGCGACAGGAGTACCGGCACGAGGAGCATCACGCGTATCATCTTGACGATGATTGACACATTTGAGATGTCGGTGCCCATGGCGTTGCCGGCTCCGACGGCGTGTGCCACCTCGTGGAGGGTCGAGCCGGTGTAGATACCCATCTCGGTGGGCGACAGGCCGAGGATTCCGGAGCGGTAGGCGATGGGGTAAAGAAACATCGCGATGGTGCCGAAAATCACCACAGTGGCCACTGCCACGGCGGTCTTGTAAGGCTTGGTCTGGATGGTGGATTCTGCGCCCAGCACAGCCGCCGCGCCGCAGATGCCGCTGCCGATCGAGGTGAGCAGGGCAATCTCTTTGTCCATCTTCAACAGTTTGCCGATATACACGCCGCCGATTATTGTGACGGTCACGACGATGGCGTCAATCAGTATGCCGGCGACACCGACATTTATGACATCCTGGAATGTGAGGCGGAAGCCGTAGAGGATGATGCCGAGGCGGAGGAGCTTCTTTGAGCAGAACTGTATGCCAGGCACCCATGTCTCGGGCAGGTGGTTGCGGAGACTGTTGGCGTAAAGCATTCCGAGAATGATGCCGATAATCATCGGGCTGAATGATAAATCCTTGAAGAACTTAGCTTCACCGATATAGAATGCCGCACACGAGAAGAGCCCAATCAGGAGTACCCCATGGAGCATACTGCTTCGTTTTTCTGTAAACATTGGTAATTGTTGTATTTTGACTTGAATATGTATTGAGGTCGGTTTATGAAAAAACGCCACAAAGTTACAAAAATTGCGCTGCATATGAGTGAAAAATCATTAAATTTGTCGTTGCTTATTTTAAATTAGACACCCTCGAATCTGTATATGACATGAGCCGAGACACCAGTGGAATCGGACTTTCAGAGACACCGCTTCTCGTTCCAGCTGCCGGCCTGGCTGGCGGGATTGCCGTGTGTGGGGCGGCAGACCCTGTCATAGCGGGGATTTGCCTCCTCCTTGTGGTGGCCGGGGTTGTTTTTGCTGTATGGCGTGGATGGCCCAGGATGGCGTTCGCTTTTGTGGGCATGGGGCTGGGCATGGCTCTGTGGATGGTCACTTTATCGGCCGATGTGGCGACCGGGAAGATTGAGACATTCAGGGGCAGGTTGTCGGCTGTGTATGATTACGGCAGTTCGCAGAGGGTCGTGGCGGAGGTCGGCCGGGATGTCAGAATCGGTGTGACGGTGTACGACTTCCCTTATCTCCTGGAGATTGGCGACAGTGTGGAGGTCAGGGGATTGCTGTTGTCACCCGTGACAGGGGTGACTGTGCCTGACGAATCTGACGGGGCGGCTTTCGCGAGGATTCACAGGCTGTCGGCTGTCTGCGTGGCTGATGAGGGTGATGTCTGTCTGACAGCTTCAGCGTCGGGTATCAGGGGCTGGCTCAACCGTATGCGTGGATATATGCTGGACGCTGTCCGTCACAGCGGCTTGTCGCAGGGGGCAGCATCATTTATGGCTGCCGTCCTTTTGGGTGAAGGCGATGTCGACCCCGATGTCAGGGAGAATTTCTCACGCGCGGGTCTGTCGCATGTCCTGGCGCTCAGCGGTACCCATGTCTCCACGATTGTGTTTCTCCTCGCGATACTTCTCCTCCCGGTTGAGATGGCCGGAAACCGTAAGGTGAGAATGGGGGTGACGCTTGCGGCGTTGTGGACTTACGCGATGTTGACCGGAATGTCGCCATCTGTGGTGAGGGCTGTCATGATGGCCTCGTTCCTGATTGTCGGCAAACTGTCGGGCCGCCATAGCAACTCGTTGAATTCTCTTTTCGGGGCAGCGGTTTTGATATTGCTTTTTCAGCCGTCGGCCCTGTTCATGCCAGGTTTCCAACTGTCGTTTGTTGCCGTGGCCGGAATCCTGCTGTTTGTCCCTCCGGTGATGTCGAGGTTCAGGGAAACCAGGATGGGAAGAAACCGGGTCGCATGCCTTGTTGCCGGGGCTATCCTTCTGCCGTTGGCGGCCGTGGCGGCCACGGCTCCGCTTTCTTCATGGCATTTCCATTATTTCCCGGTCTGGCTTCTCGTGGCCAATCTGCCGGTGACGCTGTTGTTGCCATTGTTTATGGCGGGGGGAGCGGTGATGCTGCTTGGCGGTATGTGTGGGCTGCGGTCGGCGGCACTCGCGGGAGGCTTGGATTTCATCTACGGGGTGATGGAGCGTGTCGCCGAATGGACTGCCGGGCTGCCGGGAAATATTGACGCGTCCTTATTCTATTTCCCTGGGTGGATTCTGTTGCCGATTTATGTCGGTATGTTCATGGTCTGGAGAGGGTTGTGCAAGGGGTTGAAAGTGTATGTGCTGAATGGAATGGCCCTGATGGCTGTTTCGGTCTGTATGGCAGTAGCTGTCAGTCCCGACTGCCCGTCAGAGGAGTGGTATGTCTGGAGGTCAAACCGGGGAGTGGCCATAGTGTGCCGTGACGGTCGCGATGTCAGGCTGCTGACTGACGCTGCTCCGAAATATTATCCGGAGATTGCCTTGCAGGCGGAGTCAAGGCTCAGGGATTATCTTGGCAGGAGAGGGGCGCGGCTTGAAGGAGTGGGTGATTCGGTCAGCGGAATGTCTGTGGTCACTGCGGGCCATGGGGTCTGGATTGCGGATGACTGCCGTATCGCGGTGGTGAAGAGTGAGGATGACATGGCGTATATGGCTGCGAATTTGAGGGATGCCGGATTCGTGGTCGTGTCGAGAGGATTCAAAGGACAGATAATGGAAGTGGTGGCATCCTTCCCTCATTCGAGAGTGGTGTTGTCGCCATCGCTGCCGCCATTGCGCCGCATAAGGTATGCCAGGGAATTGGACGATGAGGGGGTGGATTACCTGCTGAATCTTCCTCCGGAGGCGAGCAGGTACAGTCCCTCGACGAAGTAGGGGGCGGTGTAGTCGCGCGGTCGAAGAATTTCGGAGTCACGGCACACAATGTCGAGGTCTATTGTGACGGAGCCGTCGCCATGGACGCGTCCGCGGGAGACCTCGTATTGCTTGAGCTTTCCGGTGAGTGTGGAGGCATCGGTGTCGCATTGAACCGCCGCGATGGCGTTGGTGTAGTCAGGTTTGGCCGGATCATATGCGTCGCGGGTTGAGTAGACCGGGGTCGCGGCCATAAGCGAGGCGAACTCCTCAAGCCATCTGAGGGCGCGTTTTATCTCCGTGTCGCCCGATGGAATGTTGCTGCCGAGCGAAATGATGTAACGTGGCATTGTGACCGGTTATTGATTGTCAGTTTCTCTGAGCGACAGGCTTATCCTTTTGCGGGCCACGTCGACTCCGATGACTCTTACCATGATTTGCTGGCGTAGCTTCAACACTTCGGAGGGGCTTTTGACCCTCTTCTCTCCCATCTGTGATACGTGGATGAGGCCTGAGACATGCACGCCTATGTCCACAAATGCTCCGAAATCGGTGATATTGTTGACAATGCCGGGCAGCACCATCCCTTCAGAGAGGTCGGTGATTTCATGCACAGACTCGTCAAAGGCGAATTCCGACGCTTTCTCGCGCGGGTCGCGCCCCGGCTTGCGTAGTTCGGCAAGGATGTCCTCAAGGGTAGGAAGCCCGATTTCCTCTGTCACATACCTGGATAGGTCGATATGGTCAAGGACGGAGCGGTCGCCGACCAGTTGCGACAACGAGAGGCCGTTGTCGGCGGCTATTTTTTCTACGATGGGATAACGCTCGGGGTGTACGGCGGTGTTGTCGAGGATGTTGTCGCTGCACCGCACACGCATGAATCCGGCGCATTGCTCGTAGGCCTTGGGGCCGAGGCGGGGCACTTTCAGGAGTATGGCGCGGGAGGTGAAATCGCCGTGTTCGGCCCGGTATTTCACGATGTTGGCCGCCAGTGTGTCGCCTATGCCGGAGACATATGACAGGAGCTGGCGGGAGGCGGTGTTGATGTCTATGCCGACCGAGTTGACACATGTCTCAACAGTCATGTCGAGCTGCCGTTTGAGCCGTCCCTGGTCGACATCGTGCTGGTATTGGCCGACACCGATGGATTTCGGGTCAATCTTCACCAGCTCTGCGAGCGGGTCCATCAGGCGGCGTGCGATTGACACGGCGCCTCTGACTGTGACATCATAGTCGGGGAACTCCTCGCGGGCCACCTTCGAGGCCGAATAGACCGAAGCCCCGTCTTCGCTAACGACATATATCTCGACTTTGCGCTTTAGCTCCACGCCGCGCAGGAAACGTTCGGTCTCGCGGCTGGCGGTGCCGTTGCCGAGGGCTATGGCTTCGATTCCGAATCGTTCGACAAGGGTCTGCACACGTTTTGTCGCGTCCACGATGTAATTGCGAGGCGGGGTAGGGTATATGATGTCGTGGTGGAGCAGGTTGCCGTTTGCGTCGAGACATACCAGCTTGCATCCTGTGCGGAATCCGGGGTCGATGCCCATCACAGCCTTTGAGCCGAGCGGCGCGGCCAGCAGCAGCTGGTGGAGGTTGGCGGCGAAAGTGGCTATCGCGGCTGTGTCTGCCTTGGTTTTTGCCTCTGCCTCGATTTCGGTGGTTATTGACGGTTTTATCAGGCGGCGGTAGGCATCGGCCACCGCGTCGGCGACGATTCTGGCTGACGCCTCCCGGGAATCCTTGCGGATGAAGTTCTGCTGCAAGCGCTCGATGGCCGCGTCATCATCGATCGACAGTGATATTTTCAGGAATCCCTCGGCTTCTCCACGGCGCATCGCCAGGTAACGGTGGGAGGAGCATCGCGAGAGAGGTTCGTCGACCTTGAAATATGAGCGGTATTTCTCTGCCTCCTCCTCTTTCCCTTTAACGACTTTCGATGAGATGCGTGCGTGGCGCTGGAAACGGTTGCGGACATTCTGGCGCGCCCGCTGGTCTTCGCTCACCCACTCGGCAATGATGTCTGACGCTCCGGCAAGCGCGGCCCCGGTGTCTGTCACTTTGTCGTTGAGGTAGCGGCTGGCGGCATCCTCGGGGTTGGCGCATTTCTGCGACATCACTATTTTGGCGAGAGGTTCAAGGCCGTTTTCCCGTGCGACCTGTGCCCTTGTGCGGCGTTTGGGTTTGAATGGCAGGTATAGATCTTCAAGGGTCGGCGCGTCATATGTCTCCTCGATTTTCTGACGAAGCTCAGGGGTGAGGCCGCCGGCGCTCTCGATTGTTTCGAGGATGTAGAGCTTGCGGTCGGCCAGCTCGCGCAGGGAGTCGAATCTCTCGGAGATGTTGAATATGGCAACCTCGTCAAGCCCTCCGGTGGCCTCCTTCCTGTATCGGGAAATGAATGGTATTGTCGCGCCCTCGGCAAGCAGCTTGAGGGTGGCGTTGACTCGTTGCTCGGGGATGTTCATTTCCCGGGCGATGATCTGCTGTATGGTCAATGAGGAGGCCATGGCAAAAGTTCTTGTGATTTTAGGTGAGGAGCGCCTGTGAATCCCGCCGCAGGATGCTGTGACCGGTGAGCAATCAGCGTCTGCGGCGCAGCGTCAGCAAAGTCACCTCGGGTGTGGCTCCGAGGCGCATCGGCATGCCGACAGTGCCGGCTCCGATGTTGACATATAGCTGATGACGCTCATGGGAGTCTGCGTAAAGACCGCCCCAGGTTTTGTAGCGCAGGGCTGCCGGAGATATGCCGAACATCTCGATTTGCATCGCGTGGGTGTGTCCGGCAAGAGTGAGCTGGATTCTTGCCTTGTCGTTGCCGGATATGGAGTCGACCCAGTGGGCCGGGTTGTGGGAGAGTAATATCTTTGTGGTGGAATCGCCGGGGATGGGGTAAGCTTTCGACAGTGAGCCGTAGATGGGGAATGGCGGGTCGCCGATGTTCTCCACCCCGATTATGGCGATGGAGTCGTTGCCGCGGCGTATCCATTCAGTCTGGTTGAGCAGCAGGTTGATTCCGGCTGTGTCATATGTGTCATACAGCATCTGCATGTTTTCCCTCTTGGCTTCATCCGACGGCCAGGTCATGTAGTCGCCATAATCGTGGTTGCCGAGTATGGCTATGACTCCGTCGGGAGCGTGGAGCCTGCCGAGGACTTCAACAAACGGGGTTATCTCATCGGTCTTGCGGTTGACGATGTCGCCGGTGAAGACTATCAGGTCGGGGTCGAGGGAGTTGATGTGGTCGACCAGCCTGCTCACGTAGGAGGTGTCATTGCCGTATGTGCCGACATGGAGGTCTGAAAACTGGGCGATGCGGTAGCCGTCAAAGGTTTCCGGCAGGTCGGTGAGTTCTATTTCGACCTCCTTGTCATCTATGGCGAAGCGGTTTATGGCCGCGCCCCACCAGATGGCTCCGAACAATATGATGGCTGTCACAAGGCCCGCGATTGTCACCGGTTTTATCCTCTTGTGTCCGAAAAGCCTTGGCACAGAGGCAATGAGGTCAAATATCACACCGACTACCTTGGGGATATACACCGAGCCATAGATGAATATCAGCCACATTTTGGCCAGCAGTATGTCGTTGTTCCCCTCTCGCGCCGGGGTTATGATGCCGGCAATCAGCACGAGCGAGAAGAGGATGGCCGACCATAGCTCGACGCGGCCCCATGGCTGAGGACGTCTGCACCGGTGGGTCACTTGGCGGTATATATACCAGTCGACGGCCAGGTTGATGACAAGCAGTGTCAGGAGCAGGAAAAGCGAGACCCTCATCTGTCGCTGTCTGGTTTTAGTTGCCGGTTGATTTTAACTGGTTGCGGAGGGGGTTGGCATACATTTTGAGCATTGCCTCAAGCATGAACTCGCGTTCCTCCTTTGTGACATCCTCGAGGCGCACCTTGTCGAGTTGCCCGTTGAAGTATTCCTCATATGAATGGGCCTGCTCGGCGGTGTATTCGCCCGCGAACTCTGAGGTGCCTTCCAGTTTGTCGTAGGCGTAATAGTTGACGGGGTAAATCTTGTAGCCGGAGTGTATCTCCTTGTCGATTATGGCGCAGGCGTGGCGGATTATCTCCACCTTGTCTGTGGAGTCGAGCAGCGGCTCGAGGGCCGGGTTGATTTCCTTGCAGATTGAGAAATGCACGCGGCCTTTGTGCTTGAGCAGGCCGGTTTCCATGCTGCGCAGGTCATCTTTCTGTGATTTCTTGAACTGGGGGTCGCGGCGGCGGGCGAGAAACTCGGTGGCTTTCAGGTAGTCGTTGGGGTCGAACTCATACGATATTGCCACCGGTGTCAGGTGAAGCTCCATCAGGCGGGCGGCTATGTTGTCGCTTTCACCGTTGAGAGACAGCATCTTCAGCACTGATTCCTGGGTCACATCGCTGGAGTCTTTGGCGCGTCCTTCACGCTGGGCGATCCACACCGACTCTTTTTTCTGGCTTATGCAGTAATGTATGTAGCCGCAGAGCTGACGGGCGGCTTCGAGCGCCTTGGTCATCCTGAGGTTGCGTTTGACGATGATGCCTTTGTTGAGCCTCACGAGGTTTTCAATCCACTCGTATATGAGCAGGTTGTCGCCGAGCGCTACCTCCTGGGCAGGAAGGCCGTGGCGTATCATGACCAGTCCGAGGAATGATGCGTCCAGCACTATGTCGCGATGGTTTGACATATACAGGCGTGGCTGGGCGAGGTCGATGTTCTCAAGGCCGGAGTCTGTCACCCCGTCGGTAGTGCCCTCTTCCAGCCTCCTGAGAATCGAGAGCATCACCTTTTTCTGGAAATCCTCCTTGTTGTCGATTTTCCTGAGGGTGGCGGCAAGTTCGCGGAAGTCGCTTCCGGGAAGCACATATTTTATTGCGTTCTCGAATCCGGGATCGTTGACCAGCTTCTCCATCTTCTGTGAGAATTGCTCGTCGTCGAAAGGGGCTATGTCTTTGTATTCTTCTGCTACCATGATGATAAGGTTGGAGCGGGCACGATGCTGCGCACCCTGACATACTCAAGAGAGAGGCCCGAAAGGGTAATTCGAGGCAAAGTTAAGTAAAATCGCAGAGTAATTAAAGCTTTTTGGCATGAAACTGGCTCCTTTTAGCTTAATTTAAGGGATTGGGACGCGTATGCAGGGATGGGAGGGGGCTGGTGGCCCTACTCATCCCTGCATATGAAATTGGTATGTCATTCGGTGGCGTATGACAGCACTGTCGGGCTTTCCACGTCCACTCCGTATTGTCTGGCCTTTGCGAGAATCGCTTTTGCGAGTGTGGGCTTGAGTTCTTCGGGGCAATAACGGAAGTATGCTTCCGCCGCCCTGACATGGGCTGCGTCGGGCATGGGGTACTCACGTCGCTCTGGCAGGCCGAACATGCTGTCGGGCAGTTCCTGTTTCTCCGCTCGTAACGCTGAAAATCAGCGAATTAGCAAATAAGTACCCGAAAAAGTACCCAAAAACGGACTTTTTCGGGTACTTTTCTTTTGTTATGCCCGGAAATAGACAAGCCGGAAGCTGCCCCACGGCTTCCGGCTCGGTTCTTGTGTTAGCTGCCCTTCTTCGCGGCGTTGTGTATTTTAATAATTGTCTTTACGCCGTAAAATAAGGCATAGGCAGAAAAGCCGCCGACAACTATAAGGTAAAGCCAATCCCAAATAGCGAACTTCGGCTTTTCCTCGGTCTTGGTTTCGGTGGCTTCCTGTTGGGCCGCCGAAACGTCGGCTTTTATTGCGGTGTCCTCAGTGGCGGTCGCTTGGGCTGTGGCTTCGGTCGCCCGGCTCTCGTTCTTTTCGCCGTTAATGACTGCCCGGCCCGTAGTGATACTTTTCACGTTGGGGGGCTTCGCCTTCGTGCCGTCCTCAATGGATCCGCCCGGAACTATCGCGTTAAGCCAATCGGGGGCGGTGCTGTCGGAAGGAAGCGTAGGAACTTCGCCGGGGTAAAATTCCACCTTGGCGAAGTCTATAACTACGTTCTTCTTCTCGTCGGTCTGCACGTTGGTAATTATTGCGGTCTGCCCTGTGGCTTCGGTGTGCTGCTGTCCGGCGGTCGTCGCTGTAAGCTGCGCTTCGGCCTGGGTTTTGGTCGCCGTTGTCTTCCGGGTGGTGGAACAGCCGGAAAGGAAGAAGGCGACGGCGGCTATTAGGAAAATGGCTATTCGTGTCATACGTCGGGGAAGGTTACTTTTTTAGCGGGGTTCGTGTTGTGGGTAAGGCTTCCGTACTGAATACGGTTAAGGCGGTTAAGCCAGCCTTTCCTAAACCGCTTTTGTGAAGGGTTGGCGGCTATGATGCCTTCAATGAAGGCGACGCGGGCGGCCTTAATCTTGTCGAACAGGACGCGGGGCGGCTGTGCGTTAAGGGCGGCTAAGGTCTTGTCGCCTACAATGCCGTCCACCGTTACGCCGAGAAGGGCCTGCACCTTGGTTATTCCGTGCTTGCCGGAAGCCCATACCCAATCGACGACAATGTTAGCGACGGACTGCGAAGTAATGCGGTCGGCTTTCCACCGGTTCCAATAGTGGGGACGCATAACACGCTCCACCGCGTCGGTGTCGGTTATCTTCTTGAGGTCGTCTACGTCGATGTCGCCGTCGCCGTCCTTGTCGTAGCCAACTTGTCGCCACGTCGCAATAGTAACGCCTTTGTTGGTCGCTCCGCCCCGGTCTAAGGGGTCGTTTACAAAGCCGCCTTCGTGCGACAAAATGAAGGGGGCTAAAATTGCTAAATTTGCCATGCTGTGTTAATATTGGTTAGTCAATGAAGGCGGGCAGAATGTACTGAATATTCATAGCGGCTTCGTGAAGAATGGCGCGGGCTTCGGCTTCGTCTATCTTCTGCCCGTGGGTAAACTCGCAAAAGATTGAGCCTACCCAATCGTGCGAATTATCGGAAAGTCGCTTTATTATTACCTGCTCCGTGCCACACGACGAAAGTAAAGATTTTGCGTAGCGGTCGGTTACTTGGTTGTCTATGTCAGTTATGAACATAAACAAGTTCTTAGTAAGGTCGGCGCAAAACTTCGCTACGTCGCACATTTTTAGGTTTTGAATACGCGGCTTCATGCTCTCCACTCCTTTGCGTTTGCTTTCAAAGTAGATGCTTACCATGCTTTCGTTGCCTAATGGGTGCGGCTGAACTATATAAACCCGGTCGGCTTTAAGTTCATGAAGTATTTCCCACAATTCGCCGTGGACTAACGCCGAATTGTCGGAACGCCGCTTACGCTTTACTTCGTTGTCGCGCTGCATCTGCTCTACCTTCAAGTCGGTAAGTTTATTTTTTGCGTATTGGTTGTAACTGAACCACGCGGTAATAATCACAGCCAACGCGCTAATTATTTCGGGTAAATACTCCATCGTTGTATAGGTTGGTTAGTACCCGGCCCCGGCGAGGTCTACCTTAACCATCGCCTTAATCTCGGCGACGCGGCGAAGGTGCGCGGTATAGCGTTCTTCGGCTTCCTTGGCTTCGGCTTCCTCTACAAGTCCGGCGCGGGCGGCGTTGTAGTCGTTAATCAGTCCGAACTCTTCCGTTTCCGAAACTTCGGCGCGGATGACGGCGCGGACTATCTCTTTATAGTTCGGGTTGCCCCACACTTCCACGGTGTCGTAGTCGTAGACAATTCGGGGCGATTCCACCATTACGGCGGTTTCCACTCCTTCGGGGTTGCCTTCGTCGGCCTGGGGTGCGGGTTCTGCTTCCTGTGTGCGGGCCTTCACGTTGTAGTTATAGTGGAAGGCACCGTTACCGAGCGGCAAAATAGCCGCCGGCCTAACGTCTGAATTTGATTTCATACGGGCTTTTCTTGTTTAGTTTGTTAATAAAATAGTCGCTATCGCTGTATTTAAGCCAACCCCACCACGACGCAAGTGCCTGTAAAAACTCCTTTTCGGGTACGGGGTGTTTGGCTTTCCGTAACTTTGCCAACTTCCGGCAGAGGTTTCGCTTTATACCCTTCCTTATCCGTGTTTCGTTAAGGTAAAAGACGAAGCCTAAAAAGTCAATGCCCCGGCCGTGCTTGTCGCTTCGGTCTAAGGCTACCGGGAAAATTTGCTTATTCCTCTTGACCTCTATTTTTAATTTGTTGGTCGTGTAGTCCTCAATCTCGGCGAGTAAACGGTGCAATTCCTCTTTATCGTTGGAAAGTATAACAAAGTCGTCGGCGTAGTCAATAAGGTGTTTAACGCCCTTCTTCTCCTTGAGCCAATGGCACAACGGCGTAATATAAAGGTTGGCGAAGTATGGACTAAGCGGGCTACCGAGCATAATACCGGGTTCGCTGTCTATAATGTCGTCCAAAATTTTAAGTATCCGCTTGTCCTTAATGCTCCGGCGTACTATTCCCTTCATTACGCCGTGGTCTATGGAAGGGTAATACTTCCTTATGTCGAATTTAAGACAATATACCGGGCCGCTCTGCCGGGCTTCCTGTAAGAAGTCCAAAACCTTTTTAGCTGCCGGAAGTTGCCCGCGCCGCTTCACTCCACAATAACAAGCGGAAATAAATACTTTGTCCCAAATGGGGCGAAGCACGTTTAACAGGGCGCGGTGTACTATCTTGTCGGGCGTTTCGGGAAGTATGGTAAGAAGTCGTTCTTTGGGGTCGTGAATTGTAACGGTGTAAGAAGGCGACGGGCGGAAACTATCGCTAACGAGAAGGGCGTGTATTTCCTTCGCCTGTTCCTCGACGGTCTTTGCAAGTCGCCGGGGTTTCTTCTTGTTGCGGCTCGGCGACGTGATTATAGCGTGGGTTATATTCTCCACGCTGCTAAATTCGCCGTATATGTTTCCGCGTCGTTTCACTTCTTTTTGCTTTGCTGATTCTATGGCGTTCTTCGGCGGGTAGCCTACCAAAAGCCGTTAAATAATTATATTGCTGTCCGGTAAAAAAAGACAAAATCATATATTCTCTACAAATATAATAAGTTACACCTGTTTTACGAAAAAGGGCTTGTCATTTGAGGCGATGTGAAATTGGTAGCATTAAGTGGATATTCTCAACAAATTGACCCCCTATGGATTATTTAAATTGCCCCCCATTGATAACCTGTGATTTTTGGACAGTTTTTACAGGGGTTGACAATAGGGTCTGGGGGTTTCTGATGGCGTGTTGATAATTAAGATTTATTTACAAAATTAATCATTTGATTTTATTCTGCAACTTGCGGATGGACTCTCCGAAGAGCTCTATCCTTATCGAGTGGTGCACGATCCTGTCGAGGATCGCATCGGCGATC
>CAJTEX010000018.1 GCA_910575615.1 Bacteroidales bacterium | reverse complement strand
TGAAACATGGAAGAAAGGCAAAGTCGCTTGTCAAGTATGGTTTGGAGGAGATTTCAACAATACTTCTGCGTCCGACTTATACCACAAAATTCGATGTTTTCAAATTTTTGTCATGTACTTAAAAAATTTCTATAATCGCCGAAGTCGCCTTAAAGACCGCATTCTCGCTTCTGACGCTCCTGACAAGGAATATTTTGTGTCAAAAATGTAAGCGTAATCAGCTGATTTACATAGTGAGGAATTCACAATTATTCCACATGTTGATTATCAGTTTCTTATGTACGTTATTGAGGACAGTTTTATCGAGAATTTTCTTGTTTACGATAGCTATTGACGCTAATTTTGCATCATCAAAACTCAAATACGTATCATATGAAAAGATTATTTTTAATGGCAGTGTTATGCCTCGTCATGCTCGGGGCATCTGCTGAAATCAGGTATCAGAGTATAAACAATAAGAACGGAACCAATGTCGTCCTCGTGGATGAAAATGCTCCTGAAAATGTCGAGATCACAGATGCTGTCCTGTCTAACAATGGAAAAGAATATCCCGCGCAGCAAATCAGATGTGATGTCATCAATAGTGTCGCCACTTATAAACTGAAATTCAAGCGTTTCACTGTCTTCAGAAGTTGTAAAGTGATTCTGACTGTAAATGGCGAAAAGGTCTCTATTGACATTCAAAAGAAGATGTTGAACAGATAAAGTATTAGTAATGAAACAGATAATCTGCACACTTATCATGTGCCTCGCATATTTAGCATTGGAAGCACAGAATATAGAGAACGATACTATTAAGGGGCAACAACTCAATGAAGTAGTTATTGAGGGAGAGATGCAGAATGTAAAGCCTGCGGTATCAACCTACATTCCAGGCGGTAATCAGAAGAAATCGTCACAAGATGCCATTGATTTGCTGTCTCAGATGGGCATTCCCCATATTCAGGTCAATCCGGTGTCCAACACAGTTCTCACTCTTAACGGACAGCCAGTTTCAATCTATATTGACATGCAGCCTGCAACGCAGGAACAGCTTGAGGCTCTTCGTCCTGAGGATGTGAGAAAAGTTGAGTACCTCGCATATCCAACAGACCCTCGCTATCAACATAAACCATACGTTGTAAACTTCTCCTTAAGGCGATATGAGTTTGGCGGTTATTCCAAACTTACCGGACGCGGAAACATAATGGCCGGTTCTGGAAGCGGTCTTGCCTATGGAAAATTGGCATACAAGCGTATGACATACGACATGATAGTATCCGACAAATACACTGACCGCCACAATCAGGGAACCGATAGAACGCAGATTTTCCGTTTCCCTGCTAATGATGGAACAATGAATGAGGTCACACGCGAAAATAAAATAGGTTACAGCAGATTGCAACAAAACAATCTCGGTATTTCTTTCCGTGCTATCTATGGTACGGACAAAATGTCTATTTCCAACATATTATCGCTTGATGCTACCAACAGGCCGCGTCTTAACTCCAATTGAACCGTAACATTCACCCCGAAAAAATATCAGACATCCGACTATATTTCCACATCAAGTTCAAATGTGATATATCCCACATGGACCGGGAACTTCTACTTTGACCTCGGTAGGAACTTCCAACTGAATGCAGTCACCAAGCTGCAATATCAGAAGACAAAAAGCAAAAGTCTTTATCAAGGTGCAGGAGAGACGGCAATTAACACCAATGCCAGTGATGAGGCTGCGATGGGGCAAATTATGTTGCAGGTCAACAAGGCGATAAACGAGCGCAACGTTATTGATTTGCAAGGCTATTACATATTCAACAATGATAAGGTGATATATTCCGGCTCCACCGTTTCAACTGAACGTTTCCATCAATTGGCATACGGCGCAATGGCAGGTTATACTTTTCAGGCTGACAAATTTTATGGACGTTTTGAAGGTGGATTGATAGGTGAACGCAACGAAATCAACGGCACATGTATGTCGGATGTTGTGCCTCTTTTTAATCTTGACACTCAATATGCCTTTAATCAGAAACACTCATTGAATCTTACTGCAAGCTATAACAGTAATTTCGTTGATCAATCAGATAAAACTCCGACTGTTATTCAGGAAAACGAGTTGTTGTATAAGACAGGAAACCCTGAACTGAAAAATACACGTTGGAGTTCCGTTGACCTACAATATACATGGCTCCCTAACAACCCTTATCAACTTTCGGCATCAGGCGGGTGGAGCCGATATTTTGACAGGCCGGTGCCTCTGTTCACGCCTACCGGTCCAGATGGTATGATGTTACGTTCGGTAATCAACAGCGGCGACTGTCAGAACTTTGATATCGGAGTTTCGTTCACCGGTCGATTTTTCAATCGTTCGCTTGTATTGCAGATTCAACCGAGAATGTGGTTCAGCAAACTTACTGGTATTTATAGCGATACATACAATTATCTGATGGTGTCGACCAGCGCGACATACTATCTTAAATCATTCTACGCCTCGCTTTATTACTCCACCGCCGACCGAGGGTTGATGCAGTATTCTCTTCATGACACTTTTTATCGAGGCAAATCATCATATCAACTTAAAGTGGGCTGGCGCAATAAAAACTGGAATATCAGCGTGTCGGCAGTAAATATTTTCCGTAAAAACTGGGTTGACCAGACATCAAGTCTTACGAGCAAATATTTTGACCAATACAATACGGTATATAATTCGAGCAGCCATCAGTTTGTCAACATCACCGCGAGCTACACATTTGGTTTTGGAAAAAAGATACAACGTGGTAACGAAGTCCAGACCGTTAGTTCATCTGGCTCTGCAATCATGAAGTAATGATGTGAGTCCTCTTATTATAGGAGCCTTATAGTCACTCGCCGATGGCGAATAATAAATTTTGCATTAAAACATCTGATGTAAACACAAATCCACCGAAAGAAGTGATTTTCTCTCGGTGGATTTTTTGATTAGTGTAGTTTTGGCCCTTTTCGTCGCAGTTTTGCTTTCTGCTCGTCACGGAAACGGTGCAAAGCCTCTTCGATGCTCATGCCGGGGTGCAATTCAAGGAAGTGCTTGAAGTCGTCCGGCACTCCACCACCGCAGGCAAAGCCTTGTTCTTCGGGAATATTTCCACCGAGAGAAGGCGATGAGAATCGGATTCCGGGGCCCTGCGATGACGATGCGGGAGATTGCTTAGACGCCAACTGTCGCTGGAAGGCTTCCGGAATCTTGTGGTCGGAGGGATATGTACGGCTCATTACGGGTTCTCGTTTGTCGAAATCGTACCAAATCCAATGGTTGATTGGCACAACGCCTCCGGGGTCACAGATTCCGATGCTGATGAACTTGCCTTCCTGATAGGCTTGTTGCTTTAGTCGGTCAATCCTTACGCCGCATACTATATCCGGCAATGGCGGGATCACAATAGGCTCCGGCTGCTTTGATTTAGGCTGTGACTGCCGTTGCGGTTTAGGCTGTGGTGCGGTTCCGGGTTGAGTCTTTGCCGCTTGTTGTTTCTCTCGGCGAGCCTTGAATTTCAATTCAAGATTCTCGCGGCTGAAAAAGGGATCGAGTTTCTTATACCAGAATTCATGTCTGCCTGTGCAGTAATACAGGTTCGTTTTCCCTGATTGGCCGGTCTTTTCCTTGACCGTTATACCCTGCCGCTTAAGAGCAATGAGAAACGAGTTCCAGCCCTGAATCTCCGGACGGATGTACACTCTGGCTATATTGTGGACAAGCGGATAACGGATTTTATCTTTTCCCCGCAGTTTTGAAACATCTGTATTAAGTTTGCTCTTGCCCTGCGTGAGACGGTGTTTCAGATTGAGAGCCTTGCAGACGCGCTCATTCTTTTTGAAGTTGGTGGTCTGCGTCAGAATCTTTCCGTCATAGTCAACTCTGCTGAAAACGATATGACAGTGCGGATGCGCCTTGTCAAAATGTCGTACCACTATGTACGGGGTATTGGTCAGCCCCATCTGCCTCATATATTCCTGCGCCACCTCGGTCATAAGTTCGTCCGTCATCTTCGGAGCATCGTCTGGGTGAAAGTCGAGGGATATATGACCGACCGGGTCTTTTATAGGCTTACGTTGTCGTGACGGTCGGGCGATGTCGTCAGCCATAGCCTTGCGGCCTTCATATATCCTTATGTCGCCGGAGGAAGACAGGAGTTTCCAGTCTTTGGAAAGATGGTCGATTATATCCTCACCTTTGTTGCCCTCATATTTCCTTTCATCGGCTTTCAGCCCTTTCGACTGCTCCTTATAGAGCTTTTCTTCGAGCTTGCGGCGGGTGACATAATCGACACATCCGCCAAAGCCTGAGCCGCTTATTATATATGCTATCATAGGAAATTAAGAGCTTAATTTTGCGAAGATTTCGCGGAATTGGCTGAGGCAGTATTGCACATCGCGGGCCATGGCATCGAGTCCTCGCTGATGGCAGAGGCGAAGGAGCTGGTTGAAATTGTTGCTCATGCCGGAGAGATTGCGGGCGATTCTCATTTCTGATTCATTGAGGCGTGGAACAATGTGGGGATTGAGCGTCACCGAGCGGATATATTCGCTGACATTTTTCATTCCCGTGCGCTTGACATTGGCAAGCAGGAGGGCGTTTTCAGCCTCGTTGTATCGCGTGTGCCGGACGTAGGACTGACGTTCCTCTTCGGGCAGGGACGGACGACCGTTGCGGTGTCCTGCCCTGAGATTCGATTTGCGGGTCGGGGATTTCGGTTTCATTGGCGTGGGGGGATTGAGGGTTTTAAAATGGAGGGGCAAAGCGGATTCGGTACACCGGTGTACCGCTCCACCCGGTGTAATGGAGGGTGGCGAGGGGAGCAACATGGTTGCGACGATTTTTGTATCACAAAAATCTAACCTCAATTTTAGTTTAAGGTATATTAATGCTGATTATCAATGATATAATTGTATGAAGATGTACTAAATTCGTACTAAATAGAGAGCTGTCCGAAAACGCATAGAAACGAATTATAGATAATTTGCTGTCGTTAACTTTATTTATTTGCCTTGATTTTCTTCTTTCGGTGGTAAGGTTGGTGTAGGGATATGGGCTGGTGAAAAGAAAAATTTAGGTGGGCATTTCTCTTTTGCATCGCATATATTTATAGGTTTGGTTCGGTTTATATATCTATATATAGAACCAAACCAAACTTATTTTTGCCCAGCCTATTGACTCGCAACACAAAAAGTCGTAACTTTGCAATTGATTGGGAGTAATCCCATCACGACATTTTGAAAAATAAGAAGCGTTATGCTTATCTCTTGAGAGTGGAAACCTGAGAAACTTCGACAGAGCAAGAGTAGCATAGTGGTTCTCACGCTATGGCGTGGGCTGCTATTGTTACATCTGCTCACAGGCTTTCTCAGGGCCTCCATTCTAAGACGTGGCATTGCAGTTCCACGCTTTGTGTTTTAATTAGTCTGCTTAAGGAGTTGCAAGTAGAACAACATCAACCAATCGAACCCCTGCGATATGAAAACGAAATCCTTGATTATTACTCTTGTTGCCCTTATAGGATTATGTTCTTGTGGACAATCCAAAGAAGAAAAGGCACAAGAAATGGCAGCTAATTATCTTAAAGGTGTTTTATATCATTTTGATAGTTATGAACCACTGCAAACAAAAGTTGATAGTTCTTTTGTTGCGCTATCAACGGATAGGGAGGCAATTGAACTCACATTGGATATGTTGAAGCTTTTTCAATCAGCACAGGAGTATGCAGATAAAATCGAAAGTGCTGAAAGTTCTATGGAGATTTGGTCTCCGAGTGGATATTCATCAGCATATAGTAAGGGGGAATACCGCAGGGCAAAAGAAGAACGAGATAACAATCAACGACTTTTGGATAAGACAAAATACCGAATCCAAAACCAATTCTCCAAAATAAAAAGCAGACAATCCTATTTGGAAGCAGAGGCTTTGTTGAAGATTGGTGATTTTAACGGGTGGAAAGTATATCACAAATTCAAAAGCCTCAATGGGGCAGGAACTCTTGATTTATTCGGAGAATATGTATTCTTTTGTGATGAGGATTTTAATGAGAAGTCTGCATATCCAAAAGAAGATTATGAGGCAATCTCAAAAGTTATGATCGCAATATCATCGTCGAACGATATTTCTGATATGATTGAGAAGGTCCAAGAAGAAATTTACTAATCCCATAGCACGTTATGATAATCAAAAAACGCCCTATTATCACTTGGTTGCTTAATCCTGACACACCTGGATTTCAGGAGGGTTTGACGTTCGCCGCTCCTCAAAATAGAGAGAACTATGAAATTCTCAATGAAGAGTTGAAACATTTAAAGGAAATACGAGCGATGAAACCCAAATGGGGATTGCCTGAACTTGTAATGCCTTCCTTCGAAAGAGTTATGGAGAAAAGCGCACCAGCTTTTGAAAAAATCATGCCGGATTTATTCAAAGAGTTTAGCGAAACGGATGAGTGTGGTATTCTTATACTTCGTAACAATGAAACCTTAGTTTATGGTTTTGGCGACAATCAATTGAATATTTGGTTCTTTAATGAACAAAACGGACATAGTATGTTCCATTTCTCTGCCGGATATGAATTTGTTGATGGACAGCCCAAATTATTAATGACTGACTCAATTTTATATGATGATAACTTGTTGGCTGGTACTATTCAACATCGCATTGATGAAATTGGAATTCGACTTCGCTTTATTGCCGTATATTTAGCCGTTAAGAAATATATAAAAGTCGAGCCTCTAATTATTCCTCAAGGCACATTTACTGCGGTTGCTGGAACGCCACTTGAATATGTAGAAAAGAAGAAGGTTATCAATCAATGTGGTCAGGAAGTCATTGTTATGGATTCAAAATGGTTCAAGAAGATAATCAATGACAATGACATTCCTGTTAGAGGTTTCTTTCGCATGCAGAATAAGAAGAATCCCGAGGGAGTATGGTACAAAGAACTTATTTTTGTAGATCCATTTATCCGTCATGGTTATCACAGAAATGCCAAAATTGAAGATGACATATAACAACAATCTTTATTATGAGGAAATTTATACTCTTAACATTTGCGCTGCTCTGTGCATTAAGCTCTTCGGCACAGGGTGAGACTTCGACAAGTAACAAGAATGACTCTATATCTTCATATATAGCAACAATACTTGAGGATATAGATATGAGAATTCTCAAGAGTGAAGCAAATGACCGATATAAATTCTATCCAACAGAGAACATATATAACTTTCTTAAATTGGATACACGAACTGGGAGAATAGAGCAAGTTCAATGGTCTTTGGACACCGATAAGGAAGGGTCTGTTTCTATTAACAATGAAGACCTCTCATGGAGCAGTGGCAGTTTGTTTGAACTTTATCCAACACAGAATATGTATCAATTCCTTCTGCTGGATAAGACTAATGGCAGAGCGTGGCATGTCCAATGGGGAATGAAAGATAAGGAAAGATGGATGCGAAGGATTTATTAATCAGAAGGGTTAATCTTAGTTGAGTACAATTTGTTTTCCAAAAGGTATTCAATAATCCTCGGATTCCAAAGGTTGACCTTTGGCTCATTCGGGATATTTTCAGCGTTGACTTGTCAATGCGGCTTGGAAAATTCCCTAATGAGCTAAGGAATTTCCTGTCGGTGTAATTTCCATGACGGTGTTGTGGTTGTATTTCGCATTGGCTTTGATATTGATTTACGGAATGACTGAATGATTAGATGATTAGTCACTCAGTCATTTTGTCATTTAAATGATTAATCATTCAGTCATTTCATCATTGATGTTAGAGGGCATTACTGGGTGATGAGGTTGTGGAGCGTTTTGGGATTACAGGTAATACCTAAGCATAAACTCGCTCCACCCTAAAACGACCTCCTATGGCAATGAGAAAAACAAAGAGCGGTCACGGCAGTGACTGCGGTTTCGGCGGTGGCTTTTCGGAGAAAAAGGAATCCCGAAACATATCCTTGCACTCCTTTTTTTCTCATCGTCATAATGACGATAGTCAGTGTAATGACAGTATTCGTTTAAGTCAACACATCCACTGCAATGACTGTAGCAATTTAGTGATTATATCCGACCGTCGGAAGAGAGCCTTTTGAGGTAGTCAGACGGTATCTTGCCGATTACGAAAATCCGATTTTTCTCATTGTCCCCCTTGCATTCTTTGCACTTTTGCACAATCAAGGGTCAGCTTCATCAAGGAATAAGGGTGTGTGGTATCTGTGTTATTTCAATATTACCCCGTGGCATTTTTGACACTTTGGCATTTTCAAAGTGTGCAAGAATGCAAGGTGTGCAATGGGATAATTCCTGAAAAATGTTGACTGACACCGCCACACTATCTGCATTTCCTGCATTTTCAAGTTCCAAAATGCGGATAATGCAGAAAATGCGAGCGTTTTTCATCGTTTTTTCTTTTCTCTGCCCTCATATATTGTCTTGGTTCGGATTTGCCCTATATATACCCCCCGTACTGAACCAAACCAAAATTCATAGATGATGACCGCCGGAAAAAAGAAGAACCCTCCGATGTCGGTCGGAGAGTTCCAAAAGTGCCAAAGTGTCAAAAATGCCACGGTGTAAAATCTACACGCTGACCGCCTCGCAGTCATAGTCAAGGTCGCCGAGGCTGTTGATTGCGTCCTGCTTCTGCTGGTCAATGACGTGGAGATATTTCTCGGTCATCTTGATACTTGAATGTCCCATTAGAGAGGCAACGGTCTTGATGTTCGCTCCTGCACCAAGCACATTTACAGCGAAACTGTGGCGGGCGCAATGCCATGTGATAGTCTTGTTGATTCCTGCTGCCTTTACCCATTTCTGCAAGCGTGTGATTGCGGTTGTGCGGTAGCAGGTGATATTGAATATTTTTTCGGAAGTGTGTTGTATAGGATTCCCGATGAGTTTCAGCAACGTTGGACTTAATGGGATTGTGACACCGCTGTGTGCGCTACGCCCCTCGGTCTTTTGTTGGTTGAATCGGAGTATCTTTGCCGAGAAATCGACATTGGCGTGTGTGAGGCTCACGGTGTCACACCAGCGTATGCCGGTGAAACAGCAAAAGAGAAATGCTCGTTGCAGTGCCGTATCCTCACCCTCGTAATGAGTGGCGGCAAGGCGTTTGATTTCATCCATTGTCAGTATCTCTTTTTTCAGCGTGTTCACGTCACGGTGGATTACGATTCCTTTGCACGGATTCTTTTTCATCAGTCCTTCTTCTATCGCATGGAGAATTACGGTTCGGAACATATAGTATGACTTATGCGCTCCCTCTCCTTTGGCGACTTTCTTCAGATAGTCTGTGAAACTCGTCACCATTTCGGGTGTAATCAATTCCATGCGCAGAAACGATGTGTAACGTTGGAAGCGTGGTGTAGCCTCAAGGAATCTCATAAAGCGGTTGTGAGAGGTCTTGTAGGTAGTTCTCACTGGCTTTGAATACAACTCGTTCTCCCAATGTTTGCGGAAGTATTTGATAAAGTCGTTCTCACCGTCCTTTTTCAGTCGGTATCCCTCACGGTCTTCGAGAAATTCCTGCTCACGCTCAAACCGTATCTTCTCGGCGAGTGCGAGAGTATTCTTGTTTTGGGTGCGTTCCTGCTGGTTGCGAGGGTGTAGCCATATATAGAGGTTCAGCACCTCTCGTTTGCGGATATGCTTGATTCTATATTTCGGTTTTCCTTTCATCGCCCCCTCGGTATAGAGGACATGGTTGCCGTTTTCATCAAGCACCGGGGTTTCGTTGCGTCCGAGATAATACTCCAACGCAAGACTTGCCCGACCGTCCTGCAATTCGGACTGTACGAGCTTGGGGTTCTGTTTATTTTTGCTTTCTACTTTAGCCATAGGTGATTATCTTTGTTTGATGCAAAGGTAATGAGGCGTAATCAGACTTGAAAACGGCTCACAACAGATATTAACAATCCAATCGTACTAATTGTGTACTAAATGCGAAAAATAAGGCAAACTAAGGAAAAAACATAGAAATACTCAAAGCTGTAATTGCTTGAAAATGAATAGAAATAAATATATTTGAATGTCAGTAAATTTGTAGCAAAATACTAACCTCTAATTTTTTTGTGCCAAATAAAAGTTGTAACTTTGTACATGAAATAAACTATACAGTTATGAATGTAGAATACCGATACATTGAATCCAACTTTATGGGCCACTCATGTTACACATTTGTGATGAAAGCAAAAGATTTGCTCCCTATTCAATACGTAGCCGTTCGTGGTGGCAGTACAGAGCAAGGTGCAGTTCAACGAGTCCTTAATAAACGAAGAATTAACGACATTAAGGACTTTGTGCTACAAGGTAATTCTTTTGTCAATAGCTTTATTCTCAATTGGACTGACGTTAATAACCAACCCAAAATAAAGAAGGATAGCATCATATTGCCTTTACAGGGACGACGTGTTCAAATGCTTGATGGTCAACATCGTATAGCTGGCATACAAGAAGCAGTAAATATGGATTCTAAATATGGAGATTTAGATGTATTGGTGAGCATGTTTATTGATCTGAAGACCTCTGATGCAGCCAAAATATTTCTTAATATTAACAGTGAACAGAAGCCGGTTCCAAAAAGTCTTATATATGACCTGTTCGGGGAGGCTGTTGAAGACTCTGCACATGTTATAAACCGAATAAAAGATATAATAGATGAGTTGAATACCAATCGCGAGTCGCCATATTTTCAGATGGTTCGTTATCCAAGTCCTACAAAGCAGCCAGGGCTGATAGACTTATCAATCATGGTGAATGCAATGAAGCCTCATTTTGAAAAAGATGGAGCATTCGCGAAATATAAGTTAATGGATATTGAGTTGCAGCAACGCATTATCCTCAATTTCTATTCTGCCATTAGAGATGCTTATACTGTTGCTAAGATATGGGATAAGAAAAGTGAGAATCCATTTATGAAAGCGGCTGGGTTTAGCGGTGCTTTTGATTTCTTAGTAGATCACTTGATTTCTAGATGCCAAACGGATCGAAATTTTACCAAGCAGCATATGTCTGACTTAATGAAATTAGAAGATTCATATTTGATTACTCAGACTGATATTAAATCCTCGGATGGGAAAAGCGGCAGAAAGAAAGTCGCTTCATTCTTCTATGACCTGTTAAGCCAAGACCTACCACAAAATCTTGAGGAATATGAGCTTTAAGCGTAATAATATTCAAGAATTTATTGAAGACAAATGTGGTTGTTCGGATTTAACAAAATGGGGATCGTATCAGCAAAATTTAATACAACTAAATCTTACCAGCGAGGACATTACATTAGTGAATGGTTATCGAACATTAGATGCCATCTCATACTGGCTTAAAGCATTATGTTCGTATTCTCAGGGGTTACATGGTATGTATAAAGGATTCTCGGCGTGGAGTATTGTAAAGTTGTATTACTCAATTTTTTATTGTCTGCGTTGCGAGTTATTGCTTAATTCATATTTATTGGTAAGAAATAGCGCACTATTCAAACTGAATATTAAAACCGATACTCAATTCAGCAAATACAATTCAGGAAAAGCACGCGGAGATCATCAACTTACCATAAAACTATATTCCGATTTAGTCGCAAATGGGACTATATCAGATGTGACATCGTCTAATACGATAGACGATGATTCTCCTTATACTTGGATGCTTAAGCAACGAGAAAGGGTTAATTATCAGATGCAGAATTTTCCAGATCCCGATATTGATCCATTACTTGTAAAGACCGTTGATGCCATGCACGATTCAAAACTAGAAGAGCTGTTAAACCAAATGACAAATTCATCTGATAATGTCATGTTGTTCGATAAAGATTATAGTATGGTGGCTATTCCATCCTATAAACTCAAATTATTACATCATGAATTAGTTACCCAAAACTGCGATTTGACTACATCTGACATTGAGTTAACACATATAAGAAGTATACTTCAATCGGTAGGACTGTCAAATTCTTTTTGTGATTCCTTGACAAGATGAACACTCTCAATATTTTAGTTAAAGAAAGCCCCAGCGTCAACCTCATTCTGAGCGATTGCCGAGTGTGAGTTCTTCTTCAGGCCATAAGGAGTAACAAGCGTAATGTGAACAGCCTTTTTGGTTTGAGTTGCATCAATGAAGTTACCGCGACGGCGGCGGAGTTTCATCTCTTCGTCTTCCGTTATCGCATACTCTTGTGCGGAGAATTTCATCTCGCATAAATTGATTACTCCGTCATTGCGGTCAATCAACAGGTCTATCTGAGTTTTGTCAATTCCTTTATCCTCATCAGCCTCTGTCCTCCAGCTATAAACATTAGACAAGACTCCAGATATTCCGAGGGCTTCTTTAATTTGTGATATATGCTGAAGGCAAACACGTTCAAAAGCAAGTCCACTCCAAGCGCGATGTAAGGGACTGCCGATATTATTAGTCCAGAAATGCGAATCGTTGTTCTTATTACCCTTTATATATTGGAAATAGAAGAATGTAAAGTTATCAATTAGCTGATATAGCGCATCTTTTGATTGCTTTCCGATACTATTATATTTCCTTATAAAGCCACACCATTCAAGTTCATTAAGCAGTTTCGACAATTCACCTCCAGTGCGCACATTCGCCAACTTTGAAATCTCATCACGACTCAATCCCTTTGTTTTCTTTGCCAATGCCGATACAATACCCATATATGGTTCCGGATTGTTAAACAAAGAGGCATACAATTGTTCGTATTCATGTGACAGACCTTCAACTTCATCTGAGAAGAACAACGCATCAATATTCTGAGCCATACTAAGCTCTTTTTTCATCAAACTCCAATAAAAAGGAACACCTCCCATTATCATATAATTTTCAACTATCTGATAACGGCTCAACCCCAAATTATTCGCTTCTGAATATTGTTCACATTCAGAGAGCAAAAATGGATGAAGCAGGATTTTGTTGGTCAGTCGATTATGAAGACCGCCATGATTATTTATGAGTTTGTTGACAATCCAAGAGGTCGCTGACCCACAAGCAATGAGAAGTATGTCTTTCCTTGCCGAAGCCCAGCTATTCCAAAAATGTTCTAATCCGGATATGAAATTGGACCGGGGTGTGTCCATCCATGGTAGTTCGTCGAAGAAAACAATCTTTTTACCTTCAGGTAATGAGCCGAGCCACTCTTCCAATGCAAAAAAAGCCTCGTACCAATTCTTGAATTGATTATACTTCTTTCCTGAAGCCTTTTTAAGAGATTCCCTAAAGCTTAAGAGTTGATCCTTCATTTTTCCACGAGCTAATCCGGTATGTTGGAATGTAAAGGAGTAATTGAAAGTCTCGCGAATAAGAAATGTCTTTCCTACACGCCGACGTCCATATACTGCCACAAACTTAGAGTATTCAGAGTTTGCGGCATCCAATAGTTCTTTTTGCTCTGGTTTTCTTCCGATTATCATGGCAATACTTCTTATTTTCAAGTGCAAAGTTAATAAAAATAATTGACAAAATCTCATTATAATCCGCCAAAAGTGGGTCAAAAGCCATAGATTTGGCGGATTATAAGCATATTTTAGAGGGTAAATGGTCCTCAGAAGGGAAAAGAAGGTACCTAAAACGCAATAACGGGAACCATGCCCGAAATAATTTGGAAAGTCTGGTGAGACGGTGTTATCTTTGCCGGCGATTGTGAGGCGACCATCGCTATACCGGTTGTATATACCGAGATACATGTACAACCTTGTGCTATATCCGGCGGAAAAAATTTGGCGAGATTGAAAATTACACTTTATCTTTGCCGCTGAAAAGAAAGTCCGGAGCCAGCGGGGTGTAATGACCGCTCATGAACTACTTTTGGCTATGGATGATATTTTTCGCTGAATCGTGAACTATTTTGAACAAAGCTTTGTTAGGAAAGTTGCGGTGGCAAATTTCGCGGCCATAGCGGAGCGTCAGATTGCTCTGCCGTGACGGTTGTGACCTTATCCGCCGCAGACATAACCCGCAGGGGTCAGCGGATTTTTCCGGTGGGCGGGAGAGAGTATCAAGAGTATAGTGTTATCTTTGCACAATGAAACCAGATCAACTGCTCAGAGCCATCCTACCCGAAGTCCTGATAGACAACTTCGATATTGAACGATATGAAAAAAGTGAGACCCGCTTCGACATATGGCTTGATGAGAAGAAAGAGCAACTTCGCGAAGACAAGTACAATAAAGACACCGGATAACTCAACGTGGGGAAAAAGGATATAACTGAATATAGATAGTTACAATGATTATCAGTCATTTAGCAAATTGCGAAATTTGATTGATTTGTGGCTTTTTCTACTTATTTTCGCATTTAGTACACAATTAGTACATTTCGATTGTTAATAGAAGTTGAGGGCGATTTTCACGTTTCGCAACGTGTGGCTACCTTTGCTTTACAACCACAAAATTACTCTATTAATGGCGAAAATCCAAACACGAAACAAACAAAATCCGAAACTGCAACAGTCCGAGCTGAAAGACGGTCGGGCGAGCCTTTATCTGGAATATTACCTCGGACGCACCGAAACTCCCGTGCTTGACGATGAGGGAAACCAAGTCTATTACACCACCGGGGCAATGGCGGGAAAACCCAAATACAAGGTCAAGCACGACCGCCGAAAAGAAAACCTCAATCTATACATCTGGATACATCCGAGAAATCTACAAGAGAGGACACAGAACAAGAACACCCTCGCACTCGCCGAGAAGATACGCTTTGAGCGTGAGCAGGCGTTTTTGGAGGATAGAGCCGGATATAGGTTGAAGAAAGACAGGCAGACCAACTTTCTCGCATATTTCAAAGAGAAATGTGAATCCGAGGGGTTCACCTACTATGTTCGCAAATCGGTCGTTCAGACCTATAACCGCTTCATCCGTTTCCTCAAAGAAACTCCGAGATACAGCAAGTATGACAAGTTCCTGCACATGGAGACCGTGACACCCGAACTTGTGATGAAGTTCGCAGACTTTCTCCGAGCCAACGGCAAGGGTGAGGGACCAAACAAGATGTACCATTATTTCAAGCGGATTGTCCTTGACGCTATCGAGGACGGTTTGATGAGGGTCAATCCATGCAAGGGTATATCCGTAAAGCATGACCGCAACCAAGTGAAAAAGGAGGTTCTTACTCTTGACGAGGTAAGAACGCTTGTCAACACCCACTATGAGGGTGAACACAAGGAGGTGCAGAGGGCATTTATTTTCACTCTCTTCACAAGCATACGCTGGTGTGATGTGAAACTGCTGACATACGGAAATGTTGACGCCACCACACGCACACTGCGTTTCAACCAGAAGAAAGTCGAATCAAGGAGCGCACACAGTGCCGTGTCGTTCCCCCTTAACGATGATTTGCTCTCTTTGATAGGCAAACCGTCAGAGCCATACGACCCCAATGAGCCGATATTCAAACTGCCCAACTATTCAACCTGCAACAAGCACCTCAAACGGTGGATTAAGGAAGCGGGGATAACGAAGTGGATTTCATGGCACTGCGGTCGCCATTCATTCGCAGTCAATATGCTTGACAACGGTGTCAACATAAAGACGGTATCGGAACTTATGGGGCATTGCGGAATATCCACCACCGAGAAATATCTCCATGTCTTCGACAGGCAGAAAATGGATGCCGTCAACAGCCTCGGCTCTATCGGCTATGCTATGCCGTAGTTTTTACACCGTGGCATTTTTGGCACTTTGGCATTTTGGGAACTCTCCGACCGACATCGGAAGGTTCTTTCTTTTTTCGGTGGTCACCATCTATTGATTTTGGTTTGGTTCAGTACGGGGGTGTATATATAAGACTAAACCAAACCATAAGGCTTAGGGGCGATGAAAAGAAAAATCAGCGTAAAGGCTTTGCACTTTCTGCATTTTCTGCATTTTGGGACTTGAAAATGCAGGAAATGCAG
Source organism: Bacteroidales bacterium (assembly GCA_910575615.1). Lineage (GTDB taxonomy): Bacteria > Bacteroidota > Bacteroidia > Bacteroidales > Muribaculaceae > UBA7173. Next base: position 44,467 of record CAJTEX010000018.1, on the reverse strand, counting down.
ATAGTGTGGCGAAATCCGTCAACATTTTTCAGGATTACCCCATTGCACACCTTGCACTCTGACACACTTTGAAAATGCCAAAGTGTCAAAAATGCCACGGGGTAATATTGGAATAACGCAGATACCATACTCCCTTATTCTTTGATGAAGTTGACCCTTGATTGTGCAAAAGTGCAAAGAATGCAAGGGGTGACAACGAGAAAACAATAAGATACGGCAACGAGAAAAAAGACGGGATTTTCGTAGTTGGGCAAGATACCTTTTGAGTTTCTCAAAAGGCTGTGTATGCTCCCGACGGTCGGTTGATGCCATTATAGTGACTGCGGTCATTACAATGACGAAAGGCAACGAGAAAAAAGGAGTGCAAGGATATGTTTCGGGATTCCTTTTTCTCCGAAAAGCCACCGCCGAAACCGCAGTCACGGCCGTGACCGCTCTTTGTTTTTCTCATTGCCATAAGAGGTCGTTTTAGGGTGGAGCGAGTTTATGTTTAGGTATTACCAGTAATCCCAAAACGCTCCACCTATCATCTCCCGATAACGCCCTCTAACATCAATGATGAAATGACTGAATAACAAAGTGACCAATCATCCGGATGATTAAATGATTAGATGAATTGATGACTGAATGATTAGATGAATTGATGACTGAATGATTAATCATTTAAATGACAAAATGACTGAGTGATTAATCATCTAATCATTCAGTCATTTAATCATTCAGTCACTCCCTAAATCAATATCAAAGCCAATGCAAAATACAACTACAACACCGTCATGGAAATTACACCGACAGGAAATTCCTTAGCATATTAGGGAATTTTCCGAGCCGCATTGACAAGTCAACGCTGAAAATATCCCAAATATGCCAAAGGTCAACCTTTGGAAACCTCTCCTTTACTTTCTCATCATTGAAACAAAAGCTTTGACATCTATGTCCAATGTCTGATTATTTCGCAAGAACCAATCAATGTAATTTGGATCGATTGCAAAAATTTCTTGAAAAGTTTTTCCTTTATACTTTCCAAAAGAAATCACGTCATCGGGAGTTGCCTTTGGAAAAACTCGAGTTATTTCGTCCTCAATAATACGCTCTCTATCCGATGTGTTTTCAGGGATGTTTAGCAGTTGGTCGAAATCAACCCTAAAATAATGGTCTTTCTCCATTAGCCAAAAGATATATTTTGGGTCTTGGGAATATATCTCTTTTATCGTCTTGCCTTTGTATTTTCCAAACTCAATAACATAGTCGGGATTTCGAATGGGGAATATTTCGTTCATGTCAACTCCGGGGACATCAAGAAGAACCCATTCTCCACATCCTGCGCAGGGGATTTCCTCATCTTTGATATTTGGATAGCACCCTTGTCTATAACTATCATCCGGCTTACCATCCACAAAGCATTTACCATAAGCCTTACCATACTTACCCCGTGGCTTTACAGTTTCAACTAAAAAAGTTCTATCTCGATTAGGGTCATGACGTCTTTCTTCGCTTGAAGAACGAGCCAACCCCAACTCACACCTTTTTACCAAGAATGGGGTTCTCTTGCCAATGTTATAGTATATGCTGAATATATTATCGCTTGGATACATATGCTATTTTTTAGAATTGAACAAAGGCTTTAGTGCGCTTTGAATTGCTTTACGAACATCATCAGCTTCCGTTTCACCTTGACCCTCTGCCGTACAGGTACAAATTGGACGCTGTGTATATGCTGATATAAACTGAATTGTAACCTCAATAGAATATCCGAGGTTGACATTTCTGCGCCCAGTTTCTCCAAAGTTCACAATCATTGTTTCCTTTGCGTTGTTAGGGTTCACCTCATTGACTTGGATAAATCCATTCTTAAAAAGGATACCCGATATTAAAGAGGCTGGGTTAATGGATTTGGTTGTTCCTCCATAAACGCCATATTGATTGCCATAAACTCCGGCACTTGACGTGTAATCACCAGTTGGAGATATATAGAAATATCGATAATTATCAATGGAGTCATCGTAAGTATGGATGACAGGAGGACGCATAGACGCACACCCGCTCAACATACAGATTGCCAATAAAGATATTATGCTTATGTAAGCGTGCTTATAAATCCTCTCCATTTGCACGATTGTATTCGTTATCATAGAACATGGTGATATAATATTTGCCATAGAGTTCAGAAATCATAAACCATACTGGCTTTTTGGAACACAAATCCATCATATAATCAAACGATATTTTCATTAGCTCCTTTTGCATTTCCTCAGTTGGATTCGCAAGTTCTTCTGCCGTATATTTCTTCAAGATTATGGGCATTAGTTTTTCTCGCAATAACGTAGTGTCTGACAATTCTGCCGGTTGCTGATAGAAGATAGCCTCATATCGTTTGTTCTTTACGCTGATATTGTAGGATATGTCTTCATCATCAGGTATAAGTTCATTACCTAAAGACATATATTTAGGGTTCTTTTCAAACTGCTGTATTAGTCTGTTGAACCGGATTTGGATTGAACGCTCGTCCACATTATTGGCATCGCATACCATTATTCGGCACACTTTATCGCCATTTGTTGCAATGTGGATATTTACGTCCATCCCATTAAATTTCCCCTCCAAAACATCCTTGTTATAAGAATTGGCATGAAATCCTTTGGCCTTTAACTTTTGAATCATTGCCGATTTAGAGCCGTCAACAGGAATTCCGAGGAACTGCGTTACGTCTTGTTGGGCGTATGCACATATCGCAACCAAAACGACGATAACGCCTGCTATTATCTTTTTCATATTCTGATGTAAGCGCACCTCAGTTACCATAAGTGCAATTAAAAACCAAGAAGCGTGGAACTGTAATGCCACGTCTTAATGCGAAGGTGGTAGGAATACCTTGATGAGCAGATGTGGAAATAACAGCCCCACGCATATGCGTGGAGACCATTACGCCGTCTCTTGCTCATGTGAATAAAGTTTCCTACGCTTATCGCATACAAGAAGAAGACATAACGCCTCTTTTTTTCAAAATGTCGTGACGGGACTACTCCCAATCAACTGCAAAGTTACGACTTTTTGCGTTGCAAGTCAATAGGCTGGGCAAAAATAAGTTTGGTTTGGTTCTATATATAGATATATAAACCGAACCAAGCCTATAAATATATGCTGGGCAAAAGAGAAATGCACATATCAGTTTTTCTTTTCACCAACCCCTATATCATCCTTTATACCGACCACCGAAAGAAGAAAACCGAGGCAAAAGAATAGAACTAAAAATAACTAACACCTGCAAATTAAACTTAAATCCATGCTATTTACTTGTGCCAATTTTCTCACTTAGTACATTTTTAGTACACCTAAAATTATATTATGCCTTGAATATCAAATAATTAAATACTGTACATCAGAACATCATATCTTACGGTTTTGGGGATTACCGCACCATACAGGATTATCCCATAAGGGGGCGTTCCACATACCTGCATGTTCGGAAGCGCAAGTGGCTGGACAGGTCAACCGGCGAGATATTCAGTTATCAGTGGGACATCTCTGAGTTCGACGGCACAAGGCTTAACGCCGAGTTCGTCGCTTTTTTAAAAGAGGGAGATTGAAATCACTCCCGTCAGCATATCCACTCTTGCCGCACGCAACGGACTGAACGGACAGACACTGCGCAAGCAATACAAGGAAGTGATCAGTGGCTATCGGTTGTGGGGCCAGCTTGACCATGCCGATGAATACATATTGTATCCTGAAAATTTCGGCGCGGACATGAGTCTTGACGAGACCTGCCTGAGCAATGGCGATGTCTACACCATACTGACCAACAAAGCCGCGCATGGGGGCAAAGGGGCTCTTGCGGCAATGGTTCGTGGCGTGGCAAGTGACACAGTGTCGGCAATACTGCGAAAAGTTCCATTGAAGCAGCGCCTTAAGGTAAAAACGGTTACTACAGACCTTTCTTCAGCCATGATGCTGACTGTCAGAAACGTGTTTCCCGGAGCATCGCTTGTCAATGACCGGTTCCATGTCCAGCAGCTCATTTCCGAAGCTGTTGATCAGCTGAGGATACGACACCGCTGGGAGGTGCTTGATGCCGAGAACAAGGCAATCAGGGAGCATCGTCAGAAGCGAAAGGATGCAAGGTCAAAAGAAGAACGTGAATTGATCGGGAAATGGGAACCGGAGAGGATGGAGAACGGCGAGACCATGCCCCAGATCATGGCACGCAGCCGGCATATCATACTCAAGCACAAATCAAAATGGAACGAACAACAGACAATACGCGCCCGGATATTGTTCAGAATGTTTCCTGATCTGGAAAAGGCTTACGGACTGTTTCTAAAGCTTGTGGATATATTCAACGAGAAAACTTCCGCAGGAGTCGCCAGACTGAATCTCGCCAGATGGTACAACGAAGTGGAGGCCTTTGGGAATGATGAATTCAACAAGGTCCTGGAGACCTTCGAGAACCACAACACCACAATAATCAACTATTTCGAACGACGGCTCACAAATGCCTCGGCAGAATCCTTCAATGCCAAAATCAAGGCGTTCAGAACACAGTTCCGGGGAGTCGGAGACATCAAGTTCTTTATGTTCAGACTGGCCACACTATACTCTTGACATCCCCTCCCGCCCACCAGAAAAATCCGCTGACCCCTAAAAAGGGGACTGAAATCAGTGAGAAAAATAAAAGTCGCTGAATTTCAGCGACTTTTGATTGATAGGAGTGGTCCCACTTGGGCTTGAACCAATGACTCCCTGATTATGAGTAGGTGGAAGGCGTGATTTTGAACGAAACCGCATGAAACTTTGTTAATAATATGCAGGTTGATTATCAGACATTTGCAAGCACAAAACAATCTTTGTAATTTTGTGTGAGACCTCTTGAAACTCGCGAGTTGTGTTCAAAATGTGTTCAAATCCCATTTGCTGAACACGCTCCCTGATTGTTTTATTGGGTCCGGCAGGTCTGATAAAAACTTGAACACAACTTTGAACACATCAATATGAATAAGGCTCTCTTCAGCGACGAATCCCGGAGATTCGCAGGGGCGACGGTGTATATCATTCTCGCTCCTGATAATAGGTATAAATTCGACACAGGCAAATCTGTGCCGTTGACAGTTTGTGTAACCCATCTGCGGGCGAGAAGATATTTCTCAACCGGATATAAGGTGTCATCAATGAAAGAATACGAGGCTCTGTTCTCAAAATCTAATTCCGCCATCGAAACTCGAAAAGAACTTCGCAAGATGTTTGATCGGGTATGCGCCAAAGCTGATGAGCTTATCTTGCTCAATCGCTTCTCTGTAGCCGACTTGAAAAGTTATCTCGACAAGTCGGAAGGGAAAGTGACCGAAAAAACGATGAGAGCAGATGATACTTTTTCTTATTGGGCAGCTCTTGGAGCATCGAAAGAGAAAGTAAAGACCCGCGCGATGTATTCTTCCGCGCTTGATTGGTTCAAACTGTTCCGCAAGGATAAACCTATTTCTCTCGGTGCTGTCGATACCGCCATAATTACACGCTTCGCCAAATGGCTTGATGAACAGAAAGCGCGAAACGGCACAGATCTGCCGCTTTCTTTGGACACGCGAATGGTAATTCTTCGCGCCACTCGTGCTGTGTTCAATCAGGCATATAAAGACGGACATGCCACTATGGTTCCCAATTTCAAAGGTCTTATTCATGCAGGCAACCGTCGCCGCTTGAACGCTTTGACTGTGGAAGAAGTATTGAGGCTGTGGGAATATTGGCTTGCTGCACCTGATAAGCAGTCGAAGTATGCCCGTGCCGTTGGGCGCTGGCTACTTCTTTATTGTCTTAATGGCATGAATACCATAGATATGGCGAAACTTGTCTGGACAGAGAAGGCAGCAGCCACGCAAAAATTTCCGCAATTTGTTTTCATCCGCTCCAAGATTGACAGGGCTAACAAACCGATAGGCAAGCAGCTTGATGAAACATCAGTACCGATTATTCCGCAGTTACGGCAGTTGCTTGATGTGTATGCATCACCATATAGCCCCGGTGAACTGGTTTTCCCTGATATTTTTCTCAATGCCGTCACTGATGAACAGAAAGCAATCCGTGTTCACGACTTTAACCGCCGCATCTCAAAGAACATAAAGGACGTATGCGAATCGCTCGGAATCCAAAGTGTCACTCCCCAGTATGCCCGCAACTCGTTTATCTCGGCATTGGCACATCATGGGGTCATGACCGCTTACATAGACTATGCGGTAGGTCATGCCACATCGGAGGTGTCTGCACTCCTTGCAGGTTATATATCCAATGTAACACCTGCTATGATGCAGGCTTTCAATGAGAAAATATTTATCGTGCCTCCGATATGATGAAGCTGATATCGAGCAACTTTTTTAATCGGAATGCTGATTTATCGTAGTACGCGCATATCAAATATGCCGAATTATCGTAGTTTGCAACGTTGGATTTTGCTGGTTTATCGAAGTTTTATTATCCTCATAAAACATTTTGAAGTTTCCAACGTTAGAATTTTGCAGGGTCAACAAAAATTTGTACCTTTGCACTAGAGTTCATTCCTCATTTGAGGAAAGGAAATCGAAAAACGCAAGCCTTGAAGCTCTGCGTTTTTTGCTTTTTTATAGAAGATTGGGTAGCCGTCTGCGACGGTACTTGTTCATGATTTTATTGCGAGCGGCATCCTTACCTTCAAGATGATATGCTGTTAGCAGATAATATGCAGAACCATTCCTGCGAGGTTCAAGAACAATTACATACTTCTCATCTATATCATAGATGTAAGTTCGCGGCGCACGAGGCTCGTCCACTGAGAAATAGAGCATATTATCCGCTTTCTTTTGCTCAACATGATGCCTAATCCAATGTAAACGCTGCGAGCGATGGGAGTCATATTCTCTATGGTGTGTATCTTTATCTATCTCCTTTCGAGTAAGATGATTGAAGAGATTCTCCATTGCTATCTGTCCATCTTCGCGTGGTGTTGGATAAATAGGCTTACCATTAAATGAAAAAGCCGGATTGTCCTGAATATCCCTGTTAAATATTCTCCTTAATGAATCGTTGCGTTGACTCTCGGACATGCCTAATATATCAAGCAGATCATTATATTTCTTTGTAAGATTTAATGGCATGACTCAACGCAAGTTTATAAAGAATAGATTCAGTTTGTCAGAATAGTTGGTTGTGCTAAGACTTTGTGAATTCAGGTGCTTTTTGATACGCTCAATTATGGCGACTTTCGCTTGATTGCGGCGTAGCTTATCGTTCATATTATATGATATTGCACCCATGATGAAATCTGTCAATTGCATTAACAGACTCTCATTCGAACAAATATTCTGAACATTTCTGAATACTCCATATTTTACGTTTAGTATTTCTTTAAGCCTACGAACCTTAACAGCGCTCAAGCTATCCTTGATGTCAAGATATACATTGTAATGATCCAGAGTATCGATTTTGTAATTAAGAAGATAGTAATACATCTTATAATAGAAATCATCGTAGGTGGTATTGTCATCTACCCTAATCAGACTTTTTTTAATTCCAATTGATCTAAATCGTAAGTCAGTATCAAAAAAATAATCTATCAAATCAAGATAAAACCTTATCTTAGCCTGTGAAACATTACTCCATTTTATTTCCGCATAGAAATTATGCGCTTTTTTTAGCTCGTCTATTCGCTTGGTATGTCGACGGATTTGTGGATAGGCACAGCTGACTGAACCAAGAAACATGAAGTCCTTGCCGTCATGTTCAATATGACAGCTTTCATCACAGTATATGTTGAATGTCTTGTTCATGTACGCAAAATTACGAAAAAACTTTGATATTCCGGGACTTCCCTTCGTTTGTTTTGACGTTGTTTGGGTGCGTGGGCTGCATATTAGAGTATATTGGGCATTTGCGTATTACGGAGAACCTGAAAGAGGTGTAGAAAGATATCATGTATTTGTGAGTACTGTGAACACTTCTATCTGAAGCGTTGTTTGATATGCCGAGTGCAGCTGTCTCGAAAATTTCAGTAAATCGGCATAGCTATTGGCATTCATATTCATCAACCCGTTAAACTCCACCCCGCCAATGCCAAACCATACGACCTTACGCGATGTTGTGCCAATATTGGAAGATTTGAGGCAGCTTACGAAAGTTCCGCTGGTAGCCAAACAGGATACAATTTTATACAAGCGAATTGCCGAAGCCACCAGCAAACTATGTTCTATTGACATCGAAAACGCTATCATCGAATCTCACGCCTCTGGAGAAATCGGAAAGGTACAAGCTGACCAAACCCGAAATTACTGTGCCGAGATTGCAACAAGGCTACTTACATTCTGGAGTGTATTCCATACGTTGGACCGTGAACGTAAGAATAAATCCAAGGCAGACATGATAGACGGGTACGAAAGCAACCACTTCCTAAAAGACGTGGAGATGTTCTATATCTGTGCAGCTCATTATGAGTACGCACTAAAGGCTTGCCACAAAATCCCGGTGCCTGACGACTGGACGATAGATAAATACAAACAGGAAATCGAGCAATTCCATATGTCCGAAACCCGTGAGGGATGGCTTGAAAAGAAACGGGAGTTCCTTAAGAAATTACAGGAAAGCGTTGAATATGATGAATTTCTGTTGAAGCCATCATTCGATGTGTACCATGAGTTGCGAAGTGTCTGTCGTAGAACTTTCATCACGGTGGAGCGATACTTTCCGCCATGTGAAATTCGGTTACATCCGAAATGTAGGGAAACCTTTATCCAAAAGATGCAGGTTCCCAATGGTAGTTATCCGGCACCTGAACAACCTGTAAAACAGAATCAGACAAATACGAAATCATGCCGCCAATGGGAAGAAGATCTGTTCCCTATGATACTTGTTTCGGAGTTATACGAAGTTTGTTCTGATGTTTTCGACAGCACCGAGACTCAGTTCCATTCATCACTCAATCTCCACGGCAAACATGAACCCATAAAGATACGCCCCAAGCAGAAAATCAAGGCTTGCTATCTCATATCGAAATTATACGAAATTGTTCCGGCCAAGCATAAAGCGGCGTGGCGTGAGGATATTCTCGCTCATCTTGATATTCAGTGGAGCTACTACGAAAAGAAGTATTGTCATCCACGCGGCGATGATGCCAGTGTGTCAAGCAGAGAATATGCTGATGAGATTGACAAAATCCTCAAAAATCACAAAAAGCGAGCATGAGAGTCCGTGCAACTTAAAGATACCACTCGCGCACCACTTTCACCACTTTAAATTCCACTTTTGAGACCTTATGATGCTGCCCGTTAGAGATTGATACTCTGGCGGGTAGCTTTGCTATATACATACTCATACACCACATACACACCACTCATGACCGGCAGTAATTTTGCAGTGTCCGGGAGTTACTCGGATGCGCTCTACAAGAGGGCGGTACGTACAACTCTAAACAACACTGCGTATGACAAAAGACCAGTTACTCAAACTCCCTCTCTGGCAGTACACCGGAGAACAATTTTTAGAATTACTTGACTCTCATTTTGTCAAGACCACGACCGCAACCGAAAAAGTGACCTCTGACGAAAATGTTGCCACCACTGCAAAGCGTTGGCTCGTTTATGGAATCAACGGACTCTGTGAACTTCTCCAGTGCAGTAAGGCTACCGCACACCGCATCAAGAATAGTGGTGTAATCAAAGATGCCATTACACAATCAGGCAGAAAAATCGTCATAGACGCCCAGAAAGCACTCGACCTTATGCAGACTTATAAGGAAGGAGGTGAAAAGTGAGCGAAGTAAAGCAAGACATCCTCCGACTTTGGGAGGAGAAGCAGTTGCGAATCACCGATGAGATTCAGACTGCGCCGGAGGTGCTGTATGCCAACGGCAGCGTTATCGGCACGCTCGGCAATTTCTCGGCATCGACCGGAAAGGCGAAGAGCAAAAAGACTTTCAATGTCGCTGCCATTGTCGGTGCTTCGCTCGTCAACGGCAAGGTGCTTGGCTATACCGCCGAGTTCCCTGATGATAAGCGCACAATCCTCTACTTCGACACCGAGCAAAGTCCGTATCATTGTCAGAAGGTCATGGAGCGCGCTCTGCGACTTGCGAAACTACCGACCGACACACACCCGGAGAATCTGAAATTCGCGGCCCTGCGTCAGCTTACACCCTCGTTGCGCCTTGAGGTCATCGAACAGGCGATAATCAACACTCCCGGCGTTGGGCTTGTAATCATCGACGGTGTGCGCGACCTGATGTATGACATCAACTGCGCCAAGGAGTCCACCGATCTTATCGGCAAGCTGATGGAATGGACTGACAAATTCCAGATACATATCCACACGGTTCTGCATCTCAACAAGAGCGATGACAACGCCCGTGGTCATGTAGGCACAGAACTCAACAACAAGGCTGAGACAGTCCTTCAGGTGAGCCGAAGCAAAACAGATGATACCGTATCGGAGGTATGCGCCGCTATGATTCGCGCCGCCGAGTTTGACCCATTTGCATTCCGGGTGAATGACTATGGATTACCAGAGATAGCCAGCGGATATGTATTTACCGAACCGGGCAAGAAAGCCAGAGATCCGTATCCCTACAAGGAGCTGACAGAGGAACAGCACCGCGAGGCGTTGGCATTAGTTTTCGCCAACGGCCCGATAAAAGGTTGCCGCAACTTTGAGGCTGCATTGAAAGCCGGATATGCCACCCGCGGACACTCGTATTCCAACAACAAGATCAAGGGCTTGAAGACCTTTCTTGACAACAAAGGCATGATTCGCTACGAGAACCGCGAATATATCTACAATCCGGGGTTCTACTATTGAAAACCACAATTTTGGTTTGGTTTATCAAAGGGCATATATAATAGAACCTGAACCACGAACCAGCTCACCCAAACATTTTAGAACTCATGATAAAAGAGATTAAATCAATCCCTTTAGCCTCCTTCTTGTCTCAACTCGGACATGAACCGACGGCAAGAAAAGGAACGAGGCTATGGTATAAGTCGCCATTGCGACAGGAACAGACACCGTCGTTTAAGGTGGAGACCACGCTCAACTGCTGGTATGACTTCGGGCTTGGCAGAGGTGGCAACATCATAGACTTGGCAACCGAAATGTATCAGTCAACAGACCTGCGCTATCTCATGCGTTGCATCGCTGACAGTTGTCCGGTGCCATCGGTGCAGACAGTCGCTTCCTCTTATCCCCAGCGACATTCTGCGCCGAGTATGGAGCGGTTTGAGGTAGTGCCACTGGAACACCGCGCACTTGTCGCATACCTCCAAGAGCGTGGCATTCCGGCACACATCGCCAGGGCGAAATGCAAAGAGGCGCATTACAGCGTCAACGGCAGATTTTATTTTGCCGTGGCATTCGAGAATATCAGTGGCGGCCGGGAACTGCGCAACCGCTATTTCAAAGGTTGCCGGGGACGTAAGGACATCTCATATCTGCCGTGGGCGAGAGATGGCCCGTCAACAGAGTGTGCCGTGTTCGAGGGGTTTATTGATTATCTCTCGGCACTCACACTCGGTATAATCAGCGGAGCCGATGCAATCATACTCAACTCGGTTGTCAATGTCAACAAGGTTATGCCTTATCTCAAAGATTACATAACAATCAACTGCTATCTTGACAACGACACTGCCGGACGAACAGCACTCACCGAGTTGACAACCATATATGGCTCAACAGTAATTGACCGCTCCACACTATACTCCGAATTCAATGACTTGAATGAGTATCTCACAAATCAAAGTTTCACCAAAAACACACTTTCCAATGAAAACAAATTATTGCTGTCCGGTAAAACTTTGACATGATAGGAAATGGACTATTTTTATCTCATACAGCATGAAACAGACTCGTATAGATGTCTTTTAAGGGCTTTTTGATGCTTAATGCTACCAATTTCACATCGCCTCAAATGACAAGCCCTTTTTCGTAAAACAGGTGTAACTTATTATATTTGTAGAGAATATATGATTTTGTCTTTTTTTACCGGACAGCAATAAAAACAAATAAATCAACCGCATCCAAGTCAACCGAGTTGACCGATGCACCCGAATCCAAAGTATCAACCATCAAACCACAAATTATTATGCAACCAGATAACTCCATCAACTCAACTACCGTTGTCAATCCTGTTAACAGCGACAACGCTGTCAACAGCACTTCTCCTGCTAACACAGACAATCTGTTTGGCAACGAACAGACGGCAACGGAGGCAACAGCCGTAACCGACACTACCGAGCCACCGAAGCAACAGCGCGTGGGCAAGCAGCAGCGCAAATCGGATTACGCCGATTTCAAGGCTACCTATCTCACTCCGGCAAAGCTGGAGAAGCGTCACCCTGTCAACATCGAGGATAGCGTATGGGAGAAGCTCGAACGCATCGCCCGCATCCTCGGCGACCGTGACACCACCGTCGGCAGCTACATCAACGCCGTCCTATTGGAGCATCTCAATCTCTATGCCGACGACATCGAAATATGGCGCAAACTCTGAAATAATAATGTCGGGATACCACTGCACCCGGTACACCGAGGGGCAGCTTCCCGATGAACGTAGTGAATTGGGAAGGCAAGGATATGTTTCGGGATTTCTTTTTCTCCGAAAACGACTCCCAAAACTGCGCAGCATAAGCCGCTCTTTACCTCCCAATTCACATAAACCACAACAATGTATACTATGAGTAAACCAACTGTCAGGAAGGGCGGTCGTCCCTCTAAACCGACCGATGAGAAGCGCACCCATGTGGTGACAATCAAACTTAACGATGCCGAATACTCCGACCTTCTGGAGCGGTCAAAAGCCGCCGGAGTAAAGATGGCGGAGTATGTCCGCCACGGCGCGTTCCGGCTCACGATTGTCAGCCGCCTGAGCGGGATTGAACAGGAAATTGCCAGAGGAATACTAAATCTCAGTTCCGATTTCAATCAGGCAATGACCTGTTTTCATCAGCTCAAACTTCGCAGCGCGGCCAATAAATTAGCCGCCGTCGTCGATAAGATGTTTGACATTCTCAAAAAATTAAGACCCAATAAAGAGACTGATTATGTTTGCAAGAATACTTAAAAGCGGCACGTTTCACGATGTCGTGGGGTATGTGACGCGCCAGTTCCACAATCCCGAAGAATATACGCCAGACACATGGCGCACCATCGGAAGCGATAATATCTTCACCTCCGACTATGCGAAAATGGTGCAATCGTTTGAAGCGATACATGGATTTATGCCCGGCAAGGAGAATCCGGCAGGACATATTTCCATCAGTTTTGACACCGCCGATGAGCCTCGCCTGACCGATGAATTCATAGCTCAGCTCGCAAAAGAGTATATAGAAGGTATGGGAATCAAGAACACCCAGTATCTTGTCGTGCGCCATCTGGAAACCGGACATCCGCATTTCCACATCGTCTATAACCGTGTGGATATGTCAGGCAAGGCAGTCGACGAGCGCAACAATTTCAGGCGCAGCGACCGTGTTGTAAAGGCTATCAAGGACAAATACGGACTCACATACTCGCCGCTGAAACAGAAATACGAGGACAGAATTCCGGTATTTAAGGAGCGGATCAGTCAGGCGATTTATGGCTGCAAGTCGTGGGATGAGTTCTCGCGCCGCCTCGCCTGTGCCGGAATTGAGGTAAGATTTCATGACGATCACAACACCGGCAAACCCATCGGCGTGAAATTTACAGATGGTGACATAACGGTCAACGGGTCTAAAATCGACCGTGCTTTCACATATCGCCGCCTGAACAACCTCTTTGAGTTCAACCGCAGGCATGGGCAACAACAGTCTGATTACGCTCCGACGCGCCCCAAAGTAACGGTCGAATATACCCCGACGCAAAAGCCCTCACTTGTGGAGGACGTTCTGGACGCAACCGTCGGAGCGGTTGGAAACCTGTTCACACTCGGCCCCGGTTATGACCCACAGGAGGAAGAATTTGCCCGAAACATGAGAAAGAAAAAGAAGAAACCCACCATCAAACATAGCCACTGAATATGTCAAAGCTCTATGATGACGTCAAGAAACAAGAAGTGCAGATTGACGACCTGCAAAAGACAGTAACCAACCACACCACTCGCATCGAGACCCTCGAAACCAAGGCGAAGGCAACGCCACCGCCACAAGCAGTCAATCAAGGACCGATAACGGTGAAATTGCCCGACAACATAGCAACCAATGAAAGCGTCGGCAAACTGCTTGATGAAAAGCTGACGGTAACCTCAACCGACGGCACACTCAAAAAAGTCATGGAGCAACTGCCGGGCAGCTTGTCGAAAGGTGTTGCAGATCTGCTGTCCGACAATCTGGGTGACAAGGTCAAGGACGCTCTTTATGAAGGATTCCGCAGGGAGTTTGCAGATGAGCGAAGAAAGCTCTATGACGTGGTGAACGACATGCGTTACAAAGCTCAGTCGATAATCTGGGGGCAATGGTGGCGTGCTACCCCACATTGGGTATATGCCATCTTTGCTGTTCTACTTATCGCCGCCGGAGGTTTCGGTTATGGATTCTTCTATCAGCTCAACGAAAACTCAAAGCTAAAAGATGTCGAATGGCTCTACCGATACGAAAGGCTCTGGTGGGAAGACAAGCAGCAGGAAGATTTACTGCGACGAGAAAAAATCTTTGCTGTCGGCACACAACATGAGCAGGATTTAATTAAGAACCGCACCCGCCAGCTCGAAAAATCTCGAAACATAGAAGAAACCTTCCTCTATTTCAACCCGACAGAGAAATAATCCGTTCACTAATACGACAGGCAACCCCGACAATCACTGCCGGGGTTGCCTGTCTTTGTCTATTGTATGATTAAGCTTATATTGAAGAGATATTATTTGAACTTGTATTGAAATAGCGTATCCGCACACGCAGCATCTGATTGTTGCAGCCCTTTAATTTGGGCATCAGACATTCCTGCTTGACGATATGGTTCATATCCTCGTGTTGTAACAATAACTTTTTTCTCTAAGCTACAAGAGCAAAAAGCCATCAATGTTATTAGTAGTAATAAAATTCTCATAAATCTTAGTTTAATGCTAATTCCCTGTGCCAAAACGCGATGTGTCAATATTTGTTTCTTTGGGCATGAAACCGTTGAAACGCCAGATGAATGTCAGTTTGAGGTTGCGGGTCATGTCGCGCACTTTCATCCGGTAATCATGACCGGCATGGTTGATAGTCATGGTTGGCGACCATTTATTGAAAATGTCATCGGCTTTCAAATCTAGTTCACAGCATCGATTCTTTCCGAACTGCCATTTTACGCCGGCCTCGACTTTCCATATACTCGATAAGTCGGCTATACCCTGCAATGATGGCGAGATGTAGCTGAAATCAACGGTCAGTGATACCGGGCAGTTCTGACTGAACTTAAAAGAATTGCTAAATTCACCATAGAATATCCACTTGCTGTTGTCAAAGCCGATGTCATGAAAATGGTCGGCTTTCTCCCGCTGATTGAAAACATTGGCTGTGGCCGTGGCATTCCAGATATATCCTACACCAAAAGGCGCATAAAGATTAAGCCCGACAACGCGCTTATAGTTCATGTTGATGGTCTGATAGATGAGATTCAGAGCATCGGGCGATTGGTAAGGAAGCTGCACCGTGGTCTTGTCGCCATATTGGAAATAGAAGGTCGCTACATATTTCTGTCTGAGAATATAGTTAACCTGCGCATCATATTGGATATATGGCTGTAAGGCAGGATTCCCTATTACTGTCGAGTAGTCGTTGATGTGGCTCGTGCCGCCGTGCAGTTCCCAATATGAGGGATAGATGCGCCGGGTATTGAAGTTCAGTTGAAATATGCTTTTCGGTGTCTTATAGTAAGTCGCACCGAACTGAGGGATAAAATTCCAGTTGTGTTGATATTTGTTGTGATAATATTCACCTTTTGCCGATAGGTTGAACGACAGTCCCCAGTCGAAAGATCGCTGTGTGCCGGCGTAAAAACTCGCCACATCTTCGCTGAGAATATCATCGAAATCGGGATTGTCGGACATTGCGTAGTGTTGTGAACTGTGATCTTTTGAGTGTTGATATTCTGCGCCATAGTTCAGTTGCCACTGTCCAAGCTGATGCTGTTGGTCGACATACACATGCCAGCGGTCTATCGCCTGACGATTTTCAGAGCCAAGCAGATAATCGGCATCCTTAAATAATGACTGTGAACGGTTCTCGGAATAGCGGGTATAATCGCCACCGACTGTCATACCAAATGGCGCTGCATAACGCAAGGCTATGTTATGATAGCCGACAGGCGACAGCATATTGTAGGCATTTGTATAGTTGCCCAATTGTCCCGAAGAGAGTCCCCAACTCTTTGAATCGGAGATTATCTGACCGTTGTAAGTGAGTTTGAGTGTTTTCCAAGAAGCGGAGGCAAATATGGTATTGCTCCAGTTCTGACCAATACGCCGCATGTCGTCCTCAATCATAGTTCGTCCGTCATCATAAAGATGATTCGACCATGTTTCTTCGCGGCTCCAAGACTTGGTGCGCGACAGCCCGTAATTCAAATCAAAAGTCCAGTCCTTTATAGCGTAGGTGGCTGCAAGTACACCGCCATACGAACCATAGTGAGCCTGATTATATCCGGCTCTGGCCTGTCCCTGCAAGCCGTCGAGAGGCGTCGGAGTTTTCAGAACCACGTTGATTACGGCACCATTAACATGATACTTAGCCGGGGCGGAATACATAATCTCCACGTTTTTCAGCCTGTCAACCGGAGTGTTGTAGAGAAGTTGATAAAGATTCTGGAGCGGCATATTGGTAAGCTCACCATTGAGAATAATGGTGACATTGGAAGCTCCCGCGAGCCAGATCATACCGTTATTGTTTGTGATGCCGGGCATATAGCCAAGGGCTTCAAGAATATTGTTAACCGGTTTGTCCTTGACTATTCCGGGGAGGTCGACTACCATAATTCCGTCCTTACCTTTGACTTGTGGTTTCTCTCCCTTTACAACAACCTCATCGAGCTGTCTGGTAGAAATTGTATCAGTTGCTTCCGTCTGAGCCACAGCCGATATGAACGTAATGAATGAAGCGAATAATATACCTTTCCTCATAGCTGTTTCGTTTTTGTTTGATGCAAAATTACAGGCATATGGTCTTTGGCAGATAATTCTCAACCTTATTTAGTCTTAAATGCTCCCTTATTTAGTCTTAAATTGAAGTGTTACTAAACAATTGTGTGACGGATTATTAGTAACTTCGCATTATGAAACGCTTTAAGACTATCTCGACTACGTTTATTGTTGTCATTGCAGTTATTTTCAGCTGCAATGTCTATTATCTCGTAAGCCTGTATAATTCTATAAGAAGTAATGTCGAACGCGATGTAATGACTGCTTTGGCCGATGCAGATATTGACGACCTAATGTTTCGGGCAGGGAGGGCGCAGGCATTGGCATCAAATGTACAAATGCAGGAAGAAGTTGAAGAGAAACAGGCTCCAAGAAAAGCGGAGGCAACAACATATAGAGATGAAAACGGTCAACTCATATCAGTCCGGACTGAAGCTGACGGAACTGTTATTGAAGAGCGCGCGATGTTATCTGAAAACGCGTCCTATTCCAATCAGATGGTTGATGCTATGAGCCGGCAATTTCACGCTATAATGGATAGATACATCCCTTACGATATGGAGGTTATGGATAGCGTCTTATATAATCAACTTTCCAATAGGTTCATATATCCGGATTTCCTATGTGTGGAAGTTGTCAACAGTAACGATTCCGTGATTTGCGGCAATCCCAAATTCAACGGAGAATCAGGATTGGATTCATTCAGCTTCAATATCAATCCTGACGAGGGAATATATTACAAGGCATATATGACACCACTGACCCGCCATATCCTTTCGCAGATGTTTGGAATCATTATTACGGTATTTCTTCTGATGGTTGCATTCTCTCTGGCGTTTTGGTATCTGTTCCGCACAGTCTCGCGACTGCGCACCATTGAGGAGATGAAAGATGATTTTGTCAGCAATATGACCCATGAATTGAAAACGCCTATTGCCATAGCATATTCAGCCAATGACGCTCTGCTCAATTATGACACAACCAACGACCCCGACAAAAAGACAAAGTATCTGACGATTGCAAACAAGCAACTGAAACGACTTGGCGAACTTGTGGAAAATATCCTTGCAATGAGTATGGAACGTCGAAAAACTATGAAACTCAGACCAGAAGATATACAGTTACGCGAGTTTGTAGAAGAAATCGCCGCAGCCCAGCGTATGAGAGGCGATAAGGATATAACCATCAATGTTAATATTCCTGAAAATACCACCATTGAGGCAGACAGGGCGCACTTGGCAAATGTACTGAACAATCTGATTGACAATGCTATCAAATACTCCAGAGATAGCGTTGAGATAACGGTAACCGGCGACAGCCATGATCTTTCGGTAAGAGATAACGGCATCGGCATTCCGTCAAAATCCATTCCCTACCTGTTCAATAAGTTCTACCGCGTTCCGCATGGCAACCGTCAGGATGTCCGTGGCTATGGCATAGGACTATATTATGTAAAGAGTATTCTCGACAAAATGGGCTGGGATATTGACGCCAAGAGTACAGAAGGTGAAAGCTCGGTGTTCACTATTAAATTCAGCAAAGATGAGCAATAAGATACTGTTTGTAGAAGATGAGGAAGACCTGACGCTGATTGTCGCCGACACTCTGCGCGGAGAAGGCTATGAGGTTGTCACTGCTGTTGATGGCGAAGACGGGCTTGAGAAATTCAAGACTGAAGCTGCCGATATAGTCGTGGCTGATGTCATGATGTCCAATATGGATGGGTTCACTATGGCGAAGGAGATAAGGAAATTGTCGCCGACTGTACCATTGCTTTTTCTCACCGCAAAAAGCACAATAGATGATGTTGAGCAAGGTTTTGAAATCGGAGCCAACGACTATCTTAAAAAGCCCTTTGAACTCCGCGAACTGATAGTGCGGATTAAGGCACTATTAAGAAGATATGGTGACAATCGCACCGAGGACATACGGTTTGCAATTGGAGCATATACTTTTAACGTAACGACCCAGACACTGTCATTTGGCGACAAAGAAACAGAATTATCTCACTTTGAAGCCAAGATACTTGAACGTCTGGCCACAAATATCGGGAAGACTGTCGATGCCTCAGAACTGATGATTGCCGTGTGGCAGCGCGATGAACAAAACAACCGCAAC
Source organism: Bacteroidales bacterium (assembly GCA_910575615.1). Lineage (GTDB taxonomy): Bacteria > Bacteroidota > Bacteroidia > Bacteroidales > Muribaculaceae > UBA7173. Next base: position 25,254 of record CAJTEX010000018.1, on the reverse strand, counting down.
TCCCTGCATGGCTACATCCACAAACTACGCCGAACCATGCGTCACGACCCCGCAATTTCTATCATCAACCAGCGTGGTTTCGGCTATATGCTCACCATTAAATAATGAAAGCTTACATCCTCACATTTATTATCTGCCTGGCAGCACCGCTGACAGGTTTTGCTCAGAGGGAAGCATCGGACACAATCAGTCTGCGCTGCGACTCATTGGCTAAAACTGTCAATATCGGTGGTTTAGTCAGTCGCGACAGTATGATCACACACACCCGGCCTACATTTCCATATACTCCAATAAGTAATCCGTTCTACAATCATAGTGTTTCAGCTCCTTTGAAACTGAATATCCCCGATTTCTCCTTTGTTCCGGGACATGCCTCAATCTTCTGGTGGATGAATGGGGCATTTATAACCTCGGGCGGTACTACAGTATATCCGGGACTGATGCAGATTGACAGTGGTGCCCTCGGTGTATTTCATCGATTCGGAAACTTTGACTTGTATGTCGGAGGGAGAGTTAACAAATATGGATATTTCAGAGGTGTACACACTCAATTCGGAGTGGATGGAAGCGTCACATACAATCTATCTCCGACAACCTCATTCACAGCATTTGGTGCATACTATTTCGGCAGACCGTCTATGATTGGCGGCGGACTGCCAATGCCACCAGCGATGGTTGGCTACTACAATACGTCAAAATTCGGAGGCTACGTCAACCTATCGTTAGGCGAGCGATTTGGGGTTCTTGTCGGTGGCCAGGCCGTCCAACAGGTGTACACCCGGGAATACCGTCCCGAACCAATAGTTACTCCCTACGTCAAAGTAGGCACCGGAAAGAAAAAAGTAGCAATCGGCCTCCCTGTTGGTCAAATTCTACACGGCATACTCACAAGATAGCTATCTGCAACGAGAGTGCAGTTCAGCATTATCTTTTCACAAGTAGATATTCGCTGTTCTTGGTTTGGTTCGGGCTTTATATATGCCCGGATAAACCTAAACCTATATATGGAGACTGGGCAAAAGAAAATGGTTCTCCTTAAATTTTCTTTTTCCTCAGCCATGATTTTGAACACAGAATTTGAACACATGGGCATGAACACGGCGGCTGTCAATGGCGGCTGAAATGAGTTGCGCCGGAGTTGTGTTCAGATTTGTGTTCAAGATAAAAGAAAAAGCAGCTACGATTTGTTTCGTAACTGCTTGATTTTTAAGAGGTGGTCCCACTTGGGCTTGAACCAAGGACTCCCTGATTATGAGTCAGGTGCTCTAACCAACTGAGCTATAGGACCGGATGGAGGGCGGCGGGCATCGGGAGGGAGCCCGTTTTTGCTCCGGTTTTGATTTTGCGGTACAAAGTTACGATTTTCTTTTGGAGTTCGCAACCTTTTTGGAATTATTCACAAAATATTTTTTTGGGGATGGTGCCGCATAGCGTTTTTTTGGTTATATTTGTGTAGAGATTACTGATGACCACAGGCGTCCCGGTGCCGCAGAGGGGGCATAAACGTCCGCCTATGCCGTAAACGCAATGTCGTAAACACCGGCCAATGCCATAAATGTCGGCCAATCTCATAAACGCCCCCAACGTCGTAACTGGGGGCACTTTAGACGATGGCGGCCATCGTTGCTGCTGCGATGGATGAAGTCAATGCCGGCATATGACAGATTTCAGCCCCTGGCGCGCCGTGGTCTCTGACTCTCTCCGGCTTGATGATTTTGAAAACAAAGATTGTGTATGGACAATATGGTGATAATGTGCGCCGCCGGGCTTGGGCTCTCCTCCCTGTTGGGTTCGGCGGCCGGACTTCTGTTCCGCAGCATTCCTCATAAATGGAACGACATCTTCCTGGGCTTCTGCGCGGGCATGATGCTCGCAGCCTCGCTTGTCTGCCTGATTCTGCCTGGCTTTGAGGCTGTCGAGGGGATAGACGTGTGGCAGGTCGTGGCCGGAGTCATCCTCGGCGTGATACTTGTGGGGTTCCTTGATTTCGTCACGCCCCATCTCCACAACTTCTCAGGCATTGACCCCGAAGCCCACCGCCAGTCGTCGGTCAACAAGGTGCTGCTGTTCGTGATGGCAATCGCGATACACAAGTTTCCCGAGGGGATGGCCACCGGCATCGCCCTCGACGACACCAACCCAGGCAGCTCGCTGGCCATCACATTGGCCATCGCCTTGCAGAACATACCCGAGGGGATGGTCATCGTCACCCCGCTGATGGTGATAGGAGTGAAATTCACCAGGGTTGTGATGATAGCTCTGTCAGTGGCACTGCTGGAGATTGTCGGCTTGTTAGCCGGCTGCTTCCTGGGCAACATCTCCGAACTGCTGCTCCCCGCCATGCTCGGCATGGCCGGCGGAGCGATGCTATATGTGATTTCCGACGAGATGATACCCGAGACCCACACCCACGGTTTCCAAAAAGAATCCACCTATGCCCTTGTCGCGGGGGTGATGATGATGCTACTGATCGAGAAGTTCATATGAGATATGTCGGACTGATTGACTGCAACAACTTCTTCGTGTCATGCGAGAAGGTATTCGCCCCAGCCCTGGCCGACCGTCCGGTCGTGGTCACCAGCAACAACGACGGCTGCGTGGTGGCCATGTCGGGAGAGGCCAAAGCACTCGGCATCACCCGCGGTGTGCCTGTGTTCCAGATCAGAGAACTGGTCGAGCGCCACAAAGTCGCCGTCCTCCACGGCAACCACCGCCTCTACGGCAACCTATCGGCCCGGGTGATGGCCACAGTCGAATCCATCCTCCCCGACATCGAGGTCTATTCAATCGACGAGGCGTTTATCAATTTCCCTGCGGGAGCCACCGCCGATGACGCCGAAGCGCTTGGCCGCCGCATCGCCACCGCCGTCAGGCGCAACGTCGGCATCCCCGTGTCAATCGGCATCGCGTCCACTAAGACCCTCGCCAAGGCCGCGGCCCGTGTCGCCAAGCGCGACCTCACCAACCGGGCGGTGTTTCTCATCGATTCCGACCAACGCCGACGCGGCATACTCGCCGGCATGTCTGTCGGCGACATCTGGGGCATCGGCCGCCGCCTGGTCGACAAGCTGAAACGGGCAGGCATCGAGCGGGCCTCAGACTTCGCCGACGCGCCCGCCCCCCTGGTGACGCAACTGGTCAACATCACCGGGCAGCGCACCTGGCGCGAGCTCAACGGCGACCCCTGCATCGACAAAGACCCGGAAGCAGCTGTCAAGAAGCAGATATGCACCACCCGCACCTTCTCCCCCTCCATCTCATCGCTCGAACGGCTTGAGGAAGCCATAACACGCTTCATGGAGAACGCCTCCCGCAAACTGCGCCACCAAAAGTCGGTGACAAAAGGCATCTCGGTCTTCATCCAGACAAACTCATACCGCAAAGACCTGCCGCAATACACCAATTCGGCCTACCGCGCCTTCGAGGAGCCTACCAACGACCTCATGACGCTGGTCAAGACCGCCCTTGAGGCCCTCGGCTCAATCTACCGCGAAGGACTCCGCTACCGCCGGGCCGGGGTGATAATCACCGACACCCGCCCTGCCGAAGGGATGCAACCGAGCCTCTTCTCCTCTGTCACCGACCGCGAGAAGCGCCGACGGCTCAACACCCGCGTCGACCAGCTCAACCGTCATCCATTGACATCAGACAAAATCCACCTGGCAAGCGGTGTTTCCCCAAATCCTCCAGCCCCTGACAACAACCGTTGATCCTCCCCATCAACGCTTAAGATGAAGCAGCTCGAGAAAACGGCCCACAGTCTCCGGGTCTCCCGAATACTTCCCTTCATCCTCGCTCAGCTTGCAAGTCGGGCTGTAGAACGGCCATGACTCCGTGATTTTGACATCCGTGAGTTTTATCACTATATTTCTCGGCCTGACTCCCGGGAAATCATTCGTGAAGTGGGTGCCGATGCCAAACGACGGAATGCAACGCCCGGCGGCATGCCGCTGGATTTCAATCGCCCTGTCCACATCAAGGGCGTTGCTGAACACCACCTGTTTTGTCGACGGGTCGATATTCAGCGAACGGTATTTGGCCTCGATCAAGTCAAGCTCATGCAAATTATCGCCGCTGTCAACCCTCAGCCCCTTGAACATATTGGCGAAATCCTCCGAGAAGTTCAGGCTGAAAATCCGCCAGCCATATGTGTCATACAAGAATGTACCCAACGCCCCCCGATAGGTCTTGCGCCAGACATTCATCGCCATATGGTTGGCCATCAACGGCCCATACATACCCGCTATCGCGCAGACAAACTCATGCGCCATGGTCCCGACCGGGGTCAGGTCATATTTCATGGCATAATATACATTGCTCGTGCCGGTGAAACGTCCCGGCCCCGCCAGCCGCTCCCCACAATCCTTCATCGCCCTTATCGCCGTCTTCTGCGCCTGCGCCGACCCCCTGCGCCGTGTGCCGAAATCACTGAACACGCACCCCGCCTCTATCAACCGTCTCGCCTTGTCAACCGAACGACGCGCGTAATCCCCATAATCAAACGCCTTATCCTCACCTGTCACAATGTAATAAAGCTCGGATATGATAGCCAGCACCTTGACCTCCAGCAATATCGTCGCGCTCCAGTTCCCCTCGAAGCAGACAGAGAGATGCCCCTCCTCATCCTGCTCCACAGTCACAAGCCTGCGGTCATACCGGAAACCCTTAAGGAAACTGTAGAACCAATCGGGGATGTACCGGCAACGCCGTCGCATGAAGCCAATCTCCTCATCGGTGATTCTCACCTCCTCCAGCATCGCCACCTGCTCCCTCACAAGCTCTGCGAAACCCGGAGGATAGACCGTGTTGTCGCGGTCAATAAACATATATCTGACCATCGTCCTCGGGAAGTTCTCGATCACGGCGCAACACATCGTGAATTTGTAAAGGTCGTCATCCGTGAATTTCGTTATTATCTGGCGCATAATCCTGTCGCTAAAAAATCAATGTAAATGCTTTCTGTGATAACAACCAACACTTCAATACTGTTTCCACCCACACACAACACCGACGATTGATCAACGTTATAATAATACAATACAATCAATGTTTCCCACCAACCAATATGCCATGCACTCCAGGGAGAAGAAAATATACAAGGTAACGCTGGCCGGCTCCGCGGTCAACGCCGTGCTGATTGCGCTGAAATTCATAGCCGGCATACTCGGCAGAAGCTCGGCCATGGTGGCCGACGCCGTACATTCCCTGTCAGACTTCGTAACCGACATAATCGTGCTGGTGTTCGTCAGAATCTCCGGCAAACCTCACGACAAGACCCACGACTATGGACACGGGAAATTCGAGACCCTCGCCACATTGATCATCGGGCTGATTCTCATAGGGGCCGGGGCCGGCCTGATGGCCGGCGGCATCAGTCTTGTCATCGACAGCCTGCATGGCCACAGCCTCCCCCGCCCCACATGGCTCGCGCTCTCCGTGGCGGCAATATCCGTGGTGTCAAAAGAGATTCTTTACCGCTACACCATCGTTTGGGGCAACAGGCTCGACTCCCCCGCCGTCGTGGCCAACGCCTGGCACCACCGCAGCGACGCCGTCTCCTCGCTCGGCACCCTCGCCGGCATCTCCGGAGCAATGTTCCTGGGCGACCGATGGCGCATACTCGACCCGATAGCCGCGATACTTGTCAGCGTCTTCATCATTAAAAGCGGCTACGACATCGTGAAACCATGCGTAACCGAGCTACTCGAAGGCTCGCTGCCCGAATCCACTGAAAAGGAAATACTCGACACGGTATTGTCGGTGGAGGGGATATATAACATACACAACCTGCGCACGCGCCGGATCGGCAACGGCATCGCAATCGACATGCACACCCTGATGGATGGCGACATCACCCTCAACGAAGCCCATTCATTGGCCACCAAGGCCGAACAGATGCTCAGGTCACGGTTCGGCGAGAACACATATATATCGATACATATGGAACCCGCCAGAAACACACCTCTTCCACCTCCCTAAAAACCATCGCCATACGGGGAGGACACTGCCGTATGGGCTGCCTCCTGGGCGAGCCGTGCCTGCTCCTCCGTCATCCCCGCCGGACGATATGGATTGCCTACCACAGACTCCCCGAAAATCGCCTCAAACCAAGTGCAGGCCGCCGTGTAGCGTCCTGTCAGCAGGTCAAGATGATAGCCGTCGCGCGTGAGGTCATAGTCACCACCTGCCCTCCTGGCAGCCTGGATGGCCGTTCCGGAAGGAATCAGCACCGAAAGGGCCGGATGGTCGGCCATCACCCTGCGGCTCGCCCCCATTATGGAGTCATACATTATCTTCTGGTCTGACCCGTAGTTCGGGAAAGCCCCATGGGCAGAGTCGGGGGAGTAAGCCCAGGTCTGGTGCCACATATACACGGGATTCCCTCCGGCCACACTGTCTACATACTCCATCAGCGGACTGAGGGTAACATAGGAGGAATACAACCCCGACAGCGGGCTTGACTGCTGGAAGCTCACAAAGTCCCACTCGTCGGATGCCAGGGCAGTGCCCAATTTCACCGGCGACGCGGTGATGGTGGCCCCGTCAAGACCGATACGCCGGAAGCGGTAGGCGGCCGAGTCAGCAAGGGCATTGAGATGATGGCGTTCAAGCGGACAGCCCGGTATGTAAAGGTCTCCGACCACCACCTTCTTGCCCGCCGCCGCGCATATCTCATGGAAATACTGGTCGACGGCATCCTCCGAGAAACTGTTTCCTATGGCGAGAATCCTTACCACGCCACCACCGGCCTCGACGGGCCTGGACTGACGCGCCCGCGAAGACATTCCCCCGGCATGGCCGGCGACGATTGACGACAAAAGACACACAAGAGAAATCAGCTTTTTCATGATACAGGCATATTAATCGGATTGTCACATAAGTCAGTCTGCAAAATTAGCCTTTTCAAATCTCATGGCCAAATCCATGTAGCGCCACATCCGCCGGGGTTTAATCGCGCCCCTGTTTTTTAAAATAATTTACGATATACACAACCCGGTGGTTAAAAACGAGTTAAACCACCAGCCCCGGCTAAACGCCAGGGTGTTATATCTGTCAAAGATGCAAACAAAAGGATTTATAACCCGGATTGGCCACCCCCTTTGCACGGGGCCAAATCATCCATCAAACTTATCAGACTTATGAAAAAGAAAATTTTCGGTTTAGCAGCAATCGCAATATCAATGATGTCCTTCTCATCTCTCGCCCAGACCCAGCAGCCTTCGGCGGCTTGCACCACCCAGGAATGCGCCGCCCAGCAAAAAAACTGCCAGACACCGAAAGCTCCCTGCAAGGCGAAAAACCCCAAGGCCGACCCCTTCGCAGGCCTGACCCTCTCTGAGTCACAGAAGACGCAGCTCAACGCGCCGAAGCCCGCGCCGAAGCCCGCGCCGAAAAAATGCAGGCCCGCAAAGCAGACATGCGTCTCAACGACTCGGCCCGTATTGCCAACCGCAGGCAGTATCTCGAGGAAGTGAAGGAAATCATCGGGCCCGACCAGTATGTGATGTACCTTGAGAACATCGTCGTCAACTCCCCCCGGGGACACGCCGGACACCACAAGGCCATCACCAAAGACGCCCGCCACGCAAAGGGCTTCAGCCACGCATCAAAGGCATCCAAGGCCAACCGCACCCACGCTTTCAACCGCTCAGCCAAAGCAGCCGCGGCCGAGACCAAATGACGAAAGCTTTTGAACACATTTCCATAACCATCCCGCCCCGGGTCAGGCCCTCCCAGCCAGACGCGGGGCGGTTTGCGCCAGCCCATCCCCCACCCTTTGGGGACACGTTATTTGGGTAATTGAGGGAAAAGCGGTATATTTGCACAATAATTCTGAAACCTCCCAAGGATGAAGTTCTTCAAGATATTGCGCCGGGGAGCAATGGTCGCTATGGCCTTCGCTCTGATGACGGCGACTCAGTCGTGGGCCGGGATTGTCAGCGAACTCCCGACCATCCGTGTAAACGGCAAGGTCATGTACTATTACGACACCCAGTCGGGCGACAACATCTACACCGTCGCCGACAAGCTCGGGGTGTCAGTCGAGGAAATCCGCGCCTACAACCCCTCAGCATCAGACGGTGTCAAACCGCGTATGAGGCTGTTCTTCCCTACCGACATCGCCACCACAGCCTCGGGCGACTCTGCCGGCCCCCTGACCCATGTGGTGGAGAAAGGGGAAAGCATCTACGGCATCGCGCGCCAGCATGGCCTCACTATGGATGAGCTGATTTCGCTCAATCCTGTGGCCGCAGACGGCATCAAGACCGGCATGAGGCTGCGCCTGCGTGAAGATGACTCAAAGCCCACATCCATAAAAGCCCCACAGGCTCAGGCATCTTCCCGCGCCGAAATCCCGGCCACCCCTGCCCAGGAAGAGGAGATAGTCGATGTCACCACACCAGACACCATCGCCGGATATGACGACGACGCGGCGTTTTTCGTCGACCCTCTCCCTGCCGACACCATTGACGCGCAAGGACGGCAGATGAACGTGGCTATCATCCTGCCCTTCCTCCTCGGAGAGGAGAACATCGGACGCCAGACACAGCTCTACACCGAGTTCTACAAAGGCTTTCTCCTGGCCGCAGACACCCTCAACCTGCCAGGCCGCACCCCTGTCAAAATCCACGCCTACGATTCTTCGGCCAGCCTCGACTCGGTCCGGGTCATAATGTGCCGTCCCGAAATGGACTCAATGAACCTCATCGTAGCACCTGACAACATAGCCCACCTCCAGGCGATATCAAAGGCCGCGCCCGAAAACGCATTAATTCTCAACATGTTCGCTGTCAGAGACTCATCATATCTGACCGTGCCGGGAATGGTGCAGACCAACATCCCCCACGACGCCATGTACAGCCACGCCATCGAAGGCTTCATCGACCGCTTCCCAAGTGCCACAGTGGTGTTCCTGGCCCGCAGCGGCGGACGCTCCGACAAGGAGGAATTCACCGACAAGTTGAAACAACGCCTCAGCTTGGACGGACGAGCCTACCGCACTGTCCACTTCGACGGCTACCTCGCCGATGCCGACCTCGAAGACCTCAACCCCGACGCCGAGTCATTCGTCTTCATCCCGATGTCGGGCAACCGCGATGAGTTCACCCGGGTTCTCCATGCGCTGAAAGCCTTGAAAGGCAGAGCCATCGACCCGGGGTCGGTACAGGTGTTCGGCTACCCGGAATGGGCCACATTCCGAGGCGAGCAGTTCGACGAGATATGCGACCTCACGACAACGATATACTCCAGGTACTCACCCGTCGAGCATGACTCCGAAGCCCTCGCCGTGAACGCTGCCTTCCGCAAAACCTACGAAGAAGGAGTACTCGACAAACAGATGCCCGTGCTCGGCATTCTCGGGTATGACACCGGCCGGATGGTCATCGAAGGGCTGCGCACCATGGCCGGGAGAGGAGATTTCCCCTCTGACTTCTCCGGCATACAGAGCGGCATACGCCTCCAACGCGCCGGCGACAATGGCGGCCTTTACAACAACGCCATATTCATCATCACCTACCGCCCCGGGGGAGAAATCGAAAAGACCCTGAAATGACCATTTCCCCAAAACAACTGATACTGCCATTGATTTTGCTGCTGGCCCTCCCCGCGAGCCGGATGGCGGCCCAGCGCCACTACATCCCCCACGTCCATGTCGGGGTCCACGGCGGCATGTCACTCTCAAACCAGTCATTCTACCCCTCGATAAAAGAGAGCATGCTCAGCGGCGCGCAGTTCGGAGTCAGCTTCCGCTACGCCGAAGAGCGCCATGTCGGGTTGCTCGCCGAGCTGAATATCGAGCAACGCGGCTGGAAAGAGAACTTCGAGGAAGACCCCTTCAGCTTTCAGCGTCAGCTCACCTACATCGAGCTGCCCATAATGACCCACATCTTTTTCGGCTCCCGCACCGTGAAGGGATTCTTCAACCTCGGCCCGGAAGTGGGCTACATGATCGGCGACAAGTCAACCGCCAATTTCCCCTATATGGACCTACCGGCCGTCGACGGATTCCCCGCCAACCGCCGCTACGAACAGATGCAGATGGATATCTCCAGCCGCTTCGACTACGGCATCACAGCCGGGGCAGGGGTAGAATTCATAATCCGCCGCCGCAACAGCATCACACTCGAGGGCCGCTACTACTACGGCCTTGGCAACATCTTCCCCTCCTCCCGCAAAGATGTCTTCTCCGCCTCGCGCGGCTCCTCCATCCAGATCACCCTCGGCTATCTCTTCCGCCTCAAATAACCCCCTCTCTTGACATGAATTCCATTGAAATCTCAAATTTCAAGAATTTCTGCCACCTGCGGATCGACAATCTCGGCAGAAGCATCCCTCAGCCCCATTCTTATAAACATAATTGACAACCGCATCGAGGCCGTCAACTCCCTGAAAGCTATACGTCCGGCCCCCCTTGACTGTAATGATAGGTGTACGGTAAAAAGAAAGGGTCCGGCACAATACCGGACTTTTTCAATTACTGGACAATGTTTAACCTGTCAAAATTTTCGGGGTCACTCCAGATTATCAATGCAGACACTCCCCCTTATGGATATGGGCATCGATGAGATTCTCAGGTCGCTTTGCAGAACGACGCCCTGTGAGGACATCGGCAACCGAGGGAGCAGCCATCGCCAGCAATTTATAGCATCCCAACAAAATGGCAACCAGCAGGAAATACCCGGCGAAATATACCAGTGTGATAGTTAAATCTGTCTTTGGGGCCAGCACTTTAGCTAAAAACATAATAAAGTGTGATATAATCAAGGGATGAAAGACAAACACAAAAAATGTCGCTTCTGTCAAGAAGATGTTGGCCTGCTTGTTTTTCTTCGTCACAAACCATCCGGCGACCCATAGAGCAAGCACAATCATAGGCATAAGACTCAACAGTTTAAACACGTCAGCCAATAGCGGGACAGTGTCTCTGAAAACCCAACATAGTATATCACAGATGAAGAACGCCCAGGCCGCCATCTGCATATGGTCGGATGCAAACCGCAACAGGTCACAGTTTCTGATGGCCATTGCGCTTCCTATCGAGAAAAACAATATACCCCATGTCACTTGTTGTTGATACAAGCTATCGAGAGGCAATACCGCAACCGAGCTCAAGTACATAACTGCAATCGTCACTATCGGCCAACGGGACAACAAGAGATATAACAGTGGTGCCACCAGAACAAACATCATCAGTTCACGGATAAACCATAGATTCAAATTATGCGGACTTGTGGTAATGAGCATTCCCCGTAAGAAATCGCCCCAACCCATATTGAAGCCTTCCTCCTGCATCCTGGGGAAAATCCCACTGAATATCGGCAGGTAATGCAACGCCAAAAAAACCACCGTTATAAGATTCCACAATATATATGGGACCAACAGACTTCTCACTCGCTTTTTAAGCTTTTTGACGTAACGTTCCATCGTGAACTCAGCACTTGCGAAAAACAAGAATCCTGAAATAAAGAAGAATGACGCGACTCCGTTCTCTGACAAAAATGCCTGCATTCCACCTGTCACACTTTTCCACACAGGCAGTTGAGCTATGTCAGGATCAAGCCCCACAGTCCGGACAATCCCAGAATAAGAGAACCAATGCACGGCAAGTATACACATAGCCAATGGCCATCGGAGCATAGCCAGGGCCTCGGATGTGGGGGTATCATAAAAATTACTATACGCCTGTTGACGAGGAAGATGGTATTTCATAGCAGTTACTCCGAGGTTATTATTGACAGTGTTTTGAATGGTCCAGTCAGCAGAGCAGCGGCTGGATGCGGCGGAGGGCGGCAATGAATGTGTCGACCTCTTCACGGGTGTTGTAGAGGGCGAAAGAGGCACGGACAGTGCCCTCGATGCCGAGAGCCTGCATCAGGGGCTGGGCGCAATGATGGCCTGTGCGGACGGCAATGCCGAGTTTGTCAAGCAGCATCCCGGTATCGTAATGGTGTGCGTCACCCATCAGGAAGGAGATGACGGGGGCTTTTCCGTGGGCCGTGCCAAAAATCCTCATGCCTGGTATTTCCATCATCCTGGCTGTGGCATAATCAAGCAACGCAAGCTCATGGGCCTCTATCTTTTCCAGCCCGATTGACTCAATGTAGTCAAGGCAGGCCGAGAAAGCGGCGATTCCCACGAAGTCGGGTGTCCCGGCCTCGAATTTCAGCGGCGGCTCCTCAAAGGTGGTTCCCTCAAACGAGACATGCTTTATCATCTCGCCGCCACCCTGATAAGGAGGCATGCGGTCGAGCAATTCACGCTTGCCGTAAAGCACCCCCACCCCTGTCGGACCATACATCTTGTGGGAGGAGAAGGCATAGAAATCCACATCGAGCGCCTGCACGTCAATCGCCATATGAGGCGACGCCTGCGCTCCGTCGACCACCACAACGGCCCCTCGCGAGTGGGCATAACGGGCCATCTCGGCCACCGGATTCACTGTGCCGAGCACATTTGATATGTGGCAAAAGGAGACAAGGCGTGTCCTCTCCGTGAAAAGCGACTTGTAAGCCTCAATGTCAAGAGACCCGTCGGGCAGAATAGGCACAACCTTAATGGTCACATTCCTGCGCGACTGGAGCAGCTGCCATGGCACTATGTTGGCGTGATGCTCCATCCGGGTCAGGATTATCTCGTCGCCATCCTCCAGCAACGCCCCCATCGACGAGGCCACAAGGTTAAGACCCTCAGTGGTGCCACGGGTGAAAATCACCTCCTCACGCGAAGGGGCGTTGATATACCGGGCGACACGGTCGCGGGTGGCCTCCATCAGGTCGGTGGCCTCCTGCGACAGGAAGAACACTCCGCGATGCACATTGGCCTTATGCTCGCTGTACATCCGCGTGACCGCCTCCACCACCTGGCGCGGGGTCTGCGATGTGGCGGTATTGTCGAGGTAAACCAGCGGTTTGCCGTAAACGGTGCGGGAAAGTATCGGATAGTCGCGCCTGAGCGCATCAACATCGAGCATAGTCAACAATCTGTTAAAGGTTTACTTTTCTGCCACTCGGCCACGGCAGGTGGCGCAGGCAGCATCGCCGCAATTGCCCGAAAAACGCAGTTCGAGCAGATGACGCAGACGGTCGCGCAGGGACTCAAGCCGGATTTTCTCAACCACATCCACCATGAACGCCTGCATCAGCATCTTGCGGGCCTCGCTCTCGGGGATGCCACGGCTGCGCATGTAGAAGAGCGCCGCCGAGTCGAGCTGCCCGATGGTGGCCCCGTGGGAGCATTTGACGTCATCGTTGTAGATGAGCAGCTGGGGCTTGGTGTGCATCCTCGCCCCGGTGGAGGCCAACAGATTGCGGTTGCTCTGGTAAGCCTCGTTGAAGCGGGCCCCATGGGCCACCTCTATCAGCCCCTCGAACGCCCCGGTGGCCTCATCGTCAAGCACATATTTGAAGAGCTGGTCGCTGTGCGAACGGTCAGAGCGGTGTACCAGGTATGAACTGTTGTCGATATGCTGGCTGCCCGACCCGGTGGCCATACCTGAAAGTATGGTCTCGCAACAATCTCCCTTGATGTCGACAAGATACTCATTGCGGGTGGTGCCGTTGGTCAGCGTGGCCGCGCAGATGTTGAGCGACGATCCAGCCTCCTGACGGCAACGGAACTGACACCATCTGGCGGTGGCCGGCGATGACTCCTCGAGGTCATACCAGTCTACCCTGGCTCCCTCCCCGGCGATTATCTCGACTACCTCGGTGGAGCCGAACACCACATCGCGTGTCTGGGTATGGTCACATTTCAGCACACTCACCTCCGCGCCCTCCTCGGCGACAAGAAGCACCCGGCGGGGGGCGAGAAGCGGGGTCTGCCCGCTGAAGATGTCGACAATCTGGATGGCCTTGGCCATCTTCACCCCTTTGGCCACATGGATGAACACCCCGTCCTGGAGAAGCAGAGAGTTGAACGCCATGGCCGCGTCATATCTCTCCACCGCCTTGCCAAGCCAGCGGCCGATGAGGGCGGAGTCGGCATCGCGCAGCGAGCAGACGGTGACACCCTCAGGGAGGTTCTTCAGCAAAGTGGCTGACGGCACAAAGCGGTCGTTGACCACCACGGCCAGCAACGTCGTGATGTTGGGGACATCACAACGGAAGCTCTCGGCCACATTCACCGGGAAGTTCACCCGGTTGACATTCACCCCCAGGTCGGGGGCGAACATCGCTTCGACGGAGGTCTTCTCATACCCCTCGTCTGACTTCTCCGGCAACCGCCCGGCAGCTTCCAGGAACTCCATGGCGCGGTCGCGCCCCGCGTTGAGGGCCTCCGTGGCGTTGGAGTCTATCGCGGTTCGTTCCTGACGGAAAAGGTCGGTGTATTGTTTCAGCGACGGCATGGTCATTCCTCCCGGTGTTTATTGTCTTCCTCCTCCTTGATCCAGTCATATCCTCTCTCCTCAAGTTCGAGGGCCAGGTCGGGGCCGCCGGTCTTGACGATGCGCCCCTTGTAGAGGACATGCACGAAGTCGGGCTTGATATAGTCGAGCAGACGCTGGTAATGGGTGATCACAATCGTGGCGTTGCGGTCGGTCTTGAGCTTGTTGACACCTCCGGCCACTACCCGCAGCGCGTCGATGTCAAGCCCAGAGTCGGTCTCGTCGAGAATTGCCAGGCGAGGCTCAAGCACAGCCATCTGGAATATCTCGTTGCGCTTCTTCTCGCCGCCCGAGAAACCCTCGTTGACCGAGCGCGAGGCGAGCTTGTTGTCAAGCTCCACCACGGCGCGTTTCTGGCGCATAAGTTTCAGGAAGTCACTGGCCGACATCGGAGGCTCGTTGAAATACTCCCGCTTGGCGTTGACCGCCGCGCGCATGAAGTTGACCATCGAGACCCCGGGAATCTCAACCGGATACTGGAACGAGAGGAAAAGCCCCTCATGGCTGCGGTCTTCGGGCGAGAGCGCCAGCAGGTCGACACCGTGGAAGTCGGCCGAGCCACCCGTGACGGTGAACGCCGGATTTCCGGCCAGCACACTCGAGAGTGTCGACTTTCCAGACCCGTTGGGGCCCATTATGGCATGCACCTCCCCGGGGCGTATGGTGAGGTTGATACCCTTGAGGATTTCCTTCTCCTCTACTCGCGCGCGGAGGTCTTTCACCTCCAGCAATATCTCGTCGCTCATAAGCTTGTCTGTTTCTTGGATTGGAGCGTGTTAGTCAATATGTTTCATGGCGGCCTGTGTCAGCCCACCGACCCTTCGAGGGTTATCTGCAGCAGCCTCTGGGCCTCTACGGCAAACTCCATCGGCAGCTTGTTCATCACCTCCTTGGCGTAGCCGTTGACAATCAGCCCCACGGCCTCCTCGGTAGGGATGCCGCGCTGGTTGCAGTAAAACAGCTGCTCCTCGGAAATCTTGGATGTCGTGGCCTCATGCTCGACCACCGCCGACTGGTTCATCACGTCGACATATGGGAAGGTGTGGGCGCCGCAGTTGCTGCCCAGCAGCAGCGAGTCACACTGGGTGTGGTTCCTCGCCCTCTCGGCAGCCGGGGTCACCTTCACCAGCCCCCGGTATGAATTTTCGCTGTGGCCAGCCGAGATGCCCTTGGAGACAATCGTCGAACGGGTGTCGGGGGCCAGGTGTATCATCTTTGTGCCGGTGTCGGCCTGCTGGTGGTTGCGGGTCACGGCCACGGAGTAGAACTCACCCGACGAGCCTCGCCCGGCCAGCACACAAGAGGGGTATTTCCAGGTGATGGCCGACCCGGTCTCCACCTGGGTCCAGGAGAGCTTGGAGTAGTCGCCACGGCAGAGGCCGCGCTTGGTCACAAGGTTGTAGACACCTCCGCGCCCCTCGGCGTCGCCGGCATACCAGTTCTGCACCGTGGAGTATTTCACCTCGGCCCTCTCCTCCACGACAATCTCCACGATGGCGGCGTGGAGCTGGTTCTCGTCGCGCATAGGGGCCGTGCAGCCCTCAAGGTAGCTGACATAGGAGTCGTCGTCGGCCACGATGAGCGTGCGCTCAAACTGGCCGGTGCCGGCGGCGTTGATGCGGAAATAAGTCGAAAGCTCCATCGGACACCTCACCCCCTTGGGGATGTAGACAAACGACCCGTCGGAGAACACCGCCGAGTTGAGCGCTGCATAGAAGTTGTCTTTGTAAGACACCACCGAGCCGAGATATTTCTTCACAAGGTCGGGATAATCCTTGACAGCCTCTGATATCGAGCAGAATATGATGCCCTTCTCGGCCAGGGCCTCCCTGTGGGTGGTCTTTACCGACACAGAGTCCATCACCGCGTCGACCGCCATGCCCGAAAGCATCTTCTGCTCCTGCAACGGGATGCCAAGACGGTCGAACGTCTTCAGCACCTCGGGGTCAATCTCGTCGAGGTCCTTGGGCCCATCTTTCTTGACAGGCGCGGCGTAATAGCTGATGGCCTGGAAGTCGATGTCGGGCATGTCGAGGTGGCCCCATTTAGGCGGGGTCATCGTCAGCCAGTGGCGGTAGGCTTTGAGACGGAACTCCAGGAGCCATTCAGGTTCATTCTTCTTTTTGGAAATCAGCCTGACGACATCCTCGCTCAGCCCCACAGGAATCACCTCCGTGTCGACATCGGTCACGAAGCCATATTTGTAGTCGCCCGAGGTGACATCGTCTATGATACTGGAATCATCCTTGCGCTCGGGGATATCCTTCCCCGCAGCGTCATCATCCTTGCGGCCGGGGAGATTCTTCTCCTCAGCGTCATCCTTGTCTTTCTTGTTGTTCTTATCTTTGTCCATAGTCCGCAGTCGCAGAGTAATGGGTGAAATTCAGTTTTATCCGAGCGCCCACCCGAGCAACGCCGGGGCAAGCCGCGCGATGGCCGGGGCGGCGTGGCCGTTGGCCAGCGTCGACAGCTCGGCCAGCGAGGCCCCGGGCTTGATGACCAGCCACAGGTTTATCAGCAGGCTCAGCACCAGCATCCACTGGAAGAGGCTGAACACCGCTCCCCCCAGGCGGTCGAGACCGCCCAGCGCGAGGGCGTGGGTCATCTTCTTGAACAACGACGCAACCGCCCTGACGCCAAGGTAGCCTGCGATGAACACTATCACCTTGGCCACCACCACATCGAGCGATGACGGAGCGTCGCCGCCGGCGATGAACTCTGCCAGGGGATAGCCCCCCAGCCTGCAGGCCACGACGGCAAACACGATAGCCGCCACCGCGCCCACCTGGATGATGACCCCTCGGTAAAATCCATAGGCCACCGACCCCACGAACACCGCTAATATGATAACGTCGAGTGTAGTCATTGGTTCAGTCTGCAAAATTACAAAAAATCTTCCGAGGATTAGGCAAAAACAGCTAACTTTGTGGCGCGGACAGCGCGTGGCTGCCCATAAACCCACATCTCTGACATGATAGACCAGATACTCGAATACAACCGTCGCTTCGTGGAGGATAAAGGCTACGAGCGCTTCGCCACAGACAAATACCCCGACAAGAAAATCGCCATCGTGGCCTGCATGGACACCCGGCTGGTGGAACTGCTCCCGGCTGCCCTCGGCCTGCGCAACGGTGATGTCAAAATAATCAAGAATGCCGGGGCCACAATCACCAACCCGTTTGACTCGGCGATGCGCAGCCTGCTGGTGGCTGTCTACGAGCTTGGTGTCACCGAGATTATGATCATCGGCCACACCGGATGCGGAGTGCAGGGAATGGACGCTAACGAGATGCTCCACCTGATGCGCTCACGGGGCATCAGCGAGGAACACATACGCCTGATGGAGCATTGCGGCATCGACCTAAAGGCGTGGCTCCACGGATTCGAGGACACCGACCAGGCAATCCACGAGACCGTGGACCTGGTGAGCAACCATCCCCTCATGCCCGAAGGCATATCCGTGGCCGGATATGTGATGGACTCATACACCGGCGCGCTCCGCCCGGTGCTATGACCCGCGCTTCCTCCTGCAAGGCGGCAACGCTGACTGCCTCAGCCCTGCCCGTCGGCCACCGCCTTGAGCGCCTGCGCCAGCTGGTCAGGACATGAGGTGGGCTTCGCCCCACACCTTATCCCCTCCAGCCGGGCAATCACATCCTCGGCCTTCATCCCTTCGACAAGCCGCCCGACACCCTGCAGGTTGCCGTGGCAGCCTCCAGTGAAAGCCACATCCTTCACCTTGCCCTCCTCCACCTCAAACTCGATCACCCGCGAGCAGGTGCCTTGCGTCATATACCTGTATCTCATTATAGCTGATTATTGATTGACAAACAATGGCATCCGCCCGTCAACCGGACGAATGCCTGAAACTTTCCACAAAGTTAGCCAATTAATTCCTCTCCTACAATAGCGGAATCATACCTGCCTGCCGTTACGGCCTGTGGCGGAAACCACTATTGACAGACCTTGAAAGTCTGTTTCTTCCCGTTAATCCGTAGTGTCACTTTGGGATTTGAGAATTGAGTGACGTGGGGAAAGCGGAGGGTCACAGTGGCCACCCCATCCTTCACGGCAGTCTTGACCGACGTTGCCTGCAACTCTTTTCCTCCCCATGAAGGGATGAGCCTCACATCTGAAACGGAGTAACGGTCTCCGGCCTTGTCGTCTGTGAATTCGATGGTCACTTTGTCATCGTTGTTGTTGAACCCCTGGCAGCGGGGCTTGGCATGGGCGGCCGCGCCCGACACCACACTAAGTATGAAAAATATCAGGTATTTCATGACTGTAACTGTATCTGTAAATGTTTAGAATCGTGATTTTTCGGTGTTTCCGGCCCCGGTTCCGCGATAGCGGTCGCGGGTGGTGTTGAAACGGTATTGAAGAGTGAGCATCACAGAGCGGCCGGGGGAGTAATTAGTCTGGACAATCCTGACGGCATCGTTATACATCACCGCATCGTTCTGGGAGGAGTTGAACAAATCCTTGGCTTCGAGAGTCACGCTGAACTTATCTCGCAGAAATCCCTTATGAATCTTGGCATTGACATACCAGGGGGTGTTTGAGAGCTTCATGTTGTTGTCCCAGCTCGATGTCATCAACTGCGCGTCGACGTTCAGCCAGATGTCAAACGGGAATCTGACCGCATTCTGCCATTGAAAAAGGAAGCCGGGAGTATTCATTTTCATTAGCTCTCCATCAACCGGCAAGGTAAGCCACTGCTTCATCATGCCGACATTGACACGCGGTTGCCACACCCCGATGTTGAATTGTCCTCCGACAAATGCCTGGAAATAGTGGCGGTGGTCGAGATTCGCGGTTTTTATGAGGATGGCCTCTCCGTCAGCGCCGTAGGGTTGTGTGACATGATACACCCCATCCTTGAAATATGTGTAAGACACCTGGGCGAAGAACTGCCGCCACTGGGCCATATACTCCACGGTCTGCATCCTGGTCGGCTTCAGATACGGGTTGCCGCTTTCAAAGGTCAGGCGGTTGATATAGCTGACAGCCCCGTCAAGCTGACCGTACCCCGGGCGCACGGTCTTCCCGGAATAATTCAGCCCCATGCGCACATTGCCTATCTGGGTGGCCACATTCAACGAGGGGAACAGATTGTCATATGTCTTGCTCTGGCCGTCGCGAAGCGTCCCCATCTCGTAGTAATCAAACTTCACATGCTCATAACGAAGCCCTACCCCGATATTGAAACGGCCAAATTGCTGGCCCACCTCCACGAAGGCGGCGATGTTGCTCTCGTCAACCCTGTTGTCGGCATCCGAGACCTCCGGAATATTTGCGGTGAAAAGGTTTTCCATGCGCGTGTCGGTATATTCCTCCCCGAATCTTATCTGTCCGCGCCACAGAGGATGGGTCAGCACCAGTTTTTCGGCGAACATACGGTTGCGGCTTGTGGAGGCAGTGTTCACCACCCTGTCTTCGCCATTCTCGCTCAGCTCATCGCTCACTGAAAGTTCACGGTTCTTATACCACAGCCAGTCGGCATTAAAATCAATTGCCAGCCTGCCTACAACTCCATTATAATACAGATTGGCATAATGCCTCGGCAAAGCTGTCGCCCTGTTGTCCACATCCGAATTGTATCGGTCAAGCAGACTCCCATCCAGCCATACCTCGCTGGGGATGACTCCGGCGGTATTATGGCGGTTCCAGCTGTTCTGGTAAAAGGCTCCGACACTGTGGCTCTCATTGAACATGTATGAGAAACCGACTTTGCCTGTCATGTCGTTGTATGTCTGCTTGCCCAGTGTGTGCAAGGACTGATTATACATGCCCGTCTGAGCTACGGTAGTCATCTCGTTGGTGCGGTCATCACGGTTTGCGCCATACCACCAGCCATAGTTGGCAAACAGTTCCAGCCCGCGTGTGCGGTATTTCAGGTCAATCGAATTGCCCGTGCGGAAATAGTGCTGGAAACCATTGTCAGTGCGTATGGTGCCGCTGAATCCATCACCCTTCGGAGGCTTGGTGCGAATCAGAATCACAGACTTCACGTTTGCGGCGTAGGAGGCTCCGGGATTGGTTATCACAGACACATTTTTCATATCCTGCGAACTCAGCTGTGCAAGTTCCTGGAGGTCGTTGACCTTGCGCCCGTTGATGTAGATTTCGGGAGAGCCTTTGCCAAACACCTCCAGCGAGCCGCCGTTGTTCACCACCATCGGCACCCGGGTCAGGACATCGTTGGCAGTCCCTGCAATGGCAAGCTGACTCCCCTCGACATTAGTGACAAGCGCGTTGCCTTTCATTGTGGTTGACGGACGCGAGGCTTTGACTACCACCTCCCCAAGCTCCACAGCTGACGGGACGAGCCTAATGATTCCCATGTCGCCTGACGCGGGCACTGCGGCAGCACATGCCTTGTAGCCTACAAATGAAATTCTGGCGGTAAGATTTCCATTGACATCGGTGCTTATCGAGAACCGTCCGTCTGAGTTGGTCACTGCCCCGGTCAGATAAGTCGAATCGCGGTATAACACCACATTGACGAAATCGAGTGGCGTATCATTTTCTCCAACAACATTGCCTGTTATCTCCCGGCAAAAGGCCGGGACAGCTGCCATGACGGCAATCAGGATTAAAACAATCTGTTTCATTTCTGCATCAGTTTTTAATGATTTTTCTGATGCAAAATTATGCCTAAAGCTGTTATAACGCCAAATACAAAAGTCTTAACACGAGGGATGCAACCGCCTGATTATCAACGATCGCATCCCATAAAAGTCTTAACAGGCCATTGCCGGGCCTTAATGGCCTCTTAATTCTTGGCCTGATTAAGCAGAAACCCGACAATATCATCCTTCTCCGGCATTCCTAGCTTCTTCCTTATGGAGGATTTGCGCACATAGATTGTGGAGGTGGTCTGCCCGGTGATCACGCTGATTTCCTTCGTTGAGAAACCTGCCACCATCAGCACTATTATCTGTTCCTCTTTCTGACTCAGGACATCGCCATACCGGTTGTGGAGTGTGGCGTGAAACCCTGAATACAGATTGTCGGTTATCTTGTAGAGATTCTCCCAGTCGACAAGCTCCCCGTTGGTCTCGCCATCTATGGATGAGATTTTGCGGAGCATTTCACGGTTCTGCTCGGTAGGTGTCTCAGCCACCATCTTGATAATGCCGAGTTGCTTGAGCATCACGCTGCGCAATGCCGACGAGTCTTTGATTTCCGGCTCTTGAGCTGCCGACGGTACAGATTTATACTCGTCGACCATCTTCTGCAAGGCTTCGATACGTTCCTCATTCTCACGCTCACGCTGCCGGCGCGTGATTACCACCCAAAACGCGCCTGCCACCACCAGCAATGCGACAATCCCGATTATCAGGATTACCACCGTCTTGTGTTCGCTCTCGGCTTTCAGGGCTAAAGCCCGGTTCTGCTGGCGCAGCGCACCGCGCTCCGACTCCCACCGAGATGCTTCCAGACGGTTGAATCGCTCACTCTGGCGGTTGTTAAGTCCATTTATGTGCATGAGCTTGACACGGCCTGTCTGCTTGAAGTCGAGGATGGCATGAAGCAGGTTGCTGTAACTGCGGAAATAAGCGTCATCCTCCCCTCGCAACCTGACGGCGAGACTGTCTGCCATGGCAAGATGCTTTGACGCCCTGCCGGTGTCGCCGTTGTCCAACGCATTTATCGCATATTGGAAATGAAGCCAGTCGGCCGCGCCATTGTCGGGCCCCGCTTTCCGGAATATCTCTCCAACAAGGAGATCGCTCTCGGCGTTCCTCCCCTGTTCGGTCAACAACTGCGCCCGCGCCACCTCAAACTGGAAATGCCTGTCACCCCAGTTGTTCTGACGGGCGTAGGCAACAAGCTCATCCAGGACACAAAGCGCGGAATCTATTTCACCGGCATATTCAAATCCCGTCAGAAGCATGTATTTCGCCTCAATCTTTCTAATGGAATCCGTTTCAAGGGATTCGAGCCTCCTGGCCAAAGCCACCAGCTCGCGCCCTTGATACTCAGCCGCCCCGAGCAGCACCCGAGTCCTCAATGTCTGCACCATTATGGAGTCTGGCACATCCGGCAGCCCCACAAGGGAGTCAAGCATGGCTATCGCGCCGGGAGTGTCCCCTGCCCAGAATTTATACCACGCGAATGCCATTCCGCTGCGGACACCCCTCACAACATCCTTTCCCCGATAATAATCGTGGGCGAAGGAGATGAGCGAGTCTCCAACCATGGAGCGGTTGCGGCGCATATGGCCGTAAGCCACAAGGTAATGATATTTCGCCCGCGAAGAATCCTCCGCAAGCTCAGACGGGTCAATGGACTCAAGCATCCGCAACGCGCTGTCGGCATCGCTCCACATAATATCCTCGGCGTCGCTTATCTCCCTGTCATGCCGCGAACTCGACTTCGAGCAAGAAGAAACGACAAATGCAAGAATGACCGTCAACAGATATATCAGATTCCTCATCGTTTCAGTTTTTACCTATTTTCGCATCGCGAGGATTCGTGTTATGCTTTCCCCTCATGCCATCAAGTGGTTATTTTCTCATCCGAAAAAAAGTTGGTGAGAGCGATTTCCAATATCATTTCAGATGCGGTATTTGGAGTTATTCTGCAAATATAGCACTTTAATTTGGATTGTTGACTGTTCTGAATGAGTTTTCCATTCAAGCCTGACGGTGAAAACCGACTGTGAAAACTGACAGGGGATTCCCAACCTCCCAAAAACAAAGGCCGACGGGCGGAGGCAAGATTGAGGAAATTTTTCGTTAATTTTCCCAAAAGCGGTTGCAATCCAAAATAAATCTGTATATTTGCAATCAGATAAACCAACACCACATAATTAACTCAACCGAATATGTCAAAAGTAACAGTGGTCGGCGCCGGAAACGTAGGCGCCACAACAGCCAATGTACTCGTTACCACCCAGGTAGCCAGCGAAGTAGTTCTCATCGACATCAAGGAAGGTGTCTCTGAAGGCAAGGCGATGGACATCATGCAGACCGCCAACATCCTCAACCTGCAGACCCGCCTCACCGGTGTTACCAACGACTACACGATGACCGCCAACTCCGACGTTGTTGTCATCACCTCAGGTGTGCCCCGCAAGCCCGGCATGACCCGCGAGGAACTCATCGGAGTCAACGCCAAGATTGTCAAGTCGGTTACCGAGAACGTACTGGCCCACTCCCCCAACGCCATCATCATCTGTGTCGCAAACCCCATGGACACGATGACCTACCTCATCCACAAGATTGCCGGCCTGCCCAAGAACCGCATCATCGGCATGGGCGGTGCCCTCGACAGCGCCCGCTTCAAATACTTCCTCAGCCAGGCACTTGGCGCAAGCGCCACCGAGGTTGAAGGCATCGTAATCGGCGGACATGGCGACAAGACTATGATTCCCCTGACCCGCTACGCGGCTTACCGCGGCATCCCCGCCTCAACCCTCATGCCCGCAGAGCAGCTTGAGAAAGTCGCAGCCGACACAATGGTCGGTGGCGCCACCCTCACCAAGCTCCTCGGCACATCGGCATGGTATGCCCCCGGCGCCGCTTCGGCCCAGATGGTGGCTGCCGTCCTCGGCGACCAGAAGCGCATGATCTCATGCTCGGCCCTCCTCGAAGGCGAGTACGGCGAAAGCGACCTCTGCATCGGCGTGCCCTGCATCATCGGCAAGAACGGTATCGAGAAGATCGTAGAGTTCGACCTCAACGACCAAGAGAAAGCCCTCTTCAAGGCAAGCGCCGAGGCCGTTCACGCCACCAACGCAGCCCTCGCCGGAGTCCTCTGATTCCCCTGAGGCCAAACCTGAAACAACCCGGAAGGGTGTGTCATCACACAATCGCTGTCAAGACACACCTTTCCGTCTTTTTTTCACCCCTCCCCACCAAACGCCGGCCCCCATTCGAGCGTTATCCATCTAAAACCCAAACGCAAAAAGAGAAAGAACCTATGAGACATCCATTGTTGCTCACCGCCATCGCAGCCCTCGCCATGCTGTCGTCATGCGGCGGCTCATCATCCGACACCGCCACCACCCCCGACTCCGCCGGACTGGCCGACGAGGTGATAGACAAGGTGGCCGAGTCACCCGCCGTAGTGGCCATCAAGGCCGACGGCGAGATTCCTCCCGCCGACGGCAAACTCGTCGTGCTCGACTTCAACGCCACATGGTGTGGCCCCTGCCGCCAGTTCGCCCCCAACTTCGAGAGCGTCGCCGACAAATACCGCGGACAGGCCTCGTTTTACAGCATCGACGTGGACCAGAACCCGCGCCTGGCCGCCCAGTTCAATGTGCAGAGCATCCCCACAGTAGTCTACATACAGCCCGACGGCACAACCTCCTCTACCACAGGCTACATGGATGCCGCCGCCTTTGACACCGCCGTCTCCGCCCGTTTAAAGTAACCAGCAACACCCGGCTCTGCGGCCACCAGCCATAAAAAACTGCCCTAACCTCACGGTCGGGGCAGTCTTCGTTTCGGTCGTTACCGAAACACTGTTTTTTCTTCTATAACTCTTACTAAATTATTACTGTCCGCTAAACTTTTTTTGAGCGATTGAAAAATTAGGGCTGGCACCTATTGCAGGAGTCAGCCCTAAATGGTTATTTTGGTGTCGCCAAACAATCCATGAATAACCATGAGTAAAAGTAGTAATTTCTTCGGACAGCCGATATATGGACAGCTGATAAAATCACTCAATCGTGAAAAAATTGTTGAATTCAGCCGAAAACACGGCGGAGAGAAGTATGTAAAGAGCTTTGACGGCTATACGCATCTGCTTACGATGCTCTATGCCGTGATCCAGCGCTTCGACTCATTGCGTGAGATAGAGACATCTATGACAGCGGAGGTTCGCAAACTGCACCATGTCGGAATTGATACTGT
>CAJTEX010000017.1 GCA_910575615.1 Bacteroidales bacterium | reverse complement strand
AAGTTACACCTGTTTTACGAAAAAGGGCTTGTCATTTGAGGCGATGTGAAATTGGTAGCATTAAGCATCAAAAAGCCCTTAAAAGACATCTATACGAGTCTGTTTCATGCTGTATGAGATAAAAATAGTCCATTTCCTATCATGTCAAAGTTTTACCGGACAGCAATAAAATATTATTGTTCTTTTGGTTGTTCTTTGGTTGTTCTTTTGGCGGGCCCAAAAGAACCAAAAGGCCAAGGGCGCGTGAAAATCTTTGGTCGGGAGCCTGGTGGCTCCGCTCGGCGCACCGGGAACTCGCCCTGCGGGCTCAGACACCCCGGTGCTTAGCCGCGCTCCCGCCACCGCTCCCTCCCGATTTTCACAATGCGCCCGCCATCCGGATGGTATTGCGTAAATCGGTATAATCTGCGTAAATCAGTATGATAAGTATAATCTTGAAATCATTGCAATCATTGAAATCTGCGAAATCTGTGAAATCTGCGAGCCTCTCCGGGAGCGAAGCGACCTTTAATCTGCGAGTAATCCGTGGAAATCTGCGTATCTGCGGAATCTGCGTGAGACCCTTTTGTGGATTAGGCGGTCGGACCTGGGGTGGCTCTTCTGCACATAAAACTCGCGTGGATACGCGGATTTCCGCAGAAACGAAAAAACACCTCCGGCGCTGGGCCGGAGGTGTCGGTATGGTTGCAGTGGCCTGGGTCAGGCCTTGCTGTCGGAGAGGTTTAGCGGATGATGACCTTGGTGGCCTTGTTGCCCTGACGCTTGATCAGGAGCTGGCCTGCCTCGGGAGTGGCGACGCGGATACCCTGGAGGTTGAAGTACTCGACAGGAGCGTTGGCGTCGAACTCTGCGTCGGCTGCGACGTTCTCGATTCCGGCAAATCCGTCAGACACGATTTTGCAGATCTCGGGGCTAACCACAGGGTTGGTGTGGTTCTTGTATGTGATGGCTCCGCTTTCAGAGCTGAAAGAAGCCTGGCTCCAGCCGAGGGGGGCGATGACCTCGTCAAGTGAGGTAGCTCCGTCAGGCACCACAACCTCGGGGAAGGAGAGGGTTCCGTTGGCCAGGGTTCCCCATACGTCTGCAGAGGCGAGTGATCCACCCTGCATCTTGTTTGTGGAGCCGTAGACCATCATGATCTCACCGCTGGATTTTGTCGGGAAGTAGATACCGGTGGCAGAGGGGCTGATGAAGCTCTTGTTGGGGTCAGCCACGTTGAACATGAGGAAGTCTGACATGATGTCATATTCGAGTGACTGGGAGAGGTAGTTGTTGAAGTATTCCATGTAGGGATGAACGAGGCGGTACTCACCTTCATTGGCTGAGTTTGCCTGCATCGGCACAGTTACAGTGTAAACCTCGGGAAGTGTAATCTGAAGTTCTGACATGAACATGGCACACAGTTCTTCGTAGCTTTCTGCGCCGAAGACTACGGGCAGAGCGTCGTACATGGTGGCATCAGTGTATGAAGCCATTCCTGCCGAATAGAAGTCGACATCTTCCTGTAACAGGCGCAGGGTGTTGTTGCTTTTTGTAAGGAAGTAGCCTTCTTCGATGCCGGGATATCTGGCAGCGCACAGCAATGTGTACTGGCCTTTGCGATAGCTTGATACGGGCACGTTTACTTCGCCGGAGCTTGCTGTCAATTTCACGATGCCATCGGAGAGGTCGTTGTTGTAAGCCTTTTTCAAGAGTTCCTG
Organism: Bacteroidales bacterium; assembly: GCA_910575615.1. Taxonomy (GTDB): domain Bacteria; phylum Bacteroidota; class Bacteroidia; order Bacteroidales; family Muribaculaceae; genus UBA7173. The sequence goes on along the minus strand of CAJTEX010000017.1, from coordinate 60,902 downwards.
CATCGCGCTTTGGAGAGCTGAGCCGGTTTTTTTGCCGGTCAATATCTGGAACCATACTTCATTGTTGTCGTTGATGTCGTATGTGAAGTTGAAAGTTCCGGTGGTGGCGTCTTTCTCATGGCTGAAGTAGCCTGCGCTGATGTTGAGGTCGAGGTCGTAGTTTTTGTACCCGTTGCCTTTCATCTGGTAGGATTCGGTATAATAGACGGTGCTGGCGCCTGAACCTGAGCTTGACGGGAATGTGAACCAAGTGGGTTTGTTGTCCACAACCAGGCAGTAAATCGGGAAATAAGTGAGTTTTCCGGAGACATCGTCAAAGTCGTAGAGGGCGTACCACTGTTCGCATTGAGCATCTGTGATGGGGGTGCCGTCGTCCCAGGTCTCGCCTGCGGCCTGGAGGGCCTTCATCCAGCTGACGCGGTCAAAGAGATACACGTCATGCGCTTGACCGTCGGGATATCCGGTTGCCTTATGTCCTGTGGGAACACCTCCGGCAGGAAGAGTGGGCGCCATAGTCTCCTCTGTCTCTTCGCCAAAGAGAAAGGATGTCTTCGCAACGGTGAATTCAAGCTCGGTGCCTGTATTACTGAACAAGCCTTTTCCCCAATCGGCCACTTTTACTTTGAAGTTGCCGGGGTTGGCGGTATCTTCGCAACGCTGGTAGTTATAGTTGACCTTTTTGCTGGTCATCTGCACGAAAGTGTATGTGCCTTCGCCGGATTGATCCCAGCCGCCATAGGAGGGTTCAGCCTTCTGTGCGGGAGCTTTGGAGGCGTTTGAGTCGAGCTGCTTCGCAGACATACGGATGGGCGCGGGGGCCTCCTGCTTGAAGTCAGCCTTTACGGCCACAGGCTCGTTGTTGGCTTTGAGGAACTCGTGGGGAGTTGCCGATGCGGTGAGTGCCACAGTGGCGGCGGCTCCGAAAGCAAAAGCTTTAAGGGTAAAACTTTTCTTCATAGAGATATGGTTAATAGATGAGTAATTCTCTTTCATGTAAGTCTGATTTATATAAATCACTTAGCAATTGTTGTCGTTCGCGAGTCTGACTTTGTCAAATGTAAACCGTTGGTTTGAAATTACCTTTAAAACCGTATGAATTTTACCATGTGTATTCCGAAAAGTCGAAATGTTAAAACCATAGCGTTAAAGTTGTAGCAAGCGATACACAACGCAAAAGTATGTGAAAAAAATCATCCATGCAACTTTTTTCCAAAAAAAATCGAAAAAAAACGGCATAATGAAAAATCGTATGGGGAGGTGTCGCAGAGTTGGCCACGGCAGCTGTGACGGGTATGCCTGGAGGGACGGTCAGTCGGGCCGCCCGGCGAGCAGGGTGGCGGTGACTGAGTCGGGGGCCACGATCCAGAGGCGGTCGCCCTCGCGCAGGGGCATGGAGGCGGGGCGGTCGATGAACTCTCCGTCGCGGCGCAGGGCCACGACATGGGTGTTGTAGTTGCGGCGCACGTCGGCCGAGGCGAGGGTCTGGCCGGCCAGGGGGGAGGCAGATGTGAGCATGATCGATGTCAGGCGGAGGTCGGAGGGCTGCGAGGCGTTCTGGTCCTGGGTGGGGTCGGCCTCGGCCTCGATGACGGGGAGGACGGCCGAAATCTGGTCGTCGTTGCCGATCACGCCTATGGTGTCGCCGGGGAAGATGCGTGTCTCCCCGGAGGGGACGATCATGGTGGCCGGCCCGCGCTGTATGGTCACCACGTTCACGCCGTAGCGTCCGCGCAGGTCGGTGTTTTTCAGGCGGTCGCCGACAAACGGGCATCCGTAGCCGACATGGATGTAGGCCAGGTGGAGGTCGCTGACCAGGGTGTTGTTCTTGCCCGAGCGGCGCAGGTCGCGCTCGTTGAGGTTGTCGAGAAACCGGGCCTCGATGTTGCGCAGGCGGGTGTTGAGTGTGCGGCTGAGCGTCAGCAGTAGGAGTATGAAGATGGCCAGCCCGATGAGGACTCCAAGGCGCAGGGTGTAGGCCGAGGAGATGGTGTGGATGATGAAGCCGAGGGCTATGAGCATCCTGAAGAGCATCAGCACGACCCGTGGCACTTTGAGCTGGCTTGCATGGAGGCGCGAGGCGGTGTCGGAGCTGTTCATCGGCGGGGGGAGGATGAGGGCGAGCAGGAAGGGGGCCATCGCCGTGAGGGTAAGGATGGTGGTCAGCAGGCGTCCCCAGGCGGGTATTATCCCGTCGAGGATGGGGCGCAGCCATCGGTCGCCGGCCAGGGAGATGGCAATAAGCAGGATGGAGTAGAGCATGATGCGCCAGAGGTAGCGGCGCAGCATGGCGGCCCAGGCGCGGCGGTTCTCGTTTCCGGCATTCTGTGAGGCGTCGTCTGAGTAGCGGTCGATCAGGAAGTGGAGCCTTGGGGGCAGATGGCGTTCGGCCAGCCGGTAGGCGGGGTCGGCCATGCGGATGAAGTAGGGGGTGGTGAATGTGGTGATGACCGATACGGCCACGACGATGGGGTATATCTCGGCGTTCAGCACCCCGAGGCTCATGCCGAGCGAGGCGATGATGAAGGCGAACTCACCTATCTGGGTCAGCGAGAAGCCTGACTCCATGGCCACCTTTAGGGGCTGGCCGGTGACGAGCATGCCGAAGGTGCCGAATGTTATCATGCCCGCGATCACGACCGCCGACAGCAGCAGTATCGGCCACCAGTACTGGACGAGGATGGCTGGCTGCACCATCATGCCGACGGAGATGAAGAACACCGAGCCGAAGAGGTCTTTGACCGGCATGGTGACATGCTCGATGCGCTCGGCGTAGCTTGTCCCGGCGAGGATGGAGCCCATGACGAAGGCACCCAGGGCGAGCGAGAACCCACACAGCACGGAGAAGACGGCCATCGAGAGGCAGAGGCCCATGGAGACCACCAGGAGGGTCTCGTTGTTGAGAAACCTGCGGGTCTTGTTGAGGAGGGAGGGGAGGATGTAGACCCCCACCAGAAACCAGATGACAAGGAAGAAGATGAGTTTGCTGACGCTCATCAGCATCTCGCCCCCCTCGACCGAGCTGTTGAGGGCTATTGAGCTGAGCACCACCATCATGACCACGGCGAAGAGGTCTTCGACGATAAGCACGGCGAAGACCAGCGAGGCGAATTTCTTCTGGCGCAGGTTGAGGTCGGTGAAGGCTTTTATTATGATGGTGGTGGATGACATGGAGAGCATGCCTCCGAGGAATAGGCTGTTGATGGTGGTGAATCCGAGCAGGTGGCCGATGGCGAAGCCTGTGGCCATCATGCCGGTGACGATTATGAGGGCTGTCACGACGGCCGACCCGCCGGTGTTGACCAGTTTCTTGAAACTGAACTCAAGCCCCAGCGAGAACAGCAGGACTATGATGCCGATCTGGGCCCAGAACTCGATGTTGACCTCGGTGGTGACCGAGGGGAGCGGCTCGAAGTTGGGGCTGGCCAGGAATCCGGCCACGATGTAGCCCAGGACGACGGGCTGTTTTATCCATTTGAAAAGCAGGGTGACGGCGGCACCGAGCAGCAGTATGAAGGCGAGGTCTGAAATCAGACCTTCGAAGTCGGGGGCGGCGTTGAGCAGTAGCATCTTGGGGGATTAGAGTTGGGAGAAAAGGCGCTTGCGTCTGATGAAGTAGGAGATGAGGATGTCGGGGCGGGAGGTGGAGGCGAGGAGGTTGACGGCGGGATGGGCGGTGTAGTGGCGGCGCATGCGGCGGAAGTCGCGGTGGGCGCGCAGGATGGCCGACGCGTTGGGGAAATCGAGGGTGAGGATGAACTTTGCCCATGCCGCCGTGTCGAGCAGGCGGCGGCGCATCAGGGCGGGGCGCAGGTCGGCGGCGGGAAGGTTTTTGTGGAGCAGCAGCAGGTTGTTGCGGAAGTTGAGGTAGGTCTTGCGGGGATTGGCCGCCGGCAGGGAGCCGCCGCCGAGATGGTAGATGTGGCTGGCCGGCACACACCAGAGGGTGTGGCCCATGAGCCTGAGCCGCCAGCACAGGTCTATCTCCTCCATATGGGCGAAGAACCGTTCGTCAAGCCCTCCGGCCAGGGTGTAGAGGTCGGTCCTGACCATGAGGGCTGCCCCGGTGGCCCAGAAGACCTCGGCTGGGGTGTCATATTGCCCCTTGTCCTCCTCGACGGTGTCGAAGATGCGTCCGCGGCAGTAGGGGTAGCCGTTGCGGTCGATGAAGCCGCCGGCTGCCCCGGCGTATTCAAACCGGTGTCTCTCTTTGTATGACAGTATCTTGGGCTGGCAGGCCGCCGCGTCGGGGTGTGACTCCAGGAACTGATACAGCGGGCCGAGCCATCCGCGGGGTGTCTCGACATCGGAGTTGAGCAGCACGGTGTAGCGGTAGCCTGTCTCTCGCAGGGCGCGGTTGTAGCCACCGGCGTAGCCCAGGTTCTCGTCGAAGGCCAGGAGCCTGACTTGCGGGAAGTCGCGGCTCAGCAGCTCTCGCGACCCGTCGGTCGAGCCGTTGTCGGCCACTATCACGTCGGCGATGTCGGGGTCGGTGTTGGCCACGACCGATGGGAGGAACTCGCGGAGGAGCTTCTCTCCGTTCCAGTTGAGTATGATGACAGCTACAGGTTTCATTGGTGTCAGGCTTTTTGTCCGTTCATTTCAAATGTCACCGGATGTTTCCACCGCTTGTGTGACCAGAGCCACAGGGAGGGATCCTGGCGGATGTTCTCCTCCAGCAGGCGGGCGTAGAGGTCGGTAAGGGGGAATTCCCCGGCCATGTCGGCCTTCATCTCGACCACATCTATATGGTAATGGCCCCTGGAGGGTTTCGACATGCGCCAGTAGACGGGGAGCGCGTCAAGGCGGCGGCAGACGGTCTCGGTGCCGGTGATTATCGCCGTGGGGCGGTTGAGGAAGCTGACCACATGGATTGTGTCGCCGTGGCTCGGCTTCTGGTCGCTCATGAAGCCGGTGACCGTAGGGATGCCCTCCATGCGGTAGCGCAGCAGGTCGAGGAATGAGCGGCGTTTTGGGAGTGACACAGCGCCGAAACGTCCGCGCAGGCGCAGCATCAGGGAGTCGAACCAGCGGTTGCGCAACGGCCTGTAAATCTGGCAGAACTTGGCGTCGCTTCCGGCCCGGAGGCGGCTCCAGAGGGTGATTGACGGCGCCCACTCCCAGTTGCCGATATGGGCGAAGTAGCAGACCACGGGACGGCCGTCGGCGAGGGCCTTGTCGATGACCTCGACCCCTGAGAATGTCATGCGCCGTCTCATCTCGCGGTCGGTGACATGGAGGAGCTTCAGGGTCTCGACGATGTAGTCGGCGAAGTTGCGGAAGAACTGCCGCTCGATGCGCCGCAGCTCCCCGGCTTCTTTATCGGGGAACGAGCCGGCGAGGTTGTCCCTGACCACCCTCCGGCGGTAGCCCGCCAGGTGATACAGCACCACGAAAAGCAGGTCGGCGACCCCGTAGAGCGCCCACATCGGCAGCCGCGCCATCGCGGCTGTCAGCCATCCCAGCAGCTTGTATCTCCAGCCGGCGGCCTGCTTCTCTTTGTTGTCGGTGTCGCTCATATGTCAATCGGTGTATGTCAGCCCGAGGTTTTCCACGAAGTCGCGTTCTTGCTCTTTGAGGATGTATCGGCGGTGGCGTAGCCTGGCGTTGATCTCCTCGTGGTCGATAATGACGAAGCCGGGGTCAATCTGGGCGTAATATGGAAAACGATTTTTTGAATTCGAGTCGGCAAAGGTGACCGCCATGTTTTCGGGAATGCTGTCGACATGCTTGAATATTTTACTGCATTCAAGGTGTCTGCGCACTGATGGCACACCGAAGTTCTCTTTGACAAGGCGTAACTGAAACAGCGCGAGAGCCACCGCGCGGGCCGATGAGAGATAGAGTTTCTTTGGCCATGGCTGGGTTTTCATAAGTTCTCGAGGATCTTGGTAGTATAGTGGTGTATCGTACCAATCTTCGAGATAATCAAGAAAATAGGCGAATGCTTTGCGTTTTCTTGATAAGGAACAGAGTGAGAAGTAATTGGAATATGTCGTAATCCAGAACCAACGAATTATGTCTCTTATCCTCTCTTTTGAGGGATTAGGTTTTTTCATAAAGAATACCGACAGGAAGATAAGTTGGTCTGTATCGGGGAGAAGGCGGAGGTCGATGACATTCAGCTCATTATACAGAAAACTTACAGCCTTTATTATCGCATCCGACATATTCCTTATATTGTGTTGGAAATCAGGACGCTCAGCAAGTCTGTTGATGTCGGTGTCAATATATAGCCGGTTGTCGAATGCGCTCTTAAAGCATTTGAGTATGATATCAGAAGATATTTTGTCGAAATTGTAGTAACTGAGCTTACGGATAATATTTTCGATTTCTGTTGAGAAATTGAAATCTTCGGTGAAACTTAGCGCGTTCACTTTCCACTCGTCAGAGATATCGGTCCCTTTGGAGTTTATCCTGGAGAATATATTGACGACATCTTCCAAGGTGCCCCCGTCCACTTCTATGACGGCCAGTTTGTATTCGACAAGGATTCGAGAGAAAGAATCGGCGCGGTCGAGATAGATGTCGAGGAGTTGCGAATCGGTAACAGCAGGCTCAAGTATGTTACGGGTATATTGCCGGAACTCGCTTGTGCGGAATAGTATATAGACAGGAACCTGCCAAGGTTTCGCATACCCTCCTGTGGGATAAATGAATTCCCCGTCTTTGAGGTCGAAACAGAGGTTGAAAAATCCCTTACGCATATTTTCGTCATATTCAAGTCCGGATGTCTTGGGGCTATTGAGACATCCGAACAGTGAGGCGAGGCGCTGGTAGCCGTCCAACACATATGATTTAGGTTCTTTCAAGTCAGGCAATATGAATCCGCCTACTCCTCGGTCGTGGCCCCAGGAAGGGGTTGTATGTGGACGCCACAGCATGATTGATCCGATAGGATAACCTTTGCTGATGCTGTCGAACAATTCCACTATCTGTTTCCGCGTCCATACAAATTCGCGCTGAAAGGGGGGAACCTGTATTATGCCGTCGCGAAGATTTTCGAGAAGGCTTGATAGGGAACGTATCTGGGTCTGAATCTGGGTGCGCATGTCGGGATGTGATGGCTTTTGCCGGGTTTTACAAAAGTTTCTGGATAGTCGAGGCGAGGTCTTTCAGCTCATCGGGGTTGTCCTGGTGTTGGAGTAACGCATTCAGGGATGTCTGGTTTGTCTTGCCGTCATTAAATCCTTTGGGAAAGGATTTCTTGAATGAAGGCAGGTCGTAACCCTTGGATAGCGTCGTGAAGTTAGTGTCTGTGACATCAGAGTAGAAATCTTGTTGCTCCTGTGGCAGCAGGCTCTTTATGTTGCCGCCGGAGGAGTCTATTTCTTTTTTCCTGCCCTCAGGCACATCCCCTCTGAATCCGCCTCCGATGTTGAAAAAATCGCGTTGGCGTGGTGTCAGGGCGTTGAAAGCGTTTAGCCATTCTCTGTTTTTGTCGGCTGCGGGGAAACAATCCACGGGGAGATAGTTTTCCATACACCGCTTTTCAAGTATGTGGAATTTCACATTTATGGATCGCAGATATGCTATAAGCGAGTCATATTTTGTGATGTCATGGCCTTCATACCTGCGGTCGCCGTCTAGGATCACGAAGTGGCGCAAGAATTTGGAGCGTTCGCCATATTGGGCCACCTTCCCCTCCAGGTAGTTCTTGACATTGGTGCATCCGCCTCCGGTGGCGAACACGAGTCTCAGTTTATGGTAGGCCGACACTGCGTCTGAGCCGGATGGCAGGTATGAGCGTATGCATGCAAGGGTCAGCGGGGAGTCGTTTGTTCCGTTCTCCAGCACTATCTCCAGTGGTGTCGCGACGTATGTTATCGCCTCATTCACGCTGAATGTCTTGTCGCCGTGGATGTTGCCAGCGTTGTTGATGACCTTGCAGTCGGGTTCCTCCATATCGCCAATCAGGGAGGCGGCTATGGAGTCTTCAATCACTTGTATGTCAGACGGGTCGAGCCAACTTATGTCGGCCGACACATCCGATACAATCGAGATGGAGTGGCGTTTGCGTATGATTGTCTTTATGAGATAGCTGACATCGCTCTTGTTGGTGGGATGCCTGAAAATCTCGTCGCTCAGTCTGACTTTCATTCTCCATGCTCCTCCTCGCGCTTCAACTGGGCGCGGCGGAGGGCCAGCGACTCTTCCAGGGTTTCTTTGAAGACATTTTCAGGCCATCCCTTGACGGTGCCGTCGGGATTGACCGTGACTTTCCTGGCCGAGCTGCGGTTGTCTTCCGGAGAGAAGCCGACATAATAGAGGGCAAGGAATCCGTCGGGGAGTTTGCCTTCGGCCACAAGTGTCCGCAATCTCAGGATGAAGTTGACGGAATGGGATTCTATCAGGAAGCTTTTCTGGCCTTTGGAGCGGACTGCTTCCTTGGCGATGAACTCGGCCATTTCCCCGTGGGCTTCGGGGTGGAGGTGGGTCTCAGGCTCCTCGTAGATATACAGGCGGGGGGAGGATATTTCGGTGGCTGCGCTGACTATGACAGGGAGTGACTGCGCGATGCCGGCTCCCCCGTCGATGATGTTGTTGCGCAGGTCGGAATGACGGAGCATCAGGCTGAAAACCGGGTCGCGGCTGGCGTCAACTTCTATTTCCCATCCGTCAAAAGTCTTTTTATACCAGGCTGATACTCTCGCGAGCAAATCTCCATCGTGGTTGAGGGTGTCATCAACGAGGCGACGGTATGTGAACATGCCGCCAGAGACCGGTTCGTTTTCAGACACGGCCATTGAGAAATATCCGTCTTTGGGGAAATCGCGGATGGATTTCAGATATTCTATGTCGAACAGTATTGTCGGCGGCAAGGATTCGAGGGTGTCGATATGTGTGCCGTCGAGGAGTGTGCCGGAAAGGTTTTCAAGATGGACTCTCGGTTTGCCCGTGGCCTCGACGAAAAAGCTCAGGTCTACTGTGCCCCCCTCAAAGGAGAAGCCCAGTTTGACAGCCCGCGACCCTTTGCCGTAAACCACATCGCGGTAGTCTTCACAGATACGCAACCCGTCAGACGCTTTGTTGAAAAGCTCCTCTTTCGGGCTCCTGACATCCAGGATGTTTTTTATCAACACCGGCAGTTTGAGCAACGCGCTTTTGCCGACATTGTTTTTGCCGAACACCACGGTGACGGGAGCCAGTGACAAATCCTGTTTTTCGGCGAATATCCGGTAGTTTGTGAAACTTAGGGTGCGGTTCATGTCAAAATCATTGATGATGATTATGGGGATGGTTGCCTGAACCGCAAATTTACGCAAAAAAAGTCAGTTACGCCAACCCTGAGCTTATAAATCCGTTAGCCGGTTTTGCAAAAAAAGATGTTTCCGGGGGGGCAGGGGTTGAGGGAGGCGAGGAACTCGACTTCGCCTGAGGGGGTGGTGATGAGTGAGAGGAGGGTGACGGGGAGGATGTGGTTGTCGGCCGATAGGGGGGCGTCGGGGATGCGGACTTTCAGGTAGTTGTCGGTGAAGCCTGACATGGGCTGGCCCGGACGGGTGTGTTCGAGCAACACGGGGCGGGTGGCGGCGGTGTATTGCTCGGCGAACTGGCGCAACTTGCGGTTGGAGAGGGTCGTCAGCTCTTCGACGCGGCGGTGTTTCTCCTCCTGGGGTACGGTGTGGGGTATCTCCAGGGCGCGTGTGCCGGGGCGTTCGGAGTATGGGAAGACATGGAGGCGGGTGACGGGGAGGGAGTCGAGGAAGTCGCGCGAGCGGTTGAACTCGTCGAGGGTCTCGCCGCGGGTGCCTGCCATGACGTCGACTCCGATGAACGCGTCGGGGATGAGCTGCTTGATGCGGAGTATCTTGTCGCGGAAGAGGGCTGTGTCGTAGCGGCGGCGCATGAGGCGCAGCACTTCGTCAGAACCGCTTTGGAGAGGTATGTGGAAGTGGGGCATGAATGCCCTTGATGACGCGCAGTATTCGATGATTTCGTCGGTGAGCAGGTCGGGCTCGATTGATGAGATGCGGTAGCGGCTGATTCCTTCGACTGTGTCGAGCGCTTTCACCAGGTCGAGGAATGTCTCGGGGGGGGCTCCGTCGGGGAGGTCGGGCTGGCGTTTGCCGAAGTCGCCGATGTTGACCCCGGTGATGACTATCTCTTTGCCTCCGTCGGCGGCTGCCCGTGATGCCTGGGCGACAAGCTGGGCGACGGTGGCCGACCGGCTGCGTCCGCGGGCGGCGGGGATGGTGCAGTAGGTACACCAGCAGTCGCATCCGTCCTGCACCTTGAGGAAATATCGGGTGCGGTCGCCCCGGGAGCATGACGGGGTGAAGCTGCGGATGTCGCGGGCAGGAATCACTTCGACGAGTTTGCGGCGCGAGGAGAGGTAATTGTCGACAAACTCGTCTACCATTCCTTTCTTGTCGTTTCCGGCGACTACGGCCACACCGGGGAGCGCGGCGGCCTCTTCGCTCTTGAGCTGGGCGTAGCATCCGGTGACGATGATGGCCGCGTCGGGATAGCGGCGGTTGTATGACCTGATGGCCTGGCGGCATTTCTTGTCGGCCTCGCCGGTCACCGAGCAGGTGTTGACGAATATCAGGTCGGGTTTTTCCCCTTTTATGGCGCGACGTATGCCGCGGCTCTCCATCCTGGAGGCCACGGCCGAGGTCTCGGCGAAGTTGAGCTTGCAGCCGAAAGTATGGTAGAGTGCGGTCGGCATTACGTGTGTCGGTTGCTGGTTGGTTGCCGGCAGGGCCGGATTATCGGGCCGGTCCGCCGATGAAAGAGTCTTTGAAGCCGAGGAAATAAAGCACCCCGTCGATGCCGATTGTCGATATCGACTGTTTGGCGCTCTCCTTGACTTTGGGCTTGGCGTGGAAGGCGATGCCGAGTCCGGCGGCCGAGAGCATCGGCAGGTCGTTGGCCCCGTCGCCGACGGCGATTGTCTGGGCTATATTGACATTCTCGACCTGGGCTATCAGCCTGAGCAGCTCGGCCTTGCGTTTGCCGTCGACGATGTCGCCGACGTAGCGGCCTGTCAGCTTGCCGTCTTCCACTTCAAGGTCGTTGGCGTAGACGTAGTCGAATCCGAACCGGCGTTTGAGGTATTCGCCGAAGAATGTGAATCCGCCGGAGAGGATGGCGGTCTTGAACCCGGCGCGTTTCAGCACCTGCATCATGCGGTCGACCCCCTCGGTGATGGGGAGCGACTCGGCGATTTCCTCCATCACGCTGACATCAAGGCCTTTGAGCAGGGCGACGCGCTCGGTGAAGCTTTCGCGGAAGTCGATTTCGCCCCGCATGGCCATCTCGGTGATGTCGCGCACCTTGTCGCCGACTCCGGCCTTTTCGGCGAGCTGGTCGATACACTCGGTCTGGATCAGAGTGGAGTCCATATCGAAACATATCAGGCGGCGGCAGCGGCGATACATCGTGTCTTCCTGCATCGATATGTCAAATCCTTCGCGGGATGAGATTTCGATGAAGCGGCTCTGCATCTCCGAGCGGTTGACGGGGGTGCCGCGCACCGAGAACTCGATGCATGCTTTAGTGGCGGGAAACGAGCCTTCGACCAGAGGCTGGCGGCCTGTGAGGCGCTGTATGGCCTCGATGTTGAGTCCTTGCTCTACGATGACCTCCGAGACCAGGGCTATGTTGCTGGCTGTCAGCTGGCGGCCAAGGATGGTGATGATCCAGCGGTTTTTCCCCTGTCGTCCGACCCATTGCTCGTATTCCTCGGTGGAGACAGGGGTGAAGCGAATCTTTACCCCCATGTCGTAAGCCTTGAAGAGCAGGTCCTTCATAATGTCGCCTGAGTCGGCGGGTGTGGTCTTGAACAGGATGCCGAGCGAGAGGGTGTGGTGGATGTCGGCCTGGCCGATGTCAAGCACCATCGCGTTGTAGCGGGCCAGGATTGAGGTCAGGGCGGCGGTCACGCCCGGTTTGTCCTGGCCTGATATGTTGATGAGTATGAGTTCGTTGTCGTGGGTCATTTTACGCGGATTTTCTGGCCGGGCTGTATTATGGGATTGTTGCCCGACAGGCGGTTGAGCCGTTTGAGTTTCTTGACGGTGGTGCCGTTTCGTTTGGCGATGCGGTCAAGTGAGTCGCCGCTCTTGGCGGTGACGGTCTTGGTGGCCGGTTTCTTCTTGGGCGAGGCGGTCTTTTTGGCGGGAGCCGCCTTGCTCTTGGCGGGGGCCACGCTCTGTTTCGGGGCGGTCTCCTTCACGGCGGGGGCTGCCGGGGTCTCCGCTGACACCGACGAGGCCACTGGGGCCGGAGCGGTGGTGTCTTCAGTGGCGGCCTGCGGGGCTTCCTGTTTCACCAGCAGGTCATCCCCTTCGGCGGGGGAGGCGGATTCGGGAGCCTTGGGCTTGAAGGTGCGTTCGGTGGTCACGACTTTCAATGTCTGGCCGCGTCGTGCAGTGCGGATATTGCCGTTGGCGTTTTTCAGGCTCCAGAGCGACACCCCGTATTTCTTGGCGATTGACGACATGGTCTCCCCCCTCTTGACCTTGTGGTACAGTGTCTTTTCGGATGTCACCCATTCCCCCTCCTGGCCATCGGGAGCAGCCTGGGCGGAGTCGCCGGTCGATGGCTCTACCGTCAGTCGTCGGGCATACTGGTCGGCGTTGTTGCCGCAGATGGCATCCTCGCTCATGATGTATGAGTATGTGAGGTTGGTCGGCAACACCAGCGGGTAGGGGCGCAGGTCGCCGGGTATGCATTCCTGTCGGTACTGGGGGTTCAGCACTTTCAATTCCTCCACGGGAATCTGCAGCACGTCGGCTATCTGCTGGAAGTGGACGCGCCGGTTGACATGCACCGAGTCTGTGAGAATCGGCTTCTTTGCCAGGGCCGGGGAGATGTTGTGGTGCTTGTAGTATGTCATCACATATGTGGCCGCGATGAATCCCGGGAGGTAGCCACGTGTCTCTTTGGGAAGGTAGGGATATATCGACCAGAAGTCTTTCTTCTCGGCGGTGCATCGGCGCATGGCCTTGTTGACATTGCCCGGGCCGCAGTTGTAGGCCGCGATGGCCAGCGACCAGTCGTGGTATATGTCATAGAGCTGCCTGAGGAGCTTGGCGGCGGTCGCCGAGGAGGCCACCGGGTCGCGTCGCTCGTCTACGAGGGTGTTGACCTCCATGTTGAAGCCTCGGGCTGTGGCGAGCATCAGCTGCCATAGGCCGGTGGCTCCAGAGCGTGACACCGCGTCGGGGTTCATGGCCGACTCGATCACCGGGAGGTATTTCAGCTCCATAGGCAGGTTCTCCCTTTCGAGAGCCTGCTCGAAAATCGGCATATAGTAGAGGCTCATGCCGAGCATGTTCTCTACAAGGCGGCGGTTCTTCTTGGTGTAAGCGTCGATGTATGCCCTGACGATGGAGTTGAACGGCATCTCGATGGTGGTCGGGATGGCGGCCAGGCGGCGTGTTATCTCCTCGTCGGAGACCTCCTCGTCAGGTTTGCGGTCGACATCAGCGTCAAGGGCCGTGTAGTTCTGGAGATACCAGTTTTCCATCATATTGTGGGTGTCGGTCTCGAAACTTTCGGGCAGGATGATGGTGGAATCGTTGGGGTATTGCGAGAGGGTCAGCACCGACGGGGCTGCGTCGGCCGTGAAAGCCGCCACACCGGCGGCGGTGGCGGAGAGCATCAGAGTTTTCAGGCGGTTGAGAAACGTCATCGGGAATGGGACGGTTTTAGACATGGTTGGTTTGGCGTATCCCCAGGGCGGGTCAGAAATTCAAGGCCCAAGCCAGGCCCACTGAGGGATACCTCTGCCGTCCGTCCTGTATCAGGGTCGGGACGACATCCATTGAGAGATGTGGATTTATGTCGAAATGGGAGAGGGAGGCATCGACATAGGCGTCGACCATCGCGAGGAGGTAGACACCTACCATGCTGATTATACACAGGTCGCGGTTGCGGCGGAAGAAGTTCTTGCGCGAGCGCAGCAGGCTCTGCAGCCAAGACTTGTCGATGTCGGACTCGTTCACGTTGGGGGCGAAGAAATCCATATAGCTGTTGGAGGAGGGGTCGTTGTCGAGCAGGTCGGCGTAGGCGCGGGTGTACTCGGTGAGCATCTGGTTGTTCCAGCTCGTCGCGTAGCCCAGCCCGAGATAGCCGCCCACGATGATGGGGAGTTTCCAGTAACGGCGGTTGTAGACCTGTCCCAGGCCGGGAAACAGGGCCGAGAGCCATACTGCCCTGGTGGGGTCGGGATTGAATTCCACCGCCCTGGGCACCCATTCATCCTCGGGGATGTCGCTCAGCCGCCGGATGATTGACTCGTTGCGGGCGCTGCGGCGCAGGGAGTCTGCCTCGTAGCTCTCCCCGGCTGTCATCACTCCGATAGTGTCGACAGGTGTGACCACAAGCGAGTCGCCGTTGACCGACAAGCTCTCCTCCACCACCACTGCCTGGCGGTCGCCAATGGGCCCGCTGAGCGGTATGGAGTCGGGAAGCGTGCTTGCAGCCGCCGAATCGGCCAGGGCCTGAGTGGCCTGGCGGTGATGGACTCTGTGGGAATGCCTGACAACCGACTGGGCGGCGATGTCGGCAGAAGACAACACAAAGAAACCCATCGCCATGATTATGGCGACGAGGCTCCATCTCCAGTCGCGGGACATATGAGAGTTGTCGGTCGGTCGGTTCACAATGCAAATTTACGCAACTTTGCCCAACGAAGCAAATCCGCGTCGCCCCAACCGCCTCCCCGATAATGTTTTTTTAACATAACCGTATGTTATTGAGGCCACGCTGTCTGCCATCACGGGTATGAGCGGACTGACCGGTGTCATGATGCGGCCCCAAAGATCCTGGGCTCCCAGGATGGCTGTGACGTAGCAGGTCAGAATGTTAGCCGAGACAAAATAGGCCATTGCCGGGAACCGGCGGGTCTTGCGCCAGCGGGCGAGCCATATGAGAGTGAAAGCGGCCCATATCGCGGCGGTGACCCATAAGGGGAACCACAGGTAGCGGTGGAATGGGAAAATGAAGCCGTCGTCACGGTTGCGGCTCAGGCCGTTCCAGTCATAGAACATCGAGTCGACATCGTCATAGTAGCCGAACAGGTAGAAGAAGAACTGGCTTTGGCTCATCGATGTCTTTATGCGGTAGATAATCCCGTCGATTTCCGCGTGGGGATGATGTTGCTCAGCCTCTTTGACAAGCCGCTCTATTTCAGGCCAGGTGAATATGTAGACCTCCATCATATACCTGTTCTCGGGATTCTGCACCCCGGGGTCTTCATCATACAACGGACGGTATTTCTCCCTGGTCACGGGGTCTGATATCTCTTCGGGTATTATGGCCCCGTCGGCTCGGAGGCAACAATATCTGTTGTGGGTAGACGCTATGGCGAGTGACGCAACTCCGTAGGTGCGTTTCATTTCGGCGGTGTAAGCCCATATCAGACCTCCGGTTATGGCCAGTATGGCCAGTGCCGTCACTGTCTGTCTGGCGTTTTTCCAAGCAATGACTCCCCATAGCACGGCCAGCACCGGAATCAAGAAGATGAACATCGGTTTGGTGAATATCAGAGCCACCAGCATAAGTCCTGAGAACAGCAGATAGCGGTTTTTCCGTGTCAGGACATATCTCCCGGTCAGCCAGACGAGCAATATCATTCCTGAGAGCGACACGGATTCGGCCATGATGATGTTGTTGAAAATCCAGAACCCGGGGATCAGCAGCATGGATAGTATGGCGGCTGCGTTGAATGCTTTCGACACTTTAAGCCAGGTGTTTATCCTCCATAAGAGCTGGAGCGCGGCGATGTACAAAGCCCATTGTATCACGGGGAGCAGGATGTTGCCGTAGCCCATAGTGAGGAATTCCCATACAATCCCGACAATCGCGGAGTAGACCGGCGGACGAGCCTCATCTATGTGTCCGTCCATGAGCGACCACCATGCTGATGGGTATGACCAGCTGTCCATCTCCATGCTTGCGTGGCGGAAGATGAGGCCCTGGAGGCTGAGGAACAGAAGGCCAAGTATGACGGTGGTTATGGTAAGCCAAAGGGGCATGGAATCCCCTTTTTCTATGCAAATTGCAGCGCTGCGATGACTTGTGTTAAGCGTGGCTCCAGTCTTGTCTGATGTATGGATTTCAGCTTCTTTTGTGTTGTCGTCTTTTTTCACTATCTCTGTTGTCTGAAATGTGTTATGATGGTTGAGCCGACGCTGCCGGCCATGATGGCGAGCAGCGGGAGGACGGGAGTCATGATGCGGCCCCAGGAGTCCTGGGCTCCGACCACGGCGGTGATGTAGGCCGTCAGGTATATGGCGGCGATGAGTGCGGCCAACGCCGGAAGATGGCGTGAGCGTCGCCACCGGCATGTCCATATGGCGATGAATGCAGCCATGGCCAGAAGGCCGACCCATATCGGGAACCAGAGCCAGCGGTGGAGGGGGTAGATGAAGCCTCCTGCCTGGTTTCTGGATATGCCGTCCCACTGGCCGTACAGCCGGTCATATTCCGGAGACAGACCTATTTCGTCGATTAGGCTGTGAAACTGGCTGCCCGTCAGTGATTTGCCGAAACGTCGTATGGTCGATGACACCACTTCTCCCGGATGGTTCTTCCAGGCAGTGCCGGTCAGAGCATCAAGTTCAGGCCAGTTGAAACACTGCATCTCCCGCCAGTAAGGCTGGGTTTTCAGCCATCCCCCCGGAATCGAGTCATACATAGGCCTGAAACGCTCCCTGAGCTGTGGATTCTCGATTTCATCCGGCACAATCAGCCCCTCGGCACGCATGCAGTAGTAGGTGTTGTATGACGATGCAATCGTGAATGATGGCCTGGTGTGGGTGTGCGACATGCAGTAAATGTAGCCCCCGATGAGGCAGAGAGTGATGGCCAGGGAGCAACCGGCGGTCAGCAGGTGGCTTTTCCTGTGGCGGCATACCATGAGCCAGAACAGCGTCATCAGGGGGATGAGGAATATGAACATCGGCTTGGTGAACACAAGCGTGGCCATGGTGAGGCCTGACAGGGCCAATGTGGCCCGTCGCGGGCAGAGCAGGTAGCGTCCGGAAAGCCATACGAGCAGTATTACGCCGCATTCCGAGAAGGTTTCGGCCATTGTCAGGTGGTTGAAGCACCAGAAGCCCGGAATAAGCATCATCGCGAGGATGACGGAGATGTTTGCTTTCCGTGCGACACCGAGCATGCAATCTATCTGCCATACACCTCGCAGTGCCACCAGGTAAAGCAGCCAGTGTATCGCGGGAATGATGAGCAGGGCTGTGTCCTTGCCGGCCAACTCTTTCAGCACCCCAACGAAAATCGCGTAGACCGGGGTGCGCAAAGGGTCGGTATGCCCCCCCTTGATTGTCTCCCAGGCGTCGAAATATGAGTAGCCGTCCGACAGGATGCTGGCCCTGGAAAAGACCGACAGCTGCATGATGAAGAAGATTATGGCCATTGCCAGGGTGGCCAGCGTCAGCCAAAGGGGCATAGATTTCACCCCCCCTATGCAATTTGCTGTGTTGCAGGTGTTTACATAGGAGGGGGTATGGGTGCCAGTGGCCGATGGTCCAGTCGGGAGACTTTGCATGCGTCACTATTGCCGCAGGGCGAAAGAGGCGGTCATCGATTGCCCGGCCGAGGTGTTGATTCGTTTGAATGTCAGGGTGTGGGCGAGGTCGTCTTTGATGAGTGACGACTGGCCCATCCAGCTTTCAGAGTAGGTCTTGTCTTTCGGGGAGCTTACGGTGAAGTTGATGTTCATCATATGGCCGTTGTCAGTCCATGTGTAGCTGCCGAAGAGCGGCATCGACTTTCCTCCGGAATAATCGATGGAACCCTCGAGGCGGCCGTTCTGGAATAGGATGATGTTGAGCGAGGCCACACCGCCGGGTGTCACCGTGCCGGTGTAGGTCAGGGGACGGTTGAACAGGGATGCCGCCTCGGAGCCGGTTCCAACGCCCATAGCAGCCGAGGATGCCGAAGCTGATGTCTGTGGCGTGGCGGCAGCGTTGGAGGATGTCGCTTGCTGTGGCTCCGTCTGGGATGGGGATGAGGATGCGTCGGGATAATGTATCTCGGCCACCTCTTCCACATCGATGTCATCCGTGAGGATGGGGTGTGAGTTGCGGTAACCGAAGTACCACCAGCATCCGACTCCGACAATCACCAGCGCCACGGCCACGATGCCGATTATCAGTCCCAGGCTTCCGCCGCTTTTGCCTCCCTGGCGGCCGGGTGTCATTGGGCGGGGACCTCCGGGGTATCTTCCACCGGGATATCCTCCACCGGGATATTGCGGGCCGTTGCCTCCGGGATATGCCGGTCCGTCGACTGGGGCAGTCGGACGGTAGCCGGGCTGGGGGGCGGGATATGTGGCCTGTCCTGGGCGTGCCGGGTTGGGATAGGGGCGAGGTCTCTGCCCTCCTCCTTGTGCTTCAGGATGCGGCCCAGGCTGGTATGTGCCGGTTTGGCGCGGGGCCTGCTGGTCGCGAGGTTCGGGAGGAAGGGGCGACTGGGGTGTCGGAGCCTTCTTGTCAGTGTCGTTGGTGTTGAAAGTCGTTTTCTCCATTTGTCGAGGTTGTAATGTGGATGGTTATTGTAAGAGAGAACAATCCAACCCGGAAATGGGTTTGGTGTGGGTCACTCCCACTCGATTGTGGCTGGCGGCTTCGAGGAGATGTCGTAGGCCACGCGGTTGACCCCTTTCACATGGTTTATTATCTTGTTTGAGACCTCGGCCAGGAACTCGTAGGGGAGGTGGGCCCAGTCGGCGGTCATGGCGTCGGTCGAGGTGACGGCGCGCAATGCCACGGCTCGTTCATATGTGCGCTCGTCGCCCATGACTCCCACGCTCTGCACCGGCAACAGGATGACACCGGCCTGCCATACCTTGTCATACAGTCCCCACTGGCGCAGCCCGTCGATGAAGATTTTGTCGGCGTCTTGCAGAATGCGCACTTTCTCGGGGGTGATGTCGCCCAGGATGCGTACAGCCAGACCGGGGCCGGGGAAGGGGTGGCGTGATATGAGGTGTTCGGGCATGCCGAGCTCGCGGCCCACGGCCCTGACCTCATCCTTGAACAGCAGGCGCAGGGGCTCGCAGAGTTTGAGGTTCATTTTCTCGGGGAGGCCGCCCACGTTGTGGTGGCTCTTGATGACGGTGCCGGTGATTGACAGCGACTCGATGCAGTCGGGGTATATGGTGCCCTGGGCGAGCCATTTTACATCATTTATCTTGTGGGCTTCCTCGTCGAAGACGTCGATGAATCCCTTGCCGATGATTTTGCGTTTGCGCTCAGGCTCGGTGACCCCTTCGAGTTCCTTGAAGAACTTGGCGGAGGCGTCAACGCCTATGACGTTCAGCCCCAGGCCCTGGTAGTCGCGCATCACATCGTGGAACTCGTCCTTGCGGAGCATGCCGTGGTCGACGAAAATACATGTGAGGTTCTTGCCGATGGCCTTGTTGAGCAGCACGGCCACCACCGAGGAGTCTACTCCGCCGCTGAGGCCGAGAACCACCTTGTCGTCGCCAAGCTGTTGGCGCAGGTCGTTGACGGTGGTCTCGATGAAGGATGCCGCGCTCCAGTCTTGCTTGGAGCCGCAGATGTCGACCACGAAGTTTTTGAGCAGCTGGGTGCCCTTCACCGAGTGGTAGACCTCGGGATGGAACTGCACTCCCCAGGTCTGTTCACCCTCGACGCGGTAAGCCGCGATTTCCACCTTGTCGGTGGAGGCGATGCGGCGGAATCCCGATGGGATTTCAGTGATGGTGTCGCCGTGGCTCATCCATACCTGTGTGCCAGGCTCGATGTCTTTGAAGATGGGCTCCGAGGGGTCGATATATTCCAGATGGGCGCGGCCATATTCGCGGGTGCCTGCGGGCTCCACTTTGCCGCCGTCGGTCCAGGCCATGAACTGGGCGCCGTAGCATATGCCCAGCACCGGCAGGCGCTTGCGGATTTTTGACAGGTCGGCCTTGAATGATTTCTCATCATACACCGAGAACGGTGAGCCTGAGAGTATCACTCCGATGACCGACGGGTCGTCGTGTGGAAACTTGTTGTAGGGGATGATTTCACAGTAGGTGTTCAGCTCGCGGACCCTTCGGCCTATGAGCTGGGTGGTCTGCGACCCGAAGTCGAGGATGACGATCTTTTCCTGCATCTTTTAGCTCGTGTGGATTATGTCTGCAAAAGTACGAAAAATTCGCGACATATCCCTTCCTCTTCTCTAAAAAAGCGGAAATGGCGCGTCGGGTGGTGTCTGCGGGTGATGTCTGTGGGAATGAAAGCGCCGCGGCCCGTCGGGGGGCTGCGGCGCTCTTTTTTGTCGGTGGAGGCTTGTGCCGCTGGTGGCACAGCCTGGGCTGGCGGTTCCGCCGGGTTGAGGTCAGTCAGGTGTCAGTCTTTGTCGTCTGCTGAGGCTGACTGGTTGACCCGGTTCTTGGCCTTGGATTTTGTCTTTGCCGTCGATGTCTTGTCGAGGTCTTTTTCTTCCTTGAGGTCTATCTCGTTGCGGTTTGAGTCTATGACCCTGTACTGGAGGTAGGCGAGCGACTGGTCGGCCACTATCTTGAACTTTCCTCCCAGCTCGAGCCGCCAGCGGCGGTAGAGCGAAATCAGCCCTTTCTTCAGGTAGGCTTCCACGAAGGGATGCACATAGAGGATGAAGTCTTTGATTTTAAGGTCGTTGGTCAGATACGCGAGTTTCTCCCTGAGGGTGTCGGTGAAGAGCAGCGAGGGCTGCACCTCCCCTTTGCCGAAGCATGAGGGGCATGTCTCGGCTGTCACGATGTCGAGGGCCGGGCGGACGCGCTGCCGGGTGATTTGCATCAGTCCGAATTTGCTGAGCGGCAGGATGTTGTGGCGCGCGCGGTCGTTGGCCATTATCTGGCGCATATGCTCGTAGAGCGCCTGGCGGTGTTCGGCCTTGTTCATGTCGATGAAGTCGATGACGATGATGCCGCCCATGTCGCGCAGGCGCAGCTGGCGGGCTATCTCGTCGGCGGCCCTGAGGTTTACCTCCAGGGCGTTTGTCTCCTGGTCGTTCCCTGCTTTTGCACGGTTGCCGGAGTTCACGTCGATGACATGCAGGGCCTCTGTGTGCTCGATGATGATGTATGCGCCTGACTTGAATGAGACGGTCTTGCCGAACGACGACTTTATCTGCTTGGTGATGTTGAAGTTGTCGAAAATCGGGGTCTCTTTCGTGTAGAGCTTGACAATCTCTTTTTTCTCCGGGGCGATGAGGCTTACATATTTCTGTATCTGGGTGAATGCTTCCGCCTCATTGACGTGTATGTTCTCGAACGAGGGGGAGAACACGTCGCGCAGGACGCCGACGATGCGGCTTTCCTCTTCGAAAATCAGCGATGGCACTTGCGCGGTGCGGGCTTTGGCCACGGTGTCTTCCCAGCATTTGCGAAGGGTCTGTATCTCGTGGTTGAGCTCGGCCACGGATTTTCCTTCGGCCGAGGTGCGGATGATTACGCCGAAGTTTTTCGGGCGTATGCTTTCCACGAGGTGGCGCAGGCGTAGTTTTTCTGCTGTTGTCTTGATTTTCTGGGAGATGGAGATTTTGGTGGAGAACGGAATCAGGACAAGGTATCGGCCCGTGAATGAGATTTCAGTGGTCAGGCGGGGGCCTTTCGACGAAATCGGCTCTTTGACAATCTGTACCATCAGTTCGCGTCCGCATGTGAGCTGGTCGGTGACGGTGCCGTGTTTGTCGATGTCAGGCAGCAGCTTCATCTTCTGGACCTGGGGCATGGGGGCCTTGGGGTCGTCGAGGAGCTGCTTGAGGAATTCGGAATAGGAAGAAAAGTGGGGTCCAAGGTCCAGATAATGAAGGAACGCGTCTTTTTCGTAGCCGACGTTGACAAAGGCGGCGTTGAGGCCCGGCATGAGCTTCTTCACTTTCGCCACGTATATGTCACCGACGGCGTAGGCCAGGTTGCGGCTCTCTTTCTGCAGGGAGACCAGCCGGCCATCCTCGGTGAGGGCTATGGAGACCTCCTGAGGCTGTACGTCGACGATTAGTTCGCTTTTCATTCGTTCATTAAGGGGATTTGGGGTTGAGTTGTGGGAGAGGGATGGGGCTTTTTCAAAAACGCGAGAACAAACTTTTTTCGCGGCTGTCAGCCGTTGGGTTGTCGGCGGCCGTCGGGAAAAGTTTGTTCTGTTTTATATATCGCGTTTTCAATAAGCCTGAACAGTTCAAGGATTATTTCTTCTTGTGACGGTTCTTTCTCAGGCGTTTTTTACGCTTGTGGGTGGCCATCTTGTGGCCCTTTCTCTTTTTTCCGCTGGGCATTGTAAGAAACTTTAAATGGTTAGCTATCGGTTAATTGTCTCAGGTGGTGTGAGAAGACTCCGTTGCGTGAGGGCCGGTTTATTTCTGGTCCTTGAGGTCTTCCATGAACACTTTCGCGGGCTTGAAAGCGGGGATTTTGTGTTCGGGGATGATGATGGTGGTGTTCTTGGAGATGTTTCGGGCTGTCTTCTGCGAGCGGGTCTTGATGATGAAGCTGCCGAAGCCGCGCAGGAAAACCGGTTCGCCGTGGGCGAGGGAGTCCTTGACCACTTCCATGAACTTTTCGATTGTTTCGAGAACTGCGGCACGTTCGATGCCGGTTGTCTTTGAAATCTCGTTAACGATTTCTGCTTTCGTCATAGCGGGGTATATCGAGTTTATATTGAATGGTTGCCTTTGGGGCGTGTCGTAAGCGCTTTGGCGGGGCAAACCGTTGAACCGTAGAGGTTTAGGCCGAAACCAGGCGGCTGCGGGCCAAAATGCAACTGCAAATATCGTGATTTTTTCTGAAACAGAAGCTATTTCGGATGAAAAAAATTAAATAAAGCCCTATAATTGTGGTGAATGTGGGCTGGAGGGGGAGCGGAGGCCCGATTCAGATGTCGGTGAGCCGCCACCAGGAATAATTGGTCGAGGATGTGTCGGTGATTTCTCCGCCTTCGATGCGCTTGAGGCGTTTTACCACGGCCACCGTCACCGGCAGCACCATTATCTCGTAGAGGGTCTTGAGCAGCGCCTGCGATATTATCAGCGATATGATGGTCGACACGGGCAGGGCGCCGCCGAAGGCTATCGGGAAAAATATCAGGGAGTCGGTCCCCTCGCCCCAGAGCGTCGAGACAATGGCGCGGAGCGAGAAGCGCCAGGTGGCGCCTGACGGTGTGGCCTGTGACGCCGTGGCTGAGCGTTTCATGCGACTCATCACATAGGCGTTGACCATCGAGCCGCAGATGAATGCCGCGAAGCTGGCCAGCATTATGCGTGGCACCGAGCCGTAGATTGCCTCCATCGCTTCCTGGGAATGCCATTCCGGGCCGCCTGGGAGCCACAAGGCGATGTTGAGCATCACTGCCGCCAGCAGGCTCATGGCGAAGCCGAGCCATATGGCGAGGCGCGCGCGCTGGAATCCGTAGACCTCGACGATGCAGTCGTTTATTATATAAGAAAGGGGGAAGACGGCCAGGCCGGCGGTTACGGTCACCGGGCCGAGGCTGACGGTCTTGATTTCGACAAGGTTGGCGATGATGATGCAGACCACGAAAAGCACGGTCAGCGTCAGGAACGGGAGGGAGAGGCTGGGGCGGTTTTGACGTGATTTTTCCATTGTTCTTGTTTTTTACGAGGTTTCAAGCACTCGGGATAGGATGTCGCCGCGGCGGGGCCGGGGTGTCAGTGTCAATAGATGCGCGAGTAATATAGCGTCTGGGGTCCGTAGCCGCTGCTTGGTGGATATGAGATCTGTATGGCGTTTGAGTTGGCCGCGTAGATGTAGCAGTCTTCGCGGTATGAAGGGCCGTAGGCCGGATACCATCTGAACGAGAGGTAGTCTCCGTCGCAGTAGTAATCGAAGTCCTCGTATTCACCGGTGTAGTTGTTCTGCCAGTAGCCGGTGCCATCCATGTAGAATGTGAGGGTCTCGTCGGGATACTGCATGCACTGCCATGTGCCGTTGAGGTACCAGCGTTCGTCGGGGCTGTCATATTGGCATGAAGTTAACCCGAGTCCTGCCACAATAACGGCAGCGATCAGCAGTATCTGTATCCTTAATTTCTTCATTTTTCACAATTTTAGGCAAAGTTAATAGATTAACGCCAAACGTAGGGCATGCGGTCGCGGGCTTAACATTCATTAACTGGAAGCCCGTTTTTTTGCTCCGGGCGGCAATAAAGAGTCTCAGGCGGCGTTAATAAATCAATGAGTGAGAAAAGAAAGACATCGGGCCTGGCCGGCAGGATTGCGTTGGTCGCGGCGTTGGTCGCGGCGATGTTTTGCGCGTCAGTGCCGGTGTCGGCCAAGAAGCTCAACGACAAGGTGCAAAACCGGCCGTATGCCGACATGCGCCGTTTCCATCTCGGTTTCTCCGTGGGGATGAACACATTCGGCATGAGCTTCCACCACAACGGTTTTGTCACCGACCAGGGGCAGACATGGTTCATGTCTCAGCCGGCTTACAATCCCGGTTTTTGCGTCAACGGCCTCGCCGAGCTGCGCCTCAACGACTATTTCTCGCTGAGGGTCAGCCCGGGCCTGTGGTTTGGCAACAGGGTGATAGACTTTTACGACGTGGCCAACGATGTGCGCGAGCGCCAGGACCTGAAGTCGGCCTATATTGTGCTTCCCGTCGAGCTGAAATTCGCCGCCCAGAGGATGCGTAACCTGCGCCCCTATGTTGTCGGCGGCGTGATACCATCGGTCGATGTGGCCAAGAAGAACATCGATTTCATCAAGACGAAATCCTCTGAGTTCATGCTCTCGGTCGGCTTCGGCTGTGACATCTACCTGCCGTATTTCAAGCTCATCCCGGAGCTGAAATTCTGCTTCGGGCTGACAGACTGCATAAACCATGACCGCCCCGACCTCGTCGACGATCCCCTGCGCACCAATGTCAACCTCTCGGTGAAGCGCGCAACCACCCAGATGGTCGTCCTCTCTTTCTATTTTGAATGAAAATTATGAAAAGACGGTTAAGAGCTGACAACCTGCTGATTCCGCTGCTGCTCTGGGGGGGCTTTCTCATAGGGGCGTTCCCGGCCCGCGCCCAGTCAGACGCGCAGTTCTCGCAATATTTCGAGGTCCCCAACTATTATAACGCCGCGGCGGTCGGGACCACCGACCTGCTGAAGATACGAGGCGGAGCCAGGCTCCAATGGGTCGGAATCCAGGGCGCACCGAAGACCTTTGTCGTCGCCGCCGACATGCCGTTCATGCTGTTCAAGAAACGCTTCGGTGTCGGCCTGGTGATGCAGCAGGAATCGATGGGCCTCTACAAGAACCTCAACCTCGGGGCGCAGGTGGCTTACAAGCAAAGGCTTTTCAAGGGCACGCTCTCGATTGGCGCGCAGTTTGGATTTGTCGACCAGTCATTCAAAGGCACCGAAGTTTACATACCCGACCAGGATGACTTCCACCAGCCCAATGACGACGCGATTCCGAAGCAAGACATACGAGGCAACGCCTTTGACGTGAGCGCGGGAGTCTTCTACTCACATCCCAAATTCTGGCTCGGGGTCTCCGGCACCCACCTCAACGCCCCGGCGGTGAGCCTCAACGCCGACTCCGGGGAAAACTCAGAGGAGAAAAACTACGAGTTCCAGATCGGACGAACCTTATATTTCATGGCCGGAAGCAATATTAAGGTGAAAAACACGTTATTTGAAGTGATGCCGTCTGCGTTGGTCAAGACCGATTTCACCTTCACCACTTGGGAGGCTACATTGCGCGGCCGTTACAACAAGTTCCTCTCCTTGGGAGTGGGCTACCGCTGGAAAGACGCCGTCTACGCCATCATCTCGGCCGAGCTGAAGGGATTTTACATAGGATTCAGCTATGATTATCCGACATCGGCCATTGCCCGCGCATCCTCGGGCAGTTTCGAGATATTCGCAGGCTACAGCCTGAAACTCGACTTCTCGGAGAAGAACCGAAACCGCCACCGCAGCGTCCGCATCATGTGATACCACCGGGCCGCCGGCCTGGATGCCATAACAAAGACCACAACTACTCAGAAATATGAAGAAGCTTTCGTTATACCTCCTTCCCGCCCTGTTGCTGCTGCTGACAGCCGCGAGCTGCGCCTCCGGGCGCCGTGGTGGCTCCGCCGGCGGCGAAGTGACCGGAGTGGGAGGAACTTCCTGGGGTGAGCCAACCCCCTACGGTATGGTGCTGGTGAGCCGTGGCTCCATGGACATGGGGCCTGCCAAGGCCGACAGCGCCTGGAACCTCGCCGCCGACACCAAAGGCATGTCTGTCGACGCCTTCTGGATGGATGAGACCGAGGTGACCAACTCCAAATACAAGCAGTTTGTCTTCTGGGTGCGTGACTCAATCATCCGCGAGCGCCTCGCCGACCCCGCCTACGGAGGCAACGAGGCTTACAAGATCGAGGAGGACAAGCAGGGCAACCCCATCACCCCCCATCTCAACTGGTCGAAGCCGATTCCCTGGCGCAATCCCGACGAGGATGCCCTCAGGGCCATAGAGAGTGTCTACCGCACCAACCCCATAACCGGGGCACGCGAGCTTGACCCCGAGCAGCTCAATTACCGCTATGAGGTCTTCAACCACACCGAGGCCGCAAAGCGCCGCAACCGCCTCGACCCCCGCAAGAGGGTCTACAACACTGATTTGGCCACCCCGACCGACATCCCCCAGATTTCGAAGGACACCGCCTATGTCAACGACGAGGGTGAAATCGTGCGTCAGACCATCTCACGCGGCCTCACCGGCGACTATGACTTCCTCAACACCTACATCGTGAATGTCTATCCCGACACCACATGCTGGGTCAACGACTTCGAGAACGCCTACAATGAGCCTTACGTCCGCATGTATTTCAGCCATGGCGGTTACAGCGAGTATCCCGTGGTGGGGGTCAGCTGGGAGCAGGCCAACGCTTTCTGCAACTGGCGCACCGACTTCCTCAAGCGTTCGCTCGGCAAGGAGGGGGTCTACATCGAGCCTTACCGCCTCCCGACCGAGGCTGAATGGGAGTTTGCCGCCCGTGCAGGGGAGAATGACAATATGTATCCCTGGGAGGGGGACCTGACCATGAGTGAGGACAAGGGCTGCTTCTATGCCAACTTCAAGCCCAACGACGGCAATTATGTCAAGGACGGCCATCTTATCACCTCGCGTGTCGGCACATATTCGTCGAATGATTTCGGCCTCTATGACATGGCTGGTAATGTCAGTGAGTGGACCTCCACGGCGTTTGTAGAGACCGTCCAGGACCTCACATCCGACCTCAATCCCGAATACCGCTATGACGCGGCTGTCGAGGACCCCTACCGCATGAAACGCAAAATCGTGCGCGGCGGCTCATGGAAGGATGTCGCCCACAACATCCGCAGCGACATCCGCATGTGGGAGTTCCAGAATGAGCAGCGCTCTTACATAGGCTTCCGTTGCGTGCGCTCCCAGATAGGATTCGCAAAGGGGCAGAAGACAGGCAAATAATCTTCCCCTCCACCCCGCAAATAGTATTTCAGACAAAAGCCACCATCCATATTTCTCAGAACTGAATCAATGGGAAAATACAAGCAATATAAGCGCGGCCTCTCGGCCTGGATATCCTCGGAGAAAGGGCAGCGTTTCTTCAATTTCGCATACTCGATCGGTGCGGCCATCGTGATCTGGGGCGCGCTCTTCAAGATTCTCCACCTCCCCGGCGGCAACTTCCTGCTGTCGCTGGGCATGGGCACTGAGGTGCTGATGTTCACCCTCACCGCCTTCGACCGCCCCGCGCGCGATTACAAATGGGAGAAAGTCTTCCCCGTGTTCGAGACCGGCGACCCCGAAGACCGTCCTGATTTCAAAGGAGGCTCTGGTGTCGTGATCAACGGCAGCGTGAACAGCGCGGCTGTGCAGGGTGGCCACGCGCAGTCTGGCCCCGTGCAGGCCCCGGTTCTCTCCTCCGACTCCACCCCGGCTGAGGTAGTCAGTTCGATGGTGTCGGCCACGCAGACCTACCTCGACCAGGTTTCGGCCATGGCAGAGGAGCTGCGCCATCTCCAGGAGACCACCCGCTCGCTCAACACCGTCAGCGATGTCCTGCTGGAGTCTTACCGCGCCATAACCGAGAACTCGGAGAACATCACCCGTTCGTCGACCGGATATGTCGAGCAGATGCAGGGCCTCAACCGCAACATCCAGGGCCTCAACACCATCTACGAGATTCAGCTCAAGAGTGTCAGCTCGCAGCTCGACGCCATCGACCGCGTCAACGCCGGCATCAAGGAGATACGCGACATGTATGAGCGCAGCTCGTCGCAGAGCGCTCGTTATTGCGAGGAGACAGAGAAGATGGCCCTCTACATGCACCAGCTCAACTCCGTGTATGAGAAGATGATCAACGCCATGACCATCAACATGTATGCCGCCAATCCTCTGGCAGCCGCCGCGGCCGCCCAACAGGGCGTGGCCCAGCAGCCGGCCACTGTCGCTCCGGAGCCTGCGGCCCCACAGGATGAGGCCCAGCCTGTGCCCCCGCAGTATCAGGGCACACAGCGCCGTCCGTCCGCTCCGCAGGCCTGACGCGGCGACATGACAGAAAAGACAGATCTTTAACCTTATAAAAGCTTAACCATTGGGTACCAGTAACAACAAGCTCACTCCGCGTCAGAAGATGATCAACCTGATGTACATCGTCCTGACCGCAATGCTGGCTCTGAACGTGTCGAGCGATGTGCTCAACGGTTTCACCCAGGTCGAGGAGGGCTTGAAGAGAACCAACAGCAACGTGGAGCAGCGCAACGCCGCCATCCTCCACTCTCTGCAGGCTTTCGCCCAGCAGAATCCCGACAAGGGGCAGGTGTGGTATGACAAGGCCCAGGAGGTGCGCCGCGTCACAGACGGCGTGTATCTAAAAATCGACTCCCTGAAAGAGATGATTGTCAGGGAGGCCGACGGCAAGGGAGGCTCTGTTGGCGATATACAGAACCGCGACAACCTGGAGGCGGCTTCAATTGTGATGCTCTCCGGATCGCGTCCCCAGGGTCGGCATCTGCGCAACACCATCGAAGGCTACCGCGAGTATATCGCGTCGTTGATGACCGACTCGGTGAAGCGTGAAAACATTCTCACGGCCCTCTCCACCGATGATGTGTTGAGCCGTGGCACCCTCGGCCGCCAGACCTGGGAGGAGTCGAAATTCAACAACCAGCCTGTGGTGGCAGCCGTCACCCTGCTCACCAAGCTTCAGAATGACGTGAAATATGCCGAGGGTGAGGCCCTCCAGGCTCTCCTCGAGAATGTCGACGCGGGCGATGTCAGGGTCAACGAGCTTAACGCTTTCGTCATCCCCCAGAGCCGCTTCGTGATGCGCGGCGGCAAATATTCGGCCAATATCGTCCTCGCCGCCGTCGACACCACCGCGCGCCCCGTGGTGTATGTCAACGGCAACAAGCTCGGCAACGACCGTGGCCTTTATGAGATTTCTCCCGGCGCGACCGGCACATTCGATTACAAGGGCTACCTTGAGGTGCCACGTGCCGACGGCTCAGTCAGCCACCATCCGTTTCAGTCGAGCTACACCGTCATTGAGCCCACCGCTACCGTGTCGGCGACAATGATGAATGTGCTGTATGCCGGCATCGACAACCCGATTTCGATTTCAGTGCCCGGCGTGGCGATGAACGGGGTATCGGCAACGATGACCAACGGCTCCCTGACCAAAAGCGGCGACCACTGGGTGGCGCGTCCGTCAAAGGTCGGAGAGGAGGCCACCGTGACTGTGAACGCCGAGATGGATGGCCGTCAGATGACTGTCGCCTCCACCAAATTCCGTGTCCGCAAATTACCGGATCCATCCCCCTATATCGCTTACAAGGATGCCAACGGCAACACCAGCCATTACAAGGGGGGAGGCCGAGGCCTGTCAAAGGCATTACTGCTCAACGCCCCCGGCATAGAGGCCGCCATCGACGACGACCTGCTCAACATCCAGTTCAAGGTGCTGAGCTTCGAGACGGTGTTCTTCGACTCGATGGGCAACGCCATCCCCGAGGTGTCGCAGGGCGACCAGTTCTCGCAGCGTCAGAAAGACTCTTTCCGACGTCTCAGCCGAGGAAAACGGTTCTACATCTCGAGGGTGAAGGCTGTCGGCCCCGACGGCATCACCCGAGACCTCGCCCCGATAGAGGTAATCGTAAACTGAAAAGGTAAAGAACAAGACATACCCCCTCTGAATATGAAAGCATTTGCAAGATATACCCTGGCCTCCGTCGCCATGTTCGCGGCAATGACCCAGGTCTCCGCCCAGACCACCGACGGGGGCTCATCGAGCTCCTCGATAGTCCGTCGCGGGGGTGCCGACCGTTCGCGCGACAAGCAGCAAGAAGCCAGTCCGGGTGTGACCGAACGCATGCAGCAGCGGTTCGCCACCCAGGAGACTTCCGATGCCGACAAGATGTGGATGCGGGTCATCTACCGCGACCTCAAGCTTGACAACCCCAAGAACACCCCCCTGTATTATCCTGAGGAGGTGGTCGACGGCCAGGAGAATCTGTTTCGTATCATAATGCGCCTGGTGGCCGACAACCGTATGCCGGTCTATGAATACCTCGACGGCAAGGAAATCTTCACCGACCAGTACAAGGTGAAGGTGTCTGACATGCTCGACCGCTTTCACGTGCTTTATTCCCCCGCCAAAGGCTCCAGCGAGAAGAATCCGAAATACCTGATAGAGGAGGCCGATGTCCCAGCCAATGAGGTGCTGTCTTATTTCGTCCTTGAGAAGTGGGAGTTTGACTCACGCACCAACAAGACCCGCCGCATTGTCGAGGCCATCTGCCCCGTGCTCCACCGCTCTGACGACTTCGGCGGCGAGGCCGTGCGCTACCCGATGTTCTGGGTGAAGATGGACAACCTGCGCCCCTATCTCACGCAGCAATACATCTTCGTCAACGATGACAACAACCTGCCGAAATACACCTACGCCGACTATTTCTCGCGCAATATGTATGACGGGGACATATACAAGACCCGCAACCTCGCCAACAAGTCGATGATGCAGCTCTATCCCGACCCTGATGACAGGCAGCGCGCCCAAGACAGCATACAGAACCGTCTGGAGCAGTTTGACAAGAAACTCTGGGTACCCTCCCGTGAGGAGGTGATCGCCGCCCGTGAGGCCCGCGAAGCCGCCGAGGAGGCTGCCGCTGCCGCAAAGGATGAGGAAGCCGCCATCGCTTCCCGTGACGGCGACGCAGAGGCAGATGAGGAGACCCCGAAAAAGGAGGTGCGCTCCACACGCTCTTCGCGTTCGAGGTCCAAAGCGACATCATCGTCCAAGGCGAAACCCAAGAAGAAAGCATCCAAGCCAAAGGCCGCCCCGAAATCTTCGTCGTCGGCCACCAAGTCGGTGCGCCGCCGAAAATGAGCCAACGCGTCCCCCCTGGTGGATGCCCAAAATATTATGCCTGCCCGCGTCAGCTGTCTTCAGCAGCCGATGCGGGTTGCCGTTTTTGGACCGTCTATATTGCCTTCCAAAGGATTGCCCTACGGGAAAAATGCCATGGAGTTAAAAATTATGACCGGATTCTAAACTTTGTCAGTGCGACCTTTGTTTAAAAAGTGTTGATAAGCCTGAATAATGGTTATGACGGTTTGGCGACAGCCCAATCAAAGGTGTTGAAAGTCGATAATCGTTGATAATCACAAAAAAAGCTTAGAAAGATTTTGAAAAGTGTTAATTTTTTTTTAACTTTGCGGCCAGCATACAACAAGAAACATCTCTTATGAAAAAGGCAATTCTTTTAGCTGCTCTCGCTCTGGGAGTTTGCACTTCGCAGGCTCAGGTTACAGACGCAGGCAACAAGTTCTCTGACAATTGGTCGTTCACCCTCAAGGGTGGCGGCGTGTTTGCCACCAAGACAGCCACCGGTGAGGATTTCCTCAAGACCGGCCGTGGCATCGTCGGCGCGGAAATCCGCAAGCAGATCACCCCGACCTTCGGCCTCGGCGTTGAAGGCGAGTGGAGTGTCAACACCTCCTCCTGGACAGGTGTGAAGTCTGCAAACGCATTCGATCATCAGTATGTAGGTGTGTTCGGTGCCGTGAACCTGATGAACCTCTTCGCAAGCTACACCGGCGCACCCCGTGTGTTTGAGATCGAGGCTGTGGCAGGTTCAGGCTGGCTCCACTCCTACTATCCCCACTCGACCGGAATCGATGATGGCAACTCTTTCGCCACCAAGGTAGGTCTTAACTTCAACTTCAACCTCGGCGAGGCCAAGGCTTGGACCATCTCTCTGAAGCCCGCCCTCCTCTGGAACATGAACGGCGACGTGGCTGCCGACAAGTTCAGCAACCTCGGCTACGATTCACACTACAACGTGAACAACATGTACTTCGAGCTCCAGGCTGGTGTCACTTACCACTTCAAGAACTCGAACGGCACCCACCACTTCGCTCTCGTGCGTCCTTTCGACCAGGCTGAGATTGACGCCCTCAACGCCCAGATCAACGCTCTCCGCGGCGACCTTGAGGCTTGCGGCGCAAGCAACGCGGCTCTGCTCGCCCAGCTCGCCGACCTCCAGGCTCAGCTCGACGCTTGCAACCGTCGTCCGAAAGAAGTGCAGCAGGTTATCAAGAACCTTGACAACATCCGCTACGTCTTCTTCAACGTCAACTCCTCTTACATCCAGGCCAACCAGCAGCCTGAAATCGCTATGACCGCTGCTCAGGTTAAGGAGAACGCAGGTGCTACCGTCCTCGTTCAGGGTTACGCATCCAAGGATGGTTCCAAGGCTTTCAACCAGAAGCTTTCAGAGCGTCGCGCACAGGCCGTCAAGAAGGCCCTCGTTCAGAACGGCGTTCCCGAATCCAGCATCACAACCGAAGGTCTCGGTGTAACCGAAGTCTTCAACAAGCTCGACTGGAACCGTATGGCCAAGATGACTGTCAACGTGAAGTAATCATCACTTGAATGACAGCGTTCACCGGCCCTCGGGCCATGTGACGGCAAGATAAAAAAGGAAACATCCTATGGCGTCAACGCCATAGGATGTTTCCTTTTTTTAGGTTCACCCGCCACCAATAATAAATTTTCATTCATAGAATTCCCTCGGGAGCAAAGCGACCAAATCTGTGAAATCTGCGGAATCCGTGAAATCTGCGGGCTTATCCGGGAGCGAAGCGACCTTTAATCCGCGAGAAATCTGCGTATCTGCGCAATCTGCGTGAGACCCTATTCACAGGTTACCGGCCTGTCGGCCGCCAACCCCCGGCTAATAGTTAACGAATCCTACGGATTCATGAGCGAACAATAGAACAATATGTGTGGTGTTGCGGGCGAACAATATGTGGGGTGTTATTTCAGAACTCGCTCAAAACAGTCTGTTATACACGTTTGCGGCCAGCAATATATTTTTGTTGGGTCACAGGAACATCCAGTTAAATTACCGCGACAGATGGTATGCCGCGAGAGCCTTTAGAGGGGCAGGTAGGATGACAGGAGCGTCAAGCCCGAAAGCCGCGCATGCCTCGGCCAGCATGTCAGAGAAATGGTATGCTATGGAGCCGACAAAGCCTATCGGCATGTCGGCGCAGTCAACCGTGGTCTGGCCCTCGGGAGATGCCGAGACGGGCAGGTTGGCGATGAGGAAATCACGGAATGAACCGGCCACAAGCCTGCGCATTGCCGGATGGGTGATATGCTTGCTGATAAAAGGACAGAAGGACGCGAGGAAACGGTTTGCGCCCGGCTGACGGTAGACTCGTTGTATGATGTCAGCTTTCGACAGGCCGTATGTCGTGTCGAAGTCTGTGACAATCTCATCGGGCAGCAGTCCGGGATGTTTGAAGACCAGGTTGACGAGGTTGCGTCCCAAGACGGCCCCAGAGCCTTCGTCGCCGAGGATATATCCCATAGGGGGAGTGTTGAGGGTGATTGCATTGCCGTCATACATGCCGCAATTAGAGCCGGTGCCGAGTATGCAGGCTATGCCCGGATTGTGGCCGAACAGGGCGCGCGCAGCTCCCAGCAGATCTCCTTGAATCTCGATCTCGGCATCAGGGAGGATGGCGCGCATCAGGGAGAGAAGACGGCGGTCTGTGTCGCCTCCGATACATCCGGCCCCATAGAAATGAAGGCGCGTGATATTGGCCCCGGCGATTGCAGGCGCAAGCTCCTCTGACAGCAGACGGGCAATCTCGTCGGCTGGGGTGATGGCGGCATTGAAACCTGTGGTGCGGAATACGCTTGTGTCGTTTGGGGCGTTGTCGCTCCGGTCAGTGTGGATGATTGCCCATTCCACCTTGGTGGAGCCGCAATCAGCGATTAGTGTCGACATGAAGTGGTTCAATACAAGTGATACTTCTCTTTGGATGCCTTGAATGACTCAAGGTCGCGGTTCCAGAGCGGCAGCAGGTCGGCCACCTTGTAGTTCTTGAAGAACACCGGCCTGACCTTTTTCGAGCCTGTCACCTTGTCAAACATAGACAGGCGTTTCACCGGCGCGTCTGCCAGGGCCTTGTGGGCCGGATAAAGCTCGGCGAGGGCCTCCATCACATAAAATTGTATGAGGGTCAGCGGGGCCGCGTCGTAATCGGTGATGTACAGCTCCACCCCCTGCAGGTTCTCGCCCCGTTTGAAGCCGTAATAAGGCTTGTAGTGTATCGGCCTGAAAGCCACTCCCGGGATATCCATTCCATTGAGTTTAGCGGCCAGACGCGAAGCGTTTATCCACGGCGCGGCGAATGTGCGGAACGGCAATGTGTAGCCTACCCCGATAGAGAGATAGTCGAGTTCGCCGGCGATGCCGGTGGCGGGATAATATATGGCTGTCTGCGGGGTCGGGATGTGGGGGGAGGGGAGCACCCAAGGCATGGCGGTGTCCTCGAAGAGCATTCCGCGTTCCCATCCATCCATCCTGACCACGGTCAGGTTGAGCGGCTTGTCGGTTTTCAGCATCCCCTCCCCGACAATCATCTTCGCGAGTTCGCCGGGGGTGAGGCCGTAGATGTATGGCACCGGGAGGTAGCCCACGAACGATATTTCGTCAGGGTCGGTGCAAAGCCCCTCCACCTTGTTCCCACCAAGGGGATTCGGACGGTCAAGCACCACGAACTCCTTGCCCAGGCGCGCGCATTGCTCCATGGCTATGGCCATCGTGGATATGAATGTGTATGAGCGGCAACCATTGTCCTGGATGTCATAAACCAGTGCGTCTATTCCGCTTAGCATCTCTGCCGTGGGTTTCTTTGTGGCCCCGTAAAGGGAATAGACCTTCACGCCGGTGGCCGGGTCGACAGTGTTGCCCACGGTCGCGCCAGCCGTGATGTCGCCGCGCACGCCGTGTTCGGGGGCGAACAGCGCGACCAGCTCCACCTCCGGAGCCTCCTTGAGTATGTCGATGGTCGCTTTGAGAGAATTGTCAACACCGGTCGGGTTGGTGATGAGTCCCACACGTTTCCCCCTCAGTGCTTCAAAACCGGAGTCGCGCAGAACCTCCACCCCGGGTTTTACCCGGAACTCCTGCCGCTCCTGGGCACGGGACGGCCATGCCATCACAGCAATCAGCAATGCGAATATGAAATGTCTCATGTCAATGTCATTTTGTATGGTTTGATTGACAGCCACGCCGGTGTCTCCGGCGGTCGGCGGTTCACCGGTCTTTCTCTTTCCGCCCGAATTCAGGCGAAACCTTGATGAGATGGCAGACACCGATGGTGGTGACGCAGCAGGCGATTGTCAACAGGAAGAAATTCAGATAGCCGAGATGGTCGGCCAGCCACCCGGCGACGAGTCCGGGAATCATCATGCCGAGGGCCATGAAGCCGGTGCAGATGGAGTAATGGGCGGTCTTGTAGCGGCCTGTCGAGAAGTAAATCAGGTAAAGCATATAGGCCGTGAAGCCGAATCCGTAGCCAAACTGCTCGATGAACACGCAGGCGTAGACCTCCCACAGCGACGTGGGCTGCCACCACGCGAGGTAAACGAAAGTCAGGCAGGTGAGCGACATGCTCCAGGCCATCGGGTGGAGCCATTTCCTCAATCCGCCGCGTGCCGCGGCCAGTCCGCCTGTGATGCCCCCGAGCATCAGGCCGATTACGCCCACCGTGCCGTAGGCGATGCCTACCTGGTCGGCGTCAAGCCCCATTCCCCCAGAGGCCGAGGTGTCAAGCAGAAAAGGTGGAATCATCTTCACCATCAAGGCTTCGGGCAGACGGTAAAGCAGCATGAAGAGAAGGGCCACGCCCACTCCCGGCTTGCGGAAGAAGTCAACGAATGTGTCGCAGAAATCGGCCAGCACCTCGGCTCCGCTGCGCGGGGCGCGGTCTGTGTCGGCTTTCGGGCGCGGCAATATGAACCAGTGATACATGGCGACGGCGAAGAAAAACACCGACATTATGGCGAAAATCGCAATCCATCCCCCTGTGAGGGTGGTGTATCGCTCGTTGACCCAGGCCGCCAGCACGACAAGCGCTCCCTGGCCGACGACCATCGACACACGGTAGAACAGGCTGCGGATGCCGACAAACATTGATTGCTGATGCTCGCTAAGTCCCAGCATATAGAAACCGTCGGCGGCGATGTCATGGGTGGCCGAGGCGAACGCCACCAGCCAGAACACCGCCAGGGTGGCCTGGAAGAAGCCCGATGTCGGCAATGTGAATGCGATGAGGGCAAGCCCGACGGCGATGGCCGTCTGCATCGTCACCACCCACCACCGTTTGGTACGGATGATGTCGACAAAGGGGCTCCAGAAAGGTTTTATCACCCACGGCAGGTAGAGCCACGAGGTGTAAAAGGCCAGGGCGGTGTTGTCTATCCCGAGACATTTGTACATGATGGCCGATATGGTCATCACCGCCATGTATGGCAACCCCTCGGCGAAATAGAGGGTCGGCACCCACCACCAGGGTGACTGGCGGCGGCTGACGCGGTCAGCGGTAGAGAGTGATGAGTTCTGCATCTGTGAAATAATGATTGAGAATTGATTTGTGGCCGGCACCCCGCGCGGCCATCGCGGCTGCCCCGATCTGACACATCCCGACACCATGGCCCCAGCCCCGGCCCGAGAATATGAATCTCTCAGGGACCTGGCCGTCTTTCGCGGGTCGGCTGTCTTTTCCGAGGGCTATGACCTCGAAAGCCGATGACTTGAGGTGGGACGGCGACAACACACGGCGTATTTCAAGTTCCTTGCCGATAATCAGCGAGTCTTTTGTGCCTTTGACCAGCAGGCGGGTGACACGTCCCGACTTTCCGCGCGACAGGGGGCGTAGGCTTACGACCGCTCCCACATCTATCCCGGTTTTCCCGGCTATTAGCGTGGCCGCGTCATCCTGTGTCAGCGACTCCTCCCAACGGTGGAATCCGGGTGAGTCGAGGTCATAGCCGTTGAGGATTGAGGCCAGCAACCCGGCATCATCGGTGGCGCAAAAACAATACCCCTCCACGTCGGTGTCTGACACGCTGCGCAGGTATGGCACATCCGCGTCCTCCCAGGCTGATGAATACTCCTCTGTGGCTCCGCCGCAGCATTTCGAGAAACGCGCGTCACATACCTTTCCGTCGTAGGCCAGCACTACGCCGCGGGTTTCCCTGACGGCCTGCTCCACCGCCGGAGACGCGGCCCTTGAGATACCCTGGTATCGCTGGCAGTGGTCATCGGTGCAGACATCAAACCGTGTGTGGGCCTCGCGGTCATACCATCTGGTGATTTCCCGGCAGTCCTGTTCTTCGTCGAATGAGATGCGGGTATGCGCGCTATGTGATGTCTCGCCGTTTCCCATCCGCCCCTTTTCAAGCATGGCAATGAGCCATGAGCGTGAGACAATGGCGTGGGCTTTCAGAAACTCGACAGGGGCGGTGGCCTTCATCTCGGATGAGACCACGCTGAGGAGGTACTCCTCCAGGGCGACCTCATTCACCATCAGGCCGTCTGGATGGATGCGCAAAGCCCCGTGGAAACGTTGAGGCTCGATGCGCTCCCAATGGAATCCGATGCCTATCCTCACCTCCGGGATGGTGAAAGAGGCGTCGGCGGAGAGAGGGGTGAGCAGCAGGCTGCCGTCGGGTTGCTCCGCGCGCCCGAACGGCCCGTGGAGCATATGCCGCGTGCCTACAGCCCCGAGGATGCCCGCCTGGATTACAGGCTCGCGGTCGGGGAGCGGTTGCCTGGTTGTTGTATACGCGGTCATTTTCCGTCAAGGAAATATGTGGTTTCGTGCAGAATCTTTTCCAGAGTCTCCCCGTCGAGCCGCCTGAAATCCTCCTCCCGGGCAACTACGATGGAGCCGAGGATGTCTATCGCCCCGGGGGAAATCATAAGCTGTCCATCTCCCGTGCCGTAGCAAGCCGGGCGGTGGGCGCGCCTGGGCACCACCATCACCTCCACTCCCGAGGTCTCGGGGGTGTAGTAACCATCATCGTTGACATGGTTTTTCATGAACACGTTCACCCGTGGCTCATCCTCGCCGAGGTTCTCAGGCAGACTGGCGAGTTCGGTCATTATCTCCTCCATCCGGCGGTCGAGCTGCTCCTTGTCAGGGGCGAAGAAGATATGTTTCTCATAGGGGAGGTCATACCAGTTGTCGGTGTCGGTAAGCTCTGCGTCATCCAGGCAGTGTATCGCCTGGAAATGCAGATGGTCGGGGGCGGAGGCCCCGCACTTCGGGCCGTTGTAGAAGACCAGCCAGTCGGGCATCTTCAGGCAGAGGTCAAACATTGTGGAGTAACGGCTCGACCCATCAGGCTCACTGACATTGAGCCGCTGGGGCTGGTGCGTGTCTGAGGCGATGGTGAAATGATGGCTGAAAAGGGGGTAGGGGTTGACAAGCAGGGAATATCCCGGCAGTATCGGGAGGGCCTGCTGGCATTCCGGCCTGTTTCCCGCGCAGAGGAAGCAGGGGCGGGCGGCCACAGAGGCGGCATCTGTCCTGGCCCCCGACGAGATGGCCCGGCAGGGATTGAACGTGGCCTTCATATCCTTCTCCTCGATGAGGAAATCGCGTGTCTCCACCTGCTCCAGTCCGGCGAAATTCTTTTCAGCCAGAGGCCAGGCGGCGAGTTGCGAGTCGTGGAACTGTTCAAGCCTCCGGGTGATGTCGAGAATCCGCTCGCGGTATCGCGCCGAGACTTCAAGGTAGACCCGGCGACGGGCGGCAAGTTCGACGGTGCGCAGCCAGTCTTTGTAGATGTTGTTGGCATTGACCCGTTCCTGGCTGAGGTTGGCGTCGGAGTTGCCCTGCCAACGGCGGCAGAGATACAGCGACTCGTAGATGCGGCCTATCCGGTATTCGCGCGAGATGCGCAGCCCCAGGGCGTAGTCTTCGCCGTAGCTGACATTCGGCACCCCGATGCTCCTCAGAACCGGCGTGTGGAATGCCCGGGGGGCACCCAGCCCGTTGATGCGCAGGGCGTTGTTGTGGCCGTTGTCAGGAGTCCACTCCTTGTGGTCGATAAGCCCCGGCGGTATCGGATTGCCGTCGAAGTCGGTGAGCTCGTAAGAGCCAATCACCATGGCGCATCTCTCCTGGTGGAAGCAGCTGACGATTTTATCAAGGGTGGTGGCATCCTTGTATTTGTCATCGCTGTCGAGCTGTATGGCAAAACGCCCGCAGCGCGGGTCGCGCACGGCCAGGTCCCAGCAACCGCCGATTCCGAGGTCGTAGCGTGAGGGGATTATATGCGCCACCCTCTGGTCTGAGGCGGCGATGCCGGCCACGATGTCGGTGGTGCCGTCAGAGGAGTGGTTGTCCACGACAATCACATTGAAGCTGAACCCGGCCTCCTGCGACAGCGCCGAGGCGATTGCGTCGGCCACGGTACGGGCGCGGTCGCGCACCGGAATGATGACCGAGGCCTCCACCGGGAAATCCCCTTCGGCGAGGTCGATGCCCTTTTCAGCCGGGGGCAGTATGGCCATTGTCCGGGTCAGATAGCGTGTGAAGACCTGTTCGCGCTCTTTCTGCACCGAGGCGTTGTGTGGGTTGACATAGTCAAACTGCTTCTCCCCCGATGCGCGCAGGTCACTCTCAGAGCTGACATACAGGTACTCCGGCAGGTGGTGGATGTGTTCAGTCCCGCGTGTGCCGGCAAGGAAAAGCCTGAGCGCGTAAAGGCCGCTGTGGTCTGACGGGGCGGGGCTGTCGTATGCCCATCCATGGCGCGGCGCGGTATCCTCCACATTCACGAGAATTATGGGGCCGAAGTCGAAATCATCCCTGACCGACCCCTCCTGGTATGGCGCGAGCGGATGGGGTGTCAACTTGCCGTCCTGGTCGAGAACGCGGTAGTCGCTGTAAAGAAGCGCCGCGTCTGTGTCGCGGGCCACCTGCAGCATTCTCCTCTGGCTCTCAACGGACAGGTCAATGTCATATCCGTCGAGTCGGATGAAAATGTATTTCACCCCCTCCTTGGAGGCCGCTTTCAGCTGGCTTATCAGTCGCGGGGTGGATATGGTGGGAGATACGGATATTGTCTTGTGAGAGATTTTTTCCATGGCTTTCGTGGGTTTATGATTGGGGGAGAAAGAGAGTGATGGTTATTTCCTGCGGTGAGGCACTGCGCGGGGTGTGTCCGGGTCGCGTCTGGCAGGCTTCGGCACCGGCGATTTGCCGTCCTTCACCTCCGAGGCTGCCTGCTGCTGCTTTTTTTTATTTTTGGAGGCTTTTTTATCTTCTTTCTTCTTTTTTTTCTTCTTGTTTTTGTCGGTTTTCCCCTGTTTCTCTTTCAGGTCGGAAACGGGGGCAGTGGTGGGCTTGACAGCGGCTGGTGCCGGAGCCTCCGGCCCGATGAGGTAGCTGACCGCGCTGCCCACGAATCCCTCGCGCGCCGCCTCATTCTCCATTGCCTCTATCGGGAATGAGGCGATGACGGCGCGCCCCGCCTTGTCGCCGTTATCCACGGCTATTGCGGCGGGATAGCCCGTGTCGGCATAGCGGGCAATCACCAGCCCCTGCTTGTCGGCCGGGATGATGGCCTGTGGATTCCCGGCCCCGGCCCAGTTGCCGTTGCGGAAAGAGGCAAGGGAGGATGTGCGTATCACAGGCATGCCCGGCATGATTTCACTCCCCTTTATTTCCATCGAGCGGGTGGCCACCGGAGTCTTGGGTATGGAATCATTGACCCCCTCAGTGAACGGGAGGTAGCCAAGGGTGTTGACGGCGAATGTCATCATCGAGTCGCGGGTGAGAGAGTCAGCCTCAATGATTTCCGACGCGAGGTAAGAACCGGAGACAAGCAGCTTGCCTCCGTCATGGAGGTATCTCTCCAGGCGGTCGCGCAGGGCTTTGGGGAATGTCTGGAAATAGCGGCCGCGCGAACCGGCCTTGCGGGTGGTCTTCTGCAGCCCCAGGATGAGGTCGACAGCCTTGTGGGTGGATTTCCCCTCCTCGAAGGCTTTCAGGGAGGAGGAGACGAAGCCCCGGCCTGCCTTTTTCAAGGCCTCGCCGTGGATGATGGTGTAGTCATGTGAGTTGCCCCGGCGTTCACGGGTGGCCTCGGTGTCTGCCGACGCCCCGAATCCGAGGTTGGAACCTGACAGTACCGACTGCGGGTCGAAGTCATATTGCGCGCCTATGAAATGGACGTCGCGGCCATCGGGCACACCGTAGTTCTCCTCGAAATCAAATCCGGCGTAATCCTCGCCGTCGGTCCATTGCGGGGCCGACACGCGGGTGTAGCCGTTGACAATCTCCACCGACGGCATGCGGTGGCCGTTGTCATACAGGGCCAGCACCTCGGAGGGGA
Organism: Bacteroidales bacterium; assembly: GCA_910575615.1. GTDB lineage: Bacteria > Bacteroidota > Bacteroidia > Bacteroidales > Muribaculaceae > UBA7173. The sequence continues at coordinate 19,240 of CAJTEX010000017.1, read as the reverse complement.
AAGAGACACCGCCGTCGTTGGCCGCCACGACATAGTAGGCGTGGATTTTGTCGTCATCCACGCGTGTTGTCCAGGATGGGATGTCGGTTTTGGCAACAGGATGGTAATGGCGGTCGGGGGTGGCCTCGTATATCACATAGCAGGCGGGCTTCGCCGAAGGTTCGATGGGGTCGTCGACCGGGCGCCATGTCAGGGTGTAATACCCGTCGCCGTCGGCGTGGATGGCAAACGCCTCCACAGGCAGTGGCTGCACGGTGTATGGCTGGTTGTAACGTTCGGCCAGGAACCGGAGGATGCCTTTGTAGACGGCGCGTCCGACCAGAAACCGGAATTCGGGGTCGAGGGCATGCTTCATGTCCTCGAAGTTCTGGTGGGAGAGCAATTCCATGATCATGGCGGGCACTTTCGTCTCCCTGACTTCGTAATACCGTCGGTCGCGGTTGCCGCGCGAGGTCCAAGCCGGGTCGTAGAGCCGGCGGATATCGTTGATCACCTGCGAGGTGACGGCCGAGGTCAAGTCGCGGTTGGCATACCTGGATGTGCCGTTGCCCAGCGGGTTTCCCCCGTCGGTCGAGTATAGCCCGAGGGTGCCGACAGTGGTCGAGTCGGTCTTGACTCCGGCGTCGGTGTGCAAAGCCAGCACCATGTCGACAGGCACTTTGAGGCCCAGCGAGTCGGGCAGCATTTCAGACCCTCCGGTGAGCCAGTTGACCCACAGGGCACGCGACATATAGTCGTCCATATAGTCGTTTTCCCCCTTGTTGGGGCTGTAGACCTCCTCGGGGAATCCAGCACCCTGGAGATAATATCTCGCTCCCTCGAGGAATGCCGGATATCCCGACACGCGGGGTGAGCCGGAGCCTTTCTGGCGGGCCACCTGTCCCATGCCGCCTCCGATTTTCACAGCGTCGGCCGAGACGACCGCGTCTTCGTCGGCCGAGACGTTGGAGAGGGTGACAAGAGGCTGGCTGCCGGGCTGGGAGGAGAAAGGATATGTGCCGATATATACCCATGTGCCGCCCCCCATGCGCTGGTTGACGGTCACCTTCGACGCGCCGCCGAGATGGTTGACGGTATAGACAGCGTCGGTGGCGCTGTTGGGGAATGACTTGTAGGAGACATACACCGCGCGGTCCCCCTCTTCTGGCGCGGTGCCATACCATTGGGCAACCGACATGTCGGCTGAATCCTCAGGCTCGACCGTCTTCACTGCCCCCGAAGACCCCATGAGGAACGGGTTGTCCCCCTCGAGGAGGTAATCGCCGCGATGGCCGAAACCGGTGCTGTCAGGCAATGCCTCCCATTGGTGGCGGCCGGAGATGGTGGCGAAGCGTCCGTCGCCGTTGCTCCAGTCATGATCGATTATGAGCGCGCGGTGGGAGAAATCCCTTTCGCGTGGCATCATGACATATGCCCCGGCGTTTTCCAGCATCGGGACCACATAGGGGTCGACAAACGCGCGCGACAGCAGGTCTTCGACCGTGCCGAACAGGCGTGGCCGCTGCCAGACCCAGGAGCCTGCGTAATACTTACCGTGGCTGGGCCATAGGGCGATCGTGCGGCCGTCAAGGCCGTCGGGAGCATCCTTGACCTGCGGGAGCGTCACAAACGGCTCAGGCGCGTCGATGGGGCCTGTCGAGCCGAGTACCACCACCGGGAGGGCCGGGGCGGTCGACTTGCGTGATTTGCGGCTTTTGCGTGATTTGCGTTTTCGAGTGGTGGTTGTCTTGCGGGTGGTCTTTTTCTTTCTGGAGCTGGCGTAGAGGTCGTCGCCGCCGGATGCCAGCAGCAGACCGGTAAGAAGCAGGCAGGCGGCAAGTCGGAGGTATCTTTGCAAAGCTGAGGTCATTTTATCTTTTTGGTGTGCCAGGTGAAATTTCGGCGGTTGCTTGAGCCGCATGCGATGCGGCAACGCAGGTCGGGGAGCCATCGCCAAAGCATTTCCCACCAGAGCAGGGCGGGGGAGAGGGAGATGCCCAGGGTGCGTCCGGTGCGAAGCCAGTTTACGGTCAGCGGAATCCACAGGGCCGGAATCGTGGCGGCGAACAGACAGGAGGGAAACCAGTTGGGCAGCGAGAAGACAACCCCTGTGGCGACCGAGGCCAGCCAGAGCCACATCGCCAGGGTGCCGCTTCCCATCATGCGGCGTGCCCCTTTGGGGAGCCGTCTCTGGGTGAAGCAATGGCGCAGGCGCAGGTCGTGGTAGGCGGCCTTGGGCTTCTGGAAGCTGACCGACATCAATGCGTCAGGAGATAAAACAACCGAAGTGTTGTCGCGGTTTGCGATCTGGTGGATAAAAATGTCGTCGTCGCCGTTGTGGAGGTTGAGCGAGCGCGAGAACCCCTTGGCCTCGAAGAATGTGGCGCGGCGGTAGGCGAGGTTGAAGCCGATGCCACGGTAGGGATGGCCGTTGAGGGCCGCCGAGAGCCAGGTTGTGCCTCGGGCCGCTTCGTCGAACCTGAGCATGGGGCCGTGGAGGTTGTCGATGGCCGCCCATCCGAGGACCACCTCGGAGCCGGGAAACGGCGCGGCCATGTGGCGCAGCCACTGCCGGGAGGCGGGGCGGCACTCGGCAGTGGTCATAACCACCACCTCTTTCCTGGCGGCCTTGATGCCGAGCGAGACGGCCAGCTTCTTGCGGCTGAGGTTGTGGGCCTCGTCGGGGACGAATGTGATGTAGAGGTTGGAGTGGCTCTGCCCGAGATGGTTTACCACATCGGTCACCTCGTCGACCGAGCCGTCATTGACCACTATCACCTCCATCTTCTCCCCGGGATATTCCTGGGCGAGTATCTCCGGAAGGGTCTCGCGCAGCTCCGAGGCATTGTCGCGGGCGTAGACCACCACCGAGACCCCGGGCAGGCGGTCGTCGTCGGGAAGCGGGGCCTCCTCGGGGGGGCGCAGGCGGGTGAAACGCCGGTATGCGGCAAGCAGATAAATCATGGCTGTCAGGGCCACACCGAGGCAGATCCATACCACAGGCAATATGTTGTCTAAAGCGAAATACATTATGGTCTGATTGGAAACGTAGCAACAAAGTTACGAAATTCCGTCATATTTCGGGATATGATTCCGGCTAAATTGACTAACTTTGTGGGTGAAAAGATAGCAAGACCGATATGTTGAAAGGATATGTCGAGATAGACAGGCTGAGGATGCAGGCGTTTCACGGCGTGCTGCCCCAGGAGCGTGTGGTGGGCAATCTGTTTGAGGTGTCGCTCACGCTTGGATATGACATGGAGCAGGCCGCCGTCACAGACGATGTGGCCCACGCCCTGGACTATTCGCGGGTGGTAGCTGTGGTGTCGCAAGTGATGGCCGAGCCTTCGGCGCTGCTTGAGAATGTGTTGCTTAGGCTCAAAGAACGCATAACCGGTGATTTCCCGGCTGTTACGGACGGACGGATAAAGCTGGCGAAACTGACTCCGCCGATTGCCGCCCGTATGGAGTCGGTGGCGGTAGCCCTGGAGTGGTGAGCCGCCAGCGCTCAAGTCAAGAACTGAAAAATACAAGATACGATGAAGATAGACAAAGAGGCCGTCAAGGCCGAATTCATAGAGATGCTCAGGTCCACTGGGCGCGAGGGGGTGGACTATGTCCTGGAGGAAATCGAGCGCCTCGGCTTTTTCGAGGCCCCTGCGTCGGCCAACCATCATCTCAACGTGGAGGGGGGCCTGACGCTCCACTCGCTGAATGTGGCCAAATCGGCCCTCGCCGTATGGGAGGCGATGAAACCCCTCGACCCGACCCTCGAGAAGGAGGTGACCCGCGACAGCATCATCATATCGGCGCTGCTCCATGATGTCTGCAAGGCCGACATCTACCGCCGCTCGGTGAAGAAGCGCAAAAACGCCCTCGGCCAGTGGGAAGACTCCGAGGGGTATAAGCTCACCTACAAGAATTTCCCGATGGGCCACGGCGAGAAATCGCTTGTGGTGGTGCTGTGCAGTGGTCTGGAGATGAGCGACGCCGAGATGCTGGCCATCCGCTGGCACATGGGCGCGTGGGGTGTCAACCAGCACAGCCTCGAGGATTGCAAGAGCTACGATGTCGCCCGCAAGCTTTACCCCCTGGTGTCGATAGTGCAGACCGGCGACTCGCTGGCGGCATCGATTCTTGAGCGCGACGCCTCAGACCTCGACGACGCCTGATATTCAGCGTCAGTATCACCCGCGTCTGCCACCCCTTTCGATGCGACGATGAAAAAAACGGGACGGCCTTTCTGAAAGGCCGTCCCGTCGGTTTTTAACCGGATTCAGATGGGGAAGATCACTTTGCTATTTTTGTAACCTGTGAACCCTGCACGCGGATGAACACGCCGTTGGCGGGATTCTCCACGCGCACACCCTGCAGGTTGTAGTATACCACGGGGCGTTGGTGTCGTCGGCTTCCACATTGGCGATGGCTGAAGTGCCGCGCGAGAGGGTGATGGTGGTGTTTGTTGAAGTTTCCGATTGCCCAGATGTCAAGTTCGGGAAAGGTGACGTTGACACCGTTGACTGTGCCGACTGACGCGGCCACTGAGCTTGCTCCGTTAAGGACATTGCTTTCGTTGTCCACATCCTTGAGGTAGAAGTAGGTGGGGGCTCCAAACATATATGACTCTTCATGTGACTATGATTAATAAGATAATGAATAGCTGGCCTGGGCCCAGGTCTGGTTTAGATTATCCATGGCTTTTATACAACCCGGCGAAAGACGCGTCACATGACCGGTGTGTTCTAAATTCAGATTCCTAAAAAATATGTAATAAGTTTTAGAAATGCAACAATTTTTTTAAAATTTAAATACATTTTTAGAATTTGGGGGCGCAAATTATAATTAAAAGTATGCAAAATGCTAACTCGTGACGATTAGCGCGACAAGATTGCCGGGTTATGACAGGCCTGAAGCCAACATGCAGTGAGGTGAAACCCGGCGAGGGGCGTTGTCGCGCTTTGTTTTTGACGTTTTAAATGAAGATGAATAAAAATATAGGGTCAATTTTGACATATACGCTTGTATATAACTGAAAAAACGTAACTTTGCGAGTGATAGTTAACCGGGTCGTGTATTGATGGAATCCGTGACAGAAGCCGACTCGAAAGTTTCAATGGCTTTTATTCCAGAAGCCGATAAATAATAAATCGTTATGACTGAGAAACGTAAACGCTACTTTCTTGACGAAGAGGAAATTCCCCGTTACTGGTACAACATCCAGGCCGATATGGCCAACAAGCCTCTTCCCCCGCTCCATCCGGGTACCAAACAGCCCCTCAAGGCTGAGGACCTGTATCCGATTTTCGCCAAAGAATGCTGCGACCAGGAGCTCAACCAGTCTGACGTATGGATTGAAATCCCCGAGGAGGTGAGGGAAAAATACAAATATTACCGTTCAACCCCGCTTGTGAGGGCTTATGGCCTGGAAAAGGCGCTCGGCACCCCCGCCCACATATATTTCAAGAACGAGAGTGTCTCACCGATGGGTTCACACAAGCTCAACTCGGCGATACCCCAGGCATATTACTGCAAGCAGGAGGGCATCACCAATATCACCACCGAGACCGGCGCGGGGCAGTGGGGCGCGTCTCTGGCCTATGCGGCCAGCATGTATGGCATCGACTCGGCCGTATACCAGGTGAAAATATCTTATGAGCAGAAGCCTTACCGCCGCAGCATAATGCAGACATTCGGGGCCCAGGTGACCCCCTCCCCCTCGATGTCGACCCGCGCGGGAAAAGACATATTAACTGTCAATCCCAATTACCAGGGGTCGCTCGGAACAGCAATTTCAGAGGCCGTGGAGCTGGCCCAGACCACTCCCAACTGCAAATATTGCCTGGGGTCGGTGCTTAACCATGTCGCCCTCCACCAGACCGTTATCGGCCTTGAGGCCGAGAAGCAGATGGAGAAAGCCGGCGAGTATCCCGACATCGTAATCGCATGTTTCGGCGGAGGCAGCAACTTCGGCGGACTGGCGTTTCCTTTCATGCGCCACCGCATCGCCGGCGAGGAGGGAAAGACCCACACCCGTTTCGTGGCCGCCGAGCCTGCCAGCTGCCCCAAGCTCACCCGTGGTGAATTCAAATACGACTTCGGCGACGAGGCCGGTTACACCCCCCTGCTGCCCATGTATACCCTCGGCCATAGCTTCTCCCCGGCCAACATCCACGCCGGGGGCCTGCGCTACCATGGCGCCGGGGTGATTGTCTCGCAGCTGCTCAAAGACCAGCTCATGGAGGCGGTCGACATCGACCAGCTTGAAAGCTTCGAGGCCGGAACCCTCTTTGCCCGTGTCGAAGGCATCATCCCCGCTCCCGAGTCATGCCATGCCATCGCCGCCACCATCCGTGAGGCCAAGCGTTGCAAGGAGACCGGCGAGGAGAAGGTGATACTCTTCAACCTCTCTGGCCACGGACTCATCGACATGGCCTCCTACGACAAGTTCCTCGCCGGCGACCTCCAGAACTATTCCCTCTCCGCCGACGACCTTTCGCGCAACCTTGCCGAAATCGAGCCTCTCCAGCCCGAAGCCTGAGAGGAACGGACAAACACAGCGTAGTGGCATAAGCTGAACTGCCACAAATCCCTCGTATGACGTATGACACTTTGCCGGAAGGCACGGTGTCATACGTTTTTGTTTTTTCCTCGGCCAGCTGACACCTTCACATAAACAGGGGGCGGTCAATGCATAAAGTCGCTCGAGACAGCCGGTTAAACATATTTGCCTGATACGAATAACTTCAAAACCGGACACATATCCGGCATCGAATCCGTAGGATTCGTGGGCGAATCATGCATATGGTATTATTCAGGGAACACTTCACTTGGATAAAGCCAGGGACGCTCTCTTGGATAATTCCTGAGACACTTCACTTGGATGGTTGCGGAAACAGTTCCCTGGATGATTGCTGGAACGACATTTCGCTTGGATTATTCCCTTGCCTATTCCAAATATACGAATAACCTTTGTATACGAATAATCTTTTGCGATCCGCGTTGTGTGGTTGGGTGGGTCGCAAAAGATTGTTAGTGTGATAGCTTCGTTGTTAGGTCGCGGTGGGGAGGTCAGTCGATTATTTCGATTTCCTTGACCTGGAGCTGGATGGCGTTCTGGGCGGCCTGGTGTTTGTTGTCCTCGATGGTGTAGCAGATGTTGAACCGCTTGCCGGCGTGGATGGCCTCGAAGAGGTGGGCCTTGTTGAAGGCGATGCCGTTGAAGACCTTCCCGGAGGTGTCGTCGACCAGTTCGAGCTTTATGTGTTCGAGCTGTCGGCCTACCAGCTTGGATGTGCCGAAGTCCATCACATTGCGCGAGCAGAATACCGGCTTGGGGTTGCCGGGGCCGAATGGGTTGAAGCGGCGGAGAGTGGCGATGAACTCGGGGGTTATCTCGGAGAATGTCAGCAGGGCGTCGATTTCATAGGTTGGCTTGAGCTGTGAGGGGAGGATGTTGGCCGCCACATATTCCTCAAAGCGGCGGGTGAACTCGGGGATGTTCTCCTCCTTGAGCGACAGCCCGACGGCGTAGGTGTGTCCGCCGAAGTTCTCGAGCAGGTCGCGCGTGGAGTCGACAGCGGAGTAGATGTCGAATCCCTGCACGGAGCGCGACGAGCCGGTGGCCAGGCCGTTGGAGAGGGTCAGCACCACCGATGGCTTGTAGTAAAGCTCGGTCAGGCGAGAGGCCACTATGCCGATGATTCCCTTGTGCCAGTCTTTGTTGAAGATGACAATCGATTTCTTGTTGCTTCCGGCCTCGATGCGTTGCGAGAGGATGGCGTTGGCCTCCTCGGTGATGCGCTTGTCGAGTTCCTTGCGGTCTTTGTTGTACTGGTCGATGTTGCGGGCGCGCTGTGACGCGTCGGCGATGTCGCGGCTGACCAGCAGGTCGACAGCCTCGCGTCCGCTCTGCATACGGCCCGAGGCGTTGATGCGCGGCCCGATTTTGAATATCACGTCAGAGATGGTGATTTCCTTGCCTGCGAGGCCGCAGATGCGTATTATGGCCCTGATGCCCATGTTGGGGTTGGAGTTGAGGCGGCGCAACCCCCAGTAGGTCATCACGCGGTTCTCGTCGACCATCGGGACTATGTCGGCGGCTATCGAGACTGCCACCAGGTCGAGCATCCCCTCGAGGTCGGTCTGCGGAATGCCGTTGCTGATGGCGAACGCCTGCATCAGTTTGTATCCCACGCCGCAGCCCGAGAGGTGGGGGCAGGGGTAGGTCGACCCTGGCATCTTGGGGTTGAGGATGGCCACAGCGCCCGGCAGCTCGTCGTCAGGGACGTGGTGGTCACAGATTATGAAGTCTATGCCATGCTCCTTGGCGTGCGCGATTTCCTGGTTGGCCTTTATGCCGCAGTCGAGGATTATGACGAGCTTCACGCCTGATGCGGCGAACTCGTCGATTGTCTCGGATGATATCCCGTAGCCCTCTTCGTAGCGGGTCGGGATGAAGTAATCTATGTTGGAGTAGAAGTTCTGGAGATACTTGTAGACCAGGGCGACGGCGGTAGTGCCGTCGACATCATAGTCGCCGTAGACCATTATCTTCTCCTTTGACCCCATGGCTCTGTTGAGCCTTTCGACAGCCTTGTCCATGTCGGGCATCAGGAACGGGTCGTGGAGATTCTTCAGCTGGGGATGGAAAAAGCGGTCAGCTTCTTCCACTGAAGTAATCCCTCGCTCGACCAGCAACTGGCTCACAGGGGGAATCGAGGCGTAGCGTTTTGCAAGCTCCGTCTCGATGCGCTGTTCTTCTTGTGTCAGGGGTAAATAATTCCATTTACCTGTCATTTATGTTGTTTTTTTATTAGCGGGGCTAAAAGGAAAGGGCTATCGGCCTGCTGCGGGCCGGAAGCGGTCTTCCCGGGGACGCGCCACGTTGTCGTGGGGGGCGAGACACGGCCAGTCGACGGGAGAGAGTGGCCGGGTCTGCCGGTGGAGAGGGCTGTGGCCGTGACGGCCACGCTCTGGCGCGGTATTTGACAGGAGAGGGATGGCTCAGGTCGGCGGCGTCCGCGCCGCCATACTCTACACTGCAAATTTACGCAATATTAATGAAAAATCCGCGCCTGGCCAAGCGGCTTGGAGGCGCGGAATGAGGCATAAATGGAATATTAAAGTTTATTAACTTTATTTAAGTGCCCAGCCGGCGGTGAAGCTCCTTGAATCTGGCGAATGGCTCCGGCCCGAATCTGGCCATGGCGACCATCACCCGGGGCAATGGTTTTTCGGCCATGTCGCCCGATTTGGAGAAGAATTTGTCGGCGTAGCATATCAGTTTCTCGAGGGTGGTCTCGGGCATGAAGCAGCGGTCGGCCGGCAGGGGGAGCATGTCGGAGATGATTTCCTCGCGGGAGATGCCCGAGCCGGTGTGGCGCTCGGCCACTCGGGCCAGCTCCTCGGGGGCGCCTTCGGCCCGGAGCAGGTCAGCCCCGAGCATACCGTGGCGCAGGTAATGCTCTGAGCCGTGGCAACATATGGAGGGGGCGTCGCATAGGAATATGCCTATGTCATGGAGCATCGCCGCGGCTTCTATCTCGCCGGGAGGGAGGGTGAGGGCTTTGGCGCGGGCGATGGAGAGGGCCTTGTCGGCCACCTGCCTGCAATGGCGCAAATATATATCCCGAAGGGGTGACCCTTCGGGATAGTGTCTGTCGATGATTCTCTGGTAGTCGAACATCGCGTGTGTGGCTCTGTGTCTGGTCGGTGAATCAGAGGTCGAGGACCATGTTCCATCCGTGCTTGTCTTCGATTTCGCCCAGGCGTATCGCGCTGAGGGTCTCGTAGAAGCGGGTGGTCACGGGGCCGGGCTTGCCGTCTTTGGCGATGACATATTTGATGTCGTTGTCGAGGTCGTGGATTTCGCCTACGGGGGAGGTGACGGCGGCTGTGCCGCATGCGGCTGCCTCCTCGAAGTCGGGAATTTCGTCAACGGTGATGTGGCGGCGTTCGACCTCCATGCCGAAGTCACGGGCGAGCTGCATCAGCGACTCGTTGGTGATTGAGGGGAGGATGGAGTCTGACGCGGGGGTGATGTATTTGCCGTCTTTGATGGCGTAGAAGTTGGCGGGGCCACACTCGTCGAGGTATTTCTTTTCCTTGGGGTCGAGGTAGAGGACGGCCGAGTAGCCGAGCTCGTGGGCGCGCTCGCCTGCCCCGAGGCTGGCGGCGTAGTTGCCTCCGACTTTCCAGCGGCCTGTGCCGCGCGGGGCCACGCGGTCATACTCGCGCATTATGCAGATGTTGGTGGGTTTGAATCCCTCCTTGAAGTATGGGCCGACGGGGGTCACGAGCATCATGAAGCAGTACTCGCTGGCGGGCTTCACGCCTACCTGGGCCGACATGCCGATTTCCAAGGGGCGGATGTAGAGCGACGCGCCGCTTCCGTAGGGGGGGATGAAGCGCTCGTTGAGGGCTATCACCTTGCGGGTCATCTCAAGGAAGAGCTCGTCGGTGATTTCGGCCATCTTGATGCCGCGCGCCGATTCCTGGATGCGGTGGGCGTTTTCCAGGGGGCGGAAAACCCTGACTTTGCCGTCTTTTCCCCGGAAAGCCTTGAGGCCTTCGAAGATTTCCTGTCCGTAATGGAGGGCTGTGGCGGCAATGTGCATTTCAATGGTCTCAGATGAGGAGACCTCGATTTCGCCCCATTTCCCGTCGCGGTAGTAGCAGCGGACGTTGTAGTCGGTCGGCACATAGCCGAATCCCAGTGTTGTCCAGTCAATGTCGGGTTGCTTCATTGTCAGTCGGGTTTATGTTCGTGATAAGATTTTTTGTTTTCGCAAATATACGGATTTATTTCTAATCAGAGTCGATTTTCGCGATAATTTTCTTAAAAACTTTGAAAACCGCTATCTGCGGCGCCCTTTTGGCGGGCTGTGGAGTCGAAACTGTAAGGCGCGCTTATGCCTGCGAGTCAGGCCGCCACGGGGTCTCCCGTCGGAGCGGGGGAGAGCGGGGCGGCCTGATACAGTCTGAACAGGATTAGAGACGGTAAATGATTCTCTTTTCTTGGTGTGGCCTGCAGGCCGGTGGCGTCAGAGCGTCAGCTCGTGGCAGGGGAGATCCCATGCCTGGGCCACGGCGGGGAACACTACTTTCCCCTCCACGATGTTTACTCCAAGGGCGAGGGCCTTGTCTTCCTTGCAGGCCTGGCGCCATCCCTTGTCGGCCAGTCGGATGGCGTAGGGGAGGGTGGCGTTGGTCAGGGCCAGGGTGGAGGTGCGGGGCACCGCGCCGGGGATGTTGGCCACGGCGTAGTGTATGATGCCGTCGATGGTGTAGGTCGGGTTGGAGTGGGTGGTGGGGGTCGATGTCTCGAAGCATCCGCCCTGGTCGATGGCGACATCCACCAGCAGTGTGCCGGGGCGCATCAGCGCGAGCATGTCGCGGGTGACGAGCTTGGGGGCCTTGGCGCCGGGGATGAGCACCGAGCCGATCACCAGGTCTGTGTCGGGCAGCTCGGCCTCTATGTTGTGGCGCGAGGAGTAGAGGGTCTTGACATTCTTGGGCATGACGTCGGCGACATAGCGCAGGGTGGGGAGCGAGATGTCGGTGATGGTGACGTCGGCGCCCATGCCGGCTGCCATGAGGGCTGCGTTGCGGCCCACGACGCCCGCGCCGAGGATCAGCACCTTGGCGGGTTTCACTCCCGGAACGCCTCCGAGCAGCACTCCCATGCCTCCCTGGGGCTTCTCAAGGAAGCGCGCGCCCTCCTGGATCGACATGCGGCCTGCCACCTCGCTCATCGGGATGAGCAGGGGGAGCTGGCGGTTGGGCAGCTCCACGGTCTCGTACGCGATGCAGACGGCTCCCGAGCGTATCATGGCCTCGGTCAGCTCGCGGTCTGAGGCGAAATGGAAGTATGTGAAGACCACCTGGTCGCGGCGGATGAGGGGATACTCGGGCTTGATGGGTTCCTTTACCTTTATGATCATCTCGGCGATGGCGTAGACATCCTCGATTTTCGGGAGGATTTCGGCTCCGGCCTTGACATAAAGTTCGTCAGGAAATCCCGAGCCTTCTCCGGCCGTGTGCTGGACATATACCTTATGGCCGTGGCATACGAGCTCGCGCACGCCTGAGGGGGTTACTGCCACTCGGTTCTCGTTGTTCTTGATTTCTTTAGGTACTCCGATGATCATGGTGGTTGAGATTTTTCGGTGAATATTGATTGAAAGTTTTGTTTGTCGCAAATGTACCGATTTTCCATTGAAATAACGGCAAAAACGGGCTTAAAAATTTTTATGTTTTAAGACATAATTTTTAACCATCCGATTGTGGAATGTGGTTTTGCTGTTTTGAGATAAATCCTTAACTTTGCGGCTCATCTCTCTTAAAGAATCGCTTATGCTACAGAAATATCTCACGCAGATGTGTCCCGGCCTGTTCTCGTCGGTGGTGGTGATCGCCATCCTATGGCTTACGCTCGCCCCCAATCCGCTGCCCGACCCCGAGGTGGGGCTGTTTGAACATGCCGACAAGATTGCCCATGCCCTGATGTTCGGCGGTCTCGTGTTCGCGCTCGTCGTCGACCGCGAGCTTTTGCATCAGCGCCGTTACGAGCAGACGGGTGAGATGCCCCGTTGTGGCTCACTCATACCGTTGCTGGCCATGGCGGCCTGCGCCACTCTTTTCGGTGGCGCGATAGAGCTGTTGCAGTCGTGGATGGGGCTTGGCCGCGGATGCGACATGCTTGACTTCCTCGCCGACGGCGCGGGGGCTATGCTCTCGGCCTGTGTGTCGCCATGGGTGGCTGCTCTGCTCCTGCGCCGGCGTTGACAGGCTGCCATACGGGAAACGCACAAGGGGTATGTCGCAGATGCGACACACCCCTTGTGCATTGGTAAAGTTGCTGGCGGCCGGGGTCAGTCGGCCTGGGGCTTCTCTTCGGCGGGATTGAGCGCGGCGCGCACCGACTTGGTCAGCTCCTCACCCTGGAGGTCACGCGAGATGATGGTGCCGTCGGGTCCGAAGAGGATGATGCAGGGGATGCCCGATATGCCGTAAAGGTCGGTGGGCACCGACTGGGCGTTGATTATCTGTGGCCATGGCAGCTCGTGGCGCTTGATGGCGGCCTCGGTGTTGGCAGGCTCGTCCCATACGGCCACTCCGAGGATGTCGAGGGGCTTGCCCTGGAACTCCTCGCGGATTTTCTTCAGCACCTTGGTCTCGCGGATGCAGGGGCCGCACCAGCTCGCCCAGAAGTCGACCAGTGTGTAACGTCCCTTGCCGACATAGTCAGACAGGCTCTGCGAGATGGAGTCGTTGGTGATGGTGAAGTCGATGAACTTGTTGCCCGGCTGGGTCTTCTCCTTCTGTTGCAGGGCCTCGACCAGCTTGGCGGTGCGCTGGTAGCCTTTCATTGCCGGATATTGCTCAAGGGCCTTGTTTAGGCGCGGCAGGTCGTAGTCGTAGGCCTGGTTGATGAAGAACATGTAGCCGATGGGGTTGGTGGCGTTGGCAGCCACCACCGAGTCCATGTAGGAGTTGTATTCATTCTCGAGGATGGCCATGCGGTTGGCGTAGGTCGAGTCCTGGGGCAGCTTGGCGGCTTTGGCCTGTATGGCCTCGACACCCTTCATGGCTTTCTCAAGCTCGCCGTTGAGAGAGCCGCCCTTGACGGCCCCGCCCCTCTGGAGTGTTATGTCGCCCTGCTCGAGAATGAAGTTGCCGTAACGCTGGCCGTTGACCAGCACGCGGGCCAGCACAGGTTGCTCCACGGTGCCTTTGAAGACAGCCTTGCCGTTCTCGACCATCACTGAGTCGATTTTCTCGCCGTTGTCAAAGTTGACGATGAAAGCGGTCTCGCCGTTGGCGGCCGGGGGCATCGCGACATTGACGGTGTAGCTGTCCCCGGCGGCAGATGCGGAGCATGCCGTCAGCAGCAGCGCTCCGGCGAATTGAAGATATTTGCGGTTCATCTTGCGGTATTTAGTGAGTTTTATTAATTTTGCGGGAATTTTGCTTTCAGGACTGCCTGGAAGTTGGTTTCTTTAGCGGAAACCGGCGGTAGGCCGAAGGCGTCTGAAAAATCCACGCGCTTTGTCGCCGACAAAGTACGGAAAAAATTTGTTATGTATCCATATGCATAACGATAAAACTTGTGAAAAAGATGAATGACCGCCTCATAAGAGCCATCTCCGAAAGCCTCGCCGCCAACTGGAGCCGCGACGCGCTGACCGATTTCCACGGAAACACCTTGACATATGGCGAAGTCGCCGCGCGTGTCGCCCGCTTCCACATATTATATAAGGCCATCGGCCTGAAGCCGGGCGACCGGGTCGCCCTCTGCGCCCGCAACTCCGCCGAGTGGGCCGTGACATTTCTGGGCGCGTTGACCTACGGGGCGGTCGTGGTGCCGCTGCTCCATGAGTTCCAGCCCGGCAATATCGTCCATCTGGTGACCCATGCCGAGGCCCGTCTGCTGTTCACCGAGCGGTCAATCGCCGACAACCTCGACATGGACCGTATGCCCGGGGTGGATGGGGTGCTGTTGCTCGGCGACCTCGAGGTGGTGTCTGACCGAGGCGACAAAATCAAGTCGGCGGTCGATGCGCTCGACACCATGTTCACCCGGCTCTACCCCGAGGGATACAAGGCAGAGGATATCCGTTACCATGAACCCGTCTCTGATGAGCTGGCCCTGATCAACTACACATCAGGCTCTACCGGCAACTCCAAGGGGGTGATGATCACTTACGGCAACCTCTGGGGCAACATCGGATTCGCCCTCGGTCAGATTGAGTTCCTCCATCCCGGCGACGGCATGCTGAGCATGCTCCCGCTGGCCCATATGTACGGGCTTGTCTTCGAGTTCCTGTTTCCCCTCTGCAAAGGATGCAACATCACATTCCTGGGACGCGTCCCCTCGCCGAAAGTGCTTCTCGAGGCTTTCGCCCAGGTCAGGCCGCAGCTTGTCATCACGGTGCCGCTCGTCATTGAGAAGATAGTCAGGGGAAAAGTGTTCCCGCTGCTCAAAAAGCCGGTGGTGAGGCTGCTCACATCCATTCCCGGAATAAGGCAACTCGTCTATGCTAAAATCCGCAGGCAGCTCGTCGGCGCGCTCGGCGGCAACCTCAGGCAGCTAATCCTCGGCGGCGCGCCGCTGACGGCCGATGTCGAGGAGTTCCTCCGCAAAATCCGGTTCCCGTTCACGATAGGCTACGGCATGACCGAGTGCGCCCCGCTTGTGACCTACGAGTGGTGGGCCACCCAGCGGCCCCATTCCTGCGGGCGTGTGGTCGACGGCATGGAGGTGAGGATCGACTCCCCCGACCCCCGGGAGGTGCCGGGCGTGCTTTACCTCAAAGGCCCCAACGTGATGAAAGGCTATTTCAAGAACGGGCAGGCCACCCGCGAGGCGCTTTCTGCCGACGGCTGGCTCAACACCGGCGACATATGCACGATGGATGCCGACGGCTACCTCTACATCCGTGGCCGCGAGAAGGACATGATACTCGGCCCGTCGGGCCAGAACATATACCCCGAGGAGGTGGAGATTGTGCTCAACGACCTCCCGCTGGTGGGGGAGAGCGTCGTGGTCGACCGCAAGGGGCGGCTCGTGGCCCTGGTGCATCCCGACTATGAGACGGCCCGCAAGCAGGGGCTGTCGGAGGCCCAGGCCAACGACAAAGTGGCGGCGCTGCTGCCTACGCTCAACAAGGCCCTCCCGGCCTATGCCCGCGTCTCGGAAATCGAAATCCATCCCGACGAGTTCGAGAAGACCCCCAAGCACTCGATACGCCGCTTCATATACAAGTGACGGCCCCGGCGATGATGTCGCTGAGGATTCGACATAACCGCCGATTCCGTCGAAATATCGGGCGGATTTATGTTTTTTAAGAAAAAATCGCTAATTTTGCAGCCAAATTCCGGAGGCGCCCCAGTGGCCTTCCGTCAAGAGATAAACCGGAATGACACAAAGAAAAGTCAGGGTGCGCTTCGCCCCTTCCCCCACGGGGCCTCTCCACATCGGAGGTGTGCGTACCGCCTTGTATAACTACATTTTCGCCCGCCAGAACGGCGGCGACATGATTCTCAGAATCGAAGACACCGACTCCCAGCGTTTTGTCCCGGGAGCGGAAGACTATATCAACGAGTCGCTCAAATGGCTCGGAATCGGGATTGACGAAGGGGTGCGCGAGGGTGGCGCATACGGCCCTTACAAGCAGAGCGAGCGCCGCGACATCTATCGCCGACACGTCAAAGACCTGCTTGACGCGGGGAAAGCCTACATCGCATTCGACACTCCACAGGAACTTGAAAAGGCCCGCGCCGAGAGACCCAACTTCCAGTATGACGCGTCGACCCGCATGTCGATGCGCAACTCCCTGTCGATGCCCCGCGAGGAGGTCGACCGCCTCATCTCCGAGGGCACACCCTATGTTGTCCGTTTCCTCATCGAGCCGGGCCGCGACGTGAAGGTCGACGACCTCATCCGCGGAGAGGTCACCATCAGCTCCAGCATCCTTGACGACAAGGTGCTGTACAAGAGCGCCGACGACCTCCCCACCTACCATCTGGCCAACATCGTCGATGACCATCTGATGGAGGTCAGCCATGTCATCCGCGGAGAGGAATGGCTCCCCTCGGCCCCCCTGCATGTCCTCCTTTACGAGGCGTTCGGCTGGACCGACACGATGCCCCGGTTTGTCCACCTCCCCCTGCTGCTCAAGCCCGACGGCAAAGGCAAGCTCTCCAAGCGCGACGGCGACCGCCTCGGCTTCCCTGTCTTCCCCCTGGAATGGCATGATCCCAAGAGCGGCGAGACCTCGTCAGGCTTCCGCGAGAAAGGCTACCTGCCCGAGGCGCTGGTCAACTTCCTGGCCCTCCTGGGCTGGAACCCCGGCGACGACACCGAGGTGATGTCGATGCAGGAGCTGATTGACAAGTTCTCATTCTCCCACTGCTCGAAATCAGGCGCCCGGTTTGCCTTCGAGAAAGGAAAATGGTTCAACCACGAATACCTCATGAACACCCCCGGCAGCGAGCTTGCCGCCATGTTCCGCCCGATCATGGAGGCCAACGGGGTGAATCCCGACGACTTCTCGGCCGACTACACCGCCAGGGCCATCGACATGGTCAAGGGCCGCGCCGACTTGCTCCCCGACCTCTGGGATCAGGGCGGATTCTTCTTCAAGGCCCCCGAGGAATATGCCGAGAAGGATATTCGCAAACGCTGGAAGGAGGGCACTCCCGAGATAATGGAGCAGCTCATCGGAGTGCTTGAAGGCCTCGATGACTTCTCGTCGGCCGCAGCCGAACCGGTGGTGCTGAAATGGATCACCGACAACGGCTACCATATGGGCAACGTCATGAACGCCTTCCGCCTGGCCGTGGTAGGGCAGTGCAAAGGCCCCCATATGTTTGACATCACCGAGCTTATGGGCCGCCCAGAGACCATCAGCCGCATCCGCAAGGCCATCGCCTCCATCGAGGTGCCCCAGGCCTGACACCTCAGCCGCCTGACCTTTTAATTGAAGAGATAGACCTACACCAATCCGCCGAAAAGAGTGAACCTGCTCTACAACACTGCCATCTCGCTTTACGGAGCCGCCGCCCAGGTGGTTTCGCTCCGCAGCCGCAAAGTGAGAAAAATGCTCCGGGGCCAGCACCGCACTGCCGACCTGCTGCGCCGCAAGCTCGGCGACAAGCCCGGGGCCGTATGGTTCCATGCCTCGTCGCTCGGCGAGTTTGAGCAAGGCCGCCCGATGATCGAACGGCTCAAGCGCGAGCATCCCGAAGTGCCGGTGCTGCTCAGCTTCTTCTCCCCCTCGGGCTACGAGGTGAGGAAAAACTACCATTTCGCCGACGCCGTGGTCTATCTGCCGTTCGACACCCCCCACCGCGTCAGGAAATTCCTCGACATCGCCCGTCCCTCGATTGCGATATTCATCAAATATGAGTTCTGGGGCAACTATCTTGAGGAGCTTCACCGCCGGGGCATACCTACCTACCTCATCTCCTCGATATTCCGCCCCGGCCAGCGCTTTTTCCGCAACATCGGCGGCATGTTCCGCCGGATGCTCCATTGCTTCGACCGCCTTTACGTCCAGGACGAGCGTTCGCGCCGCCTGCTCAGGGTGATAGGGGTTGAGAATGTCACGGTTGCCGGCGACACCCGTTTCGACCGCGTCACCGATGTGATGCGCTCATCAGTCGACATCCCCGGCTTTCCCGGCTTCGCCCCCGACGCCAGGACCCACTTCATCGCCGGCAGCTCATGGGAGGCCGACGAAGACATTTACGTTCCCTGGCTCAACGCCCATCCCGAGGTAGCATTCATCATCGCCCCCCACGAGTTCAACGAGACCCGTCTGGAGGCATTGCGCAACCGCTTCACCGGCGGCAAGGTGATGTTGCTCTCGGAGTGGATAGGGTTCATCAAGAAATCGCGCAAGGAGAACGGCCAACTGCCACAATGGCTTCCCGAGGTCAGGGGGATAATAGTCGACTCATTCGGCAAGCTCTCCACACTCTACCGATTCGCCGACCTGGCTTACATTGGTGGAGGTTTTGGCGCGGGCATCCACAACCTCAACGAGGCGGCCGTATATGGCATACCAGTCATCTTCGGGCCCAACCACGCGAAATTCAAGGAGGCCGGCGACCTGATTTCATGCGGGGGCGGTTTCTCAGTGGTCGGCCAGGTGGAGTTTGAGACAACAGTGGAGTCGCTCCTTTCCTCAAAGGAGTCGCTATCCACAGCCGGCGCCGCCGCCGGAAAGTACATCCGCGACAACCTCGGGGCCACTGACCGCATTTACAATGAGATTTTCGCCCATCTGAGCTGAGGCATCCCCCCCTCTGGCATTTTGTCGCATTCCTGCCTCAATGGTTGGCAATATGGCCTCGTTTTATTTTCCGGCCTTTTCCGCTGTCAGTCAACGATTGAATAACTTACAGAACGACACACATAGATATTATTAATACATTTTAACAATTCGTAGGGGGTAAAAAGCGAAAAAATGTTTACCTTTGAGGCGATAAACCGGAAAATCTTGTACAGACAGCCATTATTTCTGACAATTACCTGTTGTTTTGGTTGAAAAAACGTTGCTTCGCGTGTCGCTTTGGATTACTGAGGTTTGATGTTTTCTCTCGACCAAAATCATTCAGCACTTTTTTTACACTAATTCTATTATCAATGATTCGGTAAAAATTACAGAAGTAGTTGAAACTTAAGTTAATATATCGAATTATCAAGCACAAATGAATCGCCAAAGCGTTCATTATAAAAACATTAGACAATATG
>CAJTEX010000016.1 GCA_910575615.1 Bacteroidales bacterium | reverse complement strand
ATTCAACAATTTTTTCACGATTGAGTGATTTTATCAGCTGTCCATATATCGGCTGTCCGAAGAAATTACTACTTTTACTCATGGTTATTCATGGATTGTTTGGCGACACCAAAATAACCATTTAGGGCTGACTCCTGCAATAGGTGCCAGCCCTAATTTTTCAATCGCTCAAAAAAAGTTTAGCGGACAGTAATATTTCAAAATTAAGGAATAATTGAAATACATCCCTAACCACAGACTTATCCAACTACCATGAACAAATCCTTTTTGTCTGTCATCATCGCCGCAGGAACGGTCTGGGGAGTCTCCGCCCAGGAGCTTTCCCAGACCCTCTACTTCGACTTCGGTACCATCACCGCCTCGCAAGGCACGGTAACGGAGGGTGAGGATGCCAACGGCCATCACTGGAACAACATCACCAACAACACCGACGGCAACAAATATGCCGCCCAGGGCACCGTCTATGACAACCTTGTCAACGCCGACAACCAGCCCGTAGGCTACCGCATAACGCTCGACACCCGTTTCTCGACCAATGGCAAGAGCGGGGGAGGCGGCCTGATTACCCCCTCCGCCGAGCTGCTTGGCGACCTGGCCGTGGCCACAGCCACCGAAGACTATTTCTTCTTCGAGGCTGACCAGCCAAAAGGGGAGTTCACCATCTCGGGTCTCGATCCGCAGCACTCCTACCGCTTCCATATTTTCGGCTCGCGAAAAGCCAATGACACCCGTACCGGCATCTACACCATGGATGGCATCAACACTTCCGCCGGGACGCTCCAGGCCGCAGGCAGCGGCATCGGGCATGACGGGGAAAACCAGAACACTGACAAAATACTGGTGTCTGACTATGTCTTCCCTGACGACAACGGAGAAATAGCGTTCACAATCACCCGCAGCGCCGGCACATATATCCCGCTGAATGCCATGAAGATGGAGGAATTCACCGGAGGCCGCCGTCCTGACGCTCCCGTGACCGTTGTGTCTGCCACGCTCCGTGGCTCCGCCGCCGAGAACGGCGAGTCGACCGAGATGCACATGGTCTCGCCCGACGGCAAGAACACAGGCGTGTTCCAGTGCTTCACCATGCTCCAGCCGGGCAGTTTCAGCTTCGAGGCGGTCTCTTCAGAGGATGAGCCGCTGAGCTATGGCGTGACCCCGGAGGGGAAGCTTGAGGCTGGCTCGTATGACGGCTACATCGTGGAATCCCAGCAGCTCTCGATCGTGCGTGTCGACTTCAACGCCGCAACCCTCACCATAATCCCCATCACAGCCTGCTCGATGACCGGAAGCGCCGTCCATGGCTGGAGCACCTCGAATGTGGAGGACCTGCCGTATGCCGGCAATGGTGTGTGGCGCGGGGAGGTGACCCTGACCAACCGCCCGTCGGTCACCGACCGCTCGCGTTTCAACTTCATCCTCAACAACAGCTGGAGCTACAAGATATCGAAGCTGAGCGGCAGTGACAACTCGGTGGGCTTCTCCTGGGAGAACTACACCCTGGCCGACATCAACCTGAATTTCGGCAAATATGTCATCACCCTCAACCTCAATGATATGGCCTACCATATCGAGCCTGCCGACGGCATCGATGAACACCGCATCACGGTGATGGGCTCATCTGTCTCCAACGGCCAGGGAGCCACCGGCAACCAGGGCTACGCCTGGATGTTTGACCAGCTTGTGGCCGCCCGTCACCAGGAGGGGCTGTCGGAGAATCCTTTCTTCCTGTCGAGCATCGCCGTCAACGGCAACAACACCATAAACCTGCTCGACCGTTACAGCGAGCTGGTGAATGATTTCAGCCGCTATGTCATCTTCGGGGTGTCGCTCGGCAACGAGGGCATCCACGGAGCCGCCGACCAGGAGGCTGTCTACAACCAGTTTGCCAACAACATGCGGCTGCTTATCGCCAAGGCCCGCGAGGACGGCATGGTGCCGGTGGTGATGAACAACTACACCCGTGGCGACTTCGAAGCCTCTGATTACGGTTATGTGCGCCGCATGAATCTCCTCATCAACAGCTGGGATGTGCCCTCTGTCAACCTCCTCGGAGCGATAGACAACGGCGCGGGCAGATGGGCCGACGGTTTCCAGAACGGCGATGACATCTACCATCCCGACACCAAGGGGCATACCGAACTGTTCCACGCCATCACCCCGTCGCTCTTCGACGCGCTTAAGGCCGGGAAACCCATCCCCGTGCGCAAGACAGGCAACTCGATGCCGATATCCGCCAACGGCAAGGTGGAGTTTGTGCCCGAGGATGAGGTGCATCCTTTCGCCCTTGTCGTGGGTCTCAACGAGATTCCCAAAGGTGAGGCCGTGAACGTGACCACCACCGATGGTGTGGCCTCCATATCATTCGACGGTTCGACAGTGACCTACACCTCGGCTTCGGGTGAGACAATATCAGGGGCTGTCGCCGACGCTGCCGAGAGGGCTTCCGCGCCCCTCTATGTGACCCTGTCGCATTACCACGCCCAGGGACGCACCCTCCTTTATGCCGGGGAGGAGCTGCTTGGCGAGCTGGCCTCCAAGGAGATTCCCGCCAAGGTCACAATCCTGCCTGGCGATGGAAAGACCGACCTCTCGGAAGTGATGTTCTACCGCTCGGCGCTCAACGCCGATGAGGTAAAGGCCATCGTCGACGGGCAGATGATACAGTCGAGCCTCGAGGTCTACCTCCCCTTCGACGACCAGGATGCCCCGTCCCGCAATGACGCCCAGGCGATGACAGAGGCAGTGGTCATTCCCGGCCAGACATCCGGCGTGGCCGCAGTGACAGAGGAGGAGGACACAGTCCCTTTCCGCGTGTACGGCCTTGAAGGCCTGGCGCGTGTGGTGGTCGCCAGCCCCCAGGCCGTGGCAGTGCGCTCGGTCGACGGACGGCTCATGTATGACCGCCAAGTGAACGCCACCGCCGATTTCAGCCTGCCCGCGGGGATATACCTGGTCAACAACGTCAGGGTGGCTGTCAGGTGAGGGTGTGCCTCAACGATATGCACGGGGTGCCGGCAGGCTGTATTGCCGCCGGCATCCCGTATGTCATGTATGCGCGGCAGATGCAATAAACCGCTGTCAGAGCCGTTAATATGTTAGCGGGATTATATCCGGTTGCACATCCCGTCATTATCGAATGGCTATGAAATATATTTACCGCAAATCATCATACGGGCGCAAACACGGTCGCTCTCTCTACGCCCTGTTGATCATATTGCTCATGTGGGCCGCAGGCCGGCAGCCAGTGTCGGCGCTCTCCCCCGACACCTACGCCTCCTCGTCGCGTCTTGCCTCGGGCCGCTGGGTGAAAATCGCCGTCAGCCAGTCGGGTATGCACATGCTCTCCGACCAGCAGCTGCGCCAGTGGGGATTCTCCGATCCCTCGCGGGTCAAAGTCTACGGCTATGGCGCGATGCGTCTTCCCGAACGTCTCGACAACTCTTATCTCGACGACCTGCCCCAGGCCCCGTCGGAGTATCTGGCGGGGAGGGGAATCGTGTTCTTCGGCGAAGGGCCAGTGACGGTTGGCAACCCGGCTACGAAATATCTGCGCCCGGTGCAGAACCCGTTCACCCTCCTTGGATATTATTTCCTGTCGGAGACCGATGACGAGCGTCTGGTGCCTCAGCTCGATGCGGCCTCAGACCCTTACGCGTCGGCTCCCGCCAAGACCTACCAGGCTTTGGCCTATCACGAGCAGGAGCTGGTGTCGCCCGGGTATGCCGGGTTCCTGATGGTCGGGGAGGACTTCAAATACACCCGCTCGCGCACGTTCCAGATTGCCATGCCCGGCATCGACACCTCATCGCCGGTGTCGATGGAGGCCTCGTTTGTGGCAAAGACGCTGTCTGACCCCTCTACCATAATTTATACAGCAAATGGGGTCACGCTTCCGACCACCTCCAGCGACCGTATCTCGTCGACCTCCGACAGCGAGAGACATGGAATCGAGGGATTGTCGCGCAAGGATTTCCAGGTGAGTTCGGAGAATGTGCAGATAGGGGTCAATTTCACATGTCCCTCAACTGTCACGTCGGCCAACCTCAACTATATCGCCCTGACATACAGCCGCCGGCTCACCCTGGAGGATGGCAACAAGATTTTCCACGCTTCGGGCAGCACGTCGGGTTTCCAGCTCCACGGAGCTGATGCCGACACCCGGGTGTGGGACATCACTTCCCCGATGGAGGCCACTGCGATGGATTTGTCGGCTCCGTCAGGAGGTAGCTCGACCTGGAGCCTGAGCCGCACCGGCGTGAGGCGTTTCGCCGCCTGGAAGCCTTCGGCCCCGTTCCTTGAAGCCACCCTTGTCGGTGAGGTGAAAAACCAGAACCTCCACTCGCTCCCGGCCACTGAGATGGTGATTTTCACCCTCCCGGCATGGAAATACCAGGCCGAACGTCTGGCCGACTTCCACCGCAAGGATGCGGTGGACCCGCTGCATGTCACGGTGCTGACCCCGCAGGAGGTTTACAACGAGTTTTCATCAGGTGCGCCCGACGTGCAGTCGTTCCGCAAGCTGCTGAAGATGTTTTATGACAGGCAGTCGGCAAGCGGCAATCCATTGCGCTACGCCCTGTTCCTGAGCCGTCCGGTATGCGACATACGCCAGGTGACGGAATACGGCAAGTCGCTTGGCAACACCTTTCTGCCCGCGTGGTTCAGCGACAACGGCCTGTATGACAACGATGCCTACATGACCGACGACATATTCGGCTTCCTTGACGACAACTCGGGGGTGACTACCTCCTCCGACAAGCTGCGCATCGCCGTGGGCCGCATCCCGGCAATGTCGCAGGCCGATGTGAAGTCAGCCATCGACAAGATGGAGCGCTATTACACCAAGATGCCCCGCTCCAACTGGAAGAACAATATCCTGGTGACCGCCGACGATGAGGATGCGGGCATACATATGACCCACGCCGAATGGTTCAGCGAGTACCTTGCCGCCAGCGACGGCGGTGAGAACGGTTTCGTCAAGAAGCTGTACATCGACCAGTATGAGCGCACCTCAAACATCTGCGAGGAGGCGCGCCAGGTGTTTTACCGCTATCTCGACGAGGGGGCGCTGCTGTGGTTCTACACCGGCCACGCCAACTCCACGTCGCTCACCGGCGAGAGCCTTGTGACATATTCCGACCTCAACAATCTCTACCTGCGCCATTGGCCGGTGGTCTACGGGGCCACCTGTAACTTCCTGCGCTGGGATGCTCCGTCGATATCGGGCGCGGAAATTCTTTTCAAGAATCCAAATGGCGGTGTGATTGCTGCCATCTCGGCCTCCAGAGCGGTTTACATCACCAACAACGGCAACCTCTCGGCTTCGCTCGGCCGTCATTTCCTCCAGCGTGGCGAGGATGGCAAATATATGACCCTTGGGGAGATATACATGCTCACCAAGAACGACTACATGGACGAGAACCACAAAGATGCCCAGGACAACCGGGATCCGATTCCGTGTCCCGACTCCAACAAGCTCCGCTATGTGCTTATGGGAAACCCTGCGCTCAGGCTGATGATGCCCTCGTCGAGGGTGGTGGTTGACCGCATCCACGAGACTGACCTGCCTGTGGCTCCCGACCAGGAGCCGCCATGCCTGATGGCCCGGCAGCAGACAACCATCGCCGGACATATAGAGAATCCTGACGGCACCCCCGTCTCGGGATTCAACGGCCGTCTTGTCGCCACGATTTATGATGCCGAGCAGTCGGTGACAACCCAGGGCTATGGCGCCGGGCAGCCGACGACATTCGACCAGCAGGGAGGCCGCCTGGTGGTAGGCAACACTGATGTCAAGGATGGCCGCTTCATCCTCCCGGTCAATATGCCGTCTGAGGTGGTCAACAACTACCGCAACGCCGCCATAAACCTTTACGCATATGATGATGAGGGCAACGAGGCGGTCGGCATCAACCGCGACTTCTATGTCTATGGCACAGACTTTGACGCCGAACCTGACGTGGTGCCTCCGTCAATCGACGCGTTCTACATCAACCATCCGTCGTTCGTGTCGGGCGACGAGGTCAACAATTCCCCGATGGTGATAGCTGAGATTTCCGACGACCGCGCCATAAACCTCTCCACCGCCGGTGTGGGCCACCAGATGGGGCTTTATCTTGACAACGGCTCGAAGAGCTACACCGATGTCGCTGATTATTTCACCCCCTACACCAATGGTGTGCCGGGCGGTACCATAGCATATCCCATCGAAAGGCTCCCTGTGGGGGCACATACCCTGCGCCTGCGTGTCTGGGACACCGCGCCAAACTCGGCCGAGGCCACTGTCGATTTCTTCGTGGCCAAGGAGATAACCCCCACGATATACGATGTCTACACCGACTGCAACCCCGCTTCGGTTGAGGCCAATTTCTATGTGTCGCATGACCGTCCCGACCGCGCCCTGACAGTGACCATCGAGGTGTTTGACATGATGGGCCGCCGTCTGTGGCAGGCTACCCAGCAGGGGCGCAGCGACATGTTCCAGAGCCAGCCCATCACCTGGGACCTCACCGACTATGGAGGCCACCGTGTGGGCCGGGGCATCTACCTCTACCGCGCCACTGTCTCCGACGACAATTCCGGCGAGAAGACCTCCACTGCCTCGCGCCGCCTGGCCGTAACCGCCAACTGATTCCCACCTCCTCTTTCCCCCTCTTGTCACGCTGCGCCCGAGTATCCTGCCCGGGCGCAGCGTGTATTCCACCGGGATTATGGAAACCATTCTACCGGAATTATGGAAACCATCCTCACGAATCCGGAGGATTCATCAATTATTAGCCTGGGGTTGGTGGCCTTGTGCCAGCAACCCCAGGTAAATGTGTCAGATGTGGGATTCTGAAAGAATCTTTTATAGATGTCGGCTTGTGAAAGTGAAGTGTGCCGTCCGGATGGCCTCTGTGTAATCTGTGAAATCTGTGAAATCTGTGTAATCTGTGAGCCCCATCTCCACCAATCCCGATAAATCTTATATCATCCAAAACATCCGTGAAAATCCGCGTATCTGCGGAATCTGCGTGAGTTTTTACCTGCTTGCTTGCTGACGGCCTAATCTACAAAAGGGTCTCACGCAGATTCCGCAGATACGCAGATTTCCCGCAGATAATATGGGGTCGCTTCGCTCCCGGGAGGTCTCGCAGATTCCACAGATTTCACAGATTTAAACGGATTTCTATTATTGTGATTGATTACACGGATTTAAACAGCGGGACTGTGAATCCTACTGATTCGTGGGTGGATTCCAACTTGGATTCTCGTGGGTGGATTCCAACGTGGGTTCGGGGATAGGTCAGCGGGGTTGCTGGTAGGCACCGAGGGTGGGGAGGGGGAGGCGGCTGTCGCCGTACATGTCGGTGTCGGCCAGGGGGTAGTGGCGGTCGGTGTCTCCCGCGCCGATGGCGGGGGAGTCTGATGCCAGGCGGTAGTCGAAGATGTAGTCTTCGCGGGAGACTCCGAAGAGGGGGTCTGTGTCCCACAGGCAGTTGATGAAGTTGAAGTCGTCAGAACCGGCTGACTTCAGCAGGCAGTTGACGATAGTGACGGGGAGGCCTTCGAGGTCGCCGTGTGACAGGTCGGGTCCGAGACCATATATTATGGAGTTGTGGATTTCGGTGTCTGACATCCACGGCAGTGTGTCATCGTCGGATGGCTCGGAAACAGACTCGTTTTCGGGATCGAGATGCTCAAACTGTAGGGCGGGGCCTCCGATGGCGGTGAAGAGGTAATAGTTGGCCAGAGTTGACTGTGACACGAGGTGTTCAGAGCCTACCAGGCGCAGGATTCCGAGTGACGCGTCGGACAGCTCGCAGCCGACGGCGGTCAGCGAGGAGTGGATGGCCTCCACGACATAGTTCTTGGTGTTGCGCACCACGGAGTTGTGGAGTATCAGCGCCGGGGCCTGGCGGGAGCCGCCGCAGTGGTCGAGTATTATGCCCCATTCCGAGTTGCGGATTGATGCCTGGTGGATCTCATTGCCTGTTGAGGTGGGGGAGAAGCGAATGCCGCCCCACTGGCCTGACATCACCTCGTAGGGAATCGATGCGGCCACGAATCCTGAGCGGTCACCGGTGATTTCCACTGGTTTCTCCGTTGAGCCTGTGACGAGAAGGGTGCCGTGGACGATTATCTCAGCCTTGTCGTGCATAAGCAGCCGTGTTCCGGCAGGCAAAGAGAGGGTGGCCCCCTCCTCCACGACTATCGAGTCGCAGACCAGGTAGGGTTTGCCGGGCGACAGGGAGGCGTCGGCGGCGAAACGGGTGTCGCCGCTCAGGCGGGTGACATCCTGGCCGCTGGCTTTCACGGGCATGGAGGATGTGACCCCGTTGACGCGGAAATCGATATGGGCCAGCACGTTGACAGGGAGGTCCTGGCCGTTCTCGGCCAGGGTGGCCTCCACGAATACGAAAATCGAGTCGTTGGGGCGTATCTCGACATTGCTGAAACGGCGACCGCTCATGCCGTCGACGTTGATGCGGAACTGGCCGGCTTCGTCGTCGCGGAATGCGATGTCGCTGATGTTCATTATCTTGTCGTGGCGGTTGTAGACGATGAAACGGCTTGTCGGAGACGGGCCGAGGGTCAGCAGCGAACCCATCCTGACTGTGTCGGTCGAGAATGTCGGCTGGTCGGCGGCTGAGGTGGAGACTGCGTCCTGGATGCAGGAGGTGAGGGTCGCCGATATGGCGAGCAACCCTGCGAGGAGGGAGAAAAATATCTTGAATCTTTTCATAATGGGAAATCCGGATTGACCATATGCGTTGACCATATGCGCGGGGCCTTGGACGTATGCTGTCGGTCAGAGGGCTATCTGCTAATTATTAACGTGATAACCGCTCCCTTATTGCGCTTGCGTCCATAAATCGGAGGCGGCGTGGTCAGGAGGCAGCCAGTAGCGCCAGAATGGTGGTCAGGGCCTGGTGAAGTGGTCGCGGATGAGCCGTGCCTTGGCGGGGCCGACAACCTCGGCGAGCGCGTCGAGGGTGGCCGCCGAGATGCGTTTCACGCTTTTGAACCGTGAAAGCAGAGCCTGCTCCGTGGCCGGCCCGATGCCGGGGATTGTCGACAGTTCGCTGACAATCTGGGTCTTTGAGCGCCGGTTGCGGTGATGTGTGATGCCGAAGCGGTGGGCCTCGTCGCGTAGGTGCTGCACCACCTTCAGCGATTCTGAGTTCTTGTCAATGTATAACGGCACCGAGTCGCCCGGGAAATATATCTCCTCCAGTCGTTTGGCTATCCCCACGAGGGCTATCTTGCCGCGCAGGCCGATTTCATCGAGGGCCTCCACGGCTGATGAGAGCTGCCCTTTGCCGCCGTCGACGACTATCAGCTGGGGGAGGTCGTCGGGGGCTTCCTCCATCATGCGTGTGTATCGTCGGGTCAGCACCTCCTTCATCGATGCGAAGTCGTCGGGGCCTTCGACGGTCTTGATGTTGAAATGGCGGTAGTCTTTTTTTGATGGTTTCGCGTCGCGGAACACCACACATGAGGCCACCGGGTTGGTGCCCTGTATGTTGGAGTTGTCGAAACACTCGATGTGGCGCGGCAGCTCGTTGAGCCTGAAGTCGGCCTTGATGCGCTCGAGGGTCTTCATCGCGCGTTTCTCGGGGTCGACCTTCTCGAGATGCTTGAGCGCGTCGAGGCGGTGTTGCCGGGCGTTGCGGGCCGACACGTCGAGGAGCTTGAATTTGTCGCCCCTCTGGGGGATGGTGACGGTCATCGAGGGGAACTCCATGTCGGGGGCCTCAGCGACTATCACTTCGTCGAAGCTGATGTTGAAACGCTGGCGTATCTCCTGCATGGCGTATGACAGGAGCTGGGGGCGGGTCTCCTCGAGCCGTCTCTTGTACTGGAGGGTGAGCGAACGGGCCACGGCCCCGCGGCGGACGTGCATGTAGTTGATGTACACGTCGTTTGAGCCGTCGTCGTCCACGCCGAAGACATCCACGCTGTCGAGCGCCGGATTGACGATAACGCTTTTGGCCTGGTAGCGCTCCACTTTCTGGTATTGCTCCTTAAGCTCCTGGGCTTCCTCGAAACGCAGCTGCGAGGCAAGTTCCTCCATCTGTGAGCGCAGATGGGCGAGCAGTTCGCCGGTGTCGCCGCGCAGTATCTGCCTGACATTGTCGATGTAGGCGGCGTATTCCTCCTCGGGGATTTTCCCGACGCAGCATCCGGCGCAACGCCGCAGGTGGTATTCGAGGCAGAGGCGGCCTTTGCCTCGGGCGAGCGAGGCAGGGGTGATGGGGATGCGGCATCCGCGGATGGGGTGGAGCTCATGGATGAGCGCCAGCACCGCGCGGGCGGCCCCGGCGTCGGTGTACGGGCCGAAATATTTCGAGCCGTCGCGCAGCCGCTGACGGGTCATGAAGACGCGTGGAAACATCTCCTTGGTGACGCATATCCAGGGGTATGACTTGTCATCCTTGAGCAAGACATTGTAGCGGGGCTTGTACTCCTTGATCATAGAGTTCTCAAGGTTGAGAGCGTCGGCCTCGGTTGGCACCACGATGTAGCTCATGTCGGCGATGGCGCGCACCAGCAGGTTGGTGCGCAACACATCGTGGGTGCGGTTGAAATAGCTCGACACGCGCCGCTTGAGGTTCTTTGCTTTGCCCACATATATGACCGTCCCCTCAGAGTCGTAATACATGTAGACTCCGGGGGTCTCGGGGAGAAGCGAGATTTTCTCGCGCAATTCGGGTGATTTGTCTTTGCTGTGCTTGCCCAAGGTGGTTTATTGATTGTTGAGGGTCAGGAGGAAGCAGGGGGAGTGGTACTCAAAGGTAATCATGCCCATCGAGGCCATCCTGACGATGATGTCCTCGGCTGTCTGGCGCGAGAGATGGGTGTCGACCATAAGCTCCTCGACTGATGAGGGGCCACGGCGGCCGAGGGCCGCCAGCAATGCCCCTTCCGGGGCCGAGTAGGCCACTCCGCCAGAGTCGGCGCTCTCTTCCATAAGCCTCCAGGCCTTGACCATCAGGGGATGGGCCACGATGTTCTCGTCTGCAACCCGGTAATAGGCCCTCCAGCTGCCGTCGGCCTCCTTGCATTCCACGGGGCGTCGCGAGGCTTTAGGGATGGATGCCCTCAGCACCACCGCGCCTTCCTCGCAGAGGAATGCCTGCATCTCCACCTCGACCGACGGGCGGCAGAAGACCGTCGCCGCGGCCTCGATGACGTGGAGGTCTTCCTCGGAGCGGATGCCGGCCACCACGCCGTTGTCTTTCACCCCCACGAGCAGCCGGCCTCCGTCGTTGTTGGCGAAGGCGGATATGGAATGGGCGATTTTCCGCGCGTCGGAAATCTTGAACTTGAAATCCTGATGCTCGTGTTCCCCCTCGTCGATGAGGCGGTGGATGTAGAATTTTCCGCGTATTGCCTGGAGGTCTTTGTACATCGCTCTGGACTTTATTGGTTCCCTCTTCTGTTTAAGAGAGTAACGCCCTGACGACCTCGAATGTTGAGCGGGGTGCGATGGTGAAGAACTCGCCGTATTGTTCGTGATGGTTTTCCACGCCGGGGGTGTCTGACACCACCCGGATGGCCAGGAACGGCACATCCCTGAGATGGCAGACCTGGGCGATGGCCCCCGACTCCATGTCGACGGCGACAGCCTCGGGCTGCACCTCCAGCACGGCCCGCAGTTCGGCGGGGGTGGAGACGAAAAGGTCGCCGGAGGCTATCAGTCCGCGGCGCACGGCGGGGTTGGCGCTGACGGCGGCGAGGTTGACAAGCTGGTCGCCCCGGCATGTGAACAGCTCGGGAAGCCCTTGCACCTGTCCGCGGGCGTTGCCCGGGCCGCAGTAGACGTCATGGTAGCCGATGCGGTCGGCGATGACCACGTCGAGGATTCCAGCTCCCTGGCCGGTGCCTCCGGCGATGCCGGTGTTGACCACCAGGTCTGGGTTGAAGGTGTCGATCAGGGAAATCGCCCCGACGGCGGCGTTGACCTTGCCGATGCCGGTCTGCATTATGGCCACCTCGTTTGCGCCCATCCGTCCCTGTCGTATCGTGTAGCCGTTGACGGTTGTCTCTTTCATGTCTTCGACGAGGGGGAGGAGCATGTCAAGCTCGCTCTCCATCGCCACTATGATTCCTGTCTTCATTGTCTGTCTGTTAAAAAATCGGCTGTCTGTCATACATTTATGCGTGTTGCCTTCTGTATGCCCGGAATCCTCCTCACCTTGGCGCATAGGTCGTTGACCCCTTCGACGTCAGACACAAGCAGGGAGAGGTCGCAGGTGAAGACCTCCTTCTCGGCGTGGATGTCGAGGTCGCGTATGTTGAGCGACAGGTGGGTGGAAATCAGCGATATCAGCTCGTGGAGGATTCCCTGGCGGTCGATGCCTTCGATACGGATGTGGGCCAGGAAGCGTCCGCCGTTGACTTCCCATCTGGCCGCCACGATGCGCGGGCCGTAAGAGGCTTTCAGCACTGAAGCTCGCGGGCAGTCGAGATTGTGGACAACAACCTCGCCGTCGTCGTCGATGTAGCCCAGCACGTCGTCGCCGGGGATGGGGCTGCAGCAGTCGGCGAAGCGGAAGTTGGTGGCCCCGCTCTCGTCATAGCGCAGTATGTAGGTCTCCTTGGTGTTGATTTTCTTTTTCTCCGCGGGCTGTGGGGCATCCGCGGGCTGCTCTTTGTCGCCCATTCCTATCCATTTGAGCAATAGCCGTTTTGTCTTCGAGCTTTCTTTGCGGAGGGTCTTGACGACATATTCGTTGAGGGCAATCTCGTCGTTGCCCAGCAGGTAGTAGAATTCGTCGCGGGTCTGGGCTTTGTAGAGTCCCATTACCTTTGTGATGGCCACATTGTCATCCTTGATGTCGTTGTCGCGGAGGAACTCCTCGAATATCAGGCGACCTTTGGCCACGGCCGGCTGCTGGAGCTTGCGCAGGGCCTGGCGCAGGCGTGTCTTTCCTTTGGCGGTGGCCAGGAAGTCGACCCATTCGGGCTTGGGCTGCTGTGACTGCGAGGTCAGCACCTCCACCTGGTCGCCTGAGTTGAGCCGCTGGCTGAGCGGCACGAGCTTGTGGTTGACCTTGCCGGCGATGCAATGGCATCCGATTTGTGAATGCAGGTGGAAGGCCACGTCGAGGACAGTGGCGTTGTTGGGGAGCGTGATAAGTTCACCTTTGGGGGTGAAGACCACGATTTCCGAGGAGAAGAGGTTGAGCTTGAGGGTGTCGAGGAAGTCGAGCGCGTTGGGCTCCGGGTCGGCCAGGATGTCCTTGATGGTGTGGAGCCAGGCGTTGAGTTCCGACTCCTCGTCCCCCTCGCCTACCTTGTATTTCCAGTGGGCGGCGAATCCCTTCTCGGCGATTTCGTCCATCCGTCGCGAGCGTATCTGCACCTCCACCCAGTTGCCGTCGGGGCCCATCACCGTCAGGTGGAGGGCCTGGTAGCCGTTGGCTTTCGGGTTTGAGATCCAGTCGCGGGTGCGGTCGGGGTGGAGCCGGTATATGTCGGTGATGGCCGAGTATATCTGCCAGCAGATGCTTTTCTCCATGGCCGGGTCGTCACACTCGAATATGATGCGGGCCGCGTAGAGGTCGTATACCTCCTCGAAGGGTATGTGTTTGGTCTCCATCTTGTTCCAGATGGAATAGACCGATTTGACGCGGGCCTTGGCGCTGTATTTCAGGCCCATCGCGTCGAGGCGCTCGCGTATCGGGGCGGCGAAGTCATTGTATATCCCGGTGCGGTGTTTCTCGCTCTCGGCGATCTGGCGAGAGATGCGCTCGAAAGCCTCGGGATGCTCATATTTGAAGCTGAGGTTCTCAAGCTCGGTCTTTATCTCAAAAAGCCCGAGCCTGTGGGCCAGGGGGGCGTATATGTAGAGTGTCTCCCCTGCGATTTTGTATTGCTTGTTGGGGGCCATCGATCCCAAGGTGCGCATGTTGTGGAGCCTGTCGGCCATCTTGATGAGCACCACCCTGATGTCCTCGCTCATGGTCAGCAGCAGCTTGCGGAAGTTCTCGGCCTGCACCGAGGCTTTGTCGCCGAAGATGCCGCCTGAGATTTTTGTCAGCCCCGCGACGAGCTGGGCAATCTTCTTGCCGAAGTTCTGCTCGATGTCCTCGACGGTGTAGTCGGTGTCCTCTACCACGTCGTGGAGCAGTGCGGCGCATATCGATGTGGATCCCAGGCCGATTTCCTGGCTGGCGATTTTCGCCACCGCGATGGGGTGGAGTATGTATGGCTCCCCCGAGCGGCGGCGTATGCCGCTGTGGGCCTCCTTGGCGAAGCGGTAGGCCCGCTCGATGATTTCGACTTTCTTGCGGTGGTTTGACTTGAGATAGCCGTCGCGCACCTCCTGGAAGGCGGCCTCGATTATGCGGTCTTCCTCAGGGGTGGTGAAGTTGTTGCGGGGCGACGGCTGGGCCGGCACGGGTGTGGTGGTCTTTTCGTGCGACATTGTCTGTGGAGTATTGGTGAATCCGTCAGGGAGAGTTTGCTCTGCGGGGGTGTTTTTGGAGGATTTTCCACAAAAATAGTAAATTTCCCCGGAAAAATCGCTAACTTTGAGTCTCTAAACACAAAAACCACCATGAAAGTCATAAATTTTGCAGAGACCCCCTCGCTGGTGGGCCAATATATGACCGAGCTGCGCGCTGTTGACATCCAGGGAGATATGCTCCGCTTCCGCCGCAATCTCGAGCGCATCGGCGAGATAATGGCCTACGAGATATCCAAGACCCTCGACTACCGCCGCCGCCAGGTGCAGACCCCGCTGGCGATGACCGAGAGCCTTGAGCTGGCCACGCCGCTGGTGCTGGCCACCATATTCCGTGCCGGAGTCCCGTTCCACCAGGGGTTCCTCAATTATTTCGACCACTCGGAGAACGCTTTCGTGTCGGCCTACCGCCGCTACAAGGAGAAGACTTACAAAGACCATGACGATTTCGATGTCTGCATCGAGTATCTGGCCTCGCCGTCGATAGAGGGGAAGACCCTCGTGCTGGCCGACCCGATGCTCGCCACCGGCGCGTCGATGGAGCTGAGCTACCGCGCGTTGCTGACCAAGGGCACCCCGGCCCACATACATGTGGCCTCGGTCATCGCCTCGCAGCAGGCCGTCGACTTCATCCGCAGCCGTTTCCCGGAGGAGAAGACCACCGTCTGGATCGGGGCCATCGACCCTGAAATCAACTCCCACTCATACATCGTCCCGGGCCTCGGAGACGCGGGCGACCTCGCCTACGGCACCAAGGATTGACCCCTTGCCGGACGATAAGATGCGGCAAAAGAGATGGCTTTTTGATTTTTTTTGCTAATTTTGCGTTTTTATGGCAGTCGCGGCGCGGCCATTCTCATGCCCGCAACTGTTACAATCTCAGTAAAGAACCATTCCCAACCCGATAATTTAAAAATGGCAAAAGTTGTTATCATTGGCGTCGGAGGTGTCGGCACAGTGGCCGCCCACAAGTGCGCCCAGAATCCCGATGTGTTCACCGGGATAGTCCTCGCCTCGCGACGCCGCGAGAAATGCGACGCCGTAAAGGAGGCCATCCTCAGGGAGGCCGAAAAGCATGGACGCAAGGCCCCGGTGATTGAGACCGACCGTGTCGACGCCGACTCGGTGGAGGAACTCTGCGCCCTGTTGCGCCGTCACAATCCCGACCTGGTGATGAACCTGGCGCTGCCCTATCAGGACCTCACTATCATGGATGCCTGCCTGGAATGCGGCGTCAGCTATCTCGACACGGCCAACTATGAGCCGCGCGACGTGGCCCATTTCGAGTATTCCTGGCAGTGGGCCTACCGCGAGAAGTTCGAGAAAGCGGGTCTGACGGCAATCCTGGGCTGCGGATTCGACCCCGGGGTCTCAGGGGTGTTCACCGCTTACGCGGCCAAGCACTATTTCTCGGAGATGGAGACCCTCGACATCGTCGACTGCAATGCCGGAAACCACGGCAAGGCTTTCGCCACCAACTTCAACCCTGAAATCAACATCCGCGAAATCACACAGAACGGCCGTTACTGGCAGGATGGCCAGTGGGTGACCACAGGCCCGCTCGAGGTTCACGCCCCGCTGACCTATCCCCGCATCGGGGAGCGTGAGAGCTACCTGCTCTACCATGAGGAGCTTGAGTCGCTGGTGCAGAATTTCCCGACCATCAGGCGCGCCCGTTTCTGGATGACTTTCGGCCAGGAATACCTCACCCACCTGCGTGTGATTCAGGACATCGGCATGGCCCGCATCGACGAAATCGACTACAACGGCCAGAAAATCGTGCCCCTGCAGTTCCTCAAGGCCGTGCTGCCCAATCCGCAGGACCTCGGCGAGAACTACACCGGGGAGACATCCATCGGCTGCCGCATCTCAGGCAAGGGGAAGGACGGCAAGGAAATGACATACTACATCTTCAACAACTGCTCCCACTCGGAGGCTTACCGCGAGACTGGCATGCAGGCTGTGAGCTACACCACTGGCGTGCCCGCCATGATCGGCGCGATGATGTTCCTCACCGGCAAGTGGAACAAACCGGGTGTCCACAACGTTGAAGAGTTTGACCCGGATCCTTTCATGGAGCAGCTTCCCCTCCAGGGCCTTCCCTGGGAGGAAATCGTCAACGTTCCCCTGGAAGTCGACAAATACTAACATAAAACCTACTTAAGCTATGGCTGAAGACAAATACCGCGAGGCGCTCAGCCGCTCCGCAGTGACTATTGACGACGAGTTCGTGGCCGCCGAGGTGAAACGTATCATCGACGAGAACCGCGAGAAATACTCAACCGAGGAGGTCTACAAGTTCCTCTTCAACTGCATCGACCTGACCACGCTGCAGTCGACCGACTCCCCCAGGTCGGTGGCCGACTTCACCGAGAAGGTAAATCAGTTTGAGACCGAGCATCCCGAGATGCCCAACGTGGCCGCCATATGCGTCTACCCCAACTTCGCCCAGGTGGTGAGGGCTGTCCTCGAGGTCTCGGAGGTCGACATCGCCTGCGTGTCGGGCGGTTTCCCCTCTTCGCAGACCTTCCCCGAGGTGAAGGTGGCCGAGACGGCGCTGGCCGTTGACGGCGGTGCCGACGAGATCGACATCGTCCTCAATGTCGGCAACTACCTTGACGGCGACTACCAGGAGGTGTGCGACGAGATAGCCGAGCTGAAGGAGGCTTGCCGCGAGGCCCGTCTGAAGGTGATTCTGGAGACCGGCGCGCTCAAGACCGCCGAGAACATCCGCAACGCGTCGATTCTCTCGATGTATTCCGGAGCCGACTTCATCAAGACTTCGACAGGCAAGGAATATCCCGGCGCGAGCCATTTTGCCGCCTACGTCATGATGCAGGCCATCAAGGAGTATTACGAGCAGACAGGCCGTATGGTGGGCTTCAAGCCCGCCGGTGGTGTGCGCACCCCCGAGGATGCCGTGGGCTACTATTGCCTGGTCAAGGAAATCCTGGGTGACAAGTGGCTCACAAACGAATATTTCCGTATCGGCGCTTCCGGTCTGGCCAACAACCTGCTGACCGCGATTTTCGGCACCGAGACCAAGTTCTTCTGAAAAAACTCCAGGGGGGTCGCCGGCCGCATGTCTCGACTGACAGACCGGCGACACCCTGTCAACTCATTCTTCCCCCAATCGTTAATCACCGCAAACATGGAATACTGGACCATAATCGACGACCGTCACGCCGGCCCTTACTCTGCCGACGAGTTAATCGGAATGTGCATAAAGCCTGATTCTCCCGTCTGGACATCGGGGCTGCCCGACTGGGTGGAAGCCTGTGAGATTGAAGAACTGAAAGCGGCGATGGAGGCGCGTGACCGCGCCATGCGGCCTGCCACCGAGGTGGCTGTCGATGAGGAGCCGGCCGCCGTGGCAGAGGAGCCGCAGATTCCCGCCGTGGAGCAGCCAGGCAACCCTGTGGAGGAAGCTGACACAAACCAGCCGATGCCCGGCCAGGGATATGGATACCACCAGCAGGGATATTATCCCCAGGGCCCGGCTCAGCAAGCCCCTGCTGATCCGCGTTTCGCCCCTCAGCCGCAACCCCAGCCAGTGTGGGACTGGCAGCGCGAGGCGATGGTGCCTGACGAGCCTTGCCCCCCGGCGTATCTCGTCTGGTCGATAATCGTCACCATACTCTGCTGCCAGGTGCTTGGCATCGCCGCCATAATATGCTCGGC
Organism: Bacteroidales bacterium; assembly: GCA_910575615.1. Lineage (GTDB taxonomy): Bacteria > Bacteroidota > Bacteroidia > Bacteroidales > Muribaculaceae > UBA7173. Next base: position 45,705 of record CAJTEX010000016.1, on the reverse strand, counting down.
CCAGACCAAGCAGGCTTATGGCCGTGGCAACCTCGCCAAGGCCAAGAAGATGTCGGAATGGGCCCAGTGGCTCATCATAATCTCGATAGTCCTCGGGCTGATGGCTCTCCCCGTCCAGCTCGCGTTCATGGGTGTCTGAGTGAAGAGCCGGGGGCTGACAAAGCGTAACCTGCTGGTGGCGGCCGCGGCAGTGGCGGCTCTGGCAGTTTACATCCTGTTCTGCGAATACAGCGGCGCTATGCCCCGGTGTCCGTTCAAATGGGTCACGGAGCTTGACTGCCCCGGATGCGGCTCGCAACGGGCGTTGCACAGCCTTCTTCACGGCCATCCTATGGATGCCTGGGGCTACAACCTGATTCTGCCGCCGGTGGTCATCTACCTGATGGCCCTGGTACTGCTTCCGCTTTGGGGGGACAGGCGGGCGGAGAGGATTCACGCGGCCCTGACATCCCCGGCGGCAATATGGAGCCTGCTGGGTGTGGTGATGGCTTGGTGGGTGCTTCGCAACCTCCCTTTTATGGCCGGAATTAAATTTTGAAACAAGATTATGAGAATCGCAGTCTATTGCTCGGCACGTCCGCATATCCCCTCATGCTATCATGATGACGCTGTCGCGTTCGGCAAATGGATGGGGGAGAACGGCCACACGCTTGTTTACGGCGGCCTAAGATACAGCATGATGCGTGATGTCGCCCAGGCGGCCGCCGATGCCGGAGGCAAAGTGATGGGAATCGTCCCCGAGTCGAGAATCGCCGACCAGCATCCGGCCAACACGGTGAGCCTCCTCGTCCCCGACCTCCACCAGCGCAAGCAGATGATGGAGGAGAACGCCGACGTGTTCGTGGCCCTCGAAGGGGGGATAGGCACCCTCGACGAGGTATTCTCGGCGCTCGCGTCATCTACCTTTTTCAAGCAGCCGAAGGAGATACACCTGCTCGACCGCGACGGCCTGTATGCCCCTCTGCAGCAGCTCATCGAGAATATGGAGCAGAAGGGGCTCGCCACTACCCCGGCGACGGAGATGCTCCGCTTCCACCCTGACGTGGAATCGATGACCGCAGCCCTTGGACAACTCTCCAAAAACATCTGAATATGAAAATCTACACCCGCACCGGCGATGCCGGACAGACCTCGCTCGTCGGAGGCAAACGTGTCAGCAAGTCGTCAGTCAGACTTGAGTCATACGGCACGGTCGACGAATTAAACTCCCATCTCGGACTGCTCGCGGCATGCGCCGGGCCGATAGACCCTGACTCTGCCACTTTCGTCCGCGCAATCCAGAACAAGCTTTTCAACCTCGGGGCATACCTGGCCACTGACAACACCGACATCTCCATAGCTCCGTCCGGCATCGCCCAGGCGGAAATCCAGGCAATGGAGACCGAGATTGACCGCCTTGAGGAGTCTCTTCCGGCCCTTAACTCATTCATCCTTCCCGGAGGGTGCCAGGCCGCATGCCAGGCCAACATCGCCCGCACCGTCTGCCGGCGTGCCGAACGCCGGGTAATCGCCCTGTCGGAGACCGCCCCGGTCAACCCCCTCGCCATCGGCTACCTCAACCGCCTGAGCGACTACCTCTTCGACCTCGGCCGCCATCTCAACCACCTCTCCTCCACGCCCGAGCAATCCTGGCAGCCTTGAGCTCCCATCCCTCTGCAAAAAATCTCCACCTAGGCCATAATAAAAAAAGAATAATCGCGTTTAACGAAAAAACGCGGAGTCAGCGGCCTGCAGACACCGGTTGCCATCCCTGGCGACACATCTCCCTGCGACAGCCGGCCATCCGTGCCGAATTCCGAAATTTTTAACCAAAACCTCATAGATACACAAAGCTATGTATTGGACACTTGAACTCGCATCAAAGCTCGAAGACGCACCCTGGCCCGCCACCCGCGAAGAGCTTATAGACTACGCCCAGCGCAGCGGCGCCCCCCTCGAGGTCATCGAGAACCTCCAGGAAATCGAAGACGAAGGCGAACCCTACGAATCCATCGAAGACATCTGGCCCGACTACCCCTCCAAAGAAGACTTCTTCTTCAACGAGGAGGAATACTGAAAGATAAACTTACATAACCGCCATATAATCATGGGATAAGCAAAAGATAATTTGTTTGTCCCATGTTGTTTTATGACCTCAGATGTCGCGGTTTGTTTGTTTGTCCACTTTTCATTGCAAATTGCGTAACTTGCTGATATAATGGGGGGATAAGGCATCTTTTCAACAAGGAGGACTACTAAGTGATGAAATTCATGTAATCATCTAATGATTAATGGTCAAGAAGGGAAAGAGCTTTCTTGGCCAATTTAAGCGATATTCTTGGTTAAATTCCGATCATCATTCGATGTCTTGTTGTTGGCGGCGGGTATGGTCAATCCCATTGGGTCAAGAGGAGGAAGCTGTGTTGCCAGAGGGTTTTGAGGTTTGATGTGTCAAGTTGAGAAATATGTTTTTCAGCATAATTGGTTAAAAAACTTAAATTAATTATTGTCTTTGCATCTGCAGACCGTCTCGCAGTCCACGCCAGTAGGGTGAGGTTCACCGGAGTCAAGCCCCGGCGTGGGGGACAGCATGACGGGAAGTGATGAAAATACATAAGAAAGCGTTTACAAAGCGCTTGTTTCTTGACTGCTTGAAATTCTCGTAAAGTTTCATTTGGTCGTCAAGGGCAAGGCAGCGGTAGATGCCCGTGGATATGTAATAATCATGCTTTCGGCTAAAGAGAGTAAACGATTGGACAATGAAATTGCCAATGCAAATTCTCAGTTGGCTGAGATGGCTGACAAGTCAGAATCTTTATTCCGCCAGCTGGCAGACAAGATAGTGGAATCTAAATCTGAAGATTTTGCCGGTTGGAACGTGACACATAAATTCAGGGCGAATAACGACTACGGCGTTTCTCAACTGTATTGTTATCATTACTATGTGTCGCCCGATATAAAGCAGATTTTTGTAAAATGGGAAGATGATGATGAAGAAATTCCGCAATTGTTCAATTTAATGGGGGCTGTCATGGATGTGATTGATTCATCCCCACAAGAAGACATTGCGGCTAATCAGGATGAACTAAACGGGATTGTCGCGATAGCAGAGTATGATAATGATAAAAAGCTGCATTTCAAGTCGGATGCAACTATTGCTGAAATCCCCGGAGCTTCATGGAATAAGGTTGGGGAGGCTCTTGTCTACTATACCGGAGAGGGGACTTTGTATAAAACCATCATTGATGGATATGAATATGAAGGGGAGTATAGGCAAGACGGTAAATGTTGGCGTGAAGTATGGAATGATTATGATGAGTGCCTGGAAGATGTGGGTATTGTTCCGGTCAAAGACAATGGAGAAAAGCTAAAAAGCTTCAAATGGGTTTAATGACCTCATTGCTGGAATTGTCTGGATTCGCCAATGTCTGGCCATTTGGCCTGTAATCGCCTCGGGCCGCTCCGGGGGATGGGAGACAAGCAAGGCGCTGCGTGTCGGGGATGAGACGCAGCGCCTTGGTTGCTGTTGGCGGCGAGATGTCAGAAGCTGTAATAGAAACCAAACATCAGGTTGTTGCTGTTGAGGTTGAGGCCCCAGTTCTCGGGGCAACCGTTGCGTTTGGCCGCGTCGTTGCCGCTCTGGTAGCCGAGGAAACCTACGTGGGCCACGAGGCTGAAATGCTCGGTCAGGTTGAGCGAGACGCCCGGGCGGAGGCCGATGCCATATTCAACGGCTGTGTCGCCATGGGCGCGCCCTATGCCGAGGTCGACGCAGCCATCCACAAACAGGTTGACCTTGCCGGCCTTGAGGTAGGTGTAGCGGGCATATGGATTGATCTGGAACACGGTCTTCTCCTCTCCGCCCGATTTGCGGTAGGAGACACCGAGGACTGAGCCGACGGCGAAGCGTTCGCTCAGGTTGTAGCCTAATTCGGGAAGGACGGTCACCTGTGTGGTCTTGACTCCGCTTGTCGAGTCGGTTGTGCGTCCGAATGTCACCTGGCCGCCGGCATACCAGTCGCTTGCCGATGCGCCTAACGTTGCGACAGCCATCACTGCCATCAGTAATAATTTCTTCATAACGCGTTTGTTTTTTGGTTATAGGTTGAAATGTTTGCAGCCGTGACGCTGTCAACACACACACCATTTAAAACATTGGCAAGGGGGTGTTGGTTGAATTCCGGCAGAAAATGACGGCAAATCCATAATTTTCGTGTGTGGAAGGCAGGCATGAGGAAGATAATGTGTAAATTCGCGGTATGAATTGGTTTGAGAGTCTGTTTTTCGAGCAGTCGGCCCTGCAGGCCGTGTGTGTCATCTCGGTCATCATCGCCATCGGGCTTGGACTGGGGAAGCTGCGTGTCTGCGGCATCTCGCTGGGGGTCACGTTTGTGTTCTTCACCGGTATCGTGGCCGGACACTTCGGCCTGGCCATCGACCCGGCGATATTGAAATACGCCGAGGACTTCGGCCTCATGCTGTTTGTCTACGAGCTTGGCCTTAAGGTGGGCCCGGGATTCTTCAGCTCGTTCCGCACCGGGGGAATAAAGCTCAACATGCTGGGGCTGGGGCTTGTGCTTGCCGGGACGGCCACAGCCATCGCCCTCAGCTATCTGCTGGCCATCCCGATGACCGACATGGTCGGCATCCTCAGCGGGGCCACCACCAACACCCCTTCGCTCGGCGCCGCCCAGCAGGCCATCAACCAGCTCGGGCTTCCGGCCGAGGGGGCCGCCCTGAGCTGTGCCGTGACATATCCGCTCGGCGTGGTGGGGGTGATACTGGCCTTCCTGCTGGTCAGGAAGTTCGTGGCCCGCAAGACCGACTATGAGCCTCACCACCAGGGGGAGGCCGACCACACGTTCGTGGCTGAGTTTCATGTCACCAATCCCGGAATCGACGGGCTGACCTTGCGTGAGATAAACAAGCTCGTCACGAGAAACTTCGTGGTCTCGCGCATATGGCATGGCGAGGAGGTGTCGATACCCGGGCCTGACGACGTGCTGCACATCGGCGACAGGGTGCTGGTGATCACCACCGAGGATGAAGTGTCGCGCCTGACGGTGCTGTTCGGCGAAATCAGCCAGCGAGACTGGAACAAGCCCGACATCAACTGGGACACACTCGACAAGCATCTTGTCTCGCGCACCATCACCATAAGCAAGCCACAGCTGAATGGCCGCAGGCTCGGTTCGCTGAAACTGCGCAAGCACTACTCGGTCAACATCTCGCGAGTGTCGCGTTCGGGAGTGCGCCTCCTTGCCCGTCCCGACCTGGTGCTGCAGCTCGGCGACCGCCTTACAATCGTCGGTTCACCAGAGTCAATCAACAAGGTCGGCGCGCTTGTGGGCAACTCCGTCACCGACCTGAAAGACCCCAACCTCGCGGCCATCTTCATCGGCATGGTGCTGTCGCTCATCGTAGGGTCTATACCGATTTCAATCCCCGGCATATCGGTGCCGATAAAGCTCGGCCTGGCCGGAGGCCCCATCGTGGTGGGGATACTCATTGGCCGCTTCGGCCCACAGTTCCATATGGTCACATACACCACCCGGAGCGCCAACCTGATGCTGCGCGGCATCGGCCTGTCGCTCTTCCTGGCCTGCCTCGGCCTTGACGCGGGCGGCAAATTCCTTGAGACAATCATGCGCGCCGACGGACTGGTTTGGATTGCCGCCGGGTTCATCATCACCCTGCTGCCGTCGCTGGCGATGACCATAGCGGCGATGCGCTGGTGGCGCCTTGACTTCGGCACCGCCGCCGGCATGGTCAGCGGAGCCATGGCCAACCCCATGTCAATGACCTACGCCAACGAAATCACCCCTGGCGACGACGCCCCCGTGGCCTACGCGACGACCTACCCCCTGTCGATGTTCGCCCGCGTGGTCATTGTCCAGCTCCTGGTGCTGTGTTTCGTCTGAACATTCAGCCCACGGCCCCCTGAAGACAGTGGGAGCGTTCCCCCCGATGTTGCCAATGTTAGGAGCGATGGACGCGTGTCAGTGATTGACCAGGCCGAGAATCAGCTTTGTGGCGAAGATGGCGTAGAAGAGTATGAGGACAGCGCCCTCGCGGCGGCTGATTACCTTGGGCCCCGTCATGGCGCCGAACACCCATACCGCGATGGCTCCGACCACAAGGGCCGAGAAATCGAAGAGTGATATTGAGCCTGTGTCGAGCGGCTTGACTGTGGTGCATATGCCGAGGACGAAAAAGATATTGAACACGCATGTGCCGACCACGTTGCCCAGGGCAAGTCCTGGCTGTCGCTTTATGGCCGCCGCCACCGATGTGACGAGGTCGGGCACCGAGCCGCCGAACCCCACGACTGTCAGACCTATCAACCCCTCGGAGAGCCCTGCACGGCGCGCGATTCCCGAAGCCCCGTCGACGAGCCAGTCCCCACCGAAGAAAAGTGCCGCGAGACTCGCCACCACGCTTGCCGTGGCGATGATGAGCTGGCGGCGGCTTACAGGTGTGCCGTCGGCCTGCCCTTTCTGAGCTTTCGGGGTTGCCGGGCCTGCCGGTGCCCGGCGGCTCAAATCGAAGGTGTAGACCATGAATATCGCGAAGAAGAGAAGCAACAACAGTCCGTCTGTACGGTCAATGCTGTCTGTTGCTGCTCCGTCGAAGAGCCTGTCGTCGCCGCAGAAAAACAGGGCAAGCGAAGCGAGCGCTACCATCGGCAATCCTTTCCACTGCATGTCGGCGGTTATCGAGACTGGTCTTATCACGGCAACAATACCCACCACCAGAAGAATGTCGAAGATATTTGCCCCCACCACATCGCCCAGAGCCAGCTGCGAATGCCCCCTGATGGTCGACATCAGGCATACCACCAGGTCGGGGGCGGAAGAGCCGAAAGCCACCACCGTCAGACCTATCACCAGCCCCGAGACATGCAGCCTGCGGGCAATGACCGTAGCCCCGTCAGTAAGATAATTGCCGCCGGCCACGACCAGCGCCAGTCCCAGGAGAAATAACAGGATATCGAGTAACATACCTCTGCGCTTTTTATAGAAAGAACATATGCCCCGGCATAGGGTTCAGCAGAAGGGAAACATCGAGGGACACATATCCAAACTATTCCAATGTTTGCAAGATTGGAATAGTTTGGTTATCTTTGCAAAAAGACTTGATATGATTGAACAACCGCCTAAATATTGCACTGAAAATATGCCGCAGTCGCAAATGTTTCACAATCAGTTAGTGACTGAAGCCATCAATAAGCTGCAAGATTCTTATGCATACTGGAGTGAGGTAAAATATAAACAAATTAAAGGGCTTCCTGACGCAGAAGCAACCTGGAACCTCATTAAGTCCATACGAGCAGCCAAATCAATCGAAGTGTCCTCCAAGTATGGACTGCATTTTTCATTGACCAACTATATGATGAAGTTGTGTCATATTTTTGATATGAACTTTGGCGGCTCCTGGGGAAGTGAATCGATTCTTCCCAGGAATAATTCCAATAGATTTCTGGTTGGGTCGATTATTGAAGAAGCAATTTCTTCCAGTCAAATGGAGGGAGCGTCAACAACCCGTAAGGTGGCCAAGGAGATGTTACGCAAAAATATCACTCCCAAGGATAAATCCCAAAGAATGATATATAATAATTTCCAGACGATCCAATACTTGTCGACTCATACGGGAGAACCGTTGTCAACAGAGATGATTCTCCATATTCATGAGCTCATGACAAAGAACACGTTGGATAATCCGGAAGACTGCGGAAGGTTCAGGCAGAACAATGACGTTGTCGTTGAGAATGCAATCACCCATGAGGTGGTGCATATTCCCCCATGCTTCACTGAAATTCCATCTGCGATTGAATGGCTTGTGGAGTTCTCAAACAGTGACAACACCAGTATGTTCATTCATCCAGTCATTAAGGCGATTATCGTCCATTTCTTTATCTCATATATTCATCCTTTTGTCGATGGCAACGGTAGAACCGCAAGGGCGCTCTTCCATTGGTACATGCTCAAAGAGGGGTATTGGCTTACGGAATACATGTCCATATCAAGAATCATATATAAAACGAAAGCGTCTTACGAAAAAGCATTTCTTCGCACAGAGGCCGATGAGAATGATATGGGATATTTCATTACCTATCATCTGAATGCCCTTCAGAAGGCTTTTGAAGAATTGAAAAAGTATATATCAAGGAAAACCGCACAACAAAACGACCAAAACCGCCTGCTGAAATTAGGTGGTATAACACAGCGGCAGGCAGAAATCCTTTATATGATGCTTAAGGATGAAAACGCCGTTATTACTGTAAAGGATGTCAGCACAACTCTTTTGGTGACCCCGACGACAGCCAAGCATGACATCTTAGGCTTGATTGATAAAGGATTGCTGTCGGAGATTTCATTGAATCAACAAAAAAAGGGATATATCAGAGGGCTGAAATATAAAGAGAACGTCGAGTCTTTGTATTCGTGAAGTCCAAACTATTCCAATGTTTGCAAGATTGGAATAGTTTGGATTGGCGGAAATAAGACAGTTGTCACGCCCAAGGCGGTGCGGCTCCCGCTGAGGGATGGTTGTGAGCAGGGCATTGTGACACCTCGGCGCGCTCCCGGTCATCACCCGGATAAAGAAAGAGCCCCGGGTCGGTTACGCTGTCACCCTCGCCGACGGGCGGCAACTTACCTTCGACACCAAAGGGCAGCTCATCCCCGCCTGCCCCCTCCCCATAAACACCCAGACGGCACCGTGACTGAAAAATGCGTCCCGATGCCGTCTGTCGTGTCTGCTGAGTCTGTGATGGCTGGATTGAGGATTATTACTCGTAACTTGTGTGGCTTGTGATGACAAGCATGATGGGATAACTGTTTCCTTTGGCGTTTATGAATGTGCCTTTCAGGTGATTGTCTCCCTCATATGAAAGATGCCATACACCTGTGGGTTCATCATCATAATACTCATCAATTACAAGAGCATTCGAAAAGTCGAGATAAGACCCGTTAAGACGGATCATATCACGTGAGTTGCTCGATGTGTACATGTATGCGCCGCTTACATTGCCAAATGCGTTGATCTCAAGCGAGATCTCCACATTCTTGCCTGCGATTGTGCCCTGCAGCTCATATTCTCCACATCCCAGATTACCGTCTGCGGATGATGCCGCCGGGGATTCCTGTGATTGGTTCTCCGTCTCGTCAACAGTCTGCTTGGCTTCGACCGGAACCACCTGGTTTTTGGGTTGGTCTTGATTGTTGCCGGATTTGAAAAGAATGGCGCAAAGAAGTCCGATGATGATGACCGCGGCCACCGCTATGACGATTGTCAGAGTGCGTGACTGGGCGTTTGCCTGAATCTTTGGCTGAGACGGCTCTGTGACATTGGATGTTGGCGCCGGGACAGACATCTTGACGGATGCAGTTTCTGTCTGTGAGGATGAGAAGACCTGGGTCACGGTCGACACGTTGTCTCGCCCTGGCCTGTTTGCGGTCATCCACCCCTTTATTATGCAATAGAATGCGACCAGAAACAGTATCACAGGCACAGGGAACGCTCCCAGGCAGCAGAATAAAAGCAATGCCCCGATGTAGGCTGACTTGTATTGAGGATAAGCCCCGTTAAGTTTCTTGTTGCCGATGAACCATAACACCCATCCGGCAATAAATAGCAACATAGCGGCTATGCAGCTCAGTTTGGTCAATGTCTCACCCTCATCGTCGGCTATTATATAGCGGTATGACAGTCCTATAGGAGAGCTTACAGAGATGAGTGTGGCCAGGCCGAAGACTCCGAATGTCAGCTGCAAGAAAATCTTGCCAGGAATGGCCCCGGCGCTTGACTTTGATAGTCGCTGAATCTGTATGATGCCATACACACATGATACCAACGCAGTCAGCAGGGCCAGATAGTTGATTATCGATATTATGATGAAATTTCTTTTGAACTTCTCCTGAATCCTGGTCATCGATTCGGCTCCGTCAGAGATAGCCTGTTGTCCCTTGGAGAAAGCTGTATCTGCTGCGTCCGCGCCCTGTTCCATATACGAGCCGAAATCAGCCGTGCCGTTGCTTATGTCGTCGGTAGCCTGTGAGCCAATCCCGTAGATGTCTGACGCGTAGTCTTGTCCGGCACTCATGAATTTTGAACTCATCTCCTTGCCGGTTTCCTTCATCTCAGACTGATATGAACTTTTGGCCGACGAGTAATACAGCATTGAGGAAATGCCAAGGATTATGGACAAAAGGATGCCGCAAAAAGCAAGTCCGATGCCAAAAGATGGTTTTTGCATTTGATTTGTATGGGTCATAATTGGTAGTGTCTATATGAGGTTGTTGTCACAAATGTAAATATCCACAGAAGGAATCCTCAAAGCATTATATTTGACCTCAAGGATTCTCTCTGCGGATGTTTACGTTGTCAAAGCAATCTTGGAAGTTGCGCTTAGAAGCACCACTTCAGGCCGGCATACAAGCCGAAGTTAGACTGCTGGTTGATGCCGATCGGCTTCAGGATCATGCTGTTGAGATCCTTTTCCCAGTCGCTGAGGGGATAGCCGTAGGTGTATTCCGCGCCGAGATAGACCTGCAGCGGATAGTTGATGTTGAGGGTGAATCGCACACCGGCGGTTCCGGTGACATTGATACCTGTCGTGCGGGAAAGTTCATCAACAGTGGGGTCTTCCTTGTGATATCCATAGGGGCAGAATATCTCAGGTTCCATGTCCATTGTCAGCTCTTTTGTCTCGCTTACAGTGAGAAGCATAGGAATTTCGGCACCAATCATCACATAGGGACGAACCTCGAAGCAGTGCCAGAAATGGAATCCAAGGCCATAACCAAGACGAAGGTAAGGCACGATGATGTGATCAACCTTAGAAGCCAGGCCGGTAAGGTGTTTCTGCTCTTTTTCACCCTCGGCATCAAGCACATACCAGTTGCCGATGTTTTTGTAGGGCACTTTCACTCCAAGGGTGGCCATGGCATAGCCGGCAAATCCCATACGGGACATGTTTACCATCCAGTCGAAATCAACCTTTGCTCCGACCATGCCTTTCTGGAATGTTCCGGCAACCCCTGTGGCCATACGTTTGTCAGGAGTGTAGACCAGGACATCGCCGTAGTTCGACGAGGGGGTGCGCAGACCGGCGATCTGCATGAAGAGGGTGGAGTCGTTGTTGGTGTCACGCATGGAGGAGTTGGAAATCTTGATGGCGCGCATCACACCGATACGTTTCGACACAGGCTGTTCGGTCTTCTTGTCAAGCACAGTGCGGTATGCATAGAATCGGTCGCCGGAAGAGAGCGAGGCGATGTCGCCTGTGCCGATTCGGGCGGCGGTGTTGTGGCTCTTGGTGTCAACCACCTGGGCTCCCAGGGCAAACACAGGGCAAGCCTGGGAGAATTTCTCGCGGTCTTTCTCAAGATCCCAGCTATCCTTGAATATACCGGTTTTCTCTTCCACCCATTTGGCGTTAATGCCCCTGGTGGAGCCATTGTTCTGGATCATCAGGCTGGCGCAGTCGTCAGGCACGGCGAGGCGGTAAAGTGTCCATGCGGTTCCTTTCTTTCCGTCGGGACGGTTGTCAAGCACGATGGCATAGTTGTTGGCCATCACGCTCTGTGTGGTCTGCATGTTCTGCGAGAGGTCAATCTTACCGAGCTGCACGGCATTGGCGTTTTCACGGGCCGAGCGGGTTGAGCTTCTGTACACGCGGTTTTCGAGGCTCTCATACACCTTTCCAAGCACATAGTTGGGGGAGGGGAGAGTAGCCGTCTTCTGGTCTGTACCGTTGTTGAAAAACACGCAGTAAGGAGTGAACTGAGCCCTTTTCATTGTCTCGGCCTGCTGATATTTGGGATTGGAGGCGTCGGCCTTGGCCTGGGTTGAGATGATTGTGACACCAGGAATGGTTTCTGTGGCTCCGAAATAGAGCTTCTCGCCTCCGGCATATGCCGCGAGGGATGACCATAGCAATGCCAGTGTCAGTAGCAAACTTTTTCTTGTCATGATTTTGTAAGAGAATGTGATATATAGGAATATTAGATTGGATTTTCAAAACAGGCAAAATGACCTCTGTCACCACCAGCCAATGCGGTAAACCGGTCGAGAGGCATAGGCTTTGGCAACTTCTCCGGCAGCCTTTATCGCCGCGCGTCGTTCGGCGGAAGCATTCGTCTCTCGCTTGGCAGCAAGCTCCCTGGCGGCTTTTTCGGCTGCCACGGCTTCTTGCCATACCCTGTCGTCCACCTGCTTGAGGCGTGTCTTTATTTCATTGCAAAGGGTGGTGGCCCCGGCGGCGGAAGATGACGCGGGATCAATCTGGGCGATGATCTTCATCGCCTCTGCCGCTCCTTGCTCGTTGGGTGCCTGGCTCCAGGCCGCCCTGGCCTGGGTCAGAAGAGAGGCGTTTGTGTTGTCGCGATAGCCTGCGGCATATTTCGTGGCCAGGTCTATGGCCTGGTCATACCCCGAGCAGGTAGGAGGAATGGAGTAGAGTATTGACAGGGCATTCTCATAGTTGCCCTCGCCGTAAGCTGCCTCGGCAGCCTTGATCATTGAGGGCCACTGCTGCTCGTAATACTCCTTTATCCTTTGGCGACCAACCTCGAGCATCTGCTGCAGGCGACGGTCGCGCGGATTTATTTTTGTGAAAGCAGACATGAATGCCTGCGACTCATTGCTGCCTATACCCTTGACAGGAAATGACTCCGACGCGAAGAGTGTGGATGTGACCCCATCGCCGACATAGAGATACAGGGTGCCTTCGACCACTGTCTTGGGTGGTGCCGTTGGGGTGACTGTCACAGAATTGACCTCTGCGCGCGGCACAATGACGAAACGGTTGTCGACGCTCTGCGAGCCGAACCCATTGGCGGCTATGGCGTGGGAAAGCTTGGCTTCAAGGCTGCGGGCCGCCTTTTCGGGTAGGCCGGCATTGTCAGGGATGTAGACATTTAGGCTCAAGGGGGCTTCCCCTCCATCGGGAGCCTGTGCTTGGGTTGTAGACGGGGCTGCCAGCAGTAAGCCGACAACCATGGTTTTTAATATATTCTTCATACCGGTGGGTTTATGGGGTTGGTGTCAGAGAGCGTCGATATAGAGGTAAGCTTTTCCGAGGGCGATTTTCTCCACGCGGGTAGAGAGCCCGAATTGGCTAAGGAACTTGCCCAGATCCTTGCCGAACTGCTCGGCATCGATGGCTTTCTCCTTCTTGCCGAAAGCCCCCTTGCCGGTCAGAGGCAGGCGTACATGTTCATACTTCAGAGTGGTGGTGTTGCCGGTTGACTTTGTGTATTGTCCGTTGACAGTATGTTCGTCGAGCCACATGTCGATGGCGTCGGCAAGTTCGCCGGTCTCACCTCCGATTGTCACCTCGCTCTCGAAATCAAGCGGAGAGCCTTCAGTCAGTTTCAGAGTGAGATAACCCTCGCGTCCGTTGCGTGATATGTCATCAAATTTGGCATGGAGTTTATCCACGAATGGATCAATGTATTGGAGCAATACCTCTTTTATCAGTTCCGACACCGGGGCCGACGAGGGGGAGCTGTTTATGGTCTGGCTGTCAAACTGTGTCAGCGATGATGTGTCTTTGCCTGAGATGCGTATCTCGTATTGCTTGCGGGGCCCGTATGCGTGGGGGAAGATTCCAACCTCGATGATAAAGTCGGCGTTGGCCACCTTTGACAGTTCGTCAAGGTCGGATGTCTGGAGTCCGGCTCCATCCTTGCCTGTTGCCACAGCCATGCGCGCGGCTTCCGCGTCAAGCTCGTCAAGCTTTGACTCCAGCAGAGTGAGGTCCATGCCTTTTTCAGACATGAGGCTGCCTATGATTCCGATTGTGTTGCGCAGGTCGTTGCTGTAGTCAAGCGCGCGGCGGAAATCCACATTTCCTGATTCATCGACACATCCCACCTGTTTCAGCCAGGCAGCTTCGGGAATGACCATAATAATAGGCTTGCGTCCAATCTTGGCTGTCTTTTCAGCGGTTGATTCTATTATGCCGTCAGTTTCAAGGCGTTTGCGCAGGTTGTCATGCATTATCTGCACGAATACCGTCACCTGTCGTCCTTTGCTTGTCTGTATGTTGTTTGCTCCGCTGGGGATGTCGCTGTTTGTGAAGTTCACAAACTGGATGTATTCTCCGGATTTCTCATCGAAGAAGCGGTTGAAATAATCGGTGTATTTGGTGTAAAGACGTTCGCCGTCGGGAGATAAAGCCGGTGTGGCCTGCGCGCCTCCTCCTGCCGGAAGGCCACGGAATATGGCCGCGGCCACAGCGTCCATCTTGGCTTTTGCCATAGCTTCTTTGACATCTTTGCCATAAGCCTTGACCACGACGAACTTGGTGCCGCCAACTCCTGTTCCGGAAGTCGTCACCATATATTCATCCGAGATATTGAATTTGAGTTTTGCATTTGACGGCAGAGTCAAAAATGCGATTAAGGTCAGGATGATCAGAAATTTTCGTGCCATAGGTTACAAGAGATTATGGAATTCTGTATTGGTTTATTTTATTGCAAAGGTATAGATTAAATTGTATAATTTAATAAAGGACATATCTAACATAATGGTATGGATTGTCGCGTGTTGTTAGACATTGTGTAGGGGTTTGGCAGGCGTGGTGTCTTGGTCTGTCACCTGCAGGTCGGGCGTCAGGCGGTCGGAGAGGTCGCGGAAGAAGTCGTGATGGAGGATGATGGAGATGCGGCGCAGCAGCTCGGTGTCGAGGGTGGGGCGGTTGAAGATGTCGTAGATGTTGCTGCGGTTGCAGTTGAGCTGACGCGCGAACCAACCGATGTTGCAGCCTTTGGGGAGCCTGTCAAACACCTCGCGTACCATTTTGCCGATATGGGTCATCGGTGGGCGGCCGGCGATATGGCTGTCACATTCCGTGCCTGAACGGGGTTCGGGCGGGAGGTGGCTGGCCTGAGTGACGGCCTGTTTCTTCTTATGCTCTTTGGTGGTATCGATGGCTTGATAAGGCTTGATGGCCGCCGGGGCCTTGTTTTCCAGTAAAAATCATTATGCCTCGCATTGATTTTGCTGGCCTCCACGCTGCGACACAAGGGGCATAATGATTATGGATTTGTATCCGTCTGCAAAATTATGAAATAGAATTCCAGGGTGAATGGTGGCGACAGGTTCTTTTTTGGTTCATTTTTGGCAAGAATACTTGACGAAAGTGGGCGTGAATCCGTGTAAATGCGTATATTTGCGTGTGGATTCGTCAGTTTCAGAAAGTTCGTCGGAGCTGTGTCGGCAGGATGATGTGGCCGTCATGGCTGCCGTGGACCGCTATGCCGAGACGGGCCGTCACGGCCGGTCGGTGGTGGGGCGGGTGACGCGCCACGGTGTGGTGTGGTTCGCCAAATGGCTCGACGAGAGCCACCGAGGCCTGGCGGAGTGCCGCCTTAGGCTGCGCAAGGAATACCAGATAATGCTCAGGCTCAATCATCCCGGCATCGTGAGGGTGGCGGCGATGGAGGATACCGTCCATACCGGCCCTGTGATACTGATGGAGCTGGTCGAGGGGGAGACGCTGGGGGAGTTTGCAGGCCGTGCCACGCGCCGCGAGCGTTCGGCTGCGGCCGTGAGGTTGCTCCAGGCTGCGGCATACATGCATTCAAAGGGGGTATGCCATCTCGACCTCAAGCCTGAGAATGTGATGGTCAGCGGCCACGGCGATGGCCCGGTGGTGAAAATCATCGACTTCGGAATGGCCGACTGCGCGGGGGAGGCGATGTTCAAGAGCGTTGGCGGCAACCGCCGCTACGGCGCGCCCGAGCAGTTTGAGGCCGGCTACCGCTGTGATCCCAGGGCGGATGTGTGGAGCCTGGGGAAGATGATGGCCTGGATGCGCCCCGGCTGGTCTCTCCGCGTGGCCGCCCGCAAGGCGATGACCGCCGATTGCGCGCGCCGCCCCGCCGACGCCGGTGTGTTGCTTGGGATTGCCGCGCGGGCAAGGCGGCGCGTCGCCCTTATGGCCCTTGGTGTGGCCGTGGCGGTGACAGGTGTGGTTGCCCTCCTGGTTCCGCGCGGTGCTGAAAGAGGTGGTGAAGGAATGGCAATCCCCGCCGCAGTGGCGGCATGCTTCCAGGCCAGGCGTGGAGCGGAGCCGGCAGATTCCGGGCAGGTGTCGCAGGGTGGAATCGCGCCATGTCCCTCCGCCGCCATTCAGGCGGATGTGGTTTCCCGGGAATATGCCGGATTGATTGCCGACCATGACGCCATCGTCAAGGTGCTTCTTGTGGAGCTGGGTGCGTCGGGCGACTCGGTCGCCGCGATTGCCTCTGATGACTCCCTCTCCCGCGATGCGAGGTCGGCGCGCATAGGCCGCGTATGCCTCGCGATGGACCGCAGGATCGCCTCGGCGTTCGCTCCCCTGCTGGAACGATGCCCTACGGACTTCATCTCGCGCCAGGCTCCGGGATGGGCCACGATTTTCGACCCGGCCCTTTCATCCCATCGCGGCCGGATTGAGCGGATGCTGGAGGATTTCAGCAGCCGTGGCGACTCCATCTGATACCCCCGTGCTTCCCGACGATGTAGACCATCGACTCGCCGTGATGGTCTGAGACCAGGTCGAGCAGCAGCGGCTCGTCGGCGACAAACCGCAGGCATCTCACCCGTGTGCCGGGGGCGAGGCGGGTGTTGGCCGACTCCACGATCTCGAATGCCATATCCCCGAGGTATCTCAGGGTCATATCCCGGTTGGGAGCCCAGGAGAGCGCGACTGTCTCACCCCTGACAAGGCTCTCGACTCCGAGGGTGTCGCCCGAGGCGAATCCGCTCTCGGGGCTGTCGCCGGGGTAACGGTCTTTGCAGAATGAGTGGAAATCATCGCATCCGACATACCGCGCCAGGATGTCGAGCGTGGTCAGATGCTTGGCCTGTGTGTCTTTGACATATCCCCACAGCCGTTTCAGCGTCGACTGTGACAGATAGCCGGCGCCGGCCTCCATCATGGCCGACGACAGCCGTTTGAAGTCGGCCGAAGTGGCCAGCGGAAGTCCATACTTGCCGGCGACCTCTTGTTTGAGGGACTGTATGTGGGAGGATAACTGTCGGGTTTCCATAAAAATGCGCAGGAGCCATTTGTTTGTTCCGAATGTGTCCAGGCGGTGGAAGAAGCCTTCAATGCTCGGAACAGACAGGATGACCCCCGCGCCGTATGATGTACGACGCAAGAGTGTCCACCTTTCCTCGCATTCGGTCTCTGAGCTTCCACACTTCAGACACATGAGAATCAGTATGACACTTTCGTGTTACTACGATGTGTTATGTCGCGCGCAGGGCCTCACTGAGAGGGTCTGCACGATGCAAAATTAGGCAATTTTCCGGAAGTTGCAAAATATCTGTGGCAACTCCTGGTGTCAGAATCCGCCGCCGCTGTGTGGCGTGGCTGTCGACACGGCGGAGCGACCGCCTTGAATATGAAGAGGGAGGCCTAACTTTCGTTGTTAGACATCCTCTTGTATATGTTGTGACGTAGGTTATTTCTTTTTCTTGGCGGGATCGCAGGTGAGGCCCACGCCGAGTTTCTTGAAAATCTTGTGGTCTACCTCGCCGAGCATCACCGTGGAGTGTACCTGGCATCCGTAAAGCTCGGGAAGCTTCTCGAGGGCGCGGCGGCAGTTGTCGTCGTGGGTCGAGAGGACAGACAGGGCCACCAGCACCTCGTCGGTGTGGAGGCGCGGGTTGACGCTTCTCAGGTAGTTGGTCTTGGTGAACTGTATCGGCTCGATCATGTCGCGCGGAATCAGCTTCACAGAGTGGTCTATCCCGGCCAGGTGCTTGATGGCGTTGAGAATCAGCGCCGCGCTCGGGCCCAGCAGCGCCGAGGTCTCGGCCGTGATGATGGTGCCGTCGGCCAGCTCGATGGCGGAGGAGGGGACGCCGCTCTTCTCTGCCCTTTCGCGGGCGGCGACGGTGGTGCGGCGGTAGGTGGTGTCGATATGGGCCTGTTTGAACAGCAAGGCAATCTTGTTGACCTCGCTCTCATTGTCACCCCCCTGGGCCAGGCGGTTGAGGGCGGTGTAGTAACGGCGGATTATCTCATCCTTGGAGGCTTCGCGGCAGACCTCGTCGTCGTTGATGCAGAACCCGACCATATTGACCCCCATGTCGGTGGGCGACTTGTAGGGGTTGTGGCCGTAGATGCCCTCGAAGAGGGCGTCGAGGACAGGGAAAATCTCGATGTCGCGGTTGTAGTTGATGGCCGTCTTGCCGTAGGCCTCCAGGTGGAAAGGGTCGATCATGTTGACATCGTTGAGGTCGGCGGTGGCCGCCTCGTAGGCGATGTTGACCGGATGTTTGAGCGGCAGGCTCCATACGGGGAAGGTCTCGAACTTGGCATATCCGGCCTCTACGCCGCGCTTGTGTTCGTTGTAGAGCTGGCTGAGGCATACGGCCATCTTGCCGCTGCCGGGTCCGGGGGCGGTGACGATCACCAGCGGCCTGGAGGTCTCGATGTAGTCGTTCTTGCCGAAACCCTCGTCTGAGTCGATGAGGGCTACATTGTTGGGATAACCCTCGATGGTGTAGTGGCAGTAGGTCTTGATGCCCAGGCGGTCGAGACGCTGGCGGAAGGCCACGGCGCTGCTTTGGCCGTTGTAGTGGGTGATGACCACTGAGCCTACCAGGAAACCTCGCTTCTGGAACTCGTCACGCAGGCGCAACACATCCATGTCGTAGGTGATGCCAAGGTCGTTGCGCACCTTGTTTTTCTCTATGTCGACAGCGCTGATGACAATCACAATCTCGGCGTGGTCGCTGAGCTGTTGCAGCATCCTGAGCTTGCTGTCGGGCTGGAATCCCGGCAGGACGCGGCTCGCGTGGTGGTCGTCAAACAGTTTCCCCCCGAGCTCGAGGTAGAGCTTGTTGCCAAACTGGGCGATACGTTCCTTTATGTGTTCGGACTGTATCCTGAGATATTTCTCGTTGTCAAAACCATACTTCATAACGGGTTGCAAAATTACGGATTTTTCTCCGTTTCTCCATTCCGGTGGAGGCGATATTTTTCAAAAATCCGCGAGCCACCGTGAAATGACGGCGGGGAAATGACGGCGTTCGAGCTGGTGTACCTTCGCCTCGATTGTCTCGGGGGTGTCGCCCGGCTCCAACGGTGTGGAGGCCTGGAATATGACGCGCCCTTCGTCATATCTCTCGTTGACCAGGTGGATGGTGATGCCGGTCTCCCTCTCCCCGGCGGCGGCAACGGCCTCATGGACGTGACAGCCATACATCCCTTTCCCTCCGTATTTTGGCAGCAGAGAGGGATGGATGTTTATTATCCTGTCGCGGTAGGCGGAGGTGAGGAATCCAGGCAGCATCAGTAGGAACCCGGCGAGGACTATGGCGTCTACCCCGTGGCGTTCAAGGGCCGGCCCCATTATGGTCGGGTCGTTGATTTCCTGGCGGCTCATCACCTCCACCGCGACTCCCAGCGCCCGGCTGCGGCCTATCACCCCCGCCGAGGGGTTGTTGCACACCACCACGGCCACCGTCGCTTCCCGAGCGGGGCAGTCCCTGAGATACCTTATGATGTTTTCGGCGTTTGAGCCGTTGCCTGAGGCAAAAATGGCGATTCGTTTCATCCGGCGGAACTTTATCTTGCAAAGATATGCTTTTTGCGCGGAATAAGAAAACAGGGCCAGTGATGGAAGCCGGGGAGGCTTTCATTCATGCGCTGTCCGTGGAGGTTGTAATACAGGTTGCTCAATTGTTAAAATATATTAATAGGTGGATTCTCAAACCGTAATTAACAATTGGCGGATTGTATTAAAAGGGTAACTTTGTCTGCAGAAACAAAACCATAGATGATAATGGAAAGGAAAGAAATACCGGTGTTGCTGCTCACGGGGTATCTCGGCAGCGGCAAGACCACCCTGCTCAACAGGATACTGCGCAATGAGAAAGGAATACGTTTCGCGGTGATTGTCAACGATATCGGCGAGATCAACATTGACGCGTCGCTTATCCAGAAAGGGGGCGTGGTAGGGAAGAAGGAGGATGACGGAGACCTCGTTGCCCTGCAGAATGGATGTATCTGCTGCACCCTGCAGACCGACCTCATCGACCAGCTCTCTCAGCTGGCCCGGTCGGGCAGGTTTGACTACATCGTCATCGAGGCGAGCGGCATCTGCGAGCCAGCCCCCATAGCCCAGACCATCTGCGCGATGGCGGGAATGGCCGACACAGCCCAGGGGGGCGCATTGCCGCGCCTCGACTGCATAGTTACCGTGGTCGACGCGCTCAGGATGCAGAGCGAGTTTGACTGCGGCGACGGGCTGAAGAGCGCCGTCAAGGGTGAGGAGGATATCGAAAATCTTGTGATACAGCAGATTGAGTTCTGCAATGTGATACTCCTCAACAAGATTTCCGAGGTCACTCCCGAGGAGGCGGGGCGCATACGCGCCATTATCCGCGCCATCCAGCCAAAGGCGAAAATCATCGACTGCAACTACGCCGATGTGGATTTCGACGAAATCCTCGGCACAGGAATGTTTGACTTCGAGGATGTCGCAACCTCCGCGACATGGGTCCGCGAGATCGAGGGGCATCATCATGATGATGAAGAGGATGATGATGATGATGACGATGACCACCACCATCATCATCACCATCACCACCATCCCGACGGTTGTACCTGCGGCCACTGCCACCATCATCACCACCACGATGGAGGCCACGCCTCGGAGTATGGCATAGAGACGATGGTGTATTGCCGCCGTCCGGGATTCGACCTCAGCAAATTCGACCGATTCATAGCCTCGTCGTGGCCCCGCAATGTCATACGCGCCAAGGGGGTGCTGTATTTCAGCCACAACCGCGACATGTCGTTCCTCTTCGAGCAGGCCGGGGTGCAGAAGCAGCTGACACAGGCCGGCCTCTGGTATGCCACCGCCCCCGCCGAGGAGCTGGAGCGCCTGATGGCCATGGAGCCGGGTCTGCGCCGCGACTGGGACGACCGCTACGGCGACCGTATGGTGAAACTTGTCTTCATCGGCCAGCATCTCGACCGCGAGGCCCTGACAGCCGCCCTCGACTCCTGCCTGGAGCCCCACTGATGGCCCCGCCTCTCCCCTCTCTCCCCTTCACTTCCGCGCTTCGCTGCGCTCAGCCACAACACCCGCCGCCTCTCCCTACTCCCCCCTCTCCCTCTCCCCTCCCCGCTTTCCTCTCTCTCCCCCGCTTTGCGCCCTTCCCGGCCCGGAGGCGGCGGGTGTTGTGGCCGAGCGGAGCGCGGGCTTCCAAGCCAAAACCAAAGCCAACCCTCAAACCCACCCCCGCTATGCCAATGACCCGCCGGGCCTTCTGTCACGATTATTGCGCCCGTTGCTTCTATCTGATTACGATGACAAAAGCTCCCGGCGTCCCTGACTTCTCGTTGGTGACGGGCAATCCCGAAGCTCCCCGCCAGTCCCCCGAGAGGCCCAGGACGGTATTGCTGACAGTAGGGGAGGCCATCGAGAAAGCCATCTGCCGGTTCCGGCAGGAATTCCCGGCGGTCACCATCATAAGGCGGGTTGTAATGCCCGACCATATCCACCTGGTAATTTATGCCCGCGAGCGGCTTCCGCGCCAGATTGGTTATTACATCGCGGCATTGAAAGGCGCATGCTCGAGAACCGCCTGGGAGATGATGCCTCAGGCGGATTTCTCATCAAGGCAGCAGCCTGTGTTCGAGAAAAATTTCAATGACCGGATTCTGTTCCGTGACATCCCACTGGATAATTTCCTCCGTTACGTCGATGACAACCCTCGCAGGCTGCTTGTCAGGCGTGCCAGTCCCGACTTCTTCCGGAGGGTAAACAGTCTGACCGTCGGAGGGAGGCGGTTGTCGGCCTACGGCAACCTCTTCCTGTTGGGTGATCCGCAAAAGGCGGCGGTGCGTGTGAGCCGCAGCTTCACCCCCGCCGAGCTGACCCGGCGGAAGCGGCAATGGCTCGCAACCGTTGAGAACGGCGGGGTACTGGTTTCTCCATTCATAAGTCAGGCCGAAAAGAGGGTCAGGGACTGGACTATTGCCAACGGAGGGAAAGTGATACAAGTGATGCCATGCGGATTCCCTGAGAGATACAAGCCGTCGGGCGAGAGCTTTGAGCTTTGCTGTCGGGGGAGGCTGCTGCAGATTGTCCCGGCCGACGCTCCTGCGGCGGGAGGGAAGCTGACCCGTGAGCTGTCAATGAGGCTGAATGCCCTGGCCGAGGAGATTGCTGCGGGTAATGTTGACAATTCTTTGTAATTTTGTGGGAAAATTTGAAAATCATAGAAATGAACGATATGAAAATAGCCGTCATCGGAGCCGGGGCCATGGGTGGCGCGGCTGCCAGGGGGCTTGTCGAGGCGGGTATGCCTGCGGCTGCTATCTCCGTGGCCAACCCCTCAGCCGGGAAACTCGTGCCGCTTGATGCGCTGGGAATCAATACATTCACAGACAACCGAGAGGCGGTCAAGGATGCTGACCTGGTGATTCTGGCCGTGAAGCCATGGATTCTCCCAGACGTGGTTGAGGAACTCCGCGACACCCTCGATTACGACAAACAGGAGGTGGCGGCGATTGTCGCCGGGGTCTCCGGTGAGGAACTGAAAGGGATGTTCCGCAAGGCCGACGGCTATCCCGACCTGTCGGTGGTCATGCCCAACACGGCGATGGTGCTGCGCGAGTCGATGACCTTCGTGGTGGAGGTCGTCGGCGGGGCTGACCGCGCCGTGAAAGCGTTCTCGCTGCTTGGCAAGGTAATGAAAATCGAGGAGAAACTGCTTCCGGCGGCGACCGCCCTGGCCTCGTGTGGCATCGCCTACGCGATGCGCTATGTCCGCGCAGCCGTCGAGGGTGGTGTGGAACTTGGATTCCGTGCCTCTGAGGCCCAGGCCATAGTGGTGGAGACGCTCAAGGGGGCCGCGTCGCTGTTGGCCTTGCCGGGCGTCCATCCGGAGAGCGAGATAGACAAGGTGACCACCCCCGGAGGCATCACCATAAAAGGACTCAACGCGATGGAGCAGGCCGGATTCTCAGCCTCGGTGATAGCCGGACTGAAAGCGGGCCGCGCCGTAAACTGACTGTCAAGGCGATGGATGAAGCAAAGAAACGGATAGTGGTGAAGGTCGGCAGCAATGTGCTGACCCGCCCCGACGGCAAACCCAATGTCACCAACATGTCGGCCCTGGTCGACCAGATCGCGAGGCTCCACGCCCGGGGCCACGGGATTGTGCTGGTGTCAAGCGGGGCCGTGGCCTGCGGACGTGGCGCGGTCAGCCGCCCCCTGGCCCTCGACAGTGTGGCCTCGCGACAGCTCTATTCCTCGATAGGGCAGATAAGGCTCATCAACCTGTACAACCAGCTTTTCGGCGAGTATGGGATACTCGTGGGGCAGGTGCTGACCCAGAAGGAGAATTTCTCCTCGCGAGACCTCTACCTCAACCAGCGGGCCTGCATGCTGACGATGATTGACAACGGGGTGATTCCGGTTGTCAACGAGAATGACACGGCGAGCCTGACCGAACTTATGTTCACCGACAATGACGAGCTGTCGGGGCTTATCGCCACGATGCTCGATGCCGACCTGCTGGTGATTCTGTCAAACATCGACGGCATCTACACCGGCTCGCCGGCCGACCCCGCCTCGGTGCTGATTCCCCGTGTGGCCCCGAGGGAAGACCCTTCGGCCCATGTCGTGGCCGCCAAGAGCGGTTTCGGACGGGGCGGGATGGGCACCAAATGCGGCATCGCCCGCAAGGTGTCGGCCGAGGGTGTGGCGGTGATGATTGCCCGGGGAGACCGCCCCGGGGTGCTGGTCGACCTTGTGGAGAACCCCGACTCTGTGCCACACACCCTCTTCGAGCCATCTGCCGCCCCGCTCAGCACCATCAAGCGGTGGATTGCCCACAGCGGTTCTTTCGCCAAGGGGGAAATCCATGTCAATGACGAGGCCGTTGGGATTCTCCGCAGCGACCGGGCGGTCAGCCTGCTCCCGGTCGGGGTGACGGCGGTCTGCGGAGAGTGGGAGGAGGGTGACATCGTCTCGGTGCTTTCCCCCTCCGGCGAGCGTGTCGCCGTGGGGCGTGCCGCTACCGACAGCGTCGCCGCCGCCGCCGCCATAGGCCGCCACGGCCAACGCCCGCTCATTCATTACGACTACCTCTATCTCGAGGAGTCGGCCAACAAATGAAATCTTGCAATATGGAAAATCTCAACGACATATTCCGACGGTCGCGCGAGGCTTCACGCGCGTTGCTGGCTGTCGACGACCAGCGGCGCTCGGCCGCGATAACCACCCTTGCCTCGCTGATCGAGAGCCGTCAGGCCGATCTGCTGGAGGCCAACGCCCGCGACCTCAGCCGCATGGAACCGTCAAATCCGCTGTACGACCGCCTGCAGCTCACCCCTGAGCGTCTGGCCGGGATAGCCGATGACCTGCGCCATGTGGCGGCGCTGCCATGCCCGGTGGGGGAGGATGTGGAGCATCGCCGACTGCCCAACGGCATCGACCTGCGCCGGGTCAGGGTGCCGTTCGGGGTGATTGGAGTTATATACGAGGCTCGTCCGAATGTCACTTTCGATGTCTTCTCGCTCTGTCTCAAGAGCGGCAACGCCTGCATACTGAAAGGGGGGCGCGACGCAGATGACTCCAACCGTGCGGCCATTGCCCTGATTCATGAGGCGCTACGCCTCAACGGCCTGTCAACCGATATGGCCGCGCTGTTGCCTTCCACCCATGAGGCAACCGCCGCCCTGCTCGGAGCGGTAGGGTTTGTGGATGTCTGCATCCCGCGCGGAGGCCGCAGGCTGATTGACTTCGTGCGCGACAACGCCAGGGTGCCGGTCATCGAGACCGGCGCGGGGGTAGTGCATGCCTACTTCGACCTCACCGCCGACCTGGAGATGGGGCGTGGCATAGTGGCCAACGCCAAAACCCGGCGTGTGAGCGTCTGCAACGCCCTCGATACCCTGCTGGTCCATCGTGGCCGCCTGGGCGACCTTCCCGCCCTGTGTGCCCCACTGGCCGCCAAGGGGGTGGAGATACATGCCGACTCCGAGGCAATGGACGCGCTGAGGGGCAGCTATCCCGATTCGCTGCTGGTGGCTGCCGGGGATTGCTGGGACACTGAGTGGATGGACTACAAGATGGGGCTGCGTGTAGTCGGCGGCATCGACGAGGCCATAGACCACATTGCCCGCCACGGCTCGGGCCACAGCGAGAGCATCATCACCGCTGACCCCGTCGCCGCCGACCGGTTCCGCCGGATGGTCGATGCCTCTTGCGTCTATGTCAACCTCCCCACAAGTTTCACCGACGGCGCCCAGTTTGGCCTCGGGGCTGAAATCGGCATCTCCACACAGAAGCTCGGGCCGCGCGGCCCGATGGGTCTGCGCGAGATCACCACCACCCGCTACCTCCTCACCGGAGATGGCCAGCTGCGCCCCTGATCAATTTTGCAAATCAAACAGAGTTCTATGAGCTACTTCGACATATTCATGGGTATTACCCTGTTGGAAGATATATTTGGTGGATTGAAGGATATGGCCACTGACCCCGACACCGCCAAGTGGTTTTGGGGCATTATTGTAGCTCTTATAGTCATCCTGTCTATCGCATTGCTCATCGTGTCAATCGTATGATTATGGGCAATACTAATTGATTTCCCCTAATAATACCCATATGTATGGTTCGTCCACGAATCCGTAAGATTCGTGGACGGATTCAATGCAGGCAGGTATAGATTCGATTCCGGATTAGTGTGGGGTAAGCTAAGGGTCACGGACGTATCACAACCTTGCGGCCATCCTTGACATAAATGCCAGGCTGTGTGGGCTGGGCGATTCTTATGCCCTGTAGGTTGTGCCATACGGCTGGGTAGTCGTAGCCCGGGGCGCTGTCAGCACCCGGTAGCGCGTCGACCGACGAGCGCGAGAGGTATTCCTCCTTCAGCGCCTTCATCTCCTCCATCGTGATGGCGTGGTCGAGGCCAAACCAGTCTTGCCACCAGTCTTTGTTGGCATACTGGTGGTTGCCCCCGAGCTTGTACCCATAATGATACCAGGGCATGGCGAAGCTCCATTTGGCCCCGACCTCCCATTGCTCGCTGATGTAAGGGCTTGTGCCACCGGAGTAGCCGCATTCCGACAGGGCGATCATCTTGTGAGGGTAATACGCCGTCAGGTAATCGAAATTGTAAGACGCGTCTGAGGTCTTGTAGTTGTAGAGGTCGCGTCCGATCATGTCGACATAGTCGTCGCCGGGATACCAGGCCCCGTCCTTGGTCTGCGAGGTCCACACCCATATCAGGTTGTTGAGGCCGATTTCCCGGAAATAGTCATACATCATCTTCCAGAGAGTCACGCAGGGGGCAGCCCCGTCGGCTCCCCACCAGAACCATGCCTTGCCGTCGCTGTAAATGGTGCTGTTTCCCGCCGCCTCGTGGAAAGGACGCCAGATTACCACTATGCCCTCATCCTGGAGCAGCTTGAGCCGCTGGCCCACCTTCTCGATGTCTGACCAGACGAACTCGTTCTCCCATGTGCCGTCAACCACCGCGTTGGCCGGGCTGAATGTGGTGCTGGGGGAGCCGCCGCCTGGGGCGTAGAAACCCTCGAAGACGGTGTTGTCGTTGTTGTCGCGCTTGTATGCCTCCCAGACAGCCTCGCTGTCAGGGGCGCGCCAGTGCCAGCAGATGGTCACGAGGCCACCCATGTCCCACCATTCCTTGACGGGGCTGATGTCGCCGTATGGCTCCCAGTCATAAGTCAGGTGGATGTAGTCATATCCGTTCATCGCCGGATACTTCCCGGTCCACGCCTTGACATACTCCGCCTCCTTGTGGTTCCAGTTGACCTCGGCCATGGAGCAGGATATGGAGCGGTTGCCATAGCAATTGCGCAGCAGGTCATAAATCTGCCGGGTGGCCTCCGTCGCGTCGGGGTTTGACAGGTCATCGTAACCCACGCGGGTGTCTTCGGGGCGGTCAGTGATCAGCGTCACCTTCTCGATGGTGTAGCCGCTGCCGCCAAACATCAGGGTCTCGTTGTCGATCACATCAATCAGTGTCTCGTCGAGGCGACACTCGAAGTCGCCCGTGATGCGGATATTGTCATAGTCGCTGCTGATGGCCGCCCAGCCATTGCTCTTGGTGCGGATATACGCCACGGCGTAGTTCTTCACATCGCTGGTATAGACATGGATTATGTCGCCCGCGGCCACACCGACCATCTGCATCGGGTCGACACAATGCTTGTCGCTCCAGTCGGCCTCGAACGGCCCCTCGAGCAACACAATCTCTCTCGCCTGGCCACACAGCGCCACCAGCGCCGCCGCCAGGCCCAAAAACATTTTTCTCATGGTTATCGTCTGAAATATGTCTAAGTAAGGAATTAGTCTTGCAAATATAGTAAAAATCTTGATAAACAACAAATTGGCAGAATTTATTCCCGCGAAAAAGTTTTTGAGGATTCCGCGGACACCTTGCAGCATATATTAAAAACGGTCTCACGCAGATTCCGCGTATCTGCGGAATCTGCGTGAGACACCTCCGGATGCGAAGTTATATTGATGGTTGAAACCGGAATATCAAAAACAGAGCGACGCTGTCAAGCTCATAACCTTGTTTTGTTTTACGGTGTACTCGTCACTCCCTGACATATTTACCAATCCTTTAGAGATTGTGAAGTTTAGCTGAAGACGGCGTATCCTTATGGACGCTCCATATTCCAATGACGCGTTGAACCGTTTGAGGTCATATTCATCGCTATACATAGAAAAAGAGTCGAGGGTGTCTCCGGGAGAAAACATTTCATCGCCGGAGTACAGCTCTTCGGGTGAACACAGGATATATTTACCGCTTAGTCCGCAATCCAGACCGATACCTCCGTATAGGCCGATTTGAAACCATCTGCTGAAATTGAGGTTATATTTGAAATGAACGGGAAGATATAGTGAATGCTCTTTCATCCGGTAATAAAATGTTATGTCATTATCGACAAAATCCTCACTTTTGTCGAAGTAATATTCATAAAACAGTCCGCTGTTAAGGCCGAATCCGTAACCGAACTGGCAATCAACGCGCAGTCCGACCTGGATGCCGTTGGTGTATTTGTCTTCCCAGAAGACATCAAGATTCTCTTTTGAAGAGCCGTCGTTATAGAGCCATTCTTTCCTGACGTATCCGGCCGAAAGCCCCATGCAGAAGTCATCTTTGGCTTCATTGAACCTATGGCTGCTATATGAGTTGTAACTTGAATAGCTGGAGTAACTACCTGATGAGCTGGAGGAAGAGGTATGATAACTGCTTGACGGGGTGTATGAGGAGGCTGAGGAGTAGGAGCTACCGGATGAAGATGATGTCGAGGAAGAGGTGCTGGCTGAGTGGGAAGAATATGACGGGGATGATGAATATGAGCTTGTAGTGGAGTTATTGTATTTGTTCAGAAGAGCCTGCACGTCGGCGCGTGATTTAGGCCACCACCCTGTTCCTTCCAGCTCAATCTTTTCGTCAAGATTATCGCAAGACAACGCCTTTTTTAACCAATTCACACCATTGGCCTTATCCCCTTGATTTATAAGAAGTCGTCCCAGACATGCCATTGCGATGTAATTTCCCGATTTCGCAGATTTCTCGTAGTATGTCTTGGCATCATCAATATAATCATTTCCCTCCAGCAGGACTGCGTATGGATAAAAAGAAGGGGGATAACCTAAATTGACAGAAATTTCAAGTGCGGTCAAAGCTATGTCTGCCGATGCAAAATTTTCTCCAAATAGAGTATAATAAATATAAATCAGATAGCCTGCGTTGGGACAATCTAATTGTATGGCCTTTTTCATATACGCCAACGCTTTATCCATATTCTGACCGGGATATAGAGGGGATGCGAAAATATTGCCCAAACTACAATACAAATTTCCTTTTGCGATATTGCCCATATCTGTTCGGGTTTCCAACAAGGATTCCAACTCTCTGACATATGGGGGCATTTGGCTGAAATTTTCAGACAACATTAATTGAATGGCATTGAGAAACGCAATATACAGTCTGTCACCATAAAGCTCGGCATATTTTATCCCTTGTGCAAAATCTCCGGAATATGTGGCGCTTAATAATGCTACGGCATGACACTTTTTTGTCAATGAGAGCGAGAATTTTTACTACCCATATCTGCCCAGTATATCGCATTCTTGTAATCTTTTTTGGAGAATGTTGACAGGCTGTTCAGAAAGCAGATATAAGATCCGTTGTCGGTGATGAAAGCAGTGATTTTCTGATTGGCCGCATCGTATATGAGTTTTTTATTGACACTGCGACCGAGTGACGTATAATCTTGTCTGACATTGAAGACTACATAGTAATTGCTTATCTGGTCGACAGACAATCCTAACATTGTGCCTGTAGCTGCCTCCCCGGCAGAATCATCTATTTTCCCCCATTCAAGTGACATCCCCATTACTGGTTCGGCGTAAACTTTGCTGTCGGAGAGGGTGGGAGTAGTGATGGCCATAGAGAGTTTATGTGGATATTTTGTCTGGATGGCCAGCAGGTAGTTTCGTAGGGTTATCTCCTTGTTGGTCTTGATGTCGTCGAACGCGGAGCAATCCGCCCCCGAGCATAAGGCGTTGATTTGAGTGTTGAGGGTGCGCTCGCCATTGCTGAAGCGTGTCAGCAGCTCGCAGAACTTGGTCGCGCACTGAAGCGCTTCCTGTTTTTGTGCCTGGGTAAGATTCTGTGCTGAAGATGCCAGGGCAATCAACCCTGTCAGAAACAAAAGTAATGCTCTCATTGTCTGGATTGTTTGGTTTCGGTATGAATTTCATTTATAAGCCATCCGTTGTTTCCGGTGTTGTCATTTTCAATCCGCTCGACAGTGAATTGGTAGTCGTCAAGTGTGAAATGGTATTTGACATTGGTCACGTTTTTCATTTTTATCTTATCGGATGACACAAGCCACGCGAACACGGCGAGACGATTTGGCTTATAATCTTTTTTGAAGAGCGACTCTATCTCCCGAGAGTTAAGGTTTATAGTCTCGGGCAGAGTGATGAATGAGCTGCTATGAGCACCGGGCATTATTGAAATGCTGTGGTTGATGCTGTCGGTCTCAGAGATAAGCGGAGTGTCGATGTCGGTTATCACCCACTTGTAGATGACATCCCTCACATTTTCAGTCTTGAGGAAAATGCGTATCGGGTAAGTCTTGCCGGAGTGGAGAAAGGATGCTATCGCTTCGGCATGCCATGTCGTATCGGCGTAATGTATCCGCTTATTGTTTCTGGCCACATAACCTATAAATTCCCAGGCGAGGGAGTCTGGCTCGTTTTTCTCGTTCACGAAATTTTCGATATGAAGGAGTGACGCGAGATTCCTGAATCGCATTATTGAATCTGACGGGATGGAGTCGATGGTTATGGATGCTGAGTCTATGGGATTTCCGTTGCAGCCTGTCTCCAGATTGAAACGGCTGAAAAATTCATCGATTTGTTTGACCTTGCTCATCAGTGCCTCCTCATCGACTGCCTGTGTGAAGATAAATGCGCTGGAATGGCTGACGGATAGCACTGTGAGCATAATCAAGAAAAATATCCTGGATTTCATATTGAATGGTATTGGATTACAATTTCTGTGTCTCGGTGACATTGATGTCTCCAAACTTCATATCCCAGTAGCTTCCAAGACTGCCATCGGCCACACGACGGATGTATACATCCACCTCCTTTTGGGTATAATCGCGATAGACCACGTTGTCGCCCGATTGTCCGGTGAAATACTGGAAGAAAGTGCATGTTCCCATATAGAGATTGTCGCTGACCTTGTAGAGGTTGCTTATCATGCAGGTCTTTGCTTTTTTAAGTTCCACTGAGGTGTAGGGCATATTACGTAGTCTTTGCAGATATTGCTTCAGCGGGATGTCTGTGGTTTTTCCCGAGGAGATGGATGAGACCTGCATCTTTACGGCGGCATGTTTCCCACCGTTGGTGTCTGTCCACGGGTCTCCCTCACCCATGAACATTTCAGGGATTGTTTTGATATAGTGAGACTTGATGTCTGCATTCTGGCTTTTGTCGGCGATGACTTCAAGCCCCATCTGGAACGCGTCGACTCGTTCTTGGCATTGGATTTTGAACGCGTCGATTTCTTCCGGAGAGAGGTCGTTGGTCTGTTGGGCCATGAGAATGAATGGCGCGATGCAGATAAGCAGTGTCGTGATGATTGTTTTTTTCATTGGTCTTATTTATAGTGGAGTTCGTGAACTTTCAGGTATGTGATTTTCTCGGATTCGTTTTCCTTGGTCTCAAGTACCATTACCTGGGTCATATTTGTCGCTATACTGAGGTAATTGAGATAACTGTCTATGCCGCAGGTGTTGACTATTGTCCGGTTGTCTGCTCCGATGACCTGAACACGGGCCTGCGACCCCGCGAAATATTTCTTTGCGGCGTCGATGTTGTGGATTCTGTCGAGTTTCGGCACCTCTTGGCTGCAGACCATTGATAACGAATAAGCGAGTTTGTCGCGTTGGTTAGTTGCGTCGTCGTTTGACAGGGCCGGCTGCTGCGGTGGTGTGTTTATGTTGTTGCTTATGGCGGGAGGGGTAGCTATGGTTATTTCGGACTTGTAGATGGGAGTCTGAGGAGTTGGAGCTGCTGAGGTCAGTTCCTGTGTCAAGGTGATGGTGCCTTTCATCAATCCGTCCCAGCTGACTTCCCGGCTTTGGCTGACACAATATTGCAACATGGTCAGGAATGAATGGGTCATATATCCTCCGGCTTCATATGTTTGTCCATCCTCGTGGATCTGATAGCAACCGGAGGTATGGCCGGGCTGGCTTGAAGCAGCGAGAAGTCCGCCCTTTACATTGACAAAGAGATTTCTATAAACGTTGTATGCTCCTTTTGATAGTATCGTGGCCCCTTTTGATGCCAGGTTGTCGTTACGCTTGTATCCTCGTATGATAGAATTGCACAAATCCCCCATCACAATCGTAAGACGAGGATTCTTGTTGCGGAGACGTGAGTAGACGTTATGCAAAGGACAGAGCTGGGAGGAACGTGTGAGGGGTTCGTTGACAGTCAGGCACATTTCCGGGAATTGGGTGTTTTCGTTCTCGGCGCGTCCTCCGTGACCGGAGTAATAAAAGAAAATGATGTCGTCTGGCCCGCAATTTAGATTGTCAATCACAGACTCGAGATTGTCACGATTGAATCTGGCGGCATCTCCATAATAGAAATATTTCTTGATGGAATATCCGATGGATTTGGATATGGCGGTCATTTCCACTTCCATACGTTTCAAGTCGATATAAACGGATTTTCCAATGTGTGAGTCATCGGTGTTCGCGAAGATGATGGCATGGAAAGTGGAGGCCGACGACCTTATGGAAAGCAATGACAGAAAGATGATAATGATGGCGAGTTTTTTCATGCTCAGAGTTTCAAAAGGGTTTGATAATATTCATTTTGGGGTAATTTCCCCGCTGTCCATCTGGCCAGGAGCCGTGGGTCTCGCATCAGATAGTATTTGAGATTGTCATTTGGCACACTATCCGAAAGATTTTGTATGTCGGTTGTGTCGAATATAGCAACCTCCCCGGTTCCGAAAGACACAAACATTCCCGCATTTTCGTTGGAAATATTATTGGTGAACAAAAAAATCACATCAGGATGAAACATCTGTTTGACCGGTGGATAATCTCGGATATACCAGTCATAATCAGATATGATGAATGATAGCACGCTATCCGCATATGGTTCGTGACGCGTCTCCACGGGGTAGCCAAAGATGAATACTGGTTCATCAGAGGGAACAGAATCAGGGAACTCAGTCATTCCCTCTACTTCCCACCAACAGACACTGTTCGCGTGTAAGATTATGTTGTCGATGGAATCGCTGTAGATGACGCGTTGCGGAGGAGTGGTCGAGGTGTTCTTTGGCTCTATGTGGCTGGATTGCCGAAACATTGAGCATGACACCATACTTGCGAATATGACCAGTAGAAAGGTGATGTATTTGTATGGCATTGGTTGACAATAGGCCTTCACAGTCCCTTGTCGGCCAAATATATATACAATGAAGCGTGGAACTGACTATGCCACGCTCTGATTGGAGGTCCTGAGAAAACCCTTAGCACGGATATGGAAATAGCAGCCCACGCATATGACGTGAGAACCACTATGCTAATCCTTGTGCTAATTTGAAAGTTTCCAGATTTCTTTGATAGAAAATCATAGACAAGCCTAATTAGCTAACAATGCTTATTTTCAGTGCAATAAGCATTATTGGAGGTGCGACGATTTTCCTGCTTTTGACCCGATTTTCTCAAAAAGTACACCTTTTGTACCCTCAATTATGGACTGTAGTCAGAGGGTAAATGTTAAGGTCTGTAAACGGCGATTTTCAGATTAATATGCCTCGGATTATCTTTGCGCAAAATTATAATTGTATTATTGCTGTCCGGTAAAAAAAGACAAAATCATATATTCTCTACAAATATAATAAGTTACACCTGTTTTACGAAAAAGGGCTTGTCATTTGAGGCGATGTGAAATTGGTAGCATTAAGCATCAAAAAGCCCTTAAAAGACATCTATACGAGTCTGTTTCATGCTGTATGAGATAAAAATAGTCCATTTCCTATCATGTCAAAGTTTTACCGGACAGCAATATAATTGTATGGCAAAAATAGAAAATCGCAAGAAGCAGAATCCCAAGCTACGGCAATCGGAGTTGAGCGATGGTCGCGCCAGCCTTTTCCTTGAATATTATCTCGGACGGACTGAATCGCCCGTGCTTGACGAGGACGGCAATCAGGTGTTTTACACCGAGGGAGCGATGGCGGGTAAACCGAAATATCAAATCAAACACTCCCGCAAGAAAGAAAACCTCAACCTGTATATCTGGCTTCATCCCCGCAACCAGCAGGAGCGTTTGCAGAACAAGAATACTCTTGCCCTTGCTGAAAAGATACGTTTTGAACGTGAGCAATCTTTCCTTGAGGACAGGGAGGGCTATCGACTCCGCAAGGATATGGATGAGGACTTTCTTGAGTTCTACAAGGAGTTCATCAAATCCCCGTCGCTCACTAAATACACCCGCATAACGCTCGGGCACGGTCTGCAAAAGTTTATGACCTTTCTTGCCGATACGCCGAGATATTCCCTTTATAAGAAAAATCTGAAGATGACGCAACTGACGGTTGACATGGTGGCGGCTTATGTTGAGTATCTGAAAGAGAACGGAACAGGCGACGGCCCCAAAATCTATTTCCGGATGTTCAAGCGTATGGTTACGGCGGCTGTTGACAAAGACCTAATCAAGAAAAATCCGTGTCGGGGATTCGTGTTGAAGAACGACAACATGACGCTTCAAAAGGAGATTCTTCTGCCGGAGGAAATACAGCAGCTTGTGGCTACACATTTTGAGGGAGAGAAGCCGGAGATTCATCGTGCGTTCATCTTCGCTCTTTATACCGGTGTGCGATGGTGCGACACGAGCCAGCTCACCTATCGCAATGTGGATTACACAACCCAAACATTGCGTTTCCAGCAGCAAAAGACAAAAGACCACAGCAGCCGGAGCTGGGTAATCGTTCCATTGAACGACACCCTTATCCGTCTGATCGGTGAGCCGGATAACGACAACTATGATGACCGGATATTCAAAGTTCCGCATTACAACATCTGCAACCTGTATCTTCGTAAATGGGTAAAGGCGGCAGGCATTAAGAAGAAAATCACATGGCATTGCGCCCGGCACAGCTTCGCGGTGAACGTCCTTACCAAAGGAGCGAATATAAAAACGGTGTCAAGCCTCCTCGGACATACCTCCATAAAGATGACAGAGCGATATCTCCATGTCGTTGACAGTCTGAAACAGGATGCTATCAACTCCCTCGGTGAAATCAACTATGTGCCGATGTAAGGTCCCAACCGTCATATCCTAAGCCGATAAGTCAACAATGATTTGTCAGCTTTTTCCTTCTCTGCAAATCACAATGAGAAACAAAAAGGGAAAAATCGGAGTGTGAAATCGGCAACGGGGATTACGACTTTGGAGTAAGACCAACCAATATTCTGCAAGGGTTTTGAGCTGCAAAATCAGTTTCGTGCAGCTCAAAACATACCTTGCAGAATCCCGACGGATTCCGTTGCGACCTACAGAATCAGAAGGCTTGATAGAACCAAATTACAATAGGTTACATACAGAAAAGGCTATTGTAATCGGGATAGCCGAGAATTTCAATTATCTGTAACATCGGCAACATCCAACTTCTGCAATGAGGTAGAACATGATTTGACGAAAGGCAGTTGATATATCAATATGCGCTATATAATGCTTTCGAGATTGTAATTTGGTTAACGCACATTGCTACAGATAGTTGCTTATCGAAGTCTTGATTGCAAAGATGCTGTTAGTACGTATTGACGTATGAACGTACTAACGTATTGATGTTCATACGTATGAACAGATGACTGAATGAACTTATGAGCAGATGGGTGTCAAGCCTTATGGATGAATGACCGAAAGGATTGCCGTTAGAAAGTCTTGCTGATCTGCCAATCAGTCAGATGACTGATTGCAGGAACAATCAATCCGTGGAAGATTATTCTATGGTGAACAATTCAACCATTATAACCTTGATTTCTCGGAATACATCTTTGAAACCATACTTTCCAAAGTTGCCTTGGAAAAGTTTCCTGTCAATGTGGAATTTGCTGATTTAAGCTGATAGCCAATTGAGTCTAATATGTCGCTTATGCGTTGGGCTTCTTGGCGAGATTTCGCGGATTGACACAAAATACTTTTTAAGTCTTCTACCGCTTGGTCTATTTGTTGTTCAATAGTCATAGTCATTCAAATTTTATTTCCCAGGAACCTTTCTTTGTGGCTCCTATACGGCAAAGAAATACACCTTTATTTTCCATTTTTTTTCTCAAAGTCCGCACCTGATCTATGGTCAGATTCAATTCTTCCGCCATCTTGGACAAGGTTATAGAGGGCATTGCTATAATCAGAGACAGCAAATTGCATTGAACTTCCGTCAAATCGCGATTATTGATTGCGTCAATAATTTCTTTGGGGAGTTCTTTGGTTTCTTTGGGATTTTCTTTGGTTTCTTTAGTTTCTTTGGCAGAATAGCCTGTTTGTATGCCGTTTCCTCCGCCACTCGATTTGATGGCTTCTTGGGAAGCCACGTTCCTTGTCGGTCGTTTGAAGGTTACGATTACAAAGCCTCCGTCCCAACGCCATGTGGGTTCATCTACGCCTTGTTCGCGGCAAGCATCCATTATACGCTTGGCTCCGGAACCCCAGCTTTCCAGATAGGTTGACTTATACAGGGCTTCGGCAATCTTAAGATTGTATGGGTAGGACTCGTGCGGCTCCTTGATGGATTCGGGTGAGATTTGAGGAGGGAATATGCCGGGATTGGCAATCTCTATGCGGTCATCGTAGATTGCGATACTTCCGGTCAGATTATGCTTCTCCCATTGACGATGGCACAGACTGTTAATCAATGCTTCGCGCAAAGCGTGATACGGCACTTCAAGGCGTTCCTCGCGCTGAAGGCTGTGGCTTGTAATCTTTCCGCTTAAATTGAGGTGCTTGAAGAAGAATGCCATGCCAGCGTCAAGCAAGTCGAAGAAGTTGCCCTCTGCACGTTGGTTGTCGATAAACTCATTCTTATCGTTACCCAAGAAGCGAGCCATCCGAAGCCGAAACTGCGGATACTCTTCGATATTGTTCGAGAAAAGCATCACCGCTCCATTGGTCGGATTGCCGTTTTTCAGAAGATTCCATTTCGCCAATGTGTCATCGATCGGCGCACTCATTGCGCTTGCGGGAATTCTACCGCCCTCAACGCCAAGCCGGATGCACCCTCTGATATGCTTCTCGTTCAAGTCGGCAAGCATAACACCATCTGCCATCTGACGCTCCCACGCATACATCTGAGGCTGATGCGCCCGGATTCGTTCATCATACATCTCGTGCGGCATTACCTTCGTTGTGCTTTCGACTTTATAATAAGGGCATCCGTGGAAGGTATGCGGTCGCTCTCCCCATACCCAGCCATCAAAGTGCATGGCAATAACTTTGTTTCCCGGACGGTCTGGCACTTCCACATAATGAATCTTCACATCGACAGCGGGCTCCAATCCGGCAATGGCTTGTGCAATCTCACGTTTAGTCGTTTCCGTAACCTGCTGCCCAAGAATCTTCAATCCTGTCGGCGTAATTCCAAAAATCAACCAACCACCATCTGTGTTGAGAAACGCACACGCCGAGTGCATACCGTCTTTCAGTTCGCCGGTAGTCCTTTTCAGCTCCAGAGTTCGCGACTCGTCCGCTGCAATCAATGCCTTTATATCGTCAATAGTCATAGGGCAGTAAGCATCATCAGTCTTTCTTAGGTCTTTTATATTGTTGGAAGAACCCATTCCTCTTCATCTGCTTTCCAACTCTCAATCTCTGCCATATGTTCAGAGAGATAGGCATTAAGATGCGGCTTATTTATATATTGCAAAAAGAGAAGTATGCTCTTTGCTGTTTGGATCTTTTCTTCCTTTGTGAATCTTGCAGTAATTCCATTAAGGGTATAGATATTCTCTTCCATATGGCTTTCAGAGTTTAGAGTGAGCCTATACATGAAATTTCCATAATAATTCCGTCTATTTTCTGGGATTTCTAAAAGAATATCCTCTTTTCTAAGCATTTTTTCAAAGTTCATGTCATAGCAAAAACTGGAGAAAGCTTCTAGTAATCTTCGCATAGTATTTCCAATACTAATATCACGAATATCATCAGAGTCAAATGTTGTCGCAGAAGAAGCGTATTCAAATACGCTCTCCAATAATTTTTTATATTCGTTCTTTAACTTATGTACTTTTAGACTGAGATTTACTAACTCAACAAAAGTGGGATCTTTTTTATCGGTTACTTCATTACGAATCTTCATAAGGTCAAAAATTGATTGTAAATCATGAGATAAGACCAATATTCGACTGTTAGAATTTCCTTTAAGGATATTTCCGAATTGGAATCGCAGCAACGACATAACTCCAACACGATTGCCATAATCAAAACTTGATACCGGATCATCAATCACAATAAGATATTCAGAAGTGTATTTGGATATTACTGTCTTGCCACCAAACAGCTTAGCAAAAAAGTAACATAATCCTAATACATTTCTTTCTCCGACACTAATTTTCTTTGGTTTAACAGCTTTGCCATTAATCCGAAGTTTATAACAGCCATTGCCTGGTTCCAGCATCACCTTACGTTTGCTGAAAAATACATATTGTAATTCTTGATTAATATAGTCTAATGCTATATCCGTACGCTCTTTCTGGGAAATTAGTGATTTGATTTCTAGCAGAATTGTCTCCTGCTCTTTACGCTTGGATTCTATTTGAGCTTGATTTTTTTCACTATATTCATTAGCCAGTTTGTAACTAGCCAATAATGCTGAATGTTGTTTTCTCGCCAATAAATTATTATCTATCCGTAACTGTCTATATAACTTATTCCGTTTAGTAACGGAATCGTTGAAGCGCTTTACGCATAGCTCCATAGCGTCCAAAGCCTTTTCCCATGCAGTAACAGAACTTTTATATGCTAAATAGTCTTCTTCCGAGAATGGATTTATTAGAGATGTGTAAATGTCATTCTTACGTTGAATGATTATTTGTTGTATCTTATGCAGGATGGAATTAAGATTTGTCTTTGCTGTTTGCGCACTCTTCAACTCCCGTT
The DNA here is from genome assembly GCA_910575615.1 of Bacteroidales bacterium. Taxonomy (GTDB): domain Bacteria; phylum Bacteroidota; class Bacteroidia; order Bacteroidales; family Muribaculaceae; genus UBA7173. The sequence goes on along the minus strand of CAJTEX010000016.1, from coordinate 7,015 downwards.
CATTTAAGCTGCCTCTAAAAGTCGGAAGAGATGTTCCAATCATGGAAAACTTCTCCAATTCAACGCGTAGCAATGCTTCATATTGATTTGCCTCTTCATTCAATATGCAGGTTAAAGTTTGGGCAATGATATTCTTGTCAGATTCTGTTATTTCACGCAAACACATAGGACAGAAAGGCCAATTTTCTGCCATCATTCGCTTGGTTTCGTCTGTTGAATACTGTGGATGCTGTGTTAATAAAGCCAAAAGCCTACGTTCACGGTCTGTCAACTTAGGCGTATCCAACGGTTTTATTAACAATTCATTTAGTTGTTCAAGACCTTCAGGTAGTGATACATTATCTCTAACCCAATCCAGTTCTTGGGCATCTTCAGACTCTTTATAAAGATTTAGATTGTCGATTACTCGGCTGCGCAAAGTATCATAATTCTCTATTGGTTCAGTAAGACCCAACAAAGTGTGGACTAAATCTTCGGAAACTCGACTTTTTACTGTATTCCCTTTTATATCTCGATCAGTATCAGCCCATCCTCCATCCGCACGAAGCGCATCTCGTATTAAATTATAATAATATAACGGCGAAATATTATCTTTAGCATTGTCTAGTCTTTTTCGTTCCTCCTCCAATTTGATATACTCTTCTTTAAGTCCAATGAGGAGTTTTTTCTTTTCCGCAATCAACTCGTCTAACTCAACCTGTTCTCCCAGCATAATAATGGTGTTTATACCATCATTCTCCACTCTAACGTGGTCTCGCACAAAATCTTCATTAAAAATAAATACTGAATCCCTCTTGTCTATCGTTATTGATTCATATGAAGTCACAGTAAAATCAGCGTTTTTTTCTTCTTCCGATTTTACTAATTCACCAATGCAATGGGCTATTGTGGTTTTACCACTTCCATTACGACCATAAATAACACTAAGAGCTTCTTTATTAAAAAGTTCTAATTCGGTGTCTGAACTAAAACAGCCTCCTTTGATTGTTATTTTTTTGAAATTTTCAAACATTGGATTATTCTGTAATTATAATTATTCAACAATCCCGTCTATATCAAAGATATGGTCAAGCTCACTTTCTGTATTAGCTTGAATCACTTTCTCGCGAACGAGGGAACTGTTCAAGTCCAATCGAACAAGTTTATCAACACCATGCGCAGAGACGAGGCGGATAAGCTGCACGCGACCTATTTTAGGTTCTCGCTGCGCGTATTCGGCAAGACCTTTTGCCTTAGGCAAATTGTCTTTGAGTGATGAGTTATGCGGTTCAAGAATATCGAGAACGTAGTTGTCATTCGCTTTGCGAACGATAACAAAATCGGGATACATTGCCTTGTTCTCGTTATTCATGACGTAAGGAATACACAACGCCCATGACCCGCGGGCTGGATTTCTTAGCCATGTTACGAAGTCATCTCTTTGCTGTTCTTCTTTTAGTGTCTTATCTTCCCAGGAAGTGAGTTTGAAGGTGGCCGCGCCGATCGCTTCGTCTACAAAGAGATGGTCAGAGAAAGACGTTCCGTCTTCGCTTGACTGAATGGAGATATAATCAGGAAGGTGGAATGATTTCTGACTGACAGGGTCGCCGTCAGCAACGATATTCTCGTATCTTTTGCGCCATTTTTCTTCCATGTGAGCAAAAGTAAGACGAAACATATCCTTAAGATTATAGAAGCGTCCCTTAGAAAATTGTTGCATCCTCTCCAATTCATTGGAATTGGAAGCGAATAGGATAACATCAATTTTCCGTTGTGTATGGTTGAATAAATCAGCGTCTCGGTTAACGTATTTATTTCCTATCCCCTCACTGCCGAGTTTCGATTCGGCAAGGTTGAACTGACGCTCTATGTCGGAGTCGGTTGTCGTGAACAGGTTGCTACTCACTTGATTTTCGATACTTTCGCCGAGGGCATCAAAAATCTGAGAAGCCATCTTGAACTCCTGCACCTTTTTGACAAGACTGTCATACTCGCCACGAGATTTCAGTTCGCTTATGTATGATTCGATAAAATCGCCTATTTCAGTGACAGCAATGGTGTACGCATCTGTTTTCACCTCTGACTGGACCAACAGACGACAGAGTGCGAAATAGGAATAAAAGTAATCTTTTATACGTATAGGGCGAACGGAGAAGTTGAGCAGTGCCATGTCGTTTATAGCCTCCATGACAGATACTCTGTCAAACGAGGCAATGGGCGCACTCGCAAACGTATCATGTTCGGCAGAAACAGCAACGTTTTCGCCGGAACTTGCGAGCGAGGGTTGTGCGACATCGTTAGTGCTTGGTGTATCAAACACGTTGGTTTCATTAAAGTCGCTCGCTTCATTAAATACGTTGCTGTCCTTTGAGGCAGTCTCAGAGTTTGACACACCAGTTTGTGGAGAAACCTGCGATGTCGCTTGTGGATGAGACGAAACGGCAACATGAGGCGGAGTGCTTTGGTTCGCGTATGAAACAATCACCACAGGCTGTGCGGATGTTGTCACAGGCGTTGGGCGATGTACGGTGAGCGTTTGTGTGTTTCCGCCTCCTATCTGTTGCCCAGAGATATCAGAGGGTAATTCTCCCCCCTCAATATTTTTAAGAGCTTCGATAACGGAAGAAACAGTATCTTTATCAAAATGAGGCAGAAAAAGCTTTACATCGTTTAAGGTCTCGTCTTTTTCGATGCGCATCTGCATAGGAGTGCGAATCATTCGACCCAATAGCTGTGCTACATAGGTAGAATCGGAAGCTCGACGGAACGACATCATGGTTTCAGCTCGCGGACAATCCCAGCCAGTGGAAAGTGAGTCTTTGAAAAAGACCACTTTTATATCACGGTTGCCTGCGATTGAAGCAGGTTCTACATAAGGAATTTTGCGACCATTGATTTCAAGGTTGCCTTTTGACCCGAAAGCATGGACTATCTCACCGTCTTTGAACGGTGTGCCGACGCGAGATTCTATTTTGCTGATACAGTCAGCCAAATCGGTATTGGATATGCGTCCGGCAGTGCCGTTCTCTACCTGCACAAGCATTATCGGGTAAACGTGGGCGTAGTGTTGTTCCTGACAATACACAAACCATCGTTTCCATTTGTCTCGCCATTCATCGGTTGCTGCCTGCAAAACCGCCATGTCCTTGTTGGCAATCTGTTGATCGGGATAGTTTATGATAATCCACTCTTTGAGCAATCCCGACCGTCTTACTTCGGTAGGAGAAACCGCCGTCTTGTGGACGGTAGAGTTCGAGTTGCCGATAAGACTATTGAAACGTTCTATGGTGGCACTCATGCCGATAACCAAAGGCATGGGCGACAATCCTACGCTCTCATCTCCGAGTATGAATTTCTGCATGATAGATGTAGCTTTGCCTGACTCCGAAGGCTTTGCACCTCGATGGGCTTCGTCTATGATGAAGTATAATCGGTCGCTCTTTTCGAGAATAGTGTTTTGAAGAGTTTCCCAAATAGTGTATTGTCGGCTATCGGAATGCCTGGTGAGTTTGCCTGTCTTGGATAGCTTCTGAGTATTCAGGAAATATATTTTCCCATCTTCAAGTACTTCGCAGTCAAAAGAATCTTCCGAGATGGTTACGCATTGACCAAGTGTGAATTTGTCAGCACGTGTCTCAATCTTTTCTTTTGACTGCTCGTTGAGATTGGGATCATCACTGAGCCATATGGTGACGGCATTAGGTTGCGCCGGAAGAATTTCGTCGCCAAAGTATATGTTTTCCAACAGCCCTGACATGATAATGGTCTTGCCCGCGCCGGTCGGTGCGGTAAACGAAATTATTTGTGGGGGATGTTCGGTGTCGATATTATACAACGAAAGAGCCTGATGCGCCTGTTTGCGCATTTTGGCTAATGCTGTTTGCTGAAAAGGGAATAACTGGACTTTCATATTGAGCCTTTCGTGTTGATGGTGAAGTTATCAAGATAATCACGATAGAGCTGATAGCTGTTGCGTACTCTGAGTTGAGCCGCCATTTCGCGATAACCTCTTTCAGAGTCAGTGACGATATATACTGTTTCGATGTCATTGGCAGTAACCAATGCATCGTAGAAAGCACCGAACTCGTTCTCGTTGGTAAGCACAGCGAACTTATTCTGTGGCAGAATAAGAATTGCCGGAATAGAATCGGAACTTATCTGAGGGCATGCGCCGTAAGCTCCCGATTTCATCCACAGTAGCGGAAGAAGTTCAGTGAACTGTCGACCCATCTGGACGGCTTGCTTGTCGAGAAAACCCAACTTGAAGAAGATGGCGTTTGCCTTGAATCCATCCGACATTGGCAATGTCAGAGGTACTTGCTCCTTGAAAGTTCCGAGCAATTCTGTTATTCTCTTTTTTAGAGAGTTGAAAAGTTTTTTGTCGGCGGTGCAGATAATGAAGTCGCGAATCCCGTTCTGTCCTTCAAGTTCTTCAAGCCAATCGGACGCAGATGCTTCATCAAGCAGAATTGCGATGGCCGAGTCATTGTCAATGATATATGAAGCATCGTCTTCCACGCTTGATTTCGCAATAGACCCTTTGGAAAGTACAGTCACGAGGTCTTTCTTCTCGGATAGACTGAGAGAAGAAAAATCATTGACAAAAGAGATTTGCTGAAAACGACGGTTAGATTCCTTTTCGGTAGTCAGGTATGTAAGATATTCGCCCTTAATCAGTTGCCCTTTGACATCAAGGCCGGTGATGGAAGCCACTGTACGCGGCCAGTTGACATAACGGGCGATGCCGAGATTTTCCCACACCTCATCTCCCGGCTTGAAGCCTTTAGCCGTCAAATCCTTTTCAGAGGTTTCTCCCACCTCATTATTCGTTACCATTATGCAGCGACGGCTTCCGCCGTCCTCTGCATTAAGGAGATTGACGGCATGAAGCGTGGTGCCTGACCCTGCGAAGAAGTCAACAATCAATGCGTTGGGCTTGTTGGCGACGAAGAAACGGAGTGTGTCGTGGACAGCGTATAACGATTTAGGGTATTCAAAGCGTTTATCGGATAAAAACTTTCGGATAAGCGTAGAACCGTTTGCAGAAGCATCATGCGAAGCTACTTTCCATAAGGAAGGTGCCAAGCTCTCGTCATCAATCTCAATAGATTGTGTTGCCATAATAGAACCGTCATCTGCATATCCAATAATAGAGAACTGTCCATTTAAGATTTTAGAGTATTCTCCATCAGGTAAATAATTAACAACGTATCCATAATCTGTTTTGGAGCCCAATCTTACTCGTCCTTGTTTAATTCTACGCCTTAATTCGTCAGGCCCAACTTGCCAACACCCTAAATCACCATTAGTTCTGATGGGTCTGATCTGAACTAAACCTGCAATTTCGTCATCCTTAGTATGATCACTTGGAATGGGTTGGCCGATATGCTCTATCGTTTTAGTATCTGGATTTGCGTATATGGCATAATAAAGGCCCTCTCTTTCCCATCTTGATGAATGTGACCCCCTTCTCATCATAGATGTCCATCCTGGTGTAAGATTCTTTTTCGATTTATTAGAATCCTTCTTTGTTGATGGAGACCATTCAGCAGAAAGCTCTAACCTCTGAGGAACGGCACTTCCAAACAATACAAAATAAACATATTCATCGCATCTTCTGAATCCATTACGGTTAACACCTTTGGGGTTAGTTACCGTACTAATCATTTGGGTTGACGCATTTGGGAACAATTCTTCAAGCAAGCAACCTAAGTGGTTGTACTCTTTTTCATCAATGGTGACGATAAGGACTGAGTCGGCGGGATTGAGAAGTTTTTTCGCGAGCAACAGACGCTTCTTCATCATAGAGAGCCATTTGGAATGACGATATGAGTCGTTGCTGTCTACATAGTCATTGTTGTATTTCCAATCGTGAGCGCCAGTGTTATAGGGCGGGTCGATATAGATGCAGTCAACCTTGCCGGGATATAGATAGGCAAGCAGTTGTAGTGCATGGTAATTGTCGGCCTGAATAAGAGAATGCCACAGCGGACTATCGGGGGCTGTTGATATAGTATCTTGAACTTGTAGATACGGATATATAGGCTCTCCGAAAGTGGCGAACGGCACCAAATCGCCAATCGGGATTGCACGAGTCAAAGTCGTATCATTCAATGAGATGCACTCAGCTATGTCGTTGTTGATAGCTCGAACAAAAAAACGTTCTTTGAGTGGTTCGGATTTGTAGGTCACGGTTAAACCGACTCGAACCTCCCGTTCTTGAAGGATGGTGGATTCGGGGAGATGATCCTCAAATACAAGTCCAAACTTCTTTTGTTTGAGAAGCTTACGTACAACGTGTTGCATCTGAAGTTTTAACTCCGGATTATCAATCTTATTTATGAGGTCATCAAGAGCCGCCATATTTATTAAAAAACTCCAGCGTAGCTATACGAGGCCGACCAAAGCCTTTAAGCGACTACGTTGGAGCTTCCAATGTTTTTGTTTTACGGTTTTCGCCGTTATGTCGTTGTAATATTCTTGGTCATTTCGCATCAGATGCTTATATTGCAAAGTTAGCTATTTTTCGTGAGATTAACGGTATGCAATCCTAAAAATCTGCGAATTGATTCAAACGAACTATTGTTTCCGACATCTTTCTCACGCAACGTGTCTCTCATCATGCGGTGCATAAGTACTTCAAGGGTGTTTGTCTAAGAGTCCTTCTAATGCTGTTGAATAGGACGCACATTTGGTAAAAAGACACAAATCATCGCAGTTAAAAAACTCTAACGGATGACAAATATTTCAAATCCATTTTCTCTTGATTGCCGCCAGCTTCCCCAAAAGTACACTATTAGTACACTCTACTCTGCAAATATTGCTGATAATCAGGATAGTTATGGATATATATGGAAATTTTCTCAGGTTTCCAATCACAATGATTCGGTAAAATTTGAGGTTGTTCAGTCTTGGCTAAGCCGCTAACTGAGCCAACCGATGATTTATTTTCTGAATTATTTTGAGATGCGGAGATTTTCCGCAAGTCGAAATAATTGTTGAGGCGAGATAAGATTCAAACATAAGCCGTTTGAAC
>CAJTEX010000015.1 GCA_910575615.1 Bacteroidales bacterium | reverse complement strand
ATCGCCAATACGTTCATACGCTAAGATTTTTATAATGAACGCTTTGGCGATTCAGTTGTATTTGACAATTCGATATATTAACTTAAGTTTCAACTACTTCGGTAATTTTTACCGAATCATTGTTATCATACACATAACTCCTATATCCTTCACGATTATGAGACTCACACTATTGATTTTGTCTTTTTTCTTAGCCGCAACCTTCACCAACGCCTCCGTCAAAGATAACCGTATAGAGCTGGGTAACGCGGAATTGTCCGTAGTCATAAAGGGAGCTTCGGATAGACAACTGGAATCAATGGCAATCTGGGTGAGCGAGACACCGATATTCGCTTTGGCGGATGAAGAGGAGACATTCCGGCTCGAGAGAAACGGAGACACATTTTCCGGCTCAATACCTCTTGAACTAAAGGAAGAGATCGTCGGACTACTCGTCGAGGGTGAGGATTCATCGTTCGGCACAAGGTTAATACTGCGCCAGGACACCCCTTTGATTCTGTCCGTCATGGTGGATAAGGAGTTACGTCCGCTGTCACTGATTTCTTCCGACCCCGAAGCACCTACTCCCCTCCAGTGGGACTTTATGGCCAATACTCTTGGCCGTTTCCTCTCCTCACCTTACTATGCAGTCCCCGATTCACTATACGACGACTGGCGCGAGGTCAGGAAATACGAGACAACAACCTTATGGCCGAAGAGCCTGGAATATGCACTGGAAGGGGAGACGCTTCCCTCATTCGCCCAAGACTGGTTCATAAACAACCTGAAATGCAACTTCGCCTCCTTGTCGACACTACCGTATGTGGCGAAAGCCAAGAGAATGAACAACCTCGACGTTGAAGCTCCTCCTATGGAATCATATTCTTTCCTCGACAGCATAGATTACTCTCCGGCATTTCTCATGCATGATCCGAGCCGGAGTCTGAGGCCATTTCTTTACGCGCTGCTACGCTTCCCCGACGGTGGCTTTGACAAAATCGGGGATACCCCCATTGCCGTATGGCAACAGACCGCCCGCGAGAAACTCGCCAAGGCAATCAGAAATCCGGACAAACGTCTTCTCGACCTGCTTTCGGCCATGTCGTATCTCTCACAAATCGAAGTGGATAGAATCCCCCTCTCCCCCATCCAGATTGCCAACCTGGAGGAGGGATATACCGATGACCTCGGTAAGATAGTACTCTCCCGCAACAACCGCTTGCTTGACACCCTGCGCAAACCGGCGGATTTGCTTTATTTGTCTGCCGGAGATTTCTCACTGGAGGAATATATCGACAGTAACTATCCGGGGCGTCCTGTCATCGTGGATTTATGGAACACATGGTGCGGCCCTTGCCTTTCTGCCATAAAGCAGGTCGAATCGCTGAAAAAAGATATGGCGGCTTCTGACATCATTTTCCTGTATGTCAGCGATGTTTCCTCACCTTTGCAGGCGTGGGAGTCTATCGGCTCACGGATAGGAGGAATACAGATACGCATCAATGACGCTTCATCCCGGGCCCTGGGGACGAAATATAATCTGACAGGTTTCCCTTCATACATGTTTTTCGACCGCGACCACAGACTTATCCATGGCTGCACCTCCTTCCCCGGCTCACCAGTGTATCTTGAACTGGCTAAAAAGATAGCGGAGTGAAAGACGTATGACGCAATCACTCCGCGGATTCCTTTCTCCGAATCATCATCTTTCTATGATTCGCGAGACCTTGCCGTCCTCGAAAATCACCACGATCTCGTTGCCATAGATCCAGCGGCGTTTCTCGCCCGACTTGCGGATTTCCAGAGGAGGCCCGAGCAAGAGGTTGACCTCGTCAGGGAGCATCCCTGTCGTGACTTTGCCGTTCCTGACAGCGGCGAGATTCGGGGCCGCGATGTCGGGGCGGCTTTCTGCATACTTGGCCATCTCCCCGACATACGCCGCGTTGACGCGTGTCAGCTCCATCACCAGCTCGCCGTGGCGCGTGTTTGACTCGGGATGAAGCGCGGCCAAGGACAATGTGCGCGGAATCAGTCCCTTCTCGCGGTAACGGACGGCGACATCCGAGGTGGTGAAATCAAATCCTCCGTCTTTGGCCTTGACAGTGAGGTAGCGGGTATAGGTGGTCTCCCTGTTGTTGGCCCCCTGGGTGGATTTCAGCAGCGCCGAGAATTCGTTTTTGTCATAGTCGACCGAGAGGAGACACTCATCTGCCTCGGTGTCGAAATTGTTGACCGCATATAGCAATGTGGCCAGCAACACCTGCCGCGCGTCAAGCCCCTTGACAGGCAGCGAGCCTTTGATGACGGCAGAACCATCGGTTGCCTCTGTCGAGGGATAAAACAACGCCACCCCCTCTTCCTGGGCCGGAAGCTCCTGGATGGAAATCCACTCTGTGTAATCCACCGGCGGCTTGGGGGCTTTCTTGCCCGGAATCTTGAATCCCCAGGCATCATTGGAGGCCAACGACAGCACCAAAGCCGTCAACATCGCGGCGGTTGTGATTTTTCTCATATATAATTCCGGTTTTGTTGAAAAAAGGAGAGGGACACAGGTTACGCTCCCTCACACAGGGACTCGCCCATCTCCCTCTCCGCAGGTTTTACACGATTAATCAAAAGGCCACTCCAAGGCGAATCATGAAGTTGCCGGAGTGAAGGCTCTTCTCTACGCTGTCGGCATCCTTGTCATAGTAATAGATTTTGGCGGCAGGGACGAAACCACGCTGGTAGGTGAAGTCGAGGTTGAGACGCTTGTACCACACGCCAAGACCGATCTGCATGCCTGCGTCAAATTCCAGGTAGTCGTAGTGTTCCTTCAGGTCATCGGTTGTGGCCTCCCACTTGTCGCCGTCGCTGTCGGAAAAGCTGATTTTCTTGCCGGCGAAATCATAGCTGACAAACGCGCCGATATGTGCGTCGAGCTTGATGTCGTCGGTCAGGGAGTACTTGTAGCCGAAGGTGAAGGGTGAATACTTCACATTCCAGGTCAGGAGGCTACCCTTGCTGTCATAGTAATCGTCATTCTTGGCGTTCTCGTTTTTGTATTTTTCGGAGAATCCGCGGGTGCCGATTCCCAGCTCCATTCCCCAGTAGAGGCCGAAGTTGCTGATGGGACGCTGGAAACCGAAGTCGATGTCCATACCGGCCTTGCTGCCGAGGGAAGTTTTTTCATTTTCGTCATACTCGTTTGCCAGGCTGATGGCCTCACTGGCCCCGGCGATGTTGTTGAACGACACACCCAGACGTGCATACCACACAGTGGATGTCTTTGACTTGGTGTAGGAATATGACGACATGACCTGAGCGGAGGCGGAGATGGCCATAAAGGCGGTCGCCACGATAAGCAATAACTTTTTCATTGTATAACGTGAATTTACCGGCGAGGCAGACACCAGGCCGAAGGGTTAAAGATTATGTTGGTTTTTCTGTATGTCTCACTTGACAATGCCCTGCTGGCCCTGCTGGCCCTGCTGGCCTTCTGTCGAAACCGACACGGAGGTCTGAGTCGTAGGGTAAACAACGCCGATCATGTCGATTTCAGCTTTGGTGGCCGGACGGAAGTTGGTGTATTTCACCGGGAACCCAGACAATTCCACGATGAGCATCTTGGTGTCTTTCTCATAGACATATGAGTCAAACAGAGGCTCGATGATCGCGTCGGCATCGGCCTCCTGGCAGGCACGGTAGAGGGCTCTCATCTCGTCATTGCGGATTTCTCCTATGGAGATGTTGCCTATCGACTGGTCGAGAGGGAAGTAATAGGGGCCGAATGTCTCACGGGAATTGCTGAGCATCTTCATGTCGAAAATCTGGGGAGTCACGAATGTGCGCACCTCAGGGGAAATCTTGCGGGCTTCGGCACGCTCGAATTTCTTGGGATTGGGATCTTTCTTCTGGGCGAATGCCGGCGCGGAGGATGCCAGCACGGCTACTGCAAGTGACAGGAGTATCCTGCTTTTCATGATTGGTTCACCCTGTGTTCGTGTCGGGGGCAACTGTTGGTGGCGGCCGATCCCTCACCGCCTGATGAAAAAGGCTTGAATCTCTGGCTTACACATATAAAAAAGGCGGGATCTGCATCACTTTGCTTATCCCATCCTTAAGGCTTCTCGCATTGCCATCGACAGAGGATAAGCAACGTCAGTCAGCCCACGCCTTGGATATGGAATATGTTCCGTATGGCGCGGACTGTCCCCCGGAAGGGGCAGACTGCGCTACCGGAAATCGGATTTCCACAATCAGCGCGAACAGTTTCGTTGCTTCATCTTCTCTGTCTTGAAAATTTTGCGAGAATTTTAAGGATAGAAGACAAACGTCATGAAACGTTCTTTACATATGTAACCGGTCTGCCCCTCTGGGCTAACCGACTCTGCAAATTTACAACTTTTTCACATATCTGCCAAAAACAGCCTTGATTTTATAAAAACATCATAAATCAGCAGTTGGTTCCACAGCTGGCTCACTGCCTGGCCGTCCGGCGCGTGTCCGGGTCAGCTCGATGGCCTCTTTGCCGGTCATAAGCTCGATGTCTATTCTGACCACACAGACGGTCTTCAGGAATTTGCCGATTTCCCTTTCGGGGTCTATGCCGGGGCTGTATTTCCCGCAAAGCAGTCTCAATGCCTCACGCCGCTCTTCTGCCGACTCAACGAGATGTGCCTTCCCGAACACGATGACGCTACGGAAATAAGAGGTGAACTCCTCGGGAATGACATCATCCTTGTCGACAACACACATCGAGCATTTCGGATTACGGAGCAGGGAATCAATCTTATGCCCCCGCGATGCCGAATGCAGATAGGCCGACCGCCCCGACAACACATAGTTGACGGGCACGGCATAGGTATATTCTTCATCCCCGGCCACGGCCATGACGGCATACCTGCCCTCGCGCAGTATCCTCTCCGACTCCCCGTCAGGCAGCTGCTGCCTGAATCGTCTCATTTTCCTTTCTATGATTCCTGTGGTTAAAAATCAGATTCCTTTGACAAGCAAAGTTATGAATTTTTCCTGACAGGCAGGCTGCCGTGAGCCGGCCTGTCAGGAAAAAGAAACAGCCGGCTGACCCTGCGGTGGGCCAGCCGGCTGGATTATCTATTAACGCGGCTGTCAGCCGATATGTTCGGGAGCGGGAACGGGAGCAAGCTCGGTGTCGGAGACAACGACATCGTTGATGTCTTCCTTCGAGCCTACCACGAGGCGTTCATACTGGCGCAGACCTGTACCGGCGGGGATAAGGTGCCCGCAGATGACGTTCTCCTTCATGCCATCGAGGGTGTCGGTCTTGCCGTTGATGGCGGCCTCGTTGAGCACCTTGGTTGTCTCCTGGAAGGAGGCGGCAGACATAAACGAGGAGGTCTGGAGGGCGGCACGGGTGATACCCTGCAGGATCTGCTCTGAAGTGGCGGGAACGGCGTCGCGCACTGCCACGGTCTTGAGGTCGCGGCGCTTGAGGGCCGAGTTCTCGTCACGCAGCTTGCGGGCGGTGATGATCTGACCGGGCTTGAGGTTCTCAGAGTCTCCGGCGTCAACCACGACTTTCTTGCCCCAGATGCGGTCGTTCTCATCCATGAAGTCGCGCTTGTCGACTACCTGCTGCTCGAGGAAGCAGGTGTCTCCCGGGTCGATGATGTTGACCTTGCGCATCATCTGGCGTACGATCACCTCGAAGTGCTTGTCGTTGATCTTCACACCCTGCATGCGGTACACATCCTGTACTTCGTTGACGATGTACTCCTGCACGGCTGTCGGGCCCATGATGTTGAGGATGTCTGACGGAGTGGTCGCGCCGTCGGAGAGCGGTGTGCCGGCGCGTACATAGTCGTTCTCCTGCACCAGCACCTGCTTCGACAGGGGCACGAGATATTTCTTCTCCTCGCCGAGCTTGGAGGTCACGGAAATCTCACGGTTACCACGCTTGATGCGGCCGAAGGTAACCTCTCCGTCGATTTCGGAGACGATGGCGGGGTTGCTCGGGTTGCGGGCCTCGAAAAGCTCGGTAACTCGGGGCAGACCACCGGTGATGTCGCCGGCGCCGGATGTGGAGCGTGTGATCTTGACGAACACCTCACCGGGCTTGATGTCGGCGCCTTCCTCAAGCATGAGGTGGGCGTTGACGGGGAGGGCGTAGGTCTTGAGGATGTTGCCGTCCTTGTCGACCACGCGCGCCTCGGGCACTCGGGTACGGTCTTTCGACTCGATGATGATTTTCTCTCGGATGTTCGACTGCTCGTCGGCCTCGATGCGATAGGTGACATTCTCCACCAGGTTCTCATACTGGATTTTTCCACCGACTTCGCTGACGATAACGGCGTTGAAGGGGTCCCATTCGCAGATGACATCACCTTTCTTGATCTTGGCACCGTCGCTGAAGTAGAGCTTCGAACCGTAAGGAATCTGGGCAGAGATCAGCATCAGGCCGGTCTTAGCGTCGATGATGCGCATCTCGGCCAGACGTCCGATGACAACTTCCACGGGGCGGCCGTTCATGTCAACCTCATCGGTGGTAACGGTGCGGAGTTCCTCGATTTCAAGGACACCGTCGTAACGCGAGGTCAGGGTAGACACGGCGGCGATGTTGGATGCCACACCACCGACGTGGAATGTACGGAGCGTCAGCTGTGTACCCGGCTCACCGATTGACTGGGCGGCGATCACGCCGACAGCCTCGCCAATCTGGACGGGACGGTGGGTAGCCAGGTTGCGGCCGTAGCACTTGGCGCAGACACCATGCTTCGACTCGCAGGTGAGTACCGAACGGATCTCGACTGACTCGATGGGAGAAGCGTTGATGCGGTCGGCGGCCGCGTCGTTGATTTCCTCGCCGGCATGGACGATGATGTCGCCGGTGGTGGGGTCGACGATGTCGTGGACAGAGACACGTCCGAGGATTCGCTCGGCGAGCGATGCGACAACCTCGTCGTTGTTCTTGATCTCACGGCACACGAGGCCACGGAGGGTTCCGCAGTCCTCTTCGCGGATAATCACGTCATGGGCCACGTCGACAAGACGACGGGTGAGGTATCCGGCGTCGGCGGTCTTCAAGGCGGTGTCGGCAAGACCCTTGCGCGCACCGTGGGTTGAGATGAAGTACTCAAGCACGCTCAGACCCTCCTTGAAGTTCGCGAGGATCGGGTTCTCGATAATCTGGCCGCCTTCGGCACCGGCTTTCTGGGGCTTGGCCATAAGACCACGCATACCAGCGAGCTGACGGATCTGGTCCTTTGAACCACGGGCTCCGGAGTCGAGCATCATGAAGACAGAGTTGAAGCCCTGGTCGGCCTCGGTCATCTGCTTCATCAGCACCTGGGTGAGCTGAGAGTTGACATGTGTCCAGATGTCGATAATCTGGTTGTAGCGCTCGTTGTTGGTGATGAAACCCATGGCGTAGTTGTTCATCACCTCTTCCACCTGGGCGTAACCCTCCTTGACGATGGCTTCCTTTTCGGGCGGGATGATGACGTCACCGAGGTTGAACGACAGACCGCCGCGGAAGGCCATGTAGTAACCCATGTTCTTGATGTCGTCGAGGAACTGGGCCGAACGGGGGATACCGCATTTCTTGATGACCTTGCCGATGATGGTGCGGAGCGACTTCTTGGAGATAAGCTCGTTGACGTAACCGATTTCCTTGGGGACGTACTCGTTGAACAGCACGCGGCCCACGGAGGTGTTCTCAACCAGACGCTTCACGGGGTTGCCCTGCTCGTCGATGTCGTCAACCATCACGCTGACAGGAGCGTGGAGGGTGACGCGGCCTTCGTTGTAGGCGATCTGCGCCTCTTCAGGTCCGTAGAACTTGAGGCCTTCACCTTTGGCGCCCTTGCGCAGCTTGGTGATATAATAGAGACCAAGCACCATGTCCTGGGAGGGGACGGTGATAGGCGCGCCATTGGCGGGGTTGAGGATGTTGTGGGAGCCGAGCATCAGCATCTGGGCCTCGAGGATGGCCTCGTTGCCGAGAGGAAGATGGACGGCCATCTGGTCACCGTCGAAGTCGGCGTTGAAGGCCGTACATGCCAGCGGGTGGAGCTGGATGGCCTTACCCTCGATCATCTTGGGCTGGAACGCCTGGATACCGAGACGGTGAAGTGTCGGGGCACGGTTGAGCAGCACGGGATGGCCCTTCATGACATTCTCGAGGATGTCCCATACGACGGGCTCCTTGCGGTCGACAATCTTCTTGGCCGACTTGACGGTCTTGACGATGCCGCGCTCGATGAGCTTGCGGATCACGAAGGGTTTGTAAAGCTCGGCGGCCATGTATTTGGGCAGACCGCACTCGTGCATCTTAAGCTCGGGGCCGACTACGATTACCGAACGGGCGGAGTAGTCGACACGCTTACCGAGGAGGTTCTGACGGAAACGTCCCTGCTTACCCTTGAGGGAGTCGGAAAGCGACTTCAGCGGGCGGTTGGCGTCGGTCTTGACAGCCGACGACTTGCGGGAGTTGTCGAGCAGAGAGTCGACAGCCTCCTGGAGCATACGCTTCTCGTTGCGCAGAATCACCTCGGGAGCCTTGATTTCGATGAGACGCTTGAGGCGGTTGTTGCGGATGATGACGCGACGGTAGAGGTCGTTGAGGTCGGAGGTGGCGAAACGGCCGCCATCGAGGGGCACGAGGGGACGCAGCTCGGGCGGGATGACAGGCACAGCCTGGAGTATCATCCACTCGGGCTTGTTGCGTCCGGACGAAGCGCGGAACGACTCAACCACCTGCAGGCGCTTGAGGGCCTCGGTCTTGCGCTGCTGCGAGCCGTCGGTGTTGGCCTGGTCGCGCAGGGCGTAGGAGAGGTCGTCGAGATTGAGGGTCGACAGGAGGTCGTAGATGGCGGTCGCTCCCATCTTGGCGACGAACTTGTCGGGGTCGTCGTCGGGAAGGTTGCGGTTCTCGGCGGGAAGCTTCTCGATGATGTCGAAGTATTCCTCTTCCGAGAGGAGGTCATATTTGGCCACGGGACGGTCGGGGTCGATGTCGGCGGCCGCGCCCGGGTTGATAACGATGTAACGCTCGTAGTAGATCACCGCGTCGAGCTTCTTGGAGGGGAGGCCGAGCAGGTAACCGATTTTGTTGGGGAGGGAGCGGAAATACCAGATGTGGGCTACCGGAACAACAAGCTTGATGTGGCCCATGCGCTCGCGGCGCACTTTCTTCTCGGTCACTTCAACGCCGCATCGGTCGCAGACGATTCCCTTGTAACGGATGCGCTTGTACTTGCCGCAGTGACACTCGTAGTCTTTTACCGGGCCGAAGATGCGCTCGCAGAAGAGGCCGTCGCGCTCGGGCTTGTAGGTGCGGTAGTTGATGGTCTCGGGTTTCAGCACCTCTCCCGACGATTTCTCCAGAATCTCTTCGGGCGAAGCAAGCCCGATGGTAATCTTGGAGAAGCCGTTTTTAGCCTTTGTTTCTTTTCTAAAAGCCATATATGTTGTTGGTGTTTTTAGCTGAAAAAATATCTGTTTTCCCCGTCTATGTCCCCGGCTTGCGCTCCGGGGACATATATAACGGAAAAATAGGCGGATTATTGCTCGAGGTTGATGCTCAGACCGAGGCCCTGGAGCTCGTGGAGGAGCACGTTGAGCGACTCGGGGATGCCGGGGGTAGGCATCGGCTCACCCTTGACGATTGCCTCGTAAGCCTTGGAGCGGCCGGTCACGTCGTCAGACTTGATGGTCAGGATCTCCTGGAGGATGTGGGAGGCGCCGAATGCTTCGAGCGCCCAGACTTCCATCTCTCCGAAGCGCTGTCCACCAAACTGCGCCTTACCTCCGAGAGGCTGCTGGGTAATCAGCGAGTACGGGCCGATCGAGCGGGCATGCATCTTGTCCTCGACCATATGGCCGAGTTTGAGCATATAGATCACACCCACGGTGGCGGGCTGGTCGAAACGCTCGCCGGTGCCGCCGTCGTAGAGGTAGGTCTTTCCATAACGGGGAATGCCTGCCTTGTCGGTCCATTCGTTGAGGTCTTCCATCGTCGCACCGTCGAAAATCGGGGTGGCGAACTTCTCGCCCAGCTCGCGGCCGGCCCATCCGAGTACGGTCTCGAAAATCTGTCCGAGGTTCATACGCGAGGGCACACCAAGCGGGTTGAGGCAGATGTCGACCGGAGTACCGTCGGCGAGGAAAGGCATGTCTTCCTGGCGCACGACGCGCGACACGATACCCTTGTTACCGTGGCGGCCGGCCATCTTGTCGCCGACACCGATCTTGCGCTTCTTGGCGATGTAGACCTTGGCTATCTGGATGATGCCGGAGGGCAGCTCGTCACCGATGGAGATGTCAAACTTCTTGCGGCGCAGCTCTGCGTCGATTTCCTTCGACTTGCGGAGGTAGTTGACGATGGTCTGACGGATGAGGTCGTTCTTGTGTGCGTCGGTTGTCCACTTCGACAGGTTGATGGTGTCGTAGTCGATGCCTTTCAGCACTGAGGGCACGAAGTTTGAGCCCTTGGGTATGATGTCCGTGCCGAGGAAATCCTTCACCCCGGCAGAGGTCTTGCCTTCGGTAAGCACCATCAGCTTGTTGACCAGGAGGTCTTTGAGGCTGTTGAGACGTTCCTCGTATTCCTCGTCGAGCTTGGGCAGCAGGGCCTGTGTGGCCTTGTTGCGGCGGCCGGTCTTGTTGGCGCGTGAGAAGAGGTTGGTGCCGATCACCACACCCTTGAGCGAGGGGGAGGCCTTCAGCGAGGCGTCCTTGACATCGCCGGCCTTGTCGCCGAAGATGGCGCGGAGCAGCTTCTCCTCAGGAGTCGGGTCTGACTCACCCTTGGGGGTGATCTTACCGATCATGATGTCGCCGGGGACGACATGCGCGCCCAGGCGGATGATACCACGTTCGTCAAGGTCTTTGGTAGCGTCTTCCGAGACGTTGGGGATGTCGGAGGTGAGTTCCTCCATACCGCGCTTGGTCTCGCGCACCTCGAGGGAGTACTCATCGACATGGACCGAAGTAAGGATGTCTTCCTTGACCATTCGCTCGTTGAGCACGATGGCGTCCTCATAGTTGTAACCCTTCCAGGGCATGAAGGCCACCTTGAGGTTGCGGCCAAGGGCGAGCTCGCCGTTCTCGGTGGCGTAGCCCTCGGTGAGGATGTCGCCACGGGTGACACGCTGGCCACGGGAGCAGATGGGACGCAGGTCGATGGTGGTCGACTGGTTGGTCTTGCGCCACTTGGGTATGTTGTATTCCTTGACAGCGTCCTCGAAGGATACGAATTCCTCCTCCTCGGTGCGGTCGTAGCGGATGCGGATCTTGGTGGCGTCGACAAACTCGATGACACCGTCACCCTCGGCCATGATCTGGGTACGGGAGTCGCGGACAAGCTGTCCCTCGATGCCGGTGCCGACGATGGGGGCTTCGGAGCGCATCAGGGGCACTGCCTGGCGCATCATGTTTGAACCCATCAGCGCGCGGTTCGCGTCGTCGTGCTCCAGGAAGGGGATGAGCGAAGCAGCGATTGAGGCAATCTGCTGGGGAGAAACATCCATCAGCTCGATTTCGTTGCCCGGGACGATAGGGAAGTCAGCATCCTGGCGGGCCTTGACCTTGGGATTGATGAAAGAGCCGTCATTGTTGACGGGGGCGTTGCCCTGAGCAATCATCTTGCCCTCCTCCATCTCTGCGGTCAGGTATGTCACATCGTCGTTCTCGAGGTCGACCACACCATTCTCCACCTTGCGGTAGGGGGTCTCGATGAAACCGAGGTCGTTGATTTTAGCGTACACGCAGAGCGACGAGATAAGACCGATGTTGGGACCTTCAGGGGTCTCGATGGGACAGAGACGGCCATAATGGGTGTAGTGAACGTCTCGCACCTCGAAGCCGGCGCGCTCACGCGACAGACCGCCGGGGCCGAGGGCCGACAGACGGCGCTTGTGGGTGATTTCGGCCAGAGGATTGGTCTGGTCCATGAACTGCGACAGCGCGTTTGTGCCGAAGTATGTGTTGATCACCGACGAGATGGTCTTGGCGTTGATCAGGTCGATGGGGGTGAACACCTCGTTGTCGCGCACATTCATACGCTCGCGGATGGTGCGGGACATACGGGCCAGGCCGACACCGAACTGGTTGTAAAGCTGCTCGCCCACCGTGCGCACGCGGCGGTTGCTCAGGTGGTCGATGTCGTCGACATCGGTCTTGGAGTTGATAAGCTCGATGAGATACTTGATAATCTCGATGATGTCCTCCTTGGTAAGCACCTTGACATCCATCGGGGTGTCAAGCGAGAGCTTCTTGTTGATACGGTAACGGCCCACTTCGCCGAGGTCGTAACGCTTCTCCGAGAAGAAGAGGTTGGTGATGACCTCGCGCGCCGACGCGTCATCTGGCGGCTCGGCATTGCGCAGCTGCCTGTAGATATATTGGATAGCCTCCTTTTCGGAGTTGGTGGTGTCCTTCTGGAGGGTGTTGAAGATGATGGCGTAGTCAGACGAGTTGGCCTCCTCCTTGTGGAGCAGGATGGTGTCAACGCCCGACTCGAGAATCAGGTCGATGCCATCCTCGTCGAGTTCCTTCTCGCGGTCGATGACCACCTCGTTGCGCTCGATGGAGACCATTTCGCCGGTGTCCTCGTCTACGAAATCCTCCACCCAGGTGCGGAGCACACGGGCAGCAAGCTTGCGGCCGAGGGCCTTCTTCAGGTTGGTCTTGTTGACCCTGACCTCCTCGGCCAGGTCGAAGATGTCGATGATGTCCTTGTCGGTCTCAAGGCCGATGGCACGCAGAAGAGTGGTCACGGGGAGCTTCTTCTTGCGGTCGATGTAGGCATACATGACATTGTTGATGTCAGTGGCAAACTCAATCCAAGAGCCGCGGAAGGGGATGATACGGGCCGAATAGAGCTTCGTGCCGTTTGAGTGGGTGCTCTGTCCGAAGAACACGCCGGGCGAACGGTGGAGCTGCGACACAACGACGCGTTCCGCGCCATTGATCACAAATGTGCCCTTCTCGGTCATGTAAGGAATCGGGCCGAGATAAACATCCTGGATTACCGTCGCGAAATCCTCGTGGTCGGGATCGGTACAGTAGAGTTTCAGCTTTGCCTTGAGGGGCACGCTGTATGTGAGGCCGCGCTCCAGACACTCCTCGATGGTGTAACGGGGCGGGTCGATGTAATAGTCGAGGAATTCGAGTACGAAGTTGTTACGGGTGTCCGCGATGGGGAAATTCTCGGAGAACACCTTGTAGAGTCCCTCGTTGTTCCTTTTTTCGGGAGGGGTGTCGAGTTGCAGGAAGTCCTGGAACGACTTGAGCTGAACCTCGAGGAAATCAGGGTAAGGAAGCGGATTCTTTACCGAGGCAAAATTTACGCGGGGTTTTGCGGTGTTTGCTTGGGATGACATCTATGATATTGTTAAGGGAACTCGAAATGATATTTTATATGCAAGAGGGGATGCTCACGCTACCGGCATCAACCACGAGGCTCCTACTCGTCAGACACACGTCACACGACTGATTATCAACCAAATAAAAATCGCGCAACATAAACCACGAGCCGCGGGCAGTACTAAATAATCTTAAATAAGCATAAATATGTCAAATTAAAGATAAATTTAGTTAATACCGATTCCCCTCTTACACAAAAAGGTTAAGCGTCTGCCCTGCGGCAGACACTTAACCAAAACAGCCTGAGGGGTCAGGCGAAGTATTATTTCAGCTCTACTTCAGCGCCAGCCTCTTCGAGAGACTTCTTGAGGTTCTCGGCGTCAGCCTTGGGAAGACCTTCCTTGACAACGCTGGGTGCGCCGTCAACGATTTCCTTGGCTTCCTTGAGGCCCAGACCGGTCAGCTCCTTAACGAGCTTAACAACCTGAAGCTTGGCAGCACCGGCCGACTTGAGGACAACGTCGAAGTTGGTCTTCTCCTCAGCAGCGGGAGCACCGGCTGCGGGACCAGCGGCAACAGCTACGGCAGCAGCTGCGGGTTCGATGCCATATTCCTCCTTGAGGACGGTAGCGAGTTCGTTTACTTCCTTTACGGTGAGGTTAACTAATTCTTCTGCAAGAGCTTTGATATCTGCCATTGTAGTATTGTTTTTTGAGTGTTTGCGTTTTGTTGAATGTGATTGTTGGCGAAGGCGCTTTTAGGCTTCCTTCTTGGAGAGGGTTTCGAGGATGCCGTGGATGGTATTTCCACCAGACTGAAGGGCGGAAATGACATTCTTGGCAGGCGACTGAAGCAGAGCCACAACGTCGGCGATGAGCTCGTTCTTGCTCTTGATATTGGCAAGGGTCTCAAGCTGGTCTTCACCAACATAGATTGTCTCTTCAACATAAGCGGCTTTCAGGCGGGGGAGAACGTCGTCTTTCTTGCGGAAGCTCTTGAGGAGCTTGGCAGGAGCGTTGCCGACATTGGCACACATCAGCGAGCTTGCGCCCTTGAGGGCGGGATAAAGCTCCTCATAGTTGCCATCGAGGGTCTCCAGGGCCTTGTGGAGCAGAGTATTCTTGACAACCATCAGCTTGATGTCGTTCTTGAAGCACTCGCGACGAAGCGCGGAGGTCTTCTCGGCATCGAGTCCGGCGGTCTCTACCAGGTAGAAGCAGCCGTATTCCTTGATGGTTTCTGCGATTTTCGATATGATGAGTCCTTTCTCTTCTTTTTTCATTGTCGTAGTCTTTTAGAGATTAGTCGTCAATGGTTTTAGAGTCGACTTTGATGCCGGGGCCCATTGTGCTCGAAACGTAGATACTCTTGATGTAAGTTCCCTTTGCGGTCGCAGGCTTGAGCTTGATCAGGGTGTTGATGAACTCCTTGGCATTGGCCTTCATCTGCTCGGGGGTAAAGGACACCTTGCCGATCGATGTGTGGACGATACCGTTCTTGTCAACCTTGAAGTCAATCTTACCTTTCTTGACCTCCTCCACGGCCTTGGCCACGTCGGGAGTCACAGTGCCGCTCTTGGGGTTGGGCATAAGGCCACGGGGACCGAGTACACGGCCGAGGGCACCTATCTTACCCATAATAGCGGGCTGGGTGATGATGACATCAATGTCGGTCCAACCACCTTTGATTTTCTCAATGTATTCATCGAGGCCGACGTAGTCAGCTCCCGCAGCCTTGGCTGCGCTCTCCTGGTCGGGAGTACAGAGCACGAGCACGCGAACCTGCTTGCCTGTTCCGTGGGGAAGTGTCACAACACCACGCACCATCTGGTTGGCCTTGCGGGGGTCAACACCCAGACGCACATCGATGTCGAACGAAGCGTCGAACTTGGCGTAGTTGGTTTCTTTTACCTTTACTGCGGCCTCAGCGAGCGAGTAGGCCTTCCCGGCTTCAATCTTCGATAAAGCTAACTTCTGATTCTTAGTAAGTTTTCCCATGTCAATTGAAGTTTATTAGTTGTTTTCGGGGAAAGCACCCTTTACGGTGATACCCATGCTCCTGGCAGTACCGGCAACCATCTTCATGGCCGAGTCAACGGTAAAACAGTTCAAATCGGGCATTTTGTCGGTAGCGATTTCCTTTACCTGATCCCAGGTCACCTCGGCCACCTTGTTACGGTTGGGCTGAGCCGAGCCTTTCTTTACCTTCGAAGCCTCGAGCAGCTGGATAGCCACGGGGGGAGTCTTCACGATAAAGTCGAAGCTCTTGTCGGTGTAGTAAGTGATTACTACAGGCAGAACCTTACCGGCCTTATCCTGGGTGCGGGCATTGAATTGCTTGCAAAACTCCATGATGTTGATACCCTTGGAACCCAGGGCAGGACCTACTGGGGGCGAGGGATTGGCAGCACCACCTTTGATCTGCAATTTGATCTGTCCAGCAATTTCTTTTGCCATTGTGATTAAAGCTTTATTTATTTAACGAAACGCGCCTATCCGTTAGCGGGCCTGGGGATGCGTAACCAACTCTCGATACCCTCCGGCAAAGCACCATACTTACAAAAACCTTCCTCTGACATCAGACCCACTGGGGGGGGTCTTCAACCTCGGGGAAAGCAGGACTCTTCACACAAACATTTCGCGCGGCGCCATCTTAATGGAATCCCCTCGGGGGAAACACTGGGATTGACTGAATCCGTGCGAACTATTTGAAAAATGATTGAGATTACTCTCTCTCGACCTGCGAGTTCTCAAGCTCAAGCGGCGTCTCGCGTCCGAAGATGCGAACCATTACCTTGAGCTTTTTCTTGTCGGGGAACACCTCGGTAATCTTTCCGTTGAACCCGTTGAAAGCGCCATAGTTGACCTTGACGGTCTCGCCGACCATATAGTCGTTAACGCCCTCCTCGAGGTTCTCGTTGATTTCGTCGGCTGTCCCGAGCATCCTCATCACCTCGCTCTCGCGCAACGGTTCGGGCTTGGCATCCTTGCCGCGTCCCTTAAGGAAGTCGATAACGTTGGTGGTGTTGGTCAGCTCGTGGACTACTTCTCCGATAAGCTCGGCCTCCACAAAGACATATCCCGAGTAAAGGTTGCGTTCTTTGACAACCTTTTTCCCGTTCTTGACAGTGAGAACCTTCTCAGTAGGAATCAGCACCTGAAAGACATGGTTGCCAAGGTCGGTGTTTTTGATGGCACCGTCAAGGAGTTCCTTGACCTTGGCTTCCTTCCCCGAGATGGCACGCAGAACGTACCAAGCCTTGCGGGGAGCCGAAGTCCTTGCGACTGCAGATTTTTCGGTATTCTTTTCAGACATTTCGACCAAACTAAAAAGGATTACTTATGAAGGCTGTAGATGAGGTGCATAAGATTCTCGACCACTTGATCCATGACTAATATTATCAGGGCGATAATAACGGAAGCAAGCATCACGATACAAGCGCTCTTAATCAGCTGCGTCTTAGTAGGCCAAGAAGTCTTATAACGAAGTTCGTCGTAAGACTCCTCTATGCTCGTAAGTAATTTCAATTTTTTCATTTGAGATCTTTTAGCACGGGTTGAGAGACTCGAACTCCCGACACCTGGTTTTGGAGACCAGTGCTCTACCAACTGAGCTAAACCCGTATTGAAGTCAAAGGCGTGGCTTTCCGGCGGGCCTTCAAGTGCGCGCCTTTGACTTTATGGTGACTTCCGGAGGGTCATAAGACCCGGCGGTTGATTAGTCGAGGATTTCTGTGATCTGACCGGAACCTACGGTGCGGCCACCTTCGCGGATAGCGAAGCGGAGACCCTGGTCGCAAGCTACCGGAGTGATGAGCTCGACGATGATTTCCACGTGGTCACCAGGCATTACCATTTCTACGCCTTCGGGGAGGGTGATTTCACCGGTCACGTCGAGGGTACGGATGTAGAACTGGGGACGGTAGTGGTTGTGGAAGGGAGTGTGACGACCACCTTCTTCCTTCTTCAGGATGTAGACAGAAGCCTTGAACTTCGAGTGGGGCTTAACGACACCGGGGTGGCAGATAACCATACCGCGCTTGATGTCCTTCTTGTCGATACCACGGAGGAGGAGACCAACGTTGTCACCAGCTTCACCCTGATCGAGGAGCTTGCGGAACATCTCGACACCGGTTACGGTGGACTTCATATCTGCGCCGAGACCCATGATCTGAACTTCGTCGCCGACCTTCACGATACCGGTTTCGATACGACCGGTGGCAACAGTACCACGACCGGTGATCGAGAACACGTCCTCAACAGGCATCAGGAAGGGCTTGTCGATGTCGCGGGGAGGCAGGGGAATCCAGTTGTCAACAGCGTCCATCAGCTCAACAACCTTAGCTTCCCATTCGGGCTCACCGTTGAGAGCGCCGAGAGCGGAACCGCGGATGATGGGGGTTTCGTCGCCGTCGTATTCGTAGGCTGAGAGGAGTTCGCGCATTTCCATTTCAACGAGTTCGAGCATTTCCTCGTCGTCAACCATGTCGCACTTGTTGAGGAACACAACCAGACGGGGCACGTTCACCTGACGGGCGAGAAGGATGTGCTCGCGGGTCTGGGGCATAGGACCGTCGGTAGCGGCAACCACGATGATAGCACCGTCCATCTGGGCAGCACCGGTAACCATATTCTTCACGTAGTCAGCGTGACCCGGGCAGTCAACGTGAGCATAGTGACGGTTAGCGGTCTCGTACTCAACGTGAGCGGTGTTGATGGTGATACCACGCTCTTTCTCCTCGGGAGCGTTGTCGATCTGATCGAACGACTTAACCTCGGAGAGACCCTTCTTAGCGAGAACGGTCGTGATGGCAGCCGTCAGAGTAGTTTTACCGTGGTCAACGTGACCGATGGTACCGATGTTAACATGCGGTTTGGTTCTTTCGAATTTCTCTTTAGCCATAACTTGCTATAAATTATTTTTTGGTGATTAAAATCTGGGTGCGCGCCTTTCCGGAAGGGAAATTTAGCGCAGAAAGCCAACCGTCAGTTAGCTGTTCAGCCTTTCCGGAGGGAGAGGTGACCGCCGGACTACACCGAGCGGGACTGACAACGATTGGCAACTTTTCCGTCCGGCCCACTGTTGAAGAGAGCGAGGGAACGTCCGGGATTTTCAGCCGAATTGCCACGGAAATGACAGGCATCACCGGGGCTATCGGGTGTTAAGAGAGCCGATGACGGGATTTGAACCCGTGACCTCTTCCTTACCAAGGAAGTGCTCTACCACTGAGCTACATTGGCAAATTTGCCTGAAGTCTACTTCAGTTCAGCCGAGAAGTTCTCAACTTAGAGCGGAAGACGAGGCTCAAACTCGCGACCCTCAGCTTGGAAGGCTGATGCTCTATCAACTGAGCTACTTCCGCATAAGGACTTTGGCGAATGAGACGCAAGGCCTCAAAACACTAAAGGATTTTTGTGGGCGCGGATGGATTCGAACCACCGAAGGCATAGCCAGCAGATTTACAGTCTGCCCCATTTGGCCACTCTGGAACACGCCCTATAGCGAAATTATATTTCCAAATGCTTAAAACAACTGAGCCTCTTGTCGGATTCGAACCAACGACCCCGAGATTACAAATCACGTGCTCTGGCCAACTGAGCTAAAGAGGCATTTTTCAAAGTCCTAAATCTGAAACGGAGGAAATCTTAATTTCGCAAACGGCTTCTTAACGAGAGTTAAACCTTTCGAGAAGAGAAAGCGTTGTAACTTTAAGTTTTTCAGCGGGGTTTCCGTCTCATTTGCGGTGCAAAGTTACGCACAGTTTTTGAATTGACAAAATATTTCAGCAAAAAAATTCAATATTTTCGCAAACTTTTTTCTTCCATACCCTCGCCAACGCCCCGCCAAACCCACTCATCCCCCTGCAAATCAATCCGTTTGCCGACACAACTGCCAATAAGCCGCCAACTCCTCCGTCCGGCATTATTTTTCCCGGCCTGAGACCTCTCTCCGAAAACCGACATCAGACTGCGCAAACAATGAGAAAAAACCGTATATTTGCAGGTGAGGAACCTGCGTGTGGGAAACACCCCATTCCCGATTCCGCCACAACAAAGCCAACCAACCACATAGAAACCATATGAAAGATGAAATCAAGGGACGCATAGAAGCGTTCCGCGGAGAGATGAAGAAGGCAGGCACCGCAGCCGCCATCATCCCTCAGACAGATCCCCATCTCGGGGAATACATCGCCGACCACTGGCAAGTGCGCCGATGGCTCAGCGGCTTCACCGGCTCGGCCGGTACCCTGGTCATAACCGACAAAGAGGCCCTGCTCTGGACCGACTCGCGCTACTTCCTACAAGGGGCCGAGCAACTCGAAGGCTCAGGCATCTTGCTGATGAAAGAGGGACTGCCCGAAACGCCTTCCATCCCCCAATACCTTATAAGGCATCTTGTCAAAGGTGCCACAGTCGGCATCGACGGCCTGCTCTTCTCCTCCACCGAGGTTTCCGCCCTGCGCGCCTCCCTCGAGAAGCACGGACTCCGCCTCGACACCCATTTCGCCCCCGCAGACTCCATATGGGCCGACCGCCCGGCGCTCCCCTCCGCCCCGCTTTTCCTCCATGACGAGAAATATGCCGGCAAGAGCGCCACAGACAAAATTCGCGACATCCTCGCCCAGACAAAGGAACAAGGCGCGCAGGCCATCCTCGTGTCTGACCTGGCCGAACTCGCCTGGGTGCTCAACATCCGCTCGACCGATGTCAGCTGCAACCCCGTGGCAACAGGATTCCTATACCTCTCCCCCACCCAGTCGGTGCTTTTCATCAAGGAAGAAAAGCTCACCCCTGAGGTCTCAGACGCCCTGAAAGCCGCCAACGTCAAGACCGCCGGCTACACCACCATCCTCCACTTCCTTGAATCCCTGCCGGAATCGGCGACCGTATTGTACGAGGCCCCGCGCACCGCCGCGCGTCTCGTCGACGCGCTGGGAGCAAGGGCCATAGCCGGAGCCTCCCCCATCCCGATGATGAAATCGGTGAAAAACAACGTGCAGATCGCAGGAATCCGCAACGCGATGGAGAAAGACGGGGCGGCCCTCGTCGGCGCGTTCATGGAAATCGAGCGCAGGCTCAAAGAGGGGGTTACCCTGACCGAGATAGATGTGGCCGACATCCTGACCGAACACCGCTCGAAGCAGGATCTTTACGCCGGCGAGTCGTTTGAGACCATCGCCGGATACGGCCCTCACGGGGCGATAGTCCACTACTCCGCGACCCCCGAGTCATCCTCAACCATCAGGCCCGAGGGGCTGCTGCTCATCGACTCCGGCGCCCAGTACCTCGACGGCACCACCGACATCACCCGCACAATCGCCGTCGGCACCCCCACAGATGAGGAACGCCACGACTTCACCCTTGTGATGAAAGGCCATATCGCCCTGGCCACCGCCATCTATCCCGAAGGGACCCGTGGCGACCAGCTTGACGCGCTCGCACGCCAGTTCCTTTGGAAAGAGGGGCTGAGCTACCTCCACGGCACCGGCCACGGCGTTGGCCATTTCCTCAACGTCCACGAAGGCCCGCAGAGCATCCGCCTCAACCATGTCCCCGTGGCCCTGCGACCTGGCATGCTGACCTCCAACGAGCCCGGTCTCTACCGCGCCGGCATCCACGGCATCCGCTGCGAGAATCTCGTGCTGACCGTCGACGCGTTCACAACCGAGTTCGGCCGCTTCTATCGCTTCGAACCGATGACCCTCTTCCCCTGGGACCTCAGCCTCTTCGACACCGCCATCATGACCCAGGAGGAAATCAACTGGGTAAACGGCTACCACGATGAGGTCTATCGCCGCCTCTCGCCGCGCCTCGACGAGGCCCAGAAGGCATGGCTGCGCGAAAAAACCAGCGAACTCAAGAAATAACGCAACCAATAGAAATGGCACTCATACTTCCCCTGCGCGGCTTCACCCCCAAAATCGGCCGCGACTGCTTCCTGGCCGAGAACGCCACCGTCGTCGGCGACGTCGAGATGGGCGATGAATGCTCGGTATGGTTCAACACCGTGTTGCGCGGTGATGTCAACTCCATACGTATCGGCAACCGTGTCAACATCCAGGACGGCTCGGTACTCCACACCCTCTACCAGAAATCCACCATCGAAATCGGCAACGATGTCTCAATCGGCCACAACGTGACCCTCCACGGCTGCAAAATCCGCGATTTCGCCCTCATAGGGATGGGGGCCACCGTAATGGATGAGGCAGAGGTCGGCGAGGGCGCGCTCGTCGCCGCCGGTTCAGTCGTGCTGTCGAAGACAAAAATCGGCCCACACGAAATGTGGGCCGGCGCTCCGGCTAAATTCGTCAAGATGATGGAGCCTGAGAAGTCCAAGGAGCTGAACGAGAAAATCGCCCGCAACTACCTCTTCTACTCCAAATGGTACACCGACCCCGACAACGCCCCCCTCTGACGAAGGGCTGCATCAGGAGGGGATGAAGTCCATCGCCTCCTCTGAAAACCTCACCGGGCGCCCGCGGAACAAGCTTCCGAGGGCGTCTGATTTTATCAGGCTGTCGGGCGAACCGTCGACCAGCGTGCGGCCAACACCACTGTCGGAAATCAGCCAGAGACGCTGCGAAAGACGCAGGGCCGAACCGACATCGTGGGACGACAGGATGACCGCCTTCCCCTCCTCGCGGGCAAGGCGCGACAGCAACTGCATCGTCTCCAGGCGGGAGGCCACATCGAGGAAAGCCGTAGGCTCGTCGAGCACCATCAGCGGGGTCTCCTGGGCGAGTGCCCGGGCAATCATCACCTTCTGACGCTCGCCGTCGGAGAGCGACGCGACCTGCCTCTGCGCGAACCCCTCCATACCGACCGCCGCCATCGCCAGTCCGACAACCTCCCTGTCATGCCGCGAGAGCCGGCCGAAGAATCCGGTATGGGGCTGACGGCCCAGCGCGACAAGTTCGGCCACAGTCAAAGCACCGGCCAGTTCACGGCCCGTGCTGACAATGCTCACCAACCTGGCAAGTTCGCGCGGAGGGATTTCAGACAGCGACCGACCGGCTACCTCCACCAAGCCTCTCATCGGGGCGAGGCGGCCGGTGACACATCTGAGCAAGGTCGACTTCCCGGCACCATTGGCCCCGAGCAAGGTGACAAGCTCACCCCGCGACACCCGCAGGCTGACACCATCATACAGCGGCGCCGAGCCATAGCCGACAGCCACATCCTCAAGTCGAAGCACTGTATCGTTCATCGGAAATAACTGATTTTGTCGCGGTTAACTATCACATACATTATCACGGGCACGGAGAGCAAAGGGGTGATGGCGTTGACAGGCAGCACTCCCCCGTTGCCGGCGAATATCGACAGACAGGCGCAGAGGAGTCCCGAGAAGCCACCCCACAGGGCCGTGGCGGGCAACAGGCGGTTATGGTTGGAGGTGGCCAGGGTGAGCCTGGCGACATGGGGCATCACCAGTCCAAGGAACCCCACAGGGCCGCAGAAAGCTGTCACGACGGCGGTCAGCACCCCCGACAGGAGCAGCAGGCGGTTGCGCGTCGCCGAAAGGCTCACCCCCATCGACTCGGCGTAATCAGCCCCGAGCAACAGAGCGTTGAGCGGTTTCACCATCAGCAACGTGGCTGCCACCGTCAGTAGAATCAGCGGCCCGAAGACAGCGAGGTCGGCAAGCATCACCCCCGAGAAGCTGCCCAGTCCCCAGATGACGAAGGAATGCACCCCCTCCTCGGTTGCATAAAAATTAAGTATCGATATGGCAGAAGAGGCGAGATAGCCAAGCAAAATGCCGACAATCAGCAACATCGCGTTGCCCCTCACAAGCCGCGAGAACAGCAGCAGCAACAGCAGCATAACCGCCGATCCGGCCACAGCCCCCACCAACGCACCGGCGTAATGGGCCACCCCGACGGCCGAACCGCCACCAAGCAGCAGCATCATCACCGCCACCCCGAGCGACGCCCCGGTTGACACCCCGAGTATCGACGGGCCTGCCAGAGGATTGTTAAATGTGGTCTGCAGCAACAACCCCGCCACAGCCAACGCCATGCCCGAGAGGAACGCGCAGCAGGCCATGGGGAGGCGCAGGTTGACGACAATCAATGAAGCGGCGGGATTGGCCGGGACTCCGCCGGTCAGCGCCTGCCACACATCTCCGGCAGGCAAATCGACCGTGCCGAAAAACAGCAGCGCGACAAACATCACCACCGTAGCCGCCCCAACAGGCAGCAACACCCGGGCCATTCGCCCTGCGGCGACCTGGTCAACAGAACACATGCAGTCAGTCATTTTCCCAGAATATCAAGATTTTGGCCACATCCTGCGGCGCGACCCTTACTGCCGCCATCCTCGGCAACGGGGAGACATCGTCGTAACACATCACCCCAAGGGCGGCAGTGTCGGCGATCCGGCCTTCCCGGTCATAGACCGCATAAAACAATGCTCCGGTCGCATCAGGGTCGACACGCGACAGTTCGGCTGTAAGCCTGAAATCGAATTTCCCGACCCCGACACAAGCCGGATGTGAGACCTTCATCCCCAGCCTGCGCTCATTGTCGCGGTTGACCTCCACCAGGGAGGTAAGAAAACGGCACTTCTCCTCCTCGCTCCATCGTGAATCAAACGGCGGCACTTGCGCGACGGCCCCATAGACCGCCTGCGGCTCCTCAGCCCTGTCGCCATTGCCGGAATCCTCAGAGCCAACCACCGGAGTAACAGGGGCCTCCGCAATCAACCCCGCCGCGTAGCCGAAACACCTGAACAGATATACACAGCAATCTCGCCTGAAACCTGTAAGGCGCATAAAATCAACGGCCAGCCTGTCAATCTCAACCAGCGACTCTGCCGACATCACAGGGCGCAGAAACCCCGACGCGGGCAACGCCTGCATCATATATTGGAGAGGAGGGAACTCTCCGAATCCCCCCTCGCGGTTGATGGCCACCAGCATTTCAGGAAAACTGAAAAATCCCCGTGCCATAAGCCGCTTCAACGTCTCGGGAAATGAAATCATACACCTTATTCAATAAATAATAATGCCTAAATTACAACGCGCAAATATACACAATTCAATCAAAAAAGGCAACCATTCTTTTTTAACCACACAAACATCAGGATTCCTTTTTATAATTTAAATCGATTCAAAGATTGCTATTCATAATTTTTCTCATCATTATACAAACCCCATTCCATCTTTTTGTGTTTATTAATTAAATTCACATAGTCAAAAAAATGTGATAATCCCAGTTAACCATCCGCTTATAATTCAACTATTATGGAACATTTCAAACGGCCGAAATTCGTGGAGTCCATCGCTGGCAAAATAATGATGGGACTTCTTGTCGCGGGGTTGTTGGTCGGCATTTTTCTGCCGGTCACTCCCGACCAGTCGCTGACATACTGGACGATACTGGAAATAATAGCGGGGGTAATACTGCTGGTTTTCATCGTAGCCGGCATAGTGGAAAAATGCTGGGCATTCACCGCCAGTGTCGGCATCGTCCTCGTCTTGATTCTGATGACTTTCTTCAAGGTCATACTTCCTAACATCAGGTAGGGGAAGAGCGGAATGCCCGCTACAGCCCCCCGCCGCGACAGAGAGGATGAAAAATAAGCAACGCCCGTCAACTCAATGAAGCTGACGGGCGCTGTTTGTAGTTGGTGACGGCAATAATCCTCGTCAACGGGGATTACTTGCGGATACCGAGCTCCTTCTGGGCGATGATGGCGCGGTAGCGGGTGATGTCCTTCTTGATCAGGTAATCAAGCAGGCGACGGCGCTTGCCGACGAGGGCCTTGAGGGCACGGGCAGTTGTATGATCTTTGTGATTTGACTTAAGGTGGTTAGTCAAATGAGCAATACGGACCGAGAACAATGCAATCTGGGCTTCAGGAGAGCCAGTGTCAGTCTTACCCTTACCGTATTTCTCGAAGATCTCGATTTTTTCGTCAGAATTCAGATGCATTCTTTCAGAGATGTTTGAGAAGTGAGTAATAAAATATGTAAAGCGGCTGCAAAGTTAAGGATTTTTCCGGAAACCGCAAAGCGGCGGACTCGGAATTTTCACAAATCGCTCAACCACGCAGTTTGAACGCGTAAAAGCCGGGGGAGGCAACTGCCTTTATCAAGCGGCAATGACCAATCAATCGTCGAGGGCGAGACGCTCCTTGGCGGGGTTGCGGTAGTGAATCTTACCCTCGATATACTCCTGTGTGGCAATCAGGGTAGGTTTGGGGAGCTTCTCGTAGTAGCGGGAAATCTCAATCTGCTCGCGGTTCTCGGAAATCTCCTCGAGGTTGTCATTGAGCGAGGCGAATTCCTGGAGTTTCTTGTCGAGTTCGTGCTTCATCTCGCCGGCAATCTGGTTTGCGCGCTTTGCGATGATGCTGACGGTCTCGTAGACATTGCCGGTATCCTTGCAGAGATCCATCATGTCACGGGTGACGGTGTTGAGCGGGGCGTTTGTCTTCTTGTAGTCCATTTATGTTATGGTGTTTTGTTTTTCTTTATGCGGTAATCGGCCCTGTGTCAGTCCTTGACATATTTCCGGGCGATTTTGAGGATGTTCTCAGCCTCGGAGAGGTTTTTGGAGTCAGGGTAATTGTTTGTGAACGAGTAATACTCGTCGATCACGTCGCGGAAACGGTCGGCTTTCTTCTCCTCCACCGACAGGACTGCCTCCTGATACTTCGCTTTCAGCACGAGCATTTCGAGGTC
The DNA here is from genome assembly GCA_910575615.1 of Bacteroidales bacterium. Classification (GTDB taxonomy): domain Bacteria; phylum Bacteroidota; class Bacteroidia; order Bacteroidales; family Muribaculaceae; genus UBA7173. Next base: position 70,895 of record CAJTEX010000015.1, on the reverse strand, counting down.
TTCCTTGTATTTTGAGTACGGGTATTCCTTGATGGCGTTGTGGGCTGTCACAATGCAGCTCTCATAGTTGTTGCCCAGGTAAGTGCCGAGGTTGTAGTAAAGCTGGGCGTTCTGCAGCTCCTTGAGCGTCAGCTTGTCTTGCAGCTCGAAGATGGCGTTCTGGGCGAGCGAGACCTTGTCGGAGCGGGGAAAGAAGTCAAGAAATCCCTGAAGCTCCTCGATGGCCTTGATTGTCTCCGACTGGTCGAGCTGGGCCTCGGGAGAATCGAGGTAATATGAGTATCCGGCGTAATAACGCGCGGGCTCGGCATACTTCCCTTTGGGGAAACGCTGGTAATACGCCTTGAAATAAGAGGCCGCGTCGGGATATTCCTTGTTCTCATAATGGCTCATCGCCAGCAGGTAGAGCGACTCCTCGGCCTTGTCGGAACCTTTGAAGACGGTCACGACATCTTTCAGCAGGGTGTAGCTCTGCACATATTTCTTCTGCTCGAACGCGCGCTTGGCGTATTCAAACTTGTAGTTGGCGTCATTGCTCTTGAGGACCCTCTGGTATTCCCCGCACGACGACAGGGACACCGCGGCAATCACAGCCGCCGCAAGCCACAAGATGAGTTTCTGAACCATATGTTACTTTATAATGAGTCTCGTTGTGAACATCCCCATCCCTCCTTGCTCCGGAGAGATGACAAAACCGCGCCTGAAACCGGCCTGCAGCCGGGGCGCCTGTTTCGAGCGGCAAAGTTAGCCATTTTTTCCGGATTTTCAGACACTCCCACGGTTATTTTTCACCACAATATGTAAAAAGAGGCGTGAAAACACAGCAAAAAGGAGGGCATTTTTGATGCCCTCCCCTTTTATCTTGCCGAATTCGACTTGCGGCCGCGTCATCTGACCGCCACCTTGCTGACAGTCCCATCCTGGCTGCGCACGACGTAAACACCCGAGGAAAGCCCGGTTGAAGCCATCCGAATGCCGGACATGGAGAACACCTCGACAGGGCTTCCGTCCCGCGAGAAAATCTCACCTTGGGAAACCACTATTCCATCCTCCGCATCATCCGACGGGAGCGACACACCCGAGAACTCCATTTCAAAGAGGTTGCCCATCATGTCAAACGCCTCCCAGGAACGATGCACGTCATAGCTATATCTCGTGTCCACAGGCACAATTGGTGTGACCATAAACGAACGCCAACAAAAAGCCACCAATTTCGATTTAAATCACACTGTAAAAAAACTGATTGTGCTATAAGACTCTTTTTATACAGGAAGGATTGACTTCGCTTATTTTTGCAAAAACTTATAAGATTTAAAATTTGCAAAAATTCCTAAAATAATTTTTCATTTTTTCTTTCGGAGTATTTTCGTTATTTTTGCGGTTTGAAACGGGACGCGCACCGCATTGCGCGCCTCCCCCGCACAAACCGTCCATACAATGAACAACAGAGAGGAACACAATCAATATAGAGACAACAGCCGCGGCCAACGCCGTGACATAGACTTTCCGGAAGGAGAACAGGGCGGCTACGCGGCAGACAGCCGCGGCGGCCAGTATCCCGACGACGAGTATTATCCCGACGAGGAATACTATCCCGAGGATGGCTATTATTCCGAGGAGGAATATGACCGGGAGGGCAATCCATATTATCCCGAGGAGAGCCCAGACCATTACCCTGAGGATGACCGCGGCTATTACACCGAACAGTACCCGCGCGACGACCGCCAGCCCCGACGGCCCGCGAGACCACCAAGGGATGATGCCCGCGACGGCTACAGGGCAGGATACCGTGACGGATTCCGCGACAACCAGCCCCGGCAAGGCGGACGCGGCCTGAACAACTACGGCAACGACGATTACGACCATATGGAGGGGAAAAACAAAGAAAGCTTCCGCAAACGTCATCCGGTGATGATGAACCTGCTTTACGCGGTGGCAGCCACCGTGTTGGCCATCTGGATGGCCCTGTGGTTTCTTGACTTCTGGACATTCCACGGCCAGGAGCGCGCGGTGCCCGACGTGAAAGGGCAAAGCTTCGACATGGCGCGCGGCAACATATCCCGCGCGGGCTTGAAGGCGGTGGTGACCGACTCGGTGTATGACAGCTACGCCCGTCCAGGCACGGTGGTTGACCAAAGCCCCATCCCCCTGGCCAAAATCAAACGTGGCGGCACGGTCTACCTCACCCTGGTGGCCTACACCCCCAAGATGGTGACCATACCCGACTTCTATGATGTCTCCGAACGCCAGGCCCGCTCGATGCTCGAAGGGCTGGGAATCACGCAGGTGATGACCGTCAGCGTACCGTCGGAATACTCAGGGCTCGTGCTTGGCGCCAGGTTCAACGGTGTCTCGCTGCGGCCCGGGGCAAAGGTGCCCATCTCCGCCGTGATTACCCTCGAGGTCGGCGGAGGCAGGGGCGACACCTACTACCCCACCGAGGAGATTGTCGACACCGCAGCCATCGAGCAGACCATCGAAGCACTGAACATCGACTGACCTATGACCGACAACAAAGAAAACATACCGGCCGACCGCGCCACCGCCACAGACGTGGCTGACACAGCCGCGCGCATCCATGACAGCCGCCCCGAAGCAGACAGCGTCGAGCTGGCCGACATGGAGGAGGAGGACGACGATGCCGCCGGGCCGGATAGCGGGAATGATCTCTACGAGCATTTCCGGTTTATAGCCGACCAGGGGCAACAGCTGCTGAGGGTAGACAAATTCCTGGTCGACCATATGCAGAAAGCCTCGCGCAACCGCATCCAGCAGGCAGCCGAGGCGGGGTGCATACTGGTCAACGGCAAGGCAGTGAAATCCAACTACCGCGTCAAGCCGCGCGATGTGGTGTCGGTGGTGATGGACCGTCCGCGCTACGAGATGGAAATCACCCCGGAAGACATCCCGCTCGACATCGTGTATGAAGACCAGGACCTGCTGGTGGTAAACAAGCCAGCCGGACTGGTGGTGCATCCCGGCCATGGCAACTGGACCGGCACGCTGGTCAACGCGCTCGCGTGGCATCTGCGCGACAATCCCGACTATGACGTGAACGACCCCCGACTCGGGCTGGTACACCGCATCGACAAAGACACCTCAGGCCTGCTCGTGGTCGCCAAGACCCCCGACGCGAAGACCCATCTCGGCAAACAGTTTTTCAACAAGACCACCAAACGCGAATACCGCGCACTGGTCTGGGGCATCCCCTCCCCCGCCGCCGGCCGCATCGAGGGGAACATAGGCAGGTCGCTGAAAGACAGGCTCCAGATGGCCGTCTACCCCGCCGACTCTGAGCTGGGCAAGCATGCCGTGACCCATTACGAGGTGTTGGAGACATTTGGCCATGTATCGCTGGTAAAATGTGTGCTTGAGACCGGACGCACCCATCAGATACGTGTCCACATGCGCCACATCGGCCATCCGCTTTTCAATGATGCCCGATATGGCGGCGACCAGATATTGCGCGGCACCACGGCGGCATCTTACCGGCAGTTTGTAAACAACTGTTTCTCGACATGCCCTCGACAGGCGCTCCACGCCCGCACCCTCGGCTTCACCCATCCCCGCACAGGCGAAGAGATGTTTTTCTCCGCCCCCATCCCCCCAGACATGGAACAGCTTCTCGAGCGCTGGCGCACCTACGCCTCCGCCGCCCGATAACGCAACCATCCTAAATTCACCAGACACCCCAAACCTCCTGACCAAGATGAACAACAACAACCAGCAGCCAGGCGCTCCGGGCCATCAGCCCCCATATCAAGGGCAACAGCCTTACCAGCTGCCACCTTATCAGCAACCATATCAGGGGCAGCCTTACCAGCAACAGCCCCCATATCAACAGCCGTATCAGCAACCACCATACCAGCAGCCCTACCCGCCGCAGCAAATCATCATCAACCAGCCCCCGGTGAAGAAAAACGGCATCGGCACAGCCGGATTCATCCTGGCCCTGCTCTCACTGGTGCTTTGCTGGACACCGGTCCTCGGCTTCATCCTGTGGTTGCTCGGCACCATCTTCTCTGTGATAGGACTGTTCAAGGCACCGCGCGGCCTCGCCATAGCCGGGACCGTCATCTCATTCATCGGAATCATCGCTCTTATACTCTTTTTCGTAGCCGTGATTGGCCTGAGCCATGGCTTCCCTGTGATTTCCTCTTGATTGCCTGCGCCCGTAAACACCCCTTATACCATAATAATTGGGGCATATAAAAAAATGAAACCGGACTCGATTCACATCGAATCCGGCTCCTTCCTTATTGGCATTTGTAATATTGTCAGTATTGAAATGACTTGTATGTTAATAATTTAACACATCGCAATATGAAACAAACAATGTACCAAACAAATTCATCACATTAATTCAAAATTCTAAATCTATGTAGGTGCAATCAGTATTCTCTAAATAGGTGCAATCAGCTAAATTAATCGGTGCAATCAGTATTCTCTTTCACTAATGATGTCACAAAGTTACAAGAGAATCGCGACATCCTCATCATATTTTTGGTTAATTATTGTTAATACAACTGTTTATTCGTTCTCGATTTTACCATCTTGTTACAAACTCGTTGAGACTCAAAGGGGAACAGATTTCCTGTTTTTTTCGTAATTTTGCACCAGGAATCCGGGGTAACAAACCCATCCACCCGCCACCACATATGACCAATAGAAGAACAAACCTCATAGAGTCGCCGACCGGACGGGTCAGGCAATACATGCGTGACAACGGAATGGGCTGGCTGCTGACAGGACATCCCCGAGTCGGGATAGCTTGCAGCGGAGGCGCTGACTCGATGACCCTGCTGCATACCGCCATAGACCTGGGATGGGAACCGGTAGCCCTCCACTGCAATTTCGGCCTGCGCGGGGAGGAGAGCGAACGAGACGAGGCTTTCGTGTCAGACGCGTGCGCCAAAGCGGGAGTGGAATTGCACAAGATCCGTTTCGATGTGGACGGTCGGATGAAAGAGACAGGGGAATCAGTAGAGATGGCCTGCCGGGCGCTCCGTTATGAATGGTTTCAGGAAATCGCCGGCACGATGAGGCTTGAGGCAGTCGCGACGGGCCATCACGGAGACGACAATGTCGAGACCTTCCTGCTCAACACCATTAGAGGCTGCGGCACCGGCGGTGCGAAAGGCATACCTCCACGCAGGGGCATATTCATACGCCCGTTGCTTTGCCTTACCAGGCAGCAAATACTTCTATTCCTTGAAATGAAAGGGCTGGAGCATGTCACCGACTCCACCAACCACTCCAACGATTTCAGCCGCAACAAGATACGCAACATCATATTGCCCGCCCTCGAGGAATGCTTCCCCGGAGCGAGCAGCCGTATAGACACCACTGCCGCGAACATCGCCCGCGACAACCGCCTGCTGCGATGCCTGGTTGAGGAGAAAAAGCTTGCATACACCCGCCCTGACGGGGCGATAAACGCCGCGCTCATACTGGAGAGGGAGCATGCCCCGGAGGAGCTGCTGTATCATATCCTGGAAGGCGACCTCTGCCTCAACGCCATCCGCATGATCCATGACAACATCCAATCGAGTGGAAAATTCCATACCGGGAGGAGCGGACGCCACTACCTTCTCGACAGGGGGATGCTGATTCCCGCCGGACAATCCGCCACGCTCATGGAATCACCACTGACAATCGACAAGTCGCTCCTGATCAGCGACGGAGAGGTCTACACGGAAATCCCGGGGGGAAAGCTGATACTCCACGCCCGGCTGATTCCCCGAAGCGGATTCTCGCCGCGCCGCGACCCCGCCTTCGCCTGGTTCTCCCCCAAGGCCCTCGACAGCGGCGACCTGACCGTGCGCCGCCCACGCACCGGCGACCGCATGAGGCCATTCGGCATGAAAGGGAGCCGCCTGCTGAGCGACATCTTCTCCGACGGAAAACTGTCGGTGCTTGAAAAAGAGCGGCAGACTGTGGTGTGCCTGGGGGACACGGTGGTGTGGCTTCCGGGGCTGAAAAACTCATCACATTACCCGGTTAAGCCTTCGGATGAAAACATTCTGGAACTTCATATGCTGAATGTCATGAAAATATTGTAACTTTGCGTGTTTACACGACACGACTTTACTGACAATGCCATCATACAACGAATACAGACAGGATTCCCGCCGGGACCGCGCATCAGGCGCCTCCCCCCTCTCCCCTTCCGAAAAACGCCGCCGGCGCAACCGGAAAGCAATCGGATGGATATGGAAGACATTCGCCATCGGCCTGGTCGCCGTCTTGCTGCTCTTCACACTCATATACAACGGTTGGATAGGCTACATGCCCCCAATCGAGGAGCTGCAGAACCCCAATGACAAATTCGCCACGGTCATCTACTCGGCCGACGGCGAGGAGATGGGCCGTTATTACCGCAACTCCGGCAACCGCGTCTACGCCGATTACTCCGAAATTTCGCCGTATATCATCGACGCGCTCATATCCACCGAAGACTCCCGCTTCAAAGACCACTCGGGCATAGACCTCAGGGCCATGGCGCGAGTAGTGGTAAAGACCTTGCTCCTGCGGCAGAAAAACGCCGGCGGCGGCTCCACCATCACCCAGCAGCTGGCCAAACAGCTCTACTCTCCCGAGACCGAGAACCTGTTTGACCGCGCGCTGCAGAAACCCATCGAGTGGATGATCGCCGTCAAGCTCGAGCGCTATTACTCAAAGGATGAGATAATAAAGATGTATCTCAACCAGTTTGACTTCCTCTACAACGCCGTCGGCATCAAGTCGGCCGCATATGTCTATTTCGGCAAGCAGCCCAAAGAGCTGACAATCGAAGAGGCGGCAACACTGGTTGGCATGGTGAAGAATCCGGCCTACTACAACCCTGTACGTCATCCCGAGCGCACCCGCGAACGCCGCAATGTGGTGCTGGAGCAGATGTACAAGAATGACAAAATCACCAAGGCCGAGCTTGACTCACTCAAGCAGCTGCCGCTGACGCTCCACTTCAACCGCGTAGACCACAAGGAGGGTCTCGCGCCATATTTCCGCGAGGAGCTGCGCCGCATACTGACAGCCAAGAAGCCCGAACTGGCCAACTACCGCGGGTGGGAGAAACAGAAATACATCGACGACTCCATTGCCTGGGAGACAAATCCCCTCTTCGGATGGATCGAGAAGAACCCCAAGCCCGACGGCACCAAATATGACCTGTACACCGACGGCCTGAAGATACACACCACGATAGACTCCCGTATGCAGCGTTATGCCGAAGAGGCCGTGCAGGAACACATGTCGTCGCTGCAGGCGGCTTTCTTCAGGGAGAAACGCGGGTCGCGCAACGCCCCATACACCTCCAACGGCGAGGAACTTGGCAAGGTCTCGGTGGCTTCGCTCATCAACAAGGCCATAAAGCAGACCGACCGATACCGGGTGATGAAGAAGGCCGGAGCCTCGGAGGAGGAAATCTCGCAGGCGTTCAACACCCCCCGCGAGATGAATGTCTTCTCATACCACGGGGTGGTGGACACGGTCATGACCCCGCGCGACTCGCTTATCTACCAGAAGCATTTCCTGCGCACAGGTTTCATGTCGATGGACCCCCGCAACGGCTATGTCAAGGCATATGTAGGCGGCCCGAATTTCTCCTTCTTCCAGTATGACATGGTCGCCACCGGGCGACGCCAGATTGGCTCGACCATCAAACCATTCCTCTACACATACGCGATGGAGGAGGGATTCACCCCCTGTGACCGCATGCTCAACGCCCAGCCGGTAATCATCGACGAGAGCGGACGCCCCTGGGCACCGCGCAACTCGGGCCACGCGCGCGTCGGGGAGATGGTCGACCTCAGATGGGCACTCACCTACTCCAACAACTGGATTTCGGCGCGCCTCATGGAGCAGCTGTCTCCGCAGACACTCGTGAGAAACATGCACAACTTCGGCATCACCAATACCCTCACCCCGGTGATGTCGATATGCCTCGGGTCATGCGAGGTCTCCATCCGCGAGATGGTAGGGGCCTACACCGCATATGCCAACAACGGCATGAGGGCAGATCCGCTGTATGTGACATCGATTTCCGATGCCAACGGCAATGTCATATCCGAGTTCTCCACCCGCCACACCGAGGTGATTTCAGAGGCGGCCTACGCCAAAATCCTCTCCATGCTGCTCAATGTCGTAGACTCCGGAACGGCCAACCGCCTGCGCCGCCCCCCTTACAACATCACTGCCGAGATGGGAGGCAAGACCGGCACCACCAACTACAACTCCGACGCGTGGTTCATGGCCTTCTCTCCCGAGCTGGTCAACGGCGCGTGGGTAGGTGGCGAGGAACGCTTCATCCACTTCAACTCGATGGCCAGCGGCCAGGGCGCGGCGGCGGCCCTCCCGATTGTGGGCCTATACCTGCGCAAGGTCTATGCCGACAACCGCCTGCCTTACAGCCAGAACACACGTTTCGAGACCGACTTCTCGCAGGTTTGCGACAAGGAGTTCTATGACTATGTGGAGGAGTCTTATGACGCAGAGGAGACCATTTCAGACATCTTCGACTGACATTGCCAGAAGATAGCTCTCGCCTATGTGAGACACCCATAAAAAACCATTAAAAAATCCCGTCGCGGTCATTGGCCGCAACGGGATTTTTCGTAACTTTGCGCCATCTTTTAGGTTTCACAGTTAACGGCCACAGGCAGACAAGGTTGTCACATATGCTTATCTCATTGGTTGCCAGCGGCCAACAGACTATTTGTTTTCGATATGGGAGGTTTCTTCGGTGCCGCAATGGCAAAGCCGTGTGTCAATGACCTTTTTTACGGCACTGACTACAACTCACACCTCGGCACCAAACGTGCCGGCATGGTGACTTTCGACCCCGAGGAGGGTTTCAACCGCAAAATCCACAAACTTGAACGCGACTATTTCCGCTCGAAATTCGAGGATGAACTCGATTCGTTTGTCGGGAACCAGGGTATCGGCGTGATCAGCGACACCGACCCGCAGCCGATCATCGTCAACTCCCATCTGGGGCGTTACGCCGTGGTCACCGTCGCTAAAATCAACAACCTGCGTGAAATCGCCGACGAGCTGATTGCCGAGGGGCATCATTTCAGCGAGCTGTCGGCCAACAAAATCAACCAGACCGAGCTTGTGGCCCTGCTCATCAACATGGGCAAGGATTTCGTGGACGGCATAAACCTCGTCTACCGCAAAATCAAAGGCTCATGCTCGATGTTAATCCTGACCGAAGACGGCATCATCGCCGCCCGCGACTATCTTGGCCGCACACCTATAATAATAGGCCACAAACCGGGCGCCTACGCCGCGACCTCCGAGACCTCGGCATTCCCCAACCTCGACTATGAGGTGGTGCGCGACCTCGGTCCCGGCGAAATCGTCAGGCTGCGCCCCGACTCACTGGAGCAGCTGCAGGCCCCTGGACACCGCGAGCAGATATGCTCGTTCCTATGGGTCTATTACGGGTTCCCCGCGAGCGACTACCTCGGCATCAACACCGAGGCCATGCGCGAGGCCGGCGGCAAGACGATGGGCGAGAAAGACCCCACGGAGGCCGACTGTGTATGCGGCATCCCCGACTCCGGCGTGGGCCACGCCCTTGGTTACGCCGAGGGGCGCGGCATCCCCTACCAGCGCGCGGTGTTGAAATACACCCCCACATGGCCCCGCTCGTTCACCCCCGGCAACCAGTCGCGCCGCGACCTCGTCGCCAAGATGAAGCTCATCCCCAACCGCGCCATCCTCAACGGCAAGCGAGTGGTGTTCTGTGACGACTCCATAGTACGCGGCACCCAGCTGCGCGACAATGTGCGCACCTTCTTCGGCTGTGGCGCGAAAGAGGTCCACGCCCGCATCTCATGTCCGCCTCTGGTTTACGGCTGTCCCTTCATCGGCTTCACCTCCTCAAAGAGCGATATGGAGCTTATCACCCGCCAGATAATCAAAGACTTCGAAGGTGACGACAAGGCAAACCTCGAACTTTACGCCACCGCCGGCACTCCGCAGTATGAACGCATGGTGGAGGAAATCGCCCGTCGTCTGGGCCTTTCGACCCTCCGTTTCAGCAAGCTTGATGACATGGTGAAGAGCATCGGGCTGCCCAAATGCCGTGTCTGCACCCACTGTTTCGACGGCTCAGGCAGCCATCCCGACGAGGCCTACCGCGCCGACCACCAGGAAGAAGAATAACCACCCCTCGGTTTCAACTGACAACAGACATCACGGATTCCACAGGAAGGTCATTTTGACGGCTTTTCTGTGGAATCCGCCTGTTTAACGGTATGGCACGGCAGGCCGACAGAAACAATGGCAGAAGAGCTATGACCTCTCATCCTGGGTATTGAACGAGACGAGAATTTTCCCGATTTTCGCTCCGGTCATTTCGGCAATTTCAAACATGACGCCATTCCACTCATACTGTTCGCCAGCCACAGGGATGTGTTTCAGTTCCTCAAGCATAAACCCTCCCAGAGTGGAATATGGGGCTGGATGATAGAGGTCTTCACACTCGAAATGAGTCAGAAAATCATAAAAGGATATGCCGGCATCGACCAGCCAGCGACCTGGCACGCCGGAGGGGGATATCATCTCCGAGGCCCCGACCTGCGGCAACTCACCGACAAGACCGTCAAGCACATCGCCGGGGGTGACCACACCTGAAATGTCGCCAAACTCATCACACACCAAGGCGAAATGAACCCGTTTGCTTTTCAATGTGTCGAGGGCATCATACACACTCATTGTCTCGGGAAAATAGACTGGCGCACTGACCACGTCCTGCAATCTGAATCCCGGCCTGTCGATAGTGAGTATCAGTTGTTTCAAAGAGACCATCCCGCATACGGCATCCTGGCGCAAATTGCAGTAAACCGGATAAGAATTATGAAGATTATCAGACAGAGTGTGTTTTATCTCGGCCACATCCATATCAAGATTCAACGACTTGACATCTACTTTGGGGGTCATTATCGACGCCACCCTCAAGTCTCCCAGCACAAGCGCCCTCTCCATAATGTCTTGTTCCACCTTTTTCACCTCTCCGGCATCCGCGCCATCCTTGATTAGAGACTTGATTTCATCCTCGGTGACATTGTTGCCCCGGTTTTTCAATCCAAAGATCCTGACCAGAAATGAGGTGGAGACAGACAGCAGCCACACGGCAGGGAGTGCCACCGTGGCCATCAGGCGCATTGGCCTGGAAATCAATTTGGCGACAGTGTTGGCGGCCGCCAGTCCGATTCTTTTCGGCACCAGCTCCCCCACAACTATCGACAGGTATGTAACCACAACGACAATGGACACCTGCCCTATCGGGCGCGCCGCTTTAGGCCCTATCCCCATACGTTCCAGCAACGCGCCGACATCATCGGCCAAGGCCGCGCCTGAGTAAAGGCCGGTAAGAATGCCAATCAGCGTTATGCCAATCTGGATGGTAGAAAGGAAACGGTCGGGATCCTCCGCCAGCCGCAACGCGGCTGCCGCCCCCCGACTCCCCTTGCGGGCATCGGAGGACAGGCGCGATTTCCTCGCGGAAATCAAAGCTATCTCAGACATGGAGAAGACCCCGTTGAGCAATATGAGCAAGACGATTACAATGATGTCATCCATATGTGAGCGGATTTGTCGCCCCTGTCAGGAAGCTTTCGCCTCTGGGCTGTCAGGATGGGTGAAGCTGCGGTATGAAGACGGGGCGAGGTTGAGTTTGCCCGACGCGCGGAGCATCTTTCGCAATGAGGAGACAAGTTCCTGGCTCTCCTGAAGCAGGTTGAGGTAGACATAGGCCACGGTCATATCCGCATCGTTGTCTTTACGCAAGAAATCATAGACCTCGCGCGAGCGCGCCGTCAAAACATTCTTGATGTCCTCACACCTTCGCCGCAGTCCGTCGATGACCTCCGGACGGCTCTCTTCGACGGCAACCTCAGAGTCGAGAAGCACAGCGGTTATATTACGGCGTATTGCGGCGAGATTGTCATGGAAGACCTTCGGGAGCGGCCTGAAATTATTGTCGACATGCTCCTTGCAGACCTCATTCATGCGCCTGAGGTTGTAGGTCATCGACATGGCCATATTGTTTTCGAGATGAAACCAGGTGCTTTTCTCAATCGCAGTCTCCGGAGCGACCCGGCGCAGGCAAAGTGTCATCTTGCGGCGCTGCGACTTCAACACATCCTTCTCCTCGACCAGCGCCTTCTCCGCCCGCGAGAGCATCTTGGTGTTGTCCTCAAGGAATCCGCCGGAGACATCATCATAGGCCGTGGCGGCAAAATGGAAAAACATCTTTGCCTTCTCATTGATGTATATCCTCAGCAGGGGCCATACCTCGGCGGAATCCTCTGTGGAGAGTATGGTCTGGAAAAGGGTGTCATGCTCCACCTCCTTCTTTTTCTTACGGAACCTGATGTTGCTTCTGATGAGCAGGCCAAGGGCAATAACACCTCCGGCAATCATCACCGGGACTCCACCGAGATGCATCAGGCATACCACCATTCCGGCCCCGATGAAGGCCACCCCGGCGGTTATGAACCAACCGCCAATCACGGATATGACACCGGTGATTCTGAACACAGCGCTCTCCCGTCCCCAGGCGCGGTCGGCCAGCGAGGTTCCCATGGCGACCATGAAGGTCACGAATGTGGTCGACAGCGGAAGCTTCATCGATGTGCCCCACGCGATGAGTATGCCCGCGAGCATCAGGTTGACAGACCCGCGCACAAGGTCAAAGGCCGCTCCCTCCTCGGGCTGAGGATTTGTAGCGTCCATACGCCTGGCTATCCAGCGCTTCACTCCGGCGGGGGTATGGTCATTGACCCAGTTGAACGCGTTGAGCGAAACCCTGACAAGCGACCGGCCGATGCGCGACGAGCCAAACATCTCGTCGCCCTGGCTCTGGGCGCTCAGGCCCACGGTGGTCTGGGTAACCTGACGAGCCTTGCGGGATGTGGCGAGCGAGACCACCATGATCATTCCGGCCCCTATCAGGAAATAGAACGGGGTGTTGGCCGGCCCGTTGAGGCTCTCCATTGAGAATCCGTGGAGGTTGCCGCCCCCCGAGGCCATGTAATCCTGGTATGAGGCGAGCGAGGTCAGGGGGATGCCGATGAAGTTGACCAGGTCATTGCCCGCGAAAGCCATGGCGAGGGAGAATGTGCCCAGCAACACCACCACCTTGAAGACGTTCACTTTCATCCAATGCAACAGCTGCATTATCACGGTGAAGACCACCAGACATGCCACCAGAATCAACGCCGTGTTGGCGCTTATCCATGCCTTAAGCTCAGGGGTCATAACCGTCAGGTCTTTTATCCCCTTTATGAGCATGAAATAGATTATGGCCGTGCAGGCCACCCCGCCGAACAAGGCGACTTTCCATTTCAGCTTGCTTTTATACTCGAATGTAAAAATCAGGCGCGTAAGAAACTGCACCAACGATCCGAAGACAAACGCGATGGCAACCGACAGGAATATTCCGAGAATCACCGACAGGGCCTTCTCGGTGTTGAGCAGGTCGCCCATCGACAGGGTGCTTTCCGGAGCAGCCGTCTTGAACAGGGCGACGACGAAAGTCGCGCCCAACAGCTCGAAGACCATCGAGACAGTGGTGGATGTAGGCATGCCCAGTGAGTTGAAGACATCAAGCAGAATCACATCAGTGACCATCACCGCCATGAATATAACAATGACATCATAAAACGAGAGGTTCTCCGGACGGAATATGCCATGACGGGCAATGTCCATCATCCCGTTGCTCATAGCCGCACCGATGAAAACACCTATGGCAGCCACAAACACTATCCTCTTGAAAGAGGCGGCTTTGGAGCCGACAGCCGAAGAAAGGAAGTTGACGGCATCATTGCTCACCCCTACCGACAGGTCCACGACCGCCAGCAGAAACAGAAACACCACGATGCCCAGAAACAGTATGTCCATATGTCTGTATCTTGTTGCGTTGTTTATTTACGGAACAAAATTAGGGACATCATGTTTCATAAATATTAAGATTAAATTGACTTTTTGTTAAAGCTATGGACTCACGATCAGCCTTTGTAATCAACCACGGAGATTGAAATCAAACCGCAGTCCGCTGTCGTTACGGACAGAAATCTCACCTCCATGGATGGCCACGGCGTTGCGTACTATGGCCAGGCCGAGACCGGTCCCTCCTGCCGCTCTCGAACGACCTTTGTCAAGACGGTAGAACCGGCCGAAAACATGAGGAAGATGCTCCTCGGGTATGCCACACCCATTGTCGCGGAAAACAAACCTGCAACTCTCGTCAGCCTTGATGGAAATCAGGGTGCCGCCGCTGTAAGCGATGGCATTGTCGATAAGATTCCTGAACAAAGACTCCAGCAATTGACGGTTGCCGGTAATCGAGAGCGGAGGCATCTCGACATTTATGGCCATGGAGGTAAGCAGACGTTCATCCGCGACAACCTCTCCCACCAGCGCCGTGAGGTCTACCTTCTCTTTGGAAATCATCGCCGCGCCCTCATCCATCCTCGTTATCGTCGACACATCCTTGAGCAGGCGATCGAGGCGGCAGGCGTTGGCCATCACACGGTCAAGCATCTCCTGTTTTTCCCCGGGAGTCATCTCGGGATGGTCGCGCAACAGCTCAAGGCATACCAGCATCGACGCCACAGGGGTTTTCAGCTCATGGTTGATGTTGCTGGTCAGCTGCTTTTTCAGCTCGATTTTCTCCCTCTCCTGGCGCAGAGCCTCGCGGTGTTGCCTGTCGCGCTGCACATACAACCTGACGATATGGCTGGCGATGCTACCCAGCTCGTCGCGCGGGAACCCCTCGTCGCCGAATATATGCTCTCCGCGCTCGGCCCTGGCGGCGAACCTGTCGAGGCGGCTTACGCTGAGCGAAATGCGACGCGTGGCAAGGAAGCCGGCCAGGCTCATCAGCAATGTCATGGCGGCAAGAATCCATAGCAGGGTCTGGTCGGCCCTGAGGAACTCCTGGATAGTATGGGAATAGGGGACGGCCGACCTCACCACAATGCCGTCATCTCCCAGCCGTGCCGAATAGAAATAGTCCATGTCATCACTCTCTGAATGGCGACCGACAGTGAATCCCCTCCCTGACTCCCTGGCCTGACGTATCTCAGGGCGGCTGTTGTGGTTGGCCGAGGGGAAAGGGGTGAGGTCGTTGTTGTCATACACCACTGCGCCGTCAGCGGCAATCACCGTGACCCGCATGTCGCCGCTATGGTCGTCGATACGCCTGACAACATTGTCGGGCGACTCTCCGTCGGCCAATGCCTCGATGACACGCAGATTGTTGGCCTGCAGCTCAGTGTCAAGAAGCGCCCTCTTGAAATCTTTCTCTCGCTGATACTGGAACACCATGAATGTGGCCACCAGCACCCAGCAGAAGGCCATCACTGCCAGCAACACGCGGGAATGGAACGAAAGCTTAATCCTGCCAGCCATAACCATATCCCGAACGAGTTACTATATGCGATCCATACGGGGCGATTTTTCCCCGCAATCGGGTTATATGCACATCCACAGCCCTGTCGACCACCACAACCTTCTCGGGCCATATTTTCCCGAGAAGTTCCTCTCGGGAAAACACCCGCGAGGGATGGTCGAGCATCAAAGCCAGAATCTCAAACTCCTTGCGGGCAAGTCTGACGGGCTGTCCGTCGACCAGGCATGTCATCGACCGGCGGTCACACACCACTCCCCTGCCCGATATCGGCTCACGGTGTTTCCCAGCACGGCGCAACACAGCCTCAATGCGGGCCACCACCACCTTGGCCGAGTATGGTTTGGCTATGTAATCGTCAGCCCCGAGTTTCAGACCTTTCAACACATCATCATCAGAATCCCGGGCGGTAAGGAATATCACCGGAATGCCGGCGGTCGCGGGATTTCCTTTCAGCACTGAGGCAAGCTCAAGGCCATCCATGCCATCCATCATTATGTCAAGCAGCATCAAGTCATACCGCGAAAGGTCACGGGCCAGAGCCTCAGCTGACCCTGAAGCGGTGTCGACCTCATATCCTTCATACTCAAGATACATCCCGAGGCCCTCGCGGAGCGCCTCCTCGTCGTCGACAACAAGAATCCTTGCTTTTTTCGTTTCCATATCACAAATTTATCCCATTTCAGGCATTTCTCCTCCGGGTCTGGTCATATTTAATAAAAATTTAATCTTGGTCATATCCCGAAGTCAAGGAGCGTTGCCCTTGCCCGCTCTGACAACACCCTTAAAGCCGAAAAAGGTCTCGCGGAAGTTTTCCGGCGAGACCTTTCCTGTCAGAAGTGACGTATCATAGTTTGCGGAACGAGACCGCGAATCCTCCGCCCGGAGCCATACAGACGGGGATAGTGTCAGCCTGTGTCACCTTCCGGCGGGTTATCACATACGCCTCGGGGTTGGAGTCGTAATGAGCGTCGGGGGCATCGGCATATATGGTCGCCTCATATTCGGCGGCGGGGTCAAGAAATCCTAAAGAGAGGTCGGCTGAATGACCGTCGGCGTTGGCGACACCTCCGGCAAACCAGTTGTCGCTGTTCTTGTCCTTGCGTGCCACAATGATGAATTCACCCGGCTCGGCATCTATGTAGCGGCTCTCACTCCAGTCGACAGGCACATCCTTGATGAACTGGAAAGCATCCATCTTCTCGGCGTAATGCTCGGGCAGGTCAGCAGCCATCTGCAAAGGGGAATACATCGTAAGGTAGAGAGCCAGCTGATTGGCCACGGTAGCTCGCTTATGCTCGTGATTTCCAGGCGCGAAAGTACTGAAATCCATTTTGAAGATACCCGGAGTGAAGTCCATCGGGCCACCTTTCAGACGGGTGAAGGGAAGTATTGTGACATGGGCCGGCGACATGTTCTGGTATTCTGTGCCCATCGCGCTCTCGTTGCCGATAAGGTTAGGATAAGTGCGTGCAAGCCCCGTCGGCCTCACCGCCTCGTGGGCGTTCACCATGATTTTCTTGTCGGCGGCCCTTTTGACCGCGTCGAGATAATGCCTTACCGCCCACTGGCTGTAATGGTTCTGGCCATCCGGCAGGAACTTGCCGACATATCCGCTCTTGACGGCATTGTAGCCATGATGGTTCATCAGGTCATAAGCCCGGTCGATATGGCGCTCATAGTTGGGGACAGATCCAGAGGTCTCATGGTGCATCATCAGCCGTATCCCCTTGGAATGAGCATACTCATTAAGCCCCTCGATGTCGAAGTCGGGGTATGGGGTCACGAAGTCAAACACATAATCCTTCTGTTTGCCAAACCAATCTTCCCAACCGATATTCCATCCCTCGATCAGAAGCTGGTCCATCCCATTCTCCGATGCGAAATCGATGTAGCGGCGCACATTTTCATTGTTGGCGCCATGACGGCCATGGGGCACAGCCTTGGAATAGTCGAAAGTCGCGAGGTCGAAATTCTCGGCGTCGCAGTATGACCAGGTGCTTTTCCCGGTTATCATCTCCCACCAGACACCCATATACTTCACAGGCTTTATCCAGGATGTGTCGTCGATGGCACAGGGGTCGTTAAGGTTGTAGATGATGTTCGAGGCGAGGATTCCGGTAGCCTTCTCCGAGGCCATCACGACTCGCCACGGGGTGCGGAACGGTGTCTTCACCACAGCCTTTGTGCCATCAGGGGATGGTGTCAGCCACGAGACAAACGTCATCGTCGAGTCATTGAGGTTGAGGTGCATCGCCGGATAGTCGACAAGAGCTGCCTCATGTAGATTGAGATATTTGCCCGAAGGGGTCTTGAGCATCAATGATGTCTGCACCCCCGTGGGTGAGAAAATCGACTGCGAGACATTGGCCATATGTCGTTTGTCGGAATGCGCCCTTATCTCACTCAGGTGCGAACGGGTGTACTCATACTCCTGGGTGTCATAGTCACCCGGAATCCACCAGGCTGTGTAGTCCCCACCCATCGCCATCTCGGTCAGCTCGTCGGCAATGACCAGTTCTGAGGCTGCCTGAGAGGGGAATATGTAACGTAAGGCCGCGCCGTCGTCATAGGCCCGGAATTCCACATCAAGCCTGCGGGCCTCACCTGAGGACAGCGGCTGAGTCATATGCACTGTCATCGAGCGATAGCTGTCGGCTATCTCGGTATTCTCTCCCCATACAGGTTTCCATATGTCATCCACAGACGCGCGTGTGATGCTGTCGACACGAAATCCGTCAATCATAGGAGTTGCGTCTTTCAGGAGGAAACCCAATCCTGAAGGTCTCACAATCTCCTCCCCCTGGAATGACACCGAATAGGTGGGACGGCCCGAGGGAGACAGGTTGAAGTCAACGATGATGCCGCCATCCGGGGAGGCGACTTTTTCTCCTGCTGTCAGGTTAGCACCTGATATCAGCAGAGACAGAGTCAAGGCAAGTTTTTTCATGATGTCAATTATGGTTGTTTCACCACAAAATTACATCACAAGATGGCGACTGGTGCGAATGGGAGTGAAACAGTAGCAACACCAAATAGCCAACTCATTATATATAAATACATTACCAGCTACATCACCATCAGAAACAGTAGTAAATTCAAGGCTTTATCTCCATTACTTTAGCCTCGAATTCCTCCCTTGGGCATATGGCGGCATTGCGCATTTTGACCCTGTAATTGTAAATCGTCGACACCGACCGGCGCAGGAAACCGGCAATCTGTTCTGAGTCGGCAAGGCCCAGACGTATCAAAGCGATAGTGCGCAGTTCATTTGACATAGAGCCGTCGCGGTTGAGCGCAACCTGCCTGTCGGCAACCAGCAGACGGTTGAGACTCTCGACGAATCCCGGGAAGAGCGAGAGGAAAGTGGAGTCGAAATTGGAGTAGAACTTTTTCAGCTCTCGGTCATCGTCGGCTGAGGCGAGCAGCTTCTCCACGGCGGCCAGCCCCTTTGTTCGTGCGGCGGTGGAGATATTCCCCCTGAACTCCTCGAAACGGCCCACAAAATATGAGCAGAGGTTGAAGTATTGCACAAGGTATGCGTCCTTGACCTTGTTGCTCTCTGATATACGGCCATTCATCGCCTCAAGCGCCCGGTTGATTTCACGGAGCCTGATGTTAAGCTTCTTCTCCCTGACAGCCGCCCGGCCCACTGCATCGCGTGAACGCATCGTCACCACGAGCGCAGCCACCAGGCAAATCGCGAGGATGGATATGCCCGCCGCATACCAATGCTGGACGGTCTGCTCCCGCTTCAACTGCTGTTCACGCGCCCTGACTATCTGCGGCATTATGCTGTTGACAGCAACCATATTGTCGAGTACCTTTGTGGAATTGGCATCCTCCACTGCCAGGTCTATGTAGCGGTAAGCCCTGTCGACATCTCCGGTAGCGAGCAACAAAGAGGCAAGCTCATACAACGACTTATAATCACGTACCGGAGTCATGATATCGTTGACCGCGCTGGCCGCTATATGCCTTATTGCCCCGACGGTGTCGCGCCGCTGGAGGCACACCTTCCCAAGGAGGTAATTAGTTATGGCCTGATTGTGAGGGGTGTCAGGCAATTTGTCACGGTTGGCCACAAGCACATCGGCCGCGCCGTCAAGGTTGCCACTAAGCCGTCGCAGGTTGCTTTCGTTGTATATCCATCCCGGGGATGCCGTGTCAAGCACCGCGCTCATACGCCTGTGCCATTGCAGAGAACCGCGCCCCCTAATCCCGTCATACACAGCCATGAAATCATACCACATGGATTTCACCACCGGAAACACCGTGTCGGGCAACACCTCTTGTAGCTCTCTCATAGCCTCGTAGGTATGCCCCTGGGAGAGAAGCACCCTGGCGAGGTTGAGCCTCGCCACCGACAGGCGTAGCCCTCCGCCGGAGGCTTCGGCCGCCTCAGCCTTGCGTGAGGCATACACGACCGCCGAATCGAGGTCATAAGAATAATATTCCGTGAAAATCCTGTCATACAAACGATAACGGTCTCCGTTCCCGGCAGTTGCCACTATCGACCTCAAAGAGTCAAGCCTGCGCTCTTTCTCCCTGACATACATATCGCGACACCCGATGACCGAATCAAGCCGCGACAACACCTCCTCGGTCTGAGGGGCAGGCAGCGCACCAGTCTGGCCGCACGAGCTCACTACCCATCCAAAGGAGAGGAGAATCAACAGTATGGCTATCGTCGCATGCCTCATCATATCACTTTCCGCATACAGGGTTCACATCGCTGGAGGTGAGCCGCAACAGGTCGGCATACACCGGAATCTCACGCAAGAAACGACACCCCCCAGGCAACATAAGGCAGCAGAAATGGCGCATCCCGTTGCTCACCACAAGCAGACGCGCCCCCATCACAAGGTTGTAACGTGCTATCTGGTCAAAGACCTTCTGGGTGATTTCCACCTCAGGAGCCTTGTACTCGACAATCATAAGCGGGCGCAGATTGCCCAGCGAGAAGCCATCGGACCCGTCATAAGACAAATGTCCCGGAGGAGCGAACAACACCGTGTCGCAACGTCGGCGGGTGGCATTAAGCGAGAGTGACACCTCATTGGCCAGCATACCCGGCGGATAGCCAAGCGAGTCGACAAGGTATCCGACGAAATGCTGCCTGACCCACTCCTCAGGTGTGAGCGCCACGAACTTGTCGCGCAGCCTGTCATAGACGCGCCACAAACCGTCGTCGCAACGCTTGACACGCAACGCGGCAGCAGGCAGTGACAGCCTCGGATAGACCGGCATTGCTTTCTCCATCAGCTGTAAAGGTAACGTTTTATGGATTTCTTCGGTGTCTTCTCAAACTCATACGGAATGAGCTGCACATGGTCGATTTTCTCGTATGGCGCGACAAGCGTGTTGAGCTCCAGCCGGTTCTGTTCCATCAATTCCGGCAGTCGGGAGCTGTCGATATGGTCGGAATCCATACGTTCATAGTCAGGATAGACAATCGCCGTCAGGCCTTTGCCTCGCTCCACCACAAGGCTCTCGCCGACATATGGCATATTGTTGAGTTTCGCCTCAATCTCCTCGGGATAGATGTTCTGGCCAGAAGCCGAGAGAATCATCGTCTTGTAACGTCCGCGGATGAAGAGAGTGCCGTCGCTCAATGTCCCCATATCGCCGGTGTGAAGCCATCCCTCCTCGTCGATTGTCGCGGCGGTGACATCGGGATTCTTGTAATATCCCTTCATACGGTTCTGGCCGCGCACGCATATCTCGCCCGGTATGTTGGCCGGATCGTCGCTCACAATCTTGGCCTCCATGTTGGGCAGCACACGGCCACAGGAGGTGGGGATGAATTGCCTCCACGGGGTGTAGCTGATAAGAGGGCCGCACTCGGTCATGCCATAGCCGACCGTGAACGGGAACTTGATTTTATGCAGGAACTCCTCCACCTCGCTGTTGAGCGGGGCACCCCCGATAATCACCTCCTCGAATTCACCGCCAAACGCCTCGACAAGCTTGTTGCGAATCTTGGCGTATATGGCCCTGTCGACCAGGGGTACGGCAAGCACCCAGCGCATGGCACGGCTGGTTATCATCGGCACAATCTGCTTGCGGTAGATTTTCTCGAGAATCAACGGCACACAAATCACGAGATTGGGCCTGACCTGGGCGAGCGCCTTCAGCAACAGTTTTGGTGTAGGGGTCTTGCCGAAGACTGTGATGAATGAACCGGTGGCCAGGGGGACAAGCATGTCGAAAGCACATCCGTAGGCATGGGCAAGGGGCAGGAACGACAACGCGCGCGAGCCCTGATAGTGGAGGCGCGACTGTATGCCGAACCCCACATTGCCGGCGATGTTGCCATAGGTGAGCATTACCCCTTTGGAGAAACCGGTAGTGCCTGAGGTGTAGTTGAGTATCGCCGTCGCGTCCTTGTCCACCTCTGGATATACCACATCCTTTCTTGAAAACCCATCGGGATACACACCGCGGAACTTTCGCGTCAGGTTGCGTATAACGCGCCGGGGCGATGGCTCACCCTCGCCGGGCCTTTCGGCCAGCACCTGCCGGGTCTCCAATGACAAGACGGCCCGGAGCATCGGCATCTGGTCAAAATCATAAGTTTCCCAGGCCGACTGGCTGACAATCAGCAATGTGGCCTCCGAGTGGTTTATGATATGCTGGCTGTCATGGGAGTTGAAATCGGCGAGGATTGGCACAATCGTAGCCCCGTAGGTGACAGTGGCCATAAAGAACATCACCCATGTGGAGGAGTTCTTTCCAAGCAATGCCACCTTGTCGCCCGGTGAAATTCCCATCTGCTTGTAAAACAGGTGAACCCGGGCGATACGCCGGGCAAGGTCGCCATAAGTCATCACCTCGTCAGAACCGAAATCGGTCAGCGCGGGCAAATCCCATGACTCGCGGAAGGAGTCCTGGTATATCTCAAGTATGTTGTCGGGATACTGCGAAAGCTTCATATTTGTCTATGGTTGAATTAAAAAGCGTATGGTTTTACGCTTTTATAACATCAGCGGGGCGGCTATCGTTTCCGGGAGGGCCACCAAAAACCGCAAAAGTCGCTCAGACCGGCACGGGCAGGGCCGAGAGGCGTTTCTCAAGCTCGGTTGATGAAAGGCGGGTAGACAAGCGGCCGCGATAGGCCACCGAAATGTTTCCGGTCTCTTCGGACACCACAATGGCAAACGCGTCGGTGGCCTGCGATATGCCCAGGGCAGACCTGTGGCGAAGACCCAGCGAGCGGGGCACATCCGTGTCGTGGCTAACGGGAAGAATGCATCCGGCGGCTTTCATTCTCCCTCCGGCGATTATGAGCGCCCCGTCATGCAGGGGGGAATTCTTGAAAAAGATGTTCTCTATCAGACGCGAGTTTATCTCGGCATCGATTTTGTCTCCGGTCTTCTCGTAATTCTCAAGCGGCACATCCTGCTCGATGACAATCAATGCCCCTGTCTTGCTCTTGGCCATCGACATACAAGAGTAGACGATGGGCATCACGCGTGTATGGAGGTCTACGCCATCTCCGGCACGGTCTTTTTTGTGATGGAAAATCGAGGTGAGGAATTTCCACCGTTTCTTGGATCCGAGTTCGACAAGGAAACGTTTGATCTGGTCCTGGAATATGATCACGAGAATCAACAGGCCGATGCTCATGAATTTGTCGAGAATCGACCCTATCAGCTTCATCTCAAGTATCTCCGAAGCAACGACCCACACCACGATGAACGCAAGCACTCCGTAGAAGATGTTGATTGTGCCCGACTCCCTCATTATCTTGTAGAGGTAGTAGAGCATCATGGCGACAATGGTGATGTCGAGTATGTCTTTCAGTCCGAACGATTCTATCATGACCGGGATGTTTTGTTTTCCATCAGCAACTCCATGACATCGACCGCCTGGCGGCAGGCCGCGACATCGTGAACCCTGAGTACCGCGGCCCCCTTATGTATGGCGACCGTGTCAAGAGCCATCGTGCCGGGGAGCGAGTCGGCTGGAGTAAGGCCCAGCGGCTTGTATACCATGGATTTGCGCGATATGCCGACGAGCATCGGCTTATGGTCAAGCAAAGCATCCAGCTCATCCAGGCCAGCCATAAGCTCATAGTTCTGGCTCACTGTCTTGGCAAATCCGAAGCCCGGGTCGACGATTATGTCGGCGACACCGGCCATCGTGGCCTCCACGACTCGTTGGCGCAACTCGGAGGCCACACCCGCGACCACTCCGAGGGGATAATCGGTCAGGCTTCCCATGGTGTCAGGCGTGCCTCTTGTGTGCATCATTATGTATGGCACCTTGAGGTCAGCCACGGACACGATCATCTCCCGGTCCATAAGTCCGGCCGATATGTCATTGATCATGTCAGCGCCCCATTCAAGCACGGAGCGGCGGGCCACCCCAGAGCGGAATGTATCGACAGACACCATCACCTGAGACGAAAGCCTCCTGACGGCCTCCACTCCGAGTCTTACGCGGCGCGATTCCTCCTCTTCGCCGACAGACGCGGAACCGGGACGGGTGGAGCATCCCCCGACATCGATGATGTCTGCCCCTTCGGCAAGCAGGCGCGCTGCCATCTCCTCCACGGCTGACACGCCGCATGGGCTGGCCGAACCGGATTCGAGCGCCCGCGAACCGGAATAAAAGGAGTCTGGCGTGACGTTGAGAATCCCCATGACCAGAGGCCGGGAAAACTCCCTGAGCGAACCGCGTATGTTGAGCGAGAACTGTTTCATACCACGAAGTTAAGAAAAATCCACGGCAACACCAAATCGGATTTGTCTGAGTGAAGTTTTAGGTGTATATTTGCAGAAGATTAATACTCTGTCATATGTATGCACGCCTCTGAAAACATATTACAGCCATCGCCTGGCTCGCAGACGCGCCGGGAGAAAGCTGTCAGGTTTCTGACCCATCTGATTTGCCTGGGGATGCTGTTTATCCTCCCTGAGATTCTAAACTCGATGGGGAAACCGTTTCGCAGCGTGCCCGAGTTGAAAATCGGGGTCTACGCCAAGGCGTTGGTGTTCATAGCCGTCTTCTATGTCAACTACTGCTTCATAATCGGCCGGTCGTTTGAGCGCAAGCGATTCGCCTGGCGCCTGATAGGCTATAATCTTGTCGTGATAGCGGCCTCGATGGTGCTGTTCAGGCTGATAAGCATCTGGATGGAACCATACTGGGAGGAGGCCTGGCGCATCAGGCAGGCAGCGAAAGGAATCGTTGAGGCCTCCAGGCCGAAGCCTCATCCCCCTGGGTTGCTGCACTGGCTGAACTTCTATGCCCGCGACGTGGTGATGCTGGTGCTGACAATCGGACTGAGCATCGCGCTGAAACTCAGCGACACCTGGCTCAGGCTGTCGCGCAGGTCGGAGCAGCTTGTGGCCGCGCGCCGTCAGGAGGAGCTGCAGAACCTCAAAAGCCAGCTCAACCCGCATTTCCTTTTCAACACCCTCAACTCAATCTATGCCCTGATTGCCGTCTCCCCTCCCAAAGCCCAGGATGCGGTACATAAACTCAGCGGGATGTTGCGGTATGTACTTTACGACGACCGTCAGGTTGTGGAGCTAAGCCGCGAGCTATCTTTCATTGAGAACTATGTCAAACTGATGGGGCTGCGCCTGCCGGCGTCGACGCGGCTCGAATGCGATGTGGATGCCGGCTCGACGGCAAACGCGCCTGTGCCCCCGCTGCTGTTTATCCCGTTGGTGGAAAACGCCTTCAAGCATGGCAACACCGGCGAGGCCGGAGCGATAATCAAGATAGAAATCAAGGCAGACGGGCAGCGGCTTAACTGCACGACCGTCAACAGTTTCCGACGGACGGATGGTGATTCGCCGCGAAGCGGCAAGACTGCCAAAAGCGGAGGTATCGGGCTGCACAACCTGCGCCGGCGGCTGCAGCTCATATATGGCAATCTCGCCTCCATGGAGACATACAGGGAGGAGGACCTGTTCAAGGCCACACTATCAATACCTCTTGACACAAACTGCCCCGTAACATAGCCTCAACCCGATATGACTAACGAAAGACTCAGATGCTGCGTCATTGACGACGAACCTCTCGCCGGGAACCTCATCGGCAGTTATGCCGAACGCACCCCAGCCCTGTCGCTGGCCGGGGTTTTCACTTCCGCGCAAGAGGCTTACCCGGCTATCGCGTCGGGGGAAATCGACCTTGTGTTTCTCGACATACAGATGCCGCAGCTGTCGGGCATGGAGTTTGTAGGATTGCTGCCTTCCACCACAATGGTGGTGTTTGTCACCGCTTACGAGAATTACGCCATTGACGGCATAAAGGCCAACGCCGTCGATTACCTGCTGAAACCGGTGAGTTACGGGGAATTCCTGGGCGCAGTCAACCGTGCGCTCGCGAGACGGGGCGTGATTTCAGATGTCGCAAGCCGGCCACAGGCCGAAGATGGAGAGACCGCAGGAGCAAGGGCAGAGAATGACTCAGACCATATAATCGTCAAGTCGGAATACCGTCACCGCCAGATACGCAAGTCTGACATACTGTTCATCGAGGGGCTGAAGGATTATGTGAGGATATTCGTCGAGGGGGAACCGAGGTCTGTGATGACCCTGCTGAGCATGAAGGCCCTTGAACACACATTGCCTGTGGCTGACTTCATGCGCGTCCACCGCAGTTTCATCGTCAATCTTGCCAAGATACACACCATAGAGCGCAGCCGTATCATCATATCTGACAGGCAGGCCTCTCCGGCAGCTACCCATGAGATTCCTGTGGGAGACTCTTACCGGCAGGCGCTGGCGACATATGTGGCTTCACGGTCGGTCGGACAGGCCGACTGACCTGCGCGGGGCGAATTATGGCTTATCCTGGCTTAGCCGCGCCATAACCTGGGGCAGCATGGGCCGTGATGGATCAAGCCATATGACCGAGGGGTCGCGACGCAGCCATGTCAGTTGCTTTTTGGCGTAGACGCGTGTGTTTTTCTGTATGCGCGCCACTGCTGTGGGCAAATCCCATTCCCCGTCGAAATAGACAAACAGCTCTTTGTAGCCGACGGTGTTGAGGGAATTGAGATGGCGGCGCGGATAAACTTTTCGGGCCTCTTCGATGAGACCGTTGTCCATCATTTCCTCCACGCGCCGGTTTATGCGTGAAAAAAGTTCTTCACGCGGATAGTCGATTGCGAATTTTACAATTTCAAACGGACGTGGTTTCTTCTCGCCGGTCAGCAGGCTGGAATATGGCACCCCGGCCTCCAGACTGATCTCCAGGGCATGGATGAGGCGCTTGTGGTTCATAAGGTCGGGCGCGCTCCGGAGATAGGCGGGGTCAACGCGCTCAAGCTCACTCACCACGGCAGAGAGACCTCCCTCATCATATAGTCCATATGCCCGGCGCCTGTTGTCGGCAGACACCGTAGGCAGACGGTCTATGCCGTTGCACACCGCGTCGACATACATCATTGAGCCGCCACACATCACGGCGTTGCCGCCACAACGGCTGAAGATGTCGGGCAGCAGCCTGACAACATCCTCTTCGTATTGCGCGGCGGAGTAATATTCCTCCAGACCAAGCTCGGCGATGAAATGATGGCGTACCGCCGCCAGCTCATCGGGGGCGGGGGTGGCGGTGCCGACAGGGATGTCACGAAAAAGCTGACGCGAGTCAGCGGAGACGACTTCCGTCCCGAGAACCCGCGCCAGCTGTATGGCGAGTGTTGTCTTGCCCGATGCGGTCGGGCCGGTCACTACGACAAGTCTGTTCACGCTTTTTCGTTGACGATGCGGGCGATTTCGACAATCACGTCGCGGGCCTTCTCCATAGAGGGCACCGGCACGAACTCGAAACGGCCATGGAAGTTGAGCCCTCCGGCGAAGATGTTGGGACAGGGCAGGCCTTTGAACGAGAGCTGCGCGCCGTCTGTGCCGCCGCGGATGGGCTGCACTTTCGGGGTTACCCCGGCATCCTTCATCGCTTGCTTGGCAATCTCGATGATGTGCATGACCGGCTCGATTTTCTCACGCATGTTGTAATACTGGTCTTTGATTTCTATCGCGCAGCATTCGGGGAACTCGTTGTTGGTCTTGCGCACCAAGTGCTCAAGTTCCTTTTTGCGGCGCTCGAAGCGGTCGCGGTCATGGTCGCGTATGATGTATGTGAGCGTGGTCTTCTCCACATCCCCCTCGATCTGCACCAGATGGTAGAATCCTTCGTATCCCTCGGTATGCTCGGGGGTCTCCCAGCGGGGGAGCATGAGGATAAACTGGTTGGCCATGCGGATGGAGTTGACCATCTTGTGCTTGGCGTAGCCGGGATGGACGTTGCGGCCCTTGAAGGTGACTTTTGCGACGGCGGCGTTGAAGTTCTCATATTCAAGTTCGCCTATTTCTCCGCCATCCATGGTGTAAGCCCACTCGGCGCCGAATCTTTCGACATCAAACTTGTGTGCCCCCTGGCCGATTTCCTCGTCGGGGTTGAAAGCCACGCGTATTTTCCCGTGCTTGATTTCGGGATGCTTCTGCAGGTATACCACAGCCGAGATGATTTCGGCTATGCCGGCTTTGTCGTCGGCCCCGAGGAGGGTCGTGCCGTCTGTCACGATGAGGTCCTGGCCCAGGTAATTGAGCAGTTCAGGGAACTGCGAGGGGGAGAGTATGATGTTGTCTGCTTCGTTGAGGGTGATGTCGCCCCCTTCATATGCTTTCACGATACGGGGGTTGACGTTGCGACCCGACATGTCAGGGGAGGTGTCGAGGTGGGCGATGAATCCGACTGTGGGTACACCCTTCTTGTCAGTGTTGGCGGGAAGGGTGGCCATCAGGTAACCGTTCTCATCAAGAAATATTTCCTCAAGGCCGAGCTCGCGCAGCTCTTTTTCGAGGATTTGCGCGAACGCGAACTGCCCGGGGGTCGAGGGGGTGAGATTGGTCAGTTCATCGCTCTGGGTGTCATACTTGACATATCTTAGGAAGCGGTCAGTAACATTCATTTTCCAAGGTGTTTATTAGGTATGTAGGTGAAATGGAGGCTAATCAGCCTTCCGACCGGAAGCCAGCCACGCGCAAAGTTACGATTTTTTTCCTCGCCTGTTAACAAATTTGTGTTAAAAAGCCACACACGTCGAGTCGTCGCGCACCAGCGGCATTGTCGCTCCGAGCTTTCCGCGTGGCAATATTGTCCTGGTTGCGAACCAAAGAGTCGCGCCGGGGGTTTTACTCAAAAAACAACGATTATGAATGCTTTGATAAACAAACTCAAGGAGTTGCTCAGAGGGAGCGAGGCTCCACGGCTGCAGCCGGTTCCGGTGCGCGTCCGGGTAAGATGACAACGCAGTCCGGCGCGTGGCTGGCAGTCCAGGTCATTTGCCGGGATTCTGCCTGAGCCATTCCTCACAGGCGACTTTAAGTTCGGCGTACCATTCCTGGCCGAACCGCTCGGTCAGCGGGCCTTCGAGAAACTGGTAGAGGCGTATACCAAGCTTGCGCCCATTCGCGACCGCGTCGCGGCAGATTGACCAACGGTGGTAATTGACAGCGGTGAATGTCGGGTATTGCTTGATTCTCACCGGATATAGGGCACAGGATGACGGCTTGCGCCATGCCACTCGCCCCTCACGGTATGCCTTGTCGATGGCGCAGAGACACACGCCCCCTTTGGCGAATGTGCAGAAAGCGCAATTGGCCCCGTCAAGAAGGGTTGTCACCATCTCGCCGTCGGCGTCGGCATAGGCCACACCGTTCTCCTCCACCTCCTCCACCGCGCGGGGAAGCATGTCGGCTTTCACTTCGGGGAACACCTCCTCGAGCTTGCCGATTTCCTCAAGGCTGATCGGCGCGCCGGCATCCCCCTCGATGCAGCACGCACCGAGGCATTTGTCGAGGTCGCAACAGAAATATTCCTCGGCAAGGTCGAGGGTCACAAGGGTGTCCTGGATTTCAAGCATCATAACGCGAAATGTCAGAAGATATGAAAGAAGATATAAATTTGCGCCACGGCGCGGTTAAATTTCCGCAAAGTTACGGAAAGTTGGGAAAAAAGCATTACTTTTGCGCCATTAAACACTTCCTGTCACGATGTCAATAAGTTTGGATGGCCTCGGCGTTGCCCTGGCAACACCTTTCAAGAATGATTTTTCGATTGATTACCAGTCGCTCGGGCGGCTGATAGATTTCCAGGTGGAGAACGGGGTCGACTACCTTGTGGTGCTTGGCACGACAGGCGAGGCTGTCACACTGACCGACTCCGAACGCCATGAGCTTGCCCGCTTCGTGGCAGAGCGCGTGTCCGGGCGCGTCCCGCTCGTGCTGGGGATGAGCGGCAATTCAACCAGCCACCTGACCAAGGCCATAGCCCGTACCGATTTCTCGGGCTATGACGCGATACTGTCGGTGGTGCCGTTCTACAACAAGCCGTCTCAGGAAGGCATGCGGCTGCATTTCGAGGCAGTGGCCAAAGCCTCGCCTCTTCCCGTGGTGCTGTACAATGTGCCCGGACGAACGGGGGCCAACCTCGACGCGGCGACTACATTGCGCCTGGCGGCAGAGCATCCCGAAAAAATCGTGGCAATCAAGGAGGCTTCAGGCCGAATGGGGCAAATCAGGGAAATACTGGAGAAGAAGCCTGCCGATTTCGCGGTGCTTTCGGGCGACGATGCCCTCACACTCCCATTGATGGCGATGGGCGCAAGAGGGGTCATCTCTGTGATTGGCAATGCGTTGCCCGCCGAATTCGGCCGGGTGGTGCATCTATGCCAGGAGGGGAAATTCGCCGAAGCCTCGGCGCTCGACCGTCCGCTGCAGCCATTCTACCGCTCGCTGTTCGCCGATGGCAATCCCTCGGGGATAAAGGCCCTGCTGGCGATACGCGGCATGGCCGAGGACATACTCAGACTGCCCCTCACCCCGGTCTCAGAAAACACCCGCAGGCAGCTGCGCGACGCGCTGCAGGCCCTGGGCTGAAACACTCATTCCTCGTAGAGCGTAGGATCGGCCACACCCGCCAGCTCGAAAGCCTCCCGGCGCTCAACACATGTGCCACATCGTCCGCAATGGCGTTCCCCACCCTTGTAACAGGAATATGTCAATGAGAAGTCAACTCCGGCGGCGGCCCCGCGGGCTGCGATTTCATCCTTGGTGAGAGAGGTGTAGGGGGCGAATATGCCGATACCGTCATAAGTGCCCTGGCGCATGGCCTCCGACATCGCGTCGACAAACCCCTGGCGGCAGTCGGGATATATCGCATGGTCGCCAGAATGATTTGCGAGCATTACCTTTTTGAGTCCACGGCTTTCGGCCAGGCCACACGCCACAGCCAGCATAATGCCGTTGCGGAAAGGCACCACGGTGGATTTCATGTTCTCTGAGGTGTAATGCCCTTCGGGAATCGCGTCGCCCCCGCTCAACAATGAAGAGTTGAAGTAACGCCCCATGAATTCCAGTGGTATCACAAGATGCTCCACGCCGAGCCTGCGGCAGTTCTCGCGGGCACACGCGATTTCCCTTGCATTATGGTTGCTGCCATAATCAAATGTCACAGCAAGGGCAATCCTCTCTTTGTAATCATAAAGGAGCGAGACGGAGTCCATACCTCCGGAAAGCACTATCACACTGTCTTTTTCCATAAATCCTGAGTTGTTTGTTTTACGACCCCATCAGAGCCAAGCCTGACGGACACGGGGGCATTAACACAAAAGGGACAGCCTGACGGCAATCCCTTTGAGTGATTTGGGGGGGACTCGAACCCCCGACCGACTGCTTAGAAGGCAGTTGCTCTATCCAGCTGAGCTACCAAACCGACCTTGTCGCGAACTACAGCGCAAAGTTAAGGATTATTTTTGAGTTGATGAAATCCGACAAGTGGATTTTTCAACAATACATTAAACTTTACCCTCCGCCGTTTGTCTACATAAACATACGGACACACTGTCCGGCAACTACACAATCCTATCCTCTCATATTATTCACTACTTATTCCATCATTACTTATGAACGACAAGAAAACAGGCTGGATGCGCCTCGCAGGGATGGCCCTCGTCGCGGCAGGCATCTTCTTTCTCGGATTATTCATCAAATCAGGCATAGACAACATCGCATACCGCGACCGCAATGTCACCGTGCGCGGCCTTGCCGAAAGACAAGTGCAGGCCGACTTCGTCACATGGCCAATAACCTACAACGTCGCCGGCGACAACCTCATGGCCCTTTACGACCAAATCACCCAATACAACGGCATCATAGTGAACTTCCTGACCTCCAACGGCATCGACAAATCTGAAATCTCGGTCAACCCGCCCGACACATACAACGCGACCGCCAACCAATATGGCTCAAGCACATTCAGATACAAATACTCCCTGAGCTGCAACATCACCGTAGCCACAAACAAAGTCGACAAAGTAAGAGAACTCCTCGACCGCCAGACCGACCTGCTCAAAGAAGGCGTCCCCTATTCCAACTCCTATATTAATTATGAGTTCCGCGCCCTCAACGACATCAAGCCCGACATGATCGCCGAAGCAACCAAAAACGCCCGCGAAGCCGCCCAGCAGTTCGCCAAAGACAGCGACTCCAAAGTCGGCAAAATGAAGACCGCCTCCCAGGGCCAGTTCTCCATCGAGGACACCAGCTCCTCCACCCCCTTCATGAAAAACGTCAGGGTCGTCTCCACCATCGTCTTCTACCTCGAAGACTAACCCCGCCCCATCCCTCCCCCTCATCCCCTTCTCCCTCATCCCTTCTCCTCTCTCTTCCTATCTCTCTTCCTATCTCTCTTTCTCCACCCTTCT
Organism: Bacteroidales bacterium; assembly: GCA_910575615.1. GTDB lineage: Bacteria > Bacteroidota > Bacteroidia > Bacteroidales > Muribaculaceae > UBA7173. The sequence continues at coordinate 38,739 of CAJTEX010000015.1, read as the reverse complement.
CCCCTCTCTTATTCCTCACCCGCCCCTATCCTATCCCTCCTCCAGCCTCTTTCTTCTCTCCTTATCTCTCCCCCTCTTCACTTCCTTTCCCTTCCCTTCACAACCAATCATCCATCCCCATTTCTTCAGAAACCTCAATCGCCACCCAACACCCCCGACAAAACCTAATAAAAACCTGCGAATCCAATAACAATGATTCGGTAAAATTGAGGTTGTTCATCCTAGGCTAAGCCGCTAACTGAGCCAACCGATGATTTATTTTCTGAATTATTTTTAGATGCGGAGATTTTCCGCAAGTCGAAATAATTGTAGAGGCGAGGTAAGATTCAAACATAAGCCGTTTGAACTGTGCTAACGAAAGATCCGGATAATCTTTCCTTATGACCTCTTTGCAGACATTGAGTGCAGTGAAGGAAAGATTGAATGCGAAGTCAAGCCGGGCTTTGTCGCGGGTCTGTTGCGACTGAAGTCCGGTGAACTGTTTGGCATCGCGTATGCCGAACTAGATCTGGAAGCGGGTGCGGTAGAAACCGATGATCTTTTCAGGTCTCATGTCGGTGTCGGTAGAGAAGTAAAGAAGAAGCCCTCCGTTTTCAACCGGACAGACCAAGATACGGATGTCGCGTTTCAATGCCCTCGAATGTACGACCGCTGTGAGACATCGGGTTTTGATTCCTTTTGAATCCTCATATATGAATGAAGTGAACACGGACATATCAAGGCTGGAGAAATCCACATTCTCCCCATACTTTTTCTTTCTGCCACGTCTGCGCGGGGCAGAGGGATCCGGTATGGCCAAATACCTGAGATATGAATTGGCCCGTAATCTCCCGACAAACCGGAACCCCATTGCAACCGTTTCATTCACAAACTTGTACTTGGAAAAGAAGGCATCGGCCACCAGTATGTCGGTCAGAGACAGCAACTCGGAGGCCTTTGACCTGACAAGGAAAATATACCAGTCAAGCATTGACATGTTCTGCTCGGACTCCAGAGTCCTGAAGTCAGGAGACTGGATTGCACCGAGCATGACGCAGGTGTGCCTGCTCAGACTGATGGCCCCGATTGCCATTATCTCCAGACCGCGTTTTACCCGTTGCGCCACCCCGGACCAGAAACGCCCCATGCCATACGTCAGTCTGCCGGATGTGGAGATAAACGACGGATCAATTGCAATGGCTACGTCATCACCGCAACCGAAATTTTCTCTTGCGATGCCTGTATTGACTTTAATCCAGTCCACGGAAGCCTTGAAATTGGATGCAAAGGTCTTGGCCGTGCGTCCACCATAGCGCGACAGCCGGGTGAAGTTTATCTTGCCAGGGAGCAACGCGACCGTGCGTATTGTTAAAATCAGCCAGCTGAGAAACCTTTTGCTCATTGAGGTTGTAGTATTTTCAAATATAGACTCGCACCGATAGGTGAAGTCTTTGAGAATCGTCAATACGTTCATATTGTCTAATGTTTTTATATTGAACGTTTTGGCGATTCATTTGTATCTATGACATTATCCCATCCGCTTAATTTTCAATCACTTCCGCGATTTTTACCGAATCATTGCAATAAAAACGCTGAATTTAGAATGGATTGCGTAGGATTTATTTAAAGTGAATTGCGTAGGATATAGAACAGATTGAGAGCTGGGCTTCAATAAAAATTCGATAAAAATCCACATCCGCCCGAAAAAAGGCGACAAAAATTTTGCATTTCCAAAAACCTTTCGTAACTTTGCACTACCAAAACGCGATGCCCAGGTGGCGGAATGGTAGACGCGCGCGTTTCAGGTGCGCGTGCCGAGAGGCGTGCAGGTTCGAGTCCTGTTCTGGGCACCCCAAAAGCGAGATAACTCATTGAAACATCAACAGTTATCTCGCTTTTATTTTATTCTACGTGCATATTACGTGCAAATGGTGTCAACCGAAGTCCGCCGTTCACCCTCCCCTCGAACCTCAACAGGCGGCTCCGCCCATTATTTTTCGGAACTATTGCCTTTCCCTTTCGCTTTTGCATTGAGGGCTTTTATAGTATCGAGATATGCTCGTTCCACGGGGGATAGTTCGCGCACTTGGAACAGACGATATTCCTGCTCGGCTTTTTCCATAGCTTGCTGATGGCTGACTGTGCCGGGGCCGTTGAGTAAAGCCTCGCCTGTCGAAGACAGAATATTGTCGAGCTGCTGCACATAGTCGCTCATATACATCGGGCGTCGTTTCATCGCCTGAATCTCGGCGAAGTCAAAGTATCCCGACACAAGATTGTTCAGAATCTTCAACTCATCCTCGCTGAGATAGTTCTTGGCAATCTTTGCATCGCGCAAGGTCGGATGGTCGCCCTTGAAAGAAGTAAGCCCCATCATCGGAGACTCAGCATTGGCCCGATGAAAGATAACTTCGGCGGCAGTATGACCATGAGCGGCAAAGTGCAACTTGTTCTGCACAATCTTAAAGAACTCCACTGAGATGTCACTGCGAGGGTCATAATCCACGGCAGTAGCATAAAGGTCGAGTACCTGACGGTACATCACCTTCTCCGATGAACGGATGTCACGAATACGGTCAAGCAGCTCACGCCAGTAAGCACCACCGCCATTTCCTTTCAACCGTTCATCGTCCATTGTGAACCCCTTGATGATATACTCCTTCAACCGCTCAGTAGCCCACCTGCGGAAATGCGTAGCGATAACCGACCGAATCCTATACCCCAACGAAATAATCATGTCGAGATTGTAGTAGGTCACGTTGTACGACTTACCATCGGCGGCAGTTGTTCGGAATTTCCGAACAACTGAATCCTCATCAAGCTCACCGTCCTCAAATATATGTTTGATATGCTCGCTGACATTAGCCTTACTTGTCTGATACAACTCGCAAAGCTGCTGCTGAGACAGCCAAACCGTCTCCCCAGTAAACTTCACCTCAATGCGAGTCTCGCCGTCCTCACCCTGATATATGATTATATTATTGTCTGAATCCATATCGTCTAAAAAATGTATATCTTCGTTTCGCCTTCCTGCGTTTAAAGAGTGTTATCTGTCCTCTATCCATAAATAATCCTACATATTCAGTGTCTTAAACGTTCATCAAGATAATCTTCATAAGATTTAATTTTATCAATAATCTCTGGTGTAATTTTCAAGGGTTCAGATTCTCTATAAAGTTTTAATTCGTCTCTTTTTTTCAGAATGGATTTTCTTACGTCACCATTTTTCTTTATGTAAAGAGTATTGGAAGACAGACGTTCTAAAGAGTCTTTGAGAACTTTGTATGCAGCCACAAAACTATCCGGTGAAATAGCTATTGAATTTACAAGAGTTTCAATCTCTAAAATCTCGTCTAAAAGTTTACGCTCGGCTACAAGGTCTGAATCAATCTTTGCTTGAACAGGGCCCTGCTCTTGGAATTCGATGGGTTCATAGCTGTTCGCTTCGTAAATTGACCAAAAGTTACGCACTCTCTTGATATTGGGTAAGGCATCCAGCTTTTCATTGAAAATAAAGTCCTTTAAATTTTCTGCACTTAGGAATATTTGCCTCCAGAATGGATCACAGGTAATACTATTCCAATCAGGAGAAGACGAAACACCTGCCAAATAAACAAAATCATTGATATATTCATTCGGGTTACTTTCAATCGAATGCAAGACCATTTCACATGCTTCAACATCAAGGGTAACCTTTTTACTCGTTGGGTCAATAAATGCGATACAAGCTCTAAGAATATTATTATGCAATGGGGTATAACCGGGATTATTTTTAATCAAATTCTTAAGTGATTTTTTAAGTATAATTAGCAATTGATCTTCAGAGAAAACCAGTTCATGTCTTAATTCACCACTCTTATACGCCCATAGTTGTTGCTTAACTATTTCATAGGGATACTCATTATTACCGCCTATCAGCTTGTCATATAGTGTAGATTTATAATCATCTATTGAAATCCCCAATTTTATACATAGTCTCTCTACAACCTTTTTTTCAAGGAGAATACCTACATTGAGAATTGAGTATAACGTTTCGCTATAATGTGCACTAAGATATATATAAATATCAATATATCTAACTACAGCTTCCCAACTCGGCAAAGCAAGGGTATTGAGAGATCCCAGATACTCTCTAAGCTGATTCCACCCTTGATTGTTTAATACTTCATTGATAATCGCTCTATAATCTTGCTCCTTTTTTAACATTGAGCTTAATTTTTCATTGCTGATACGCTCAAATAAATGCTCTTGAAAGTATATCGAGAAGCCACCTACCGAATTAATGGATCGATAGGAATTGTTCCCATCAGCAGGGAATAAAACTTTCAGAATATCCTTTGAGTTATATTGGTCTTCAAGTCCGTCAATGGTTATTTTTCGTTCAAAATTTGTTTCGCTGTCTTTATGGGAATTCTGTTCATACAAAACTCTATGCTCATCTGGATACCTATATCTAACTAATTCTATAAGCAAGAAATCCCTTAGTTTTACTTCTTTATAGATTCTCTTGAGAGATGGTTTAACTAAGTTAATATACCGCTTGACATCTCTTAAATTTTTAAGATAGAATGTAAAGAATGAGGAGTTTGCTATTATTGAGCTCTTGACATCTTCTATCTCCTCATCATTAAATGAAAGACCGCTTGTTAAGTTTGGAATTAGGAAATCTAATAATAGTTGTGATGATCGCAATGGAAGAGGGCGTTCCCATGTGAAGAATTTATCGGAGAATGCAGCCCATTCGTCCTTTGATTCTAAAAGTGAATTTATACGCCCCTTGTCATAAGCACTGATAAAGATTAGATTATCGAAGGCCGCATTACCATCAATTAATTTGAAGACTTCAACAATTTCATCTCCCGTCAAACGATCCAAATCTTCGATAATAACAATAACTCGTTTTTTTAAACGCCTTATTGCTCCATTAATCCTTGATTTTTCATTGACTCGGTTAAATAACGTGGATGACTGAAACAACGCCGATAAGTATTTGTTATCAGTCATTACATCAATTACCCTAAGATAATCATTGAATGAACTCTTAAATCTTGAATCATATTTACTTAATTCAGAGTATAATTCCTCAAAGAACGCAGACTGAATTTTGTCATTGGTTGAATAGCGAGGATTAAATCGAATTACGATAAACAGATCTTTATTCTGAAGGAATTTTTCCTCCATAAGATTAATAAATGAGGACTTCCCATCTCCCCATCTTGCATTTATGCCAATGCTTAATGCTGATGTTGTCTCTCGTTCTATAATACGTTGATACAACGTATCGACTTCATCACCGAATCCAAGTCTATCTTGCTCTCTTTTAGTAATAGGCTTATCCTCTAACAAAAGAGCCTTATCTTCATTTTGTGATTCGTTTGAAGTGGGCTCATCTAATTCAATGAAATCAACTAAAAGAGAGATTATACCAAATAGGAATAAACCACCAAAAATGACATCTGAAAAACCTATATGAAAAATATCTGATTCTGTTACAATATATTCATCTGTAAAGAGTCTGTAAAACCAGTAAACAGATGATAGGCTGATACTACTCAAGACATATATGGGCTTTACATAATAATGATACCGAAATCTATTAACCCAAAAGACTATCGTAGATAAACACATCACACCGAAAATTATTGATGAGATAGATCCTTCGTTCATCCTTGAAAGAGTTGGTAAAATATATTCATCAAACCAACCCATTATTTCTGCATTTAATGCTATGAACAAAAATAATGCAGCAAGTTGAGTTATTATGGCTTTAATCCACTCTGTTTTCATTAGGTTTCTTCCGTTATTAATGTATTAACTTGCGAAAAGGTATCCGCCATTTTGAGATGCACGGACAATGAATTGATTACATAGGAGCTCATTTTTCTCTCTGAATGTTGTCCGGTCGTAGCAGTCCGGCAACGTCCTGTCAAGAGTATCTCTAACGAACAGGATGAAGGAGCTTTTCTTAGAACTATCTTTATACCAATCAGTGGTAAACAGCTGGTCTTGATTTGATTTCAATTTTGAAAGCAAATCACGGGCGGCAGCTTTGACCTTTATGGTATCATCTTTTGAGAGATTTTCCTTGCGGAGTATATCGAACACTTCGAGTTCTTCCTCTGTAAGCCCCTCCTCAGAAGCGCGGCGTTGCTCTGCCGTCATACGGCTAAGCAAGTCTATGAGTTCGCGAATCGCTTGCTCAGATTCTGTGCTTCCGGCATTATAACGGTCGATAATGCGTTGAAATTCCTCAGCAAAAGTACGGCGCTCGCTGTTTTGATTGAGCATTGTATCGAGTTTTTGCGAGATGAAATCTTCAAGTTCAGCGATTTCAAGTGCTTTGCACTTAGATTCGCTGTATTGCTCCCGGAGTTTGTCAATATCAAGACGGCTAAGGTCAAATTCTCCAAACTCCTTGATAGTGTACTCTCTATTTTCAGCCGGGCCGTCACCTTTCAGCACAATGCTCTGATTGAGCAAATCCTTGATGCGGCGGCGAGCTGAATCAAGATTGCCTCGGTCAACTGAGTTATCCATAACCTGTCTGAGATAATGGATTACCTCGGCCATTACAAATTCCTCTTTGATGCTGATAATATCGGGCAAACATTCATCATAAATCTGTGAAATAGTGTTATCAAACACAGCAAATTGAGCCTTGCGCTCAACAGGATTTATGAGAATGTTAGCGTATTGGTCAAAGAGAGAAATCTGGTTGAAAGCTTTATTGAGGTCGAGAATTTTCTGCAAATCGACACCAAGACCTCGACACCATTCCACGCACTGAGAAATGGCAGCACGAAGATGTGTGTAAAGCTCATCAAGTGTCATAGCCGCAGGAGTATTGCCTGCGGGGGTGTCAGTTCCGGGATTATCGGTATCCGCATCGTCACCGCCTCCTTGCGCATCTCCATAGGTGGCAAAAGCTTTTTTCAGACTGCCGAAGATATTGCAGTAAGAGATAATCTGACCGCACGATTTTTCTCGTCCAAGCACGTCAAGTGTCGAGCATCGACGATTGGCACGCGCAATAGTCTGCATAAGATTTTGCCCTGCAAGAGGCTTATCCATATAAAGAGTTGACACCATTGGAGAGTCGAAGCCGGTGAGCCACATGGAGCATACAAAAACAATCCGTAGAGGGTTGTTTTCATCTCGGAACAGGTCTTGCAATTCCTGTCCTTCTTCGTTAACATCGTTCATACGCTCACGATGAGGACGAAGGTTTAGACCTTCGGCAGCAAAGCGTTCATCATCGCCTTGGCTTTCGCTTATTACGACAGCCATATCGGTAGAGCGCATCCACTCACGGATTTTCAGTTTGGTCTGATACTCCGCAGATGTAGGATTGAGCGACATCAGTTCGTGGTTGATTTTGGCAATCTTTTGCTGCCATTTAGCGGTGACAAGGTCATACATTCTGACGGCGGTAAAGCGGTCAACACTAACCACCATTGCCTTGCCGAGATAGCCACGGTTGATGATATGATTTACTATATCATCGGCTATCTTGTTAAGACGCGCCGGACGGCGAAGTATTTCAAGTTCTTTGGCATACTCGCGTTCAAGACGTTGGCGACTGTCATCATCAAGTTCTTCATCTTGAAGAATATTGATAAAGTCGGCACTGAAGGTCGGATTTTCATTCTGCACCTCAAGCAGGTGGTTGCGATAAGTGAGGCGCACGGTGGCCTCATCTTGCACAGCCTGACTGAAATTATACTCGCTGACCGTTTCGCCAAACCATTTATTGGTGAGTTTTTTACTTCCAAAAAGCGGTGTGCCGGTAAACGCCATATACTTGGCGTTAGGCAGACCTGCCCTGAGATTTTCGGCAAGCGATTTATATTGTGTGCGGTGAGCCTCGTCGATAAAAACAATGATATCATCTCGTTCAGAGAGAATGGGATATTTCTTGCGTTTATCGTAACGGAATTTCTGAATAAGCGTAAAAAGTATGCGGTGGTCTTCCTTTTCAAGCATTGTGCGGAGACGGTCGCTTGTTTTAGGTTGGCAGTCTTCGTCGGCACTCATAAAGCCGCTATGTAAGAAGTTGCGGTAAATCTGACTGTCGAGGTCTTCGCGGTCGGTTATGATAAGGAACGTGAAATTACCCGGAAAACGGTTTTTAAGCAAGCGTGCAAGATACACCATTGAAAAACTTTTGCCGCTTCCCTGTGTATGCCAGAACACACCCATCTTTCCGCGGTCTTCTTCGCGAGGTGAGCCACAGAGATATTTATATCGCTCGACGGCTCTGCTCACTCCGAGGAATTGATGGTTTTTGGCACATATCTTTTTGGTGCCGTTGTAGAAAAGGATATAATTGTGAACGTAATCAAGCAAATTTTCCTTTTTCAACAACGAGCGAGCCATTACATCAAGACTGATTTTTTCGCTTTCGATTTCATCTTTGTTGATTTTATCCTTCTCAGATGCTCTGAACCAAGGAGCGAAAAAAGCCCAGTCGGCATAAGTCGCACCTACTCGGGTATGCAACCCATTGCTCGCAACGAGCACAGCGTTATAGGCCATAAGTTGAGGAATGGCATCTTTGTATCTTGCCAAGTTGTTGGAGAAAGCCTCCTTGACAGGAATGTTGCTGTCTTTTAACTCAATAGTTATGAGCGGTAGTCCATTGACATATATAATGACATCAGGTCGCAGACGGTAAACATCGCCTTGAATCCAAAGTTGGTTGACAACGTCAAATTGGTTGCTTGTAGGATTCTCCCAATCAATGAATTGCACGGTACGAGGCTCACGCTTGCCATTCGATTGAAGCACCGGCATCTTAAAGCCGCTCATAATCCGTGTAAGAATAGTGGCATTGAGCGAAGCAGGGTCGGAGTGCAGGTCTATATCATTGAGTGCTGATATTGCGGTATTGACATCTGCATCATCGAAGCCTTGCAGGCGGTCGGTGGCCGATGCGTTTATGCGCTTGACCTCGCGGCGGAGTACGTCGAGGTTAAGCACACCGCGCTCCGAGCTGCGATGTAAATGGTCGGTCACATAGCAATTGAAATGATTGTTGTAGCCCAATTCATTGAGGCAAACATCAATGAGTTCTCGCTCTATATCATCTTCCTTAATAAAGTATCTCATTGCCTACAAAGATTTAAGGTGCTACTTCAAGCTGGCCACTCATAAGTTGAGGCAGCAAGCGGTCGCGCATCTGCTGAAGCGTAGCATTTAACTTCTTAAAGTGTGTTACCTCATTAAAAATATCTGATATGGATTGCTCAAAAAGCGTTCTGTATTTTTCATCCGGAACAAGCAATTTAAGACATGATAGAATTTTAATAGTCATGCTCGGAAGAGCTGTCCCAGAATTAAACACTTCCATATCAAAAGCTTTAAGTTGAAAAAAAGCAAGTTTGCAGATTTTAGGAATTTTAGGTATTGAATAAAACATTGTATCAATACACCAAAACTTGCCATCCGCTAATATTATGTTATTAAGAGTACCTTTTCTAGGTATTAAAACAGATTCTCCTTCATATAAATATTCGTTTCCATAACGCATTATTCCCCCGGAGCCATATATAGGAAACAATCCATCATAAACCAACTTATGGTCTTTGCCATAAAGAATCTGCAAAATATCTGTAACAGAGCGATATTCCCATCCTTTAGGTAAACCATTGACAAACTCGGTGGATTCGTGGCCGGGGAAACGGAAAAACACAAACCACTCACGATATGTACGCACAGCCATTTCTTCCAAAATAGCAATGCGACGATTGTTGAGTGTAATAAGGTCATCAAAAAGGGTAAGAATATCAGCTACTCTGTTTTGAATATTTTTTGTTGGAACAGAAATCTCAATATTCTTTAATTTTTCAATAGTTAAAGCTGCCTGTGATGACCCTATACATATTGAATTAAGATAGGTTCTGAAAAAGGAATTTGATATAAAGTAATAAATAAAACGAGGGTTTATAGATTTCGTAAAATCTTTAAGCCAAGTCAAATTTCCATCCTTAAAATAAAATTTGTCTGAACTTTGAACTTGATATGGAATACCAATAGTCCCGACAGAGGTCAATAAAATATCATCTTTGCTTGGCACTCCAAATTTACTCTTTATTACATCAAATTTTTCTTCGCTGATATATAATGGAGAGGATACTTCTTCTCCACGATTTTTTTCAATTATTTCCTTAGACCTATAAAAAGGAATACCGACATCAACATAATCCGAAGCGAATATACGTTTACTTGATGTAATAGTACATATGTCACCAAGTTTCATATCCCCAATTGACTTAGATTAGACAAAATTCTGCTCATCAGCTCTTTACCACTATCATTCAGATCGGATAGTTCTGATTTTAGCGAGGTCATACTCTCGCGGAAATCGTTTAGGTCTTCTACGTCAAAGCTGACGCCGACATAACGACCGGGGTTGAGCGAGTAGTCTTGTTCACGAATTTCTTCAATGGATGCGGCCTTGCAAAGACCGATAACATCGCGATACTTGCCGCCGGGGAAGTTGTCTATAAGCCATTGGCGCATAGAAGTTATATGGTTTAACTCTTTTTCGGCCTCAGCAAGAGCGGCCTCGGCGGCATCTATGCGGCGCTTGATGTCGGTTTTAAGATTTTTGCCGGGATTCTCCGAAAGGAAAGTTTCGGCTTCAAGGGTTGCTGCATTTCTTTCTTCAACGCAACTCTCATATTTAGCAGTCAAATCGTGGATGCGGTTGTCGTAATGCGACATTAGCAAGTGCCAATGGGCTTCATCGCCTTGGAATAGGTGACGGATGCAAGCGAGGTTGGCTATATGTTCATCGGTAAATTCTCGATGTGCGCGGTCAACCTGCTTATAGAAATTGCGGGCATTGATGAAAAGTACTCGTTTATCCTCGCGTCGTGCTTTGTCGAAGAACCAAAGAGTGGCCGGGAGAGTAACCGAAAAGAACATATTGCTCGGCAGTGAAAGCATTGCGCTCACAATGCCATCCTCAACCAAACGGGCGCGTATCTCGGCCTCTGACTTTCCGGCATCAGTGGCAATAGAAGCCATGACGAGGGCGGCTCGCCCGGTGTCATTGAGTGCCGTGGCGAATTGATTTATCCATAGATAATTCGCGTTTGGCACGGTTTCGCCATCCTTGCTCTTAGATTTGGTCTTGTTTTTAGGTATTCCGAAAGTGTTGAATCGGGGGTCGTCCTTTACTTTGTCGTAGCTGACATCATCGACATTGAAAGGAGGATTTGCCATTACAAAATCAAACGTGCCGAATGAATTGTGTGGGTCGCTGTAATAGCTATTGGCTTGAACTATGTTTCCGTTCAAGCCGTGAAGGAACATATTCATTCGCGCGAGCTTTACTGTTTCGTTCTCTTTCTCGATACCGTAAACACTGATACGGTCGGGGCGATCGTTGCTACGTTGAACGAAGTCGGCACTCTGCACAAACATACCGCCCGAACCACAAGCCGGGTCGAGGATGCGTCCTTGATACGGCTCAATCATTTCAACCATAAGACGGACAACGGAAGTCGGGGTGTAATATTCACCGCCACCTTTCCCCTCACTGCTTGCGAACTTGCCGAGGAAGTATTCATAAACCTTTCCGAATACATCCCCCTCCAAATCGCGAGGAATGGAATTTATGATTTTCAGAAGCGAGGCAGTGAGCGAGTAGTCGCGTATGTTCTCGCCGTCTTCCTTAGGTTCAAGATTAAAATATTCATCTTTGGGGAGCGAGCCTACAAGTTCGGGCTTGTGCTGCTCGATACCCTCCATCGCCTGTTTGATTGCAAGCGGAATATCCTCTTGCTCACTCAAACTGAGCAGATAGTCAAAATGAGATTTCTCCGGCAGATAATATCCGCATTTGCTCAAAGCGATTTCCTCACGTGTTTTCGGGTTACGGGTATTCTGCGAAGCGGAATACTCGGCTTCAATTTCATCTTTGAACTTATCGTATTTGTTGGATGCAAAACGTAGGAATATCAGCCCCAATAATGGGGTTGAATATTGCGTTGATTTGAGACCGCTCTCAGAACGCAGCTTGTCGGCTGCTTCCCACAGTCTATCCTCAAATTGTTTCAGCTCATCAGCCATATTGAATCAGAAAGGTGAAGATAAAGAATCAAAATTGTCAAGAGTCTCTTCATAATTCGGACGATTGAGGAAAGGAATTTCCGGCTCATATGGTTCCCAATCCTCGAATTTGCCGGTTTCTGGAGAGAATTTAAGTCTTATAGTATCTTCTCTACCCATATGATTTTTTGCGATAATAACCTCAGCAAGTCCTCTGATGTCATTGCCATTCTCATCCTCGGAGCTACGGGTATAATACTCGGGTCTGTAAAGTAACATTACGACATTAGCATCGTCGCAAATGGTGCCGCTGTCGCGCAAGTCAAACATTTGAGGCATCTTTTCGCGGAATATTCCAGTCGTGCGGTTCTCGACATTGCGGTTGAGTTGCGAAGCAACAATTACAGGCAAGTTTAATTCTCTTGCCAATAGTTTCAATTCTCGGGTACAGAGAGCAACTTCCTCATATCGGTTCTGTAGTCTCTCTCGAGTCGAAAAGAGTTGCAGATAGTCAATGAAGATTATCTTAGCCCCAGTTTCTTCGACATCCTCTCTTACTTTCTTACAGAAATTTTCGATTTTCCAGTCGCACTTGTCAGTGAGGTAAAGGGGAAATTTTCCCATTTCCTTTCCAACTTTTATAATGTTTTCCCATTCTTCTTCCGACATACGACCGGAAGATAGTTTATTGCCCTCGATTCCGGTTATGTTGGAGAGCATACGGTTAACTATTTGTAGATTGCTCATTTCCAAAGAGTAGAACAGCACAGGAATTTCCCTTTCCACCATGTTGATGGCAAGAGTAAGAAGGAATCCAGTTTTGCCCATAGCTGGACGTGCGCCGACTACGATTAAATCCGAGTTATCAAAGCCGCAAATGGCTTTATCTAAATCTTTAAGGCCGGACGGTAAGCCAACAAAACCGTATGGACTGTTGGAGGCATTTTGAATCGAAAGTAACGATTCTTGTAATATGTCGTTAAAGTTAATTGTCATAATTTCAAAAAAGGGAAACTCCCGCGTGGCATCTGAAGGCCGACCAAAGCCTGTAACGACTACTCGGGAGTTTTCAAAGTGTTTTCGGCTCGCGCCGTAGGTCTTTTGTTATCAGTTGGTCATTTTCAGATAGACGTTACTATTCCTAATTACAAAGTTACAAAGAATTTTTGAGACAACAATCGGTTATGCCGGAAAACATAACCGATTGTTATTTGGGGCTAAATGCCTTGTCCCTCAAAATTTAGGCTCATTTCAAATCGCCGATACGGTAGCGGCGAAGGAAAGCGTCGAGGTCGGCGCGGTTGACGTAGATTTTGCGGTCGATTTGGGAGAAAGGGATGACGCGCTGGTCACGGTAGTTCTGCCATGTCTTGGTCGAGACTCCGAGCAGTTTCCGAGCGGCTTCTGATTCCAGCCACTCGGTGTCGCGGTCGGAGGCGTTGCGGTTTTCAATCATCTCCGCGAGGCGGTCGAGCTTGTCGTTGAGTGATTGCCATTCTTCCTGCGGAAGCATGACCATTGTGATGGGTGAGATTGTTGAAGGTTGCGAGCTTTTGCTCATTCGTGTTTATGTTTCAGCAGTCAAGACTGCTAATTTCAACTTCTACTCCAATGAAAAAACAATCGGAGGGTGAAGTTGCCGGTGTATCAAGGTTTGGCATCCAACATAAGAACGGATGCTGTTTGGTATTGAAAGAACTTAGTTGTTCCTCATGGAATCTTTGTCGCAATGCAAAAATAATATCGGGAGGTGCGGATTTCCAAATATTTGTACCCCTTGGACGCACAAAGTATGGCTATGGCCGTATTTGGCCACTTGAAGCAGCCAATATACAACCGATATTTTACCGATAATTATCTGCCACTTCTCGCGTTGCAACGGATAGCCCATGTGTCCATAAGTCCTTATAGACATATAGACCTATATCCAAAATATTAAGATAAATATGTTTATATATCGCTGTCTGAATAGTAAGAACTATAATTGTATTTTAGTATCCGTATTGATGTAGAAACATCTCAGTAGCCAACGATTTATAAAAATCTGTATGGCAAAAACAGTATATGGATTTCAATATCAATGGGCATTTATAGAAATACATATCATCTTCTTAGTATTCATAAAGACGCATTTAAATATTAGTATCAACACTACTCTACATTGATATATTTGTCAGCGCGTGACCGCAAAATGTATGGATATGGCCGAATTTTCACCCATTATACGGGAGCGAATCCACTTCGGCAATGGGTATCTGTACATAAGTACCTTAGGAATTGAGGAACTTAGGAATCTATTGTTCAATAAATTGACTTTTCAATCAGTTGATAGCTCAACAAGATTGCTAATACATTGGATTATAGATAATTCAGTAGACAAACATTACAATAGAAGTGTTGTTCCGAAGATTAGTATATTGAACGCCTTAATTGCAGGTTTGTCAATCAAATTCTTTGCAAATATATAATCCAATCATTCAGATTTCCAAATGTTTGCATCGCTCGACCGCATAAAGTACCTATATTTCCGCATATTTCCGCTTGTTTTCCTTCTTCTGTTTTGGTGTAGAGCAGATGAATCTCATAATTTTTGTGGCAAAAAACCTATTCAGCATAGCAAACAATCAGTTATAATATGTAGGATGTTCACATGAACATAGCAAGGTGTCTTTTGAGTAACTCAAAAGGTTTTGGGGAACCGAGGCCCCACAAAACAACCTTGCAATGTAAAGGGAGTACTCCGAAGTCGCACTCCCCATTTTCCGTTCCGCTGAAGGCAGCGATTGCATATTCAAACTGCGTTGAAATTTAAGATTCCGTTGCCGAGACTTGGTTACAACAATTTTTTTAGGTCTTCCACATCTGGCAATGCCTCGCGTAGTTTCTCAGGCATATCTGAGTTCATGCGATAGGTGGCAACGCCCATCGGCTTAGCGTAGTCCTGAATTACGTATTCCACGAAGTCTTTGTCGGCGGTCTTGCACAGCACGATGCCGATTGATGGATTCTCATGTGGCTTCTTTACCTTATCATCGAGAATACGCAGATATGTCATCAGCTGGGCGAGATAGCTGGTTTTAAAATCGCCGGTTTTCAATTCCACGACCACGAGACAGTTCAACTCGCGATTGAAGAAGAGCAAGTCGGGAAAGAAGTCGTGAGAGAAAACCTCAAGATGATATTGATTGCCGACGAAAGCAAAATCCCGCCCGAAGGTCATAATGAATTTCTTGATGTTGTGGACAATCTCTTTCTCTACCACCCGCTCGTCAATATCCTGATAGTCGCGGATCCCGATTTCTTCGGTATTGATGAAGTCGAGGAGATATTCATCCTTAAACATATTGAGAGCCTTGAGTGCATCGCGACTGTCCTTGATGGTCACTCCGAAATTGGATGGCATCACACCGTAATGGTCGGCGACATTTTCCTTGATTTGCTGCTGAAGGAAACGTGTGTCCCACTTGTTTTCAAGAGCCAGTTTAATGTATTTCCAGCGTTTGGTAATATCTTTTTCGCCATTCAAGATCCTGACATGGTGAGTAAAGCTTAAATTGCCAAATAAGTCCAAATCGTCAATCATGATTGACGATTTGGGTGAAAGCAATAGAGATGTCTCTATTTCGCCAATCATGATTGGCGAAATAGTCAACGTGTCCTTGGATTCAAAGACCAGTGACCATTCTTCATAGAACATTCTCATATTCTTGAGACTGCTTTCCGAAAACCCTTTCAGTCCGGGCATTTCCTTGCGCAGTCGTTCAGAGATGGTCTTGATAGCTCCGGTGCCCCAGAATCCTTCGCGGGAATTGGCAGAGATGTATCGTCCAATGCCGTAGTACAGCGACAGCATTTCTCGGTTGACCAACTTCGCCGCTTGATACTGGCTGCGAAGAATGGCCTCTTTTATGGTATTGACCGCAACGCTATAATCGGTTGTCGATTTCGATGATAATTTTTCTATCTTCATGGTGATTGCGAATTTACGAATTATTTTTTGATCGCGGATAAGATTGCTGCAATCTCTTCGGGCGACATTCCTTTCAGCGCCTCGATTACCTCCTCTTTCTTATCCTTGGGCTTCTCAACGACGCCGAAAAGGTTGATGAGGGCGTTGTCGGTTTTCTGCGTGTCGAAGTTGCCCATGTAACGCTCGGTGGTGGCGAGATTGCTATGGGCCAACAGCTCTTTAACGATACCGCTGTCAAGCCCGGTCTCCTTTGCGACCTTGGCGAATGAATGACGTGAGATATGAAATGACACATTCTTACTGATTTCAGCCTTCTCTGCAATCTTTTTCAGATATTTGTTGATGAGGGCGTTCTTGGCGGAAACGGCGGCATAGAGTGTCTTGCGCATATCCGGTGTAATTGTCCTCTTGTCGGCAATGGTTACATATTTCGCATACGGAGCGGAATTGTCAAGCAACGGGAAGATATAATCATCGGGGTTGGCATCCGGTCGAAAATAATGTTTCAGAATCTCCAACGCCTGCTGCACGAGGACAATATCGCGGAATTTACCGTTCTTATCCATTGAATAAGTCAAACGGCCCTCGGAAGACACATTGCGCCAGCGCAATTGAATGAAGTCGGCGGCCCGTATTCCGGCACAGTAAAAACTGAAAAGGAAATAATTCCTCACGTTCCATATCAGCGAGTCTTTCGGTAAATCAAGATTGATGATACGCTGAATCTCCGCCATTTCCAATTTCTCTTTCATCGTAGGCACCCCCTTGTAAGAGAATTTCAAGAAAGGATTCTTGTCGGCCGACATATAGCCGAGATTGATGGCGCGATTGACGAGTGTCTTGAAGATGTTGAGCTGTACCTCTATGGTATTCGGGTGAAGCAGCTTTTCGGGATTCTTTTCATTCTTCCACTTGTGGAGGAAATTATTGAATTTAGTCAGGAGCTCCACGGTCAGGTCTTCCATCGTAATGTCGTGCATACGCATCTTCTTACGGAACGCATCGAGCTTATTGCAAAGCCCCACATACTTGCGCATGTTTCTGAAACCGCCCTCCTCCTCAATCTCTTTCGCACGTTCACGAGCAAAAGCAAGAAAAGAGGGAGAGACAATCTCCTTGTCCATCGTCTTGATGATACGGGCCGACGATACTTCGCCGTCATCTTCAAGCTCATTGTAGGTTTCCTGTGCCTTGACCAGCATAAGCCGCAACTGCTCATTGAGGGATTTCGCATCGAGCACATTCGCGCGAATCCAGTTGTTTCCCTTGCATGACGGATTGAAATCGTCAATGTGTTTCAGTTGGATGCCGGTTTTCTTCTTGGTGCGCTTCTTACCCACCGTCACCATCAGGTAAAGGTTGTAGGTCTTGTTTCGTGTCGGAC
Source organism: Bacteroidales bacterium (assembly GCA_910575615.1). Taxonomy (GTDB): domain Bacteria; phylum Bacteroidota; class Bacteroidia; order Bacteroidales; family Muribaculaceae; genus UBA7173. The sequence continues at coordinate 21,349 of CAJTEX010000015.1, read as the reverse complement.
GATGGTCAAGCTCAAATCGGAATGTAGCCATATCGGAGAGAATTAAAGGGTTAAAATCAGATGGAATCACAGCCAGTGCACGTAGCAGCACGTAATTCCATCGCAAAGATAACTCAAACACGCTTTACGTGCAAATTTACGTGCAAAATTCCTTATTTTTAACACTTATAAAAGCTCTGAAAGAAAAAGTAATTTTTGTATAATTCACTATATCAGTGTAATATAAGCGGCATTTCAATGTAATAGAATGTAGTTACATTAGTTCTGTTCTGGGCACCACAGTAAATCGCAAGTGATTGATTCTCAATCACTTGCGATTTTTAATTTCACTCCGTGTCAACGCAGTGTCAACCAACCTCCGCGCAACCCCCGATTTCAACTGAAATAAATCGGGTCAGTGCAACTTAAACAAACCGAAATTAAATTCTTTAACATCTTTTAATTTACCAACATGCAGTTAAAACTCATTTCTATCTCTATCCTTGTATTTGCCATGGGGCTTATACCATTAGTTGCATGTACAAATTCTGGCAGTGTCTCAAATAAAAATACTGTGTCAGACAGTTCTGAAATTATAGAAGAAAACGATAAACCGATTTCAGAAATGACAGAGGAGGAACTATTAAATTCCAAAGAATTTAAGACCAAAATGAGAGAACTAGCTCCGATTTATGCAAAGCAAAAGGTTCAATTTAAAATGCTTTGTTCTGAATGGACCGCATGTAAATCCAATAAAGAGAGAAGAAAATTTATCGCTGATCATGAGTATGAAGTTGGATTGGAATTTGATGTGGATATTAGCACTATATCTAAAGCAGAAAATTTATTTGTGACACATCCCGAAGAATTTATGAAAGCTATGGAGCTAAAACTTAAAGTTCGAGCAGCTAGAGAACTTGCAGAGGAGAATTATCAAAAAGCATACGAACTTCGTTATTCAGAATAAAATTATGACGACTGAACAAATTAAAATATCCTACAATTTGGCAGAGGATGTATATAACGACAATAAGACATTGAAAGAGGCAAAAGAACTGGGAGCCGAATCTGGCATCTCTCCCAATTCCATAAATTATTACTGCACATCATTCAAACACATGATGAATGGCACAAGGCATACAGGTAGCATCGGCACAGAAGTTAGAGAATATTTTCTTTCACGGATTTTCAGCAAATACGATGAGAAAATAAAACGAAATGCGTTGATTGCTTTTGAACAAACTATTATGTATGATGAAGAACGGCATCACTGCACACTTCATAAGAACAGAGATATCCTAGAAAAATACCGAGGATTATTATAACATTTTCTAAAAGGTTATGCCCCGGCTGCTGCGTCGATTTGACGTTGCGGTCGGGGCTTTTGTTGTTCAAGTTTGTATTAAAGTTGTTTCATATTGATTACTTGGCGAAATGGCGTGAGCAAATCTGCCGGAACGGGTGTTTGTCTGATGAATGGTCGCTGAGACGGAGGTCTCGCCAAAGCTGATTATTCCGACTGAGAGTCCGGATTCAGGATGAATCAGTCAACACTCAATCATACTCTATGGTTCTCGCATGAAAAATTTGTTGGGACATGTTGGGGAAAGATTAGGGCATGTTGGGGAAGTGTCTGATTTGCTGTAAACTATCTGTAAATTGCCAATGTTGCAATATCAGACGCAGGTCAACCAGATGCGTGACACCTGATACTGACTGCCTCTGAATACTGTTTTGGTGCAGTCTGATGATGGTGGTGTTGCCAAAGACGCTATCGTTGGGATTCAGAGGTGGGATGCTGATAACGGAGTTGTACCCGTTATCATGGTCAAAAAGGGTGTCTCAACGAAAAAAATTATCGGACATTTGAATTTTAACATTTGCTCGTTTTGAGATTCTATCGTATCTGATAATCTGGTCTAATCTTGTCGCAAGGCCTGACCCAACAGCGGACAAAAGCCGGACAACGGCAGACAACTACCAATATATCAATTGTTTGCGTGAACAAAATGCAAATTTGGTAGTTATAATGATAGACTGGCAGACAATCCGCTGATGAGATTATTCTCATTGAAAATCGCCAGAAATAAAAAAGTTGGGCAATGTTGAGCAAAATCTCGGAAATATCGGGAAACCGGTATCAAGAGGCGAAACAATCTCACATGGCGGTACATTTGTCGAGTAAATGCAGGGAGAAACGGATTCACAATCCGGCACCTCTGCGACCAACCAATGGTCAGAATGTTGACGGTATCCGGAGACCGAAGGCAGATGACCGACTTTTCATGACCCGCGCAGGGTTAAGCGCCAGCCTTCTTCCTTTGGCAAAGAAGAAGCCGTAAATTTTGTTCCCAGTAATGCTTGAGGCTTTGGGAGAGCCAGAGAGCCCACGGAATGTATATCGTTTTAATGGCCACTTCCCACTTCCATATTTGATATTGTCATGTCATTTGCCTTGACCCAAGTGAGTCGAGAACGCTATCGCCATGCCTGTTTTCAAATTGGAAAGACCACGAATCCACGTCAATCGTGACGAAAGGTATGGGATGACCTAAATCCGCCATCGCTCCATGCCTTCCATCATCCGGCGGAACAAAAACTTGTATGAATAACATTATTGAACTCGTCAAGAGTGGGGTTACCGGTCTTACCCTCAACATAAAAATCGAAGACCTTGTGGAGTTTGCCGACCATTTTATCAGCGAGGCGAAGGAGGCACTGCTCTCGCCGATGGTGAAACAGTCGCAGGAAAAACTTCTGCCCAAAGCGGAGGTGCTGGAAAAATTCAACATCTGCCCCACCACGCTCTGGAACTGGGAGAGGAAGAAATACATCGAGCCTGTAAAAATCGGCCGCAAGGTCTATTACCGTCAGGCAGATGTGGAATGTCTCATCATTGAGCGCGGCAAACGATGATGGATGCCAACGAATTGGATGTACTGTGGCATACTTCGCAAATCAGAGTGACGGACGAGATTGCCGTGGCACCGGAGGTTCTCTTTTGCAACGGCTCCGTTATCGGCACCCTCGGCAACTTCTCGGCATCGACCGGGAAAGCGAAGAGCAAGAAGACTTTTAATGTCAGTGCCATCGTTGCGGCTGCGCTGATGAACGGGGAGGTGCTGCGGTATGTAGCCGAATTTCCCGACAACAAGCGGACTGTCCTCTACTTCGACACCGAGCAGAGTCCCTATCATTGTCAGAAGGTGATTCGCCGGGCATTGCAACTTGCCGGTCTGCCGCTCGACCGTCATCCCGACAATCTTATTTTTGCCCAGCTTAGGGCACAGGTGCCTGACATAAGACTGGAGATTATCGACCGGGCGATTGCCACAACACCGAATGTCGGACTGGTAATCATAGACGGTGTACGCGACCTGATGTTTGACATCAACAACGCCACCGAATCGTCAAGGCTCATCAACAAGCTGATGGAGTGGACGGACAAGTATCAGATACACATCCACACCGTCCTGCACCTTAACAAGAGCGATGACAACGTGCGCGGTCATGTCGGCACGGAGCTGAACAACAAAGCCGAGACCGTATTGCAGGTTTCCAAAAGCAAGACAGATGATGAAGTGACCGAGGTGTCGGCATCATGTATCCGGTCAATGGACTTCGCGCCATTCGCTTTCAGGGTCAACGACTACGGTCTGCCGGAGATTGTCGAGAACCACACCTTCGGCAAATCATCCAAGCAACAGGTGTTCTCCTACAATGAGCTGTCGCCCGACCAGCACCGTGAGGCTCTTGAACTCGCCTTCGCCGACGGAGCCATCAAAGGCTGTCAGAACTGCGAGGACAAAATCAAGGCGGCATACGCATCTTGCGGCTATCCGTATGGCGACGGCAAGGTCACCAAACTGAAGACCTTCCTGATGAACAAGCGGATGATTGTCAAGGAGAACGGAGCTTATCAGTTTAACCGCGACTTCTACTACTAATCGAGTTTAGTTCGGTACGGTGTGTATATATGTGAGCCGAACTCGAACTGCCACCCCTAAATATTTTACCACCATGTTCAAAGAGATAAAATCTATCCCTTTAGCCATCTTCATGTCCCGACTCGGACATGAGCCGGTAAGACGGTGTGGAGACAAACTTTGGTATAAGTCGCCGCTGAGACAGGAGCATACGCCATCGTTCAAGGTGGAGACCACGTTCAACTGCTGGTATGATTTCGGACTCGGCAAAGGTGGCAATATCATCGACCTCGCAGCCGAGTTATATCATTCAACAGACCTAAGCCATCTCATGCGTTGCATCGCCGACAGTTGTCCGGTGCCATCGGTGCAGACAGTCGCTTCCTCTTTTGCTCCGCGACACTCTGCCCCGAGTTTTGAGGACATTCGGGTTGTACCATTGGAGAGCCACGCACTTGTCGCATACCTCCAAGAGCGCGGCATTCCACCGGAGATTTCAAAGGCACACTGTCAACAGATGCATTACAGTTGCCGAGGCAAACAATATTATTCTGTTGCCTTTGCCAACGAGTCAGATGGCTGTGAGATACGCAACCGATATTTCAAAGGTTGTATATCGCCGAAAGACATCTCGATACGGCGCATACGCGATGGCCCGTCAACGGAGTGCGCAGTGTTTGAAGGGTTCATTGATTATCTGTCGGCACTGACACTCGGAATCACCGGAGCGGACGCAATCATTCTCAACTCGGTCAGCAATGTCAACAAGGCAATCCCCTATCTGCGGGACTACAACACTATCCATTGCTATCTTGACAACGATGTTGCAGGTAAAACAGCATTGACTCAGTTGACAGAGCGATTCGGAACAAAGGTGTTTGACCGCTCCACACTCTACTCAGGTTGCAATGACCTGAACGAGTATCTGACAACAAGTTTTACAAACAATCAAAATTTACAATTATGAGTAATAAAAAGAATTTTACAGAAACTCAGTCATCCGAAATGACTGAAAACATCTTCAATAACAGTGTCGAAGTCATCAGTGACACCTCTGTCAACATTGCGGACACCGTAACCGCCGAGAACGACACAACAGTTGCACCACTGTCGGCAACTGAGCCGAAACAACAGCGCATCGGCATCAGACAGCGCAAGTTGGAGTACGATGAATACAAGTCAGCTTACCTCGCCCCGAAGATAATTGAACAGCGAAAGCAGACAAGCATCAGCAAGGAACTATACAACCGCATCGCGTTGATGGTTCGCCGTCTCGGAGGCATCGACACCACCATCTCCGGCTTCATCGACTCGGTGCTTCTTCGCCACATGGACGACTACGCCGCCGACCACGAAATCTGGCGCAAACTCTGATTGTTTGATTGCAACTGTCTAAAAATGATTAATCATGACCACTAAAAGCGGGCTTTAGTTTCGCGCAGCTCGAAACTATCGTCAGTGTTCGGTTGGGGTTGGAGCGAGTTTATGTTTTCGTATTACAAGTAATCCGAAAACGACTCGCCCAACCGCTCCCGATGGTCACAGACTTCTAAACACACTGCTATTATGAGAAGATACAATTCCCGACCTTCCAAAGGTCGACCCAAACTACCCGCCGAGGAACGAAAATCAATCGTTGTTCCGGTGAAATACGACCTCGACAAATATGAGATAATGATGAACAAGGCAATTGTTGCTGGATTGAACCGTTCGGAATATATCCGTCAGGCATCAATCCATTGTACGGTGACGGAGCGTCTAAAACCCAAAGACGTAAAGGCGATTAGAGATCTCCAGGGCATAGCCGAGAATCTCAATCGCATCGCCAAATTCTGTTCATCTATTCTAAACAGAGGTTCAACAAATGAGAACCTTGTCCAACTTTTTCGGGACATGTACGAATGCCGGGACTTTATTTTGTCGCTTATCAAAACCTATCGTAATACTCCCGACAGCGTATGATGGGCAAGATAAGCAACGGCGGAAGTGCCGGAGGTTGCATTGATTATGTCACCCGAAAGAAGAAGGACAAACCGGATGGTTCGCCCTGTGATGAATGGAAAATCATCGACTCTAAAGATGTATTTCTGTCAGGTGGGCGAGCGGAAATCACCGCCTCTTTACAGGATAACATATCTATGAATCCGAATGTCAAAGACCCGGTCGGACACATTTCTCTCAACTTTCACGCCTTGGATAAGGACAAGGTGACAGAGGAAATGATGGTTGAAATCGCTGGAAAATATATGGAGAGAATGGACATAAAAGACACTCCTTATATATTGGTCAGACATTTCGACAAGGATTATCCGCACTGCCATTTGGTGTATAGCCGCATCAATAATTTCGGTGATACTATCTCCGACAGTAATGATTATAGCCGCAATAAAGACGCTTGTCGTTCCTTGACTGAGGAGTATGGGCTGCATATTTCCGAAGGTAAGCAGCATACGAATGTGGACCAACTTCGTGGTGTCGAGAAAATCAGATATGAGATTTTCAATGCAGTAAATGATGCATGGGAAGATCGTAGCATCTGCGATTTTGACAAATTCAAGGCTAAACTCAAAGCGTCAGGTGTCGGTATAGAATACAAATACAGGCGTGGCACCAATGAGGTGCAAGGCCTGTGGTACACCCGAAAAGGGAAACGGTTTTCTGCATCGAAGATTGACCGGCGTTTCAGTTACAGTAATATTCGAAAGCATCTTTCAGAGAATCGACCATTGCATCCCGACTCAAAATGGATGTATGCCGACGGCTCTATTGTCCCGATAACCAATTTCCGAGGAGTGAAATTTTCGGGACAGCAGATTAATGACTACGTTGCCGGTAAAGCAATCCGTGTCGATGGATGTAAGGGAGAATACTCTACCGTCTATTTGAAATTCGTACCGGAAGTCAAAGTCCCCAAAGTATTTTCATCAAATCCAGACGAGCCTAAGCAGTCTGCGACTTCTTCCTTTGCCTCATCGTTCAGTCATACTCAGCAACCGCCTGCCCCCGATGATGGAGGCTGTTCAGTATCCGGAGGCGATGCCGAGACATTCCCTGAGTTCAAGGCAAGACATCCGGAGCTTACTCCTAAGCAAGCCCTCGACGCATGGCGCGCCAAACGCCGAGGCAAGCACATCAACGGAGGCTTCCATATGTGACATTAATCCCAATTTAATGCCATCGACAGCTCACGCAGTTGCCGGTGGCACTTTCTTATACCTTCCATCAGCTTCTACTTGACAGAAAATGTTGAGGAAATTTGGTTGCATCAAAAATAATCATTAATTTTGTCATAAATTGACAAATCAAAATTTGACAACAATGTATTTCGCACAGAAATTAAAGTCGTTGAGAGAAGAGAATCACTATCTACAAAGACAGATAGCGGCACTGCTCGACATAGATACACCTATGTATAGCCGCATTGAGCGAGGAGAAAGATTTGCAAAAGAAGAGCATATACCCATATTGGCCAAATACTACAATATAGATGAAAGCGAATTACGACAATTATGGTTAGCAGACAAAGTATATGATGTAATCGCTGGTGAGTCATCAGCAAATGATGTTTTATCTATTGTTTCAGAAAGTATAGCTGAATATGGAAAAGAAAATAAAAGTTGCTGATCTGGTATCAAGATTTCGACAAGATTTTGACTATTACAAATCAGAACGATATAACGAAACCTTATTACGGAGCGATTTCCTCGACCCTCTGTTTGAATTGTTGGGTTGGGATATTAAAAACGTTCAGGGTAAGAGCACTAATGAGAGGGAGGTTCTTTTGGAAGAACCCTTAAAAGCTAATGCCCATACTAATACTAAGAAACCAGATTACACTTTTAGACTGTTTTCAGAAAGAAAATTCTTTTTGGAAGCCAAGAAACCGCATGTCAAAATTGAGGTGGAAGATGGTCCAGCTAGACAAGTGCGCAGATATGGTTATACTGCAGGACTTAATATTTCTGTGCTTTCTAATTTTGAGTATTTGTACATCTACGATACAACCATACCTGTAAATGGTGACGATAGTAGAAAAAAGTGTCTCATCAAGAGCTATCATTATACTGAATATGCGGAAAAATTTGATGAGATTTCTTCCTTGCTGAGTCAGGACAGTGTATATAATGGTGATTTTGATAAGAACTGGGCGCATATTGAACGCAATATCGATTACAAGCCAATAGATAAGTTATTTCTTGAGCAGATAAATAATTGGAGACTTGCGTTAGCGAATGAAATACATCGAGAGAGTCCAGAGATGCCGCTCGACCAATTATCGGACATCGTGCAAAGCTATATTAATAAACTCCTATTTCTACGTGTATGTGAGGATCGCAACATTGAGACTTATCAAGAATTACTGTATATTGCAGAAAAAGGAGATGCTACTGAATTAGTATCTTTATTCCATAAGGCCGACCTAAAGTATAATTCCGGTCTCTTTGATGAGTTTCTGGCACCACAATTAATCGGCAATATATCTTCGACTTTCTGGGATATTGTAAGGCAGTTGTATTATCCTGAAACTCCATATTCTTTTGCCGTTTTGTCATCAGATATTCTTGGTCGGATTTATGAAATATTCCTCTCTAAACGGATTGCAGATGTCGATGGTTCGTTGGCGCTAGTTGATAAGCCGGAAAATGTCGATAGAGACGTTGTTACCACACCGACATATATAATCCAAGAGATACTTAGGCGTGCCGTACTCCCTAGAGCCGTAGGTAAAAATCTGGGCCAACTATGCGAGATGAAATTTGCTGATATCGCATGCGGTTCTGGTGCATTTTTACTGGAACTATTCCAATTATTGAGTGACGTTACATTGGATTACTATATTCATAATAATCCGGAAGAACTCTGCCGCACTGGTATAGACGGTTTTCGTTTGCCCTACTCTATGAAGGTTAAAATACTTACTAACTGTATTTTTGGAGTAGATAAAGATTACAATGCGACAGAAGCGACTAAGTTTGGGCTATTGCTTAAGGTGCTGGAGGATGAGAATGTAAACTCTTTATCCGGTCATAAGCCGATATTGCCAAGTTTATCTCAAAATATATTTTTCGGGAACAGCCTTTTGGGGCCTGATGATGTAAAAAACACAAACCTCAGAGAGTCTATTAACACGTACGATTTCGGAGAATTGAAATTTGATGTCGTTATTGGGAATCCTCCATATATGTCATCGGAGGATATGAAGAATCTTACTCCATTAGAGCATCCATTATATCCGTCAAAATACAATTCGGCCTATAAACAGTATGACAAGTACTTCCTGTTTATAGAACGTGGGCTTCAACTCTTAAAAGATGATGGAGCTCTTGGGTATATCATACCTAGCAAATTCATGAAAGTAGGTGCAGCTCTTAAACTGAGAGACTTAATTGCCATAAATCATCATCTCGCAGAACTCATCTCCTTTGGTGCAAACCAAGTATTCAATGGCAAAACCACATATACGTGTCTGCTGATTTTAACCAAGGAAAACAATCCCAACTTCAAGTATGAAGAAGTTCGTGATCTTTCTCTTTGGAGAACCAGACATGACGTTAATGACATAACTGAACGCTCATCAGATTATATCAGTTCTGATACATGGGCATTATTACCAATGGAATTCGACCAACTTTTTGAAAAGATTCAAAGAGATGGCTATACCTTGTCAGATGCAGTTGGAAGCGATAATATCTTTAACGGTATTCAGACAAGTGCTAATAAGACCTATATTTTTCAGCCTATCGCCGAGACTGCAACCACTTATTCATTTTTGAGAGGTAACTCCACATGGGAAATAGAAAAGAGTCTTACCAAGCCTTATTTTAAGACTGTCAAGGATGGTCTGAGCTCCTATAATTCATTCAGACCGAATGCTCGTGTAATTTTCCCCTATATTAAAGACGGCAATGGGAAGTTGCAGATAGTATCACTGGAGGAATTGGCTGAAAAATATCCTTTAGGATATTCCTACATAATGGCTTTTAAGCACGAACTGGACAGAAAGACTCGTGACATTAAGCCCACCCCGGACAATGACAATGAATGGCATAGATACGGAAGGCATCAGAGTCTTGAAGCATGCGAACTACCATGCAAACTAATTGTAGGAGTGCTCTCTCAAGGAGAAAAGTATGCCGTAGATATTTATGGCACTTTGGTTTCATCTGGAGGGACCGCAGGATATTGTATTATCAGTTTGCCGGAGAACTCTCCATACTCAATTTATTACCTCCAAGCACTACTCACATCAAGACCTCTTGAATGGGTCTCATCTTTGTATGGTGAGATATTTCGGGGTGGTTTCATTGCAAGAGGTACTAAAGTCCTCAAGCAATTACCTTTTAGGTCAATTGATTTTACCAATCCGGTTGATAAACAATTGCATGATGACATATCTGCTCTACAACAAGAACTTATCTCAATTGGGGATAGAATTGTCAATGCCGGGAACAACAACCGAATCCTTACACCCTTGAAAAGAAATTTCTCCATTAAGAAGAATGAAATGGAGGTTCTTATTCAAAAGCTCTTCTGTCTGATAGAGGAAGAATATTATCAAATACCCAAAATATCAGAGATATATGCAACTATTTGAAAATGCAACCGAGCAGAAATTGAGAGGGGGATATTATACACCTCCGCAGATAGCCGCATTCCTGTTACAATGGGGAATGTCAGGCTTGACGCATCCTGATATTTTGGAACCCAGTTGTGGAGATGGTGTATTCTTTGAGCAGATGCAAAATCTCAATATGGATTTTACATCATTTCTTGGCATAGAATTAGATGAGGAAGAGGCTAATAAGGCATTGGCGATTGATCTTCCTGACGCAGAGATTCAAAATCGTGATTTTCATGAATTTTGCTTGACGACAAATCAACGTTTTGATCTTGTGGTTGGGAATCCTCCGTTTATTCGTTACCAATATTATGACCAATCGCTGCAATCTTTAGCTGCTGATATTTTTAAGAAGGCTAAATTGAAGTACTCAAAATTGACAAATGCTTGGGTAACCTTCATAGTAGGTAGCTCTTTATTGTTGAAGGAGCGAGGAAAAATTGCTTTTGTTGTGCCAGCAGATATACTACAAGTATCCTATGCCAAGCAACTTAGAAATTATCTTATCAAGGCCTTTAACCAAGTGAATATCATTTCATTTGAGCAGCTTGTATTTGATGACATTCAACAAGAAGTGGTTTTGCTGCTTTGTGAAAAAGATGGAAGTGGAAGACATAATATTGACCATGTTGATGTCAAGGATATTCCAGCTTTACAATTCCTGCTTAATGGAGGACTGCATTTCAACACAAAAACAGTCAATAAGGATTCCGATAAGTGGTCATATTATTTTCTATCAGAAGAGGAAATCTCTTTCATTGAGAATTTGTCATCAAATGCGGAACACCATATTGGAGACTATGCTTCTGTAGAAGTCGGCATTACGACAGGTGCCAATCAGTATTTTACAGTACCGAAATCGATTGTTGATTTCTATGGATTAGATGATTTTGCAAAACCCATGGTCGGAAGAAGCGTGCAAGTGTCAAGTCTTGATTTCACAGCGCACGACTGGCAGAAAAATGTGAATAAAGGTAGTCGTGCACACTTACTTGTGTTTAGATCAAAAGAGGAAATTGCTAATCATGACGGCGCAAAAGAATATATAGCCTCCGGCGAGGCAGATGGGATTAATAAAGGATACAAGACCAGCATCCGCGATGACTGGTTTGTAATCCCTTCGGTTAAACTCTCAGACGCTCTGTTCCTACGAAGAAATCATCTATTCCCTCGTCTTGTATTAAACAGTGCTCAAGCTTATACCACAGATACAATGCATCGTGTATTCTTTAAGCTAGGCACTAATCACAAGGCATTTGTAGCGAGCTACTATAATTCACTCTCTTTTGCTCATGCCGAAATAGTAGGCAGGAACTTTGGAGGTGGCGTATTGGAACTGATGCCCAGCGAGGTAGAGTCCATATATCTACCTTATAATGAAGACAATGATATGATTTTTGATGAGATAGATGCAATGCTTCGTAAAGGAGAATCTATTGACAAAATTCTTGATTTTACAGACCAAAAAATACTCATTGAGAAATGCGGTTATTCGTCAGAAGAAGTTAAATTAGGGCGTACCATCTGGGAAAAATTGTCTTCCAGAAGACTAAAGAAAGGGAGAACTAACATATGAGAATACAATCAGTTCATATCCGGAATTTCCGTAAATTAAAGAATTGCCATATAGACTTTGGAGAAAGAGAGACGGTATTTGTTGGTGCTAATAACAGTGGAAAAACTTCTGCCATTAGTGCTATTGTTTGGTTCCTTAAAAATACTGAAAAATTCACACTTAAGGAATTTACAGCCACTAATTGGGCATTAATTGATGCAATAGGCGAAAATTGGTTGGAAAATGACACTGTTGATGAGGCATTATTAGACTCTCATAAATGGGATGACATTGTGCCATCAATGGATGTTTGGATACAAGTGAACGATGGAGAACAGTATCGTGTAAACCACCTGATACCTTCACTTAGCACATGGGACGGTAAAGTAGTAGGAGTACGTGGACAATATGTACCCAAGGATGTTACAACGTTATACACCGATTACAAAAAAGCCAAGATAAAAGCTAATTTTTTAGAGTCGACTGAGGAGTACGCGAAAGCGTACTCTCCGGAATTATATCCAAGAAATTTATGTGATTTCTTAGGGAAAGGGGCAAATCTTAGAAAATACTTTGATGTTAAATATTATATCATAGACTATGCCCTTGATCCAGATGATGAAGAAAGAGTTCAGAGTACTCCCGATGATGAACTTGGATTCAATCCATTAGATAAGCTAATCAGAGTTGATACGATTCTAGCATCACGCGATTTTTCTGATCCAGAAGGACAAACTGACAATGATATTGATACGTTATCACGGCAGTTCCAACAATACTATAAAAGCAGATGTCTCGAAGAAGATGATTTAACTTCGGATGACCTGGTTCTTATTGGAGGTATAACAAAGGCCAATGAGACATATGACGAAAAACTAAGAAGGACTTTTAAGGATCCTGTTGGTGAATTGAAGAATATCAATTATCCTGGATTTCAAAATCCAATGATAAGAATAAGTAGCAAGATTCAGATAGAAGAAGCCATCAAGCATGATTCAGCAGTCCAATTTGCCATACACGGACTGGAAGGTCTTACACTTCCCGAAAAATATAATGGTCTAGGATATAGAAATCTTATCTCGATTTATCTAAAACTTATAGATTTTCGAGATCGATGGTTAAGAGAATTAAGCGAAGATGAGAAAATTGAGCCAATTCATGTGGTATTTGTAGAGGAACCTGAGGCGCATCTTCACGCTCAGGCTCAACAAGTATTTGTAAAAAAGGCTTTTGAAGCCCTATGCAACAATAAACTCATTGAGGATAATCCTTGGCTATGTACACAACTTGTATTAAGCACCCATTCAAATCATGTTGTAAACGAACTTGATTTAAACTGTATGCGTTATTTCAGACGAGTTATGGATGCTGACGATAAACTTCCTATTTCAAAAGTAGTTAATCTTTCAAGTACATTTGGGCCCGATAAGGAAACGCAACAATTTGTAACACGATATATTCGTCTGACTCATTACGATATATTCTTCTCTGATGCGACAATATTAGTTGAAGGTCCCGCTGAAAAAATACTTGTACCTGGATTCCTATCGAAAGTTGGAATGGACTCGCATTATATTTCAGTCATAGAGGTGAATGGGCGACATGCCCATAGGTTCCGAAAACTTATTGAACGACTTGGAATCGCGACTCTAATTGTGACTGATATAGATGCGACTGAAACAAAAATAGGAGTCGATGGGAAAGAGACCCATCCGGCTGTAATTACAGCTAAAGGGAGTGGATATAACACAGGAAATCCTTCAATATTAGATTGGCTTCCAGAAAAGGAGCAGATTGACGATTTGTTAGTGCTTGATGATAAAGAGAAATTGATCAATAATGTAAGGATTGCCTACCAAACTCCAGTGAAGGTCAAGTGGAATAAAGATGATGATACCGAAACAGAAATATGTCCTTATACGTTTGAGGACGCATTGATCTTTACGAACCTTGAATTATTCCGTACAGAAGGACTCAAAAAAATGGGAACAATTACTACCGTAGCAAATCTACTGAAGAATAGTAATTCCGCTAAAGAACTTCAAGAAAAAATATTTAAGAAGTTGGAAATTAAAGGAGGTTTCTCAAAAGCTGACTTTGCCATTTCTCTGCTATATAACGACAAATTAATTGACAATCTAATCCCTCCAAAGTATATCCAGGAAGGACTTGATTGGATAAAGTCTTATTTGGATTCTAAAGAGAACAAAAATGGGAAATAGTATCGATACGCAAGTAGATGAAATGCTAGAGAAATGTATTTTTTCAACTCCTCGCAAAAGCTTCTTTCTTTTTGCTGGGGCTGGCTCTGGAAAGACGTTCTCTTTAGTTCTATTACTGAGAAAAATTCGCGATCGCATTGGAAAAGATTTGTTATTACAGGGCAAAAATGTAGCAGTCATTACATATACTAATGCCGCGACCGATGAAATAATAAATCGTTTGGATTACAGTTCGATTTTCCGCATCTCAACGATTCACAGTTTTGTTTGGGATGTTATCAAACATTATCAAACGGATATTAGATCTTTATATTGTCAACATCTCAGTGAAGAAATGACAACTTTAAGGAAGAAGTTAAATGACACGAACAACAAGACGACTAAAACATATCTATCTAATAAAGAAAAACTTAATGACCTAAATGAACGATTCGAAAAAGCAAAGACCATTGAGCGTTTTATATATAATCCCAATGGAAGTAATCCAGAATATAATGCATTAAAACACGCAGAAGTTATTAAAATCTCTGCCCAGATGATTAAGGACATACCATTGTTACAAAGAATCATTGCCCAAAAATATCCGATTCTTCTGATTGACGAAAGCCAAGATACAAAAAAGGAACTAGTCGATGCTTTCTTTGAAATTCAAAAAAACTTCGCTAGTATTTTCACATTGGGTTTACTTGGTGATCAGAAGCAACGCATCTATACTGATGGCAAGGAAAATATCGAAAGCATAATTCCTGCCGGATGGGAAAAACCAATTAAAAGAATGAACTATCGCAGTGGTCGACGAATAATTCGTTTGGCCAACAGTATTGGCAAGGATATAGATATTCATGCTGAACAGAATCCACGAGAAGATGCTAATGATGGCTTTGTAAGGCTATTTATCGTCAAACAACGTGATGACCAAAACAAAGATGAGGTGGAGAAAAATATTAGACATATCATGTTCGAGCAAACAAATGATGAAAAATGGGTCGGAGAAGACACCGATGTCAAGTCTCTAACTCTGGAACATATGATGGCTGTTCGAAGATTAGGATTTGCTGAATTTTTTGCACCATTTAGCAAAGTCTCAAAATACCAGATGACCTTTCTTCAAGGTACTGTACCTGAATTAGAATTTTTTACTAAAGAAGTTCTTCCCATAGTAAAATCAATAAATGACGGGGGACGACAAGCCTTAGAAATATTGAAAGAATACTCACCACTATTGAGCAGACAGAATAAGGACAAGCCATACGAACTCTATTTAAGATGTAGAGATGCAGCTACACGCTTGACAGATTTTGTAAATGGAAATAAAACCATACGAGTAGTTACAGAAGAAATCATAAAATCTCAATTGTTAAAAGTGCCGGATGTTGTCAAGCAAGCGTATACACTGAAATTATCCGAGTTAGATGAAACCGTAGCAGAGGACATTCGCGCTTGGGTAGAAGTAATGGATTTGCCAATTTCTATGATACATAAATATGATGATTATGTAAATCAGAAGTCACAATTCGATACACACCAAGGCGTTAAAGGTCTTGAATTTGATCGTGTAATGGTTATTATTGATGATTCTGAGGCAAAGGGTTTTCTATTTAGTTATGACAAACTTTTTGGAGTAAAAGGTTTATCAGATGCAGACAAAAGGAATTTAATGGAAGGTAAAGAAACTTCTATCGAACGTACTCAAAGATTGTTTTATGTCACATGTACTAGGGCAAAGAATGCACTAGCAGTCGTGATGTATACATATGCCCCTGAAAATGTGAAGAAAGAGGCTATTGATAAGGGATGGTTTGATGAAAACGAAATCATAAACATATAACATAAGGTTAGTTCAGTTCGGGCACTATATATGCCCGATGAACTAAACCGATGTATAGGGGCTGAGGAAAAGAAAAATCAGTCGAGGAGGTTGACAAGTTCTTTCTTCATGTCCTCATCAATGTCTCGGTAGCGGGCGAAGGCTTTGCTGCCTTCCTTGTGGCCGCTGAGTGAGCCGACGAGATTAGGGTCTTTGACTTTCTTGTAGAGGTTCCCGATGAAGGTGCGTCGTGCCAAGTGGCTGCTGGCTATTTCATTCAGCGGACGTTTCTCTTCTGCCCCGGTTGTAGGATTGAGAACGGTGACTATGCGATTGACTCCGCAGGTCGTGAATATCTTTTTGATGGCCACGTTATATTTCTGCGAACAGATGAAGGGAAACAGTTTGCCGTTCAAGTCATCGCGTCCGGCATACTTGGCAACGAGGGCTTGGGCTCTTGCATTTAGAGGCACTCTGACAACCTGCGGACGTTCGCCCTTTGTCTTCTGAGGCATATACTCGATGGCTCCATTGATGATACTTGCCGGAGTCATTGCCATGAGGTCAGACACGCGGCATCCGATGAGGCACTGAAAGATGAAAATATCGCGTTGTGCCTCTAATGACGGATTCGCAGAAAGGTCGTAGTCTGCAATCCTGTCGCGTTCTTCAAGAGTAATGTAATAGGGGGTGCCATACACTTCGGTTGTCTTGCCGTTGTATTTTGCAAACGGGTCATTGGTTGTCAACTCTTGGTCTCGGCACCAGCGATAGAAAGCCCGCATCAGACCAAACAAACCGATGATGGTATTGTCGCCTTTGGGTTGGGGCTTCGGTTTCTTTCTCGTTGTATGTGTGTCTGCCGGAACAGCCTTATATATTTCCGGATATTTCTCGTGGATTTCATGCTCTGAGCGCAGGAACTTCTCGAAACTGTTGACATCATCGACTGTAAAATCATCAAGCTTGATTTTATAGCGGCCGCGACCGTTTGCGCGGACATACAGCTCATATCGCATTAATGCGCGTTTCAGGACTCGCAGATGCTTGATGCGCCATTCCGAAATATTTTTCTTTTCGATGTAATCCTCAAATATGTCGAAGAAATTTGGATTACGCGGTTGCCGTTTCTGCTTTTCCGGTTTTGGATGCAGAAACAAATCATACTGAGCAACAACGAAATCCTTTGTCAGCGTGTCTGACGGCGTTTTCTCGCAGAGATTGATAAGAAATCGTTCAATGTCGATAAGCCTGTCCTCTATCGCGCGAATCTCGGCACGTGCCGTCGGGTCTTTGGGTAAAGAGAATATCCCCTTGTCAAAGCGCGAGGGATCCATCCAAAGTCCAGTCTTCAGGCGGACTACAAGATTACGCGATACGGAAAGACGCAGCAGAAGCTCCGCCTTCCCCATAGGGTTGGTACCCTTCGTGATATTACGAGTGAGTGTTGCCATAGGAGAGTGATTATTATTTCCAACACAAAATTAGTCAATACGGTTGACATACACAATAGCTTTCGTGTCAACGCCGTGTCAACCAAGATTGGATTTAACTAAATCAGGATAGATTTTCCGAATTATTCAAAATCATCCAAATTGCGCTAATATAGTTAAATACAGCATTATACGATAATATCAAGAATTTAACCAAATTCTATGTTAGTCCATTACAATCTAATATTCGTGTTCCTGTTCTGGGCACCAATATCAATCGTAAGTAATTGATTTTCAACGCTTACGGTTTTTTCATGCCAATTTTTGTCAGCAAATTGTCAGCGAAGGTCGAAAAAATTTGATTTTTTACCCTCTTGAATCGGGCTGAATTTTGTTGCGCTGTCCGCTTTTATATTTTTTAACTCTTTTTAATGAGGTCCGATTCGAGCCTTTTGAAGTTGTCTGCACCATACAAACAAAATGAGACATCCGTAATTGGCGAATGTCTCGTTTTTCTGGGGAAAGGAATAGCATTTTATTTGGATGCGGTAGCCTTCCTACGAGGCTTGCGCTCCTTCTTTTTCTTAAAGAGTTTGTAGTCGATTTCGTATTTCTTCAATCTCTTATCAAGGGTCGGCGCCGTGATGCCGAGAGCCTTCATGATATCTACTTTCTTCCCACAGAATTTATCAAGGTAGAATATCAGTTTACCTTTATCGTCCTCAGGAGGAGTGTCCGATTCAACAGGTGTGATATGGAGATCCGAGGCGGTGATTGTGTTTCCGGCGCAACATACAACAGCATTTTCAACACAGCTCTTCAATTCTCGATAATTGCCAAGCCAGTCGTGCGCCATCAGCTTTATCATGGCGTCTGCATTGAATACAGGTATTGCAACTATCCCTTTCGACCTGCAATAATCTTCTGCCATCTGCTCTGCATTAGATACAATATCTGCCGGACACTCTCTGAGTGGTGGGATTCGCACAATATTATGACTCAGCAAATCATACAGTCTGCGGTCAAACCTGTCTGTGCGGATTTCAGATATGTCTTTACAGGATACAATCAAATGTGCCGTGAATGGTTCCCATATCTCCGATCCCACACGACGATACTCGCCTCTTTCAAGAATATCCAGAAGGACTTCCTGTAAATTTGCAGGAAAGTCTGCAATATCTTTCAGATAAAGCAGTCCCTTCTCATTAGACTTGTCAATAAGCCCTTTCCTGTGCTGTTTTATTTCCGGCCTGAAACCTCGGACGACACCAAGAAACAGCTCCATCGCATTTTCCACATTCAATGTAGAGCATTGTATCTCCTCCAGACGGAAGACAGTGTCTGAGTCATCACGGTGGACGTGTTCTGCAAGATAGCTTTTGCCTGTTCCAACCTCACCCGTTATGATCACCGGCTTATGATGGTTGACGAGATTCCGGAGGTCGCTTACTGCCTTATTGTATTCCACCGATTTGTGACGATAGACTTGTGGCAATCTTGCAAGTATCTTGTATTGCTTAAGAATTCTGTCAAGTTCGGATATGCTTCCGTGTTCAATCTCATATATTTCCTGCGATCCCAGTTTACTCGCCTTGAAACCGACACCTGCATCCTGCTCCTTGTATATGGCTACACACAATAACTTCGGAGACTGTTCCACCCATGACTCTATAAGCCGGAGTCCTTCATAATCATCAATCTCAATGAGGGAAGCATCGAATTTTTCGTCAAGGATTTTTGTTCTTGCATCCATATATTCCTGAATCCATATCACATCATGTCCTTCTCTGCGGAGGGCATGATAAATCGGTTCTCCGGTACGTTGGTCGGGTTCATAGAGTAGAATCTTCATATACTAATGAATATGATGTTTTTGAAGTTTGGCAATAACAGCTACGGAGGATGATGCTGTAAGCCGCAACAACCCGTGTATGAAAAGCCGTTTTACGCTATAAAACAGATTCTAACCTTGTAATGTTTGCAAAAAGTATAACAAACAAGCCGCATTTTGCACAAAAACATAAAATTATGAGAGGGAAATATAAAGCCTATTTATGTTTACACTTTATGTTTTAACACAATTTGCATCGCATATGTTTGCATATGCCGCAGACATACAGTAGTTTACAAAAACCTTTATCTTTTCGAGAACCAAATTTATGCCCAGAAGTTATGCTTTCGTTAAAAGAATTTCATAACAAGCCCTAACCCCCAATGTTTATGACAAATATCAACACAATCGTTGAGGCGGCATTCGTAAGGCATATCATCAATTATTGCTGTCCGATAAAACTCAAATAGCGCAATAAAGTATGGCTCGAACGCTGATTTTACGGTGTTCGAGTCTTCTTTTTTACTTTACAAGCCCCCTCAGTCAAACAGTGACGGTTCGGGAGGCGCTCCGGAGGCCTCGGAAAGGATGATTTCCCACTCTTTTTCCGGGTTGTTAAACAGGCTTTTGAAGTCAACGTAGTACATCAGGGTAATTCTGACCATTGTTGCCAGCCCGGAGAAGCTCCACTGGCGTTTCAGCCCCTTCTGCATCACCATCAGCAGTAGATTGGCGATTAGTGTGATCCAGATCTGGATATTGATGGCATTGGCGCTCTCGCCATAGAAGTATTTAAGTGGAAAGTTTTGTTTCATCTGCTTGAACAGCAGCTCAATTTCCCATCTCTGTCGGTATATCGCGATGATTTCCTCCGGGTCGGACTCCATATCGTTGGTCAGCAGCGATATCAGTTTGCGCTTCTTGACATCCACATAAGTGATTATGCGTGATTTATGTCGAATGACCTCTCCGCCTTTAACCTGCTTTACAAACTCCACTTGCTGTATCCTGACCTCCATCAGTCCGTCAGGAGTCTGATACATAGTGTCCGACAATGTGCTGTATTTCAGGTTCTTCTTCATCTTGGTCACGTATGTTACGCCACGCTCCGTCAGTTGTTGGAACTTCTCATAGTCGATGTATGCGCGGTCCATTGCCATTATGTCGCCTTTACTCAATGTTGTTGGCTTGAGCATGAATGAGTCGTTTGTAGCCGCTGATGTGAACTTTATATCCGACGGCACACCTTCGTTGGCATGTATGACGGTATGAACCTTGATTCCGCCTTTCTTTTTTCCGGTCTTTGGATGGCGTCCGACTCCCTTGAACAGCAGGTTGGAGAACAGAGTAATAGTCGTGGAGTCGATAATCTGCAGTCGTTTCATCCATTTTGGAGTCTTGCGGCTGTGGCTGTCCGAGGAAAGAACGTGGCGGTAAGTGGCATATAAATCGCGATATATAGCCTCAAATATAGCTTCGGGGCGCCTCTTGTTGGCATCCGCGAGTGTGCTGCGCCCGATTTTGAAAGTAATACCTATATGAGACAGTTTACGCGTCTCGGCAAGCAAACTGGCTGTTATCTCACGCAATGAGTCGAATCGCATTATCACGGCATAGAGCATTACCACCAGATGAATCCAGCAGTTAAACCGTTTGGTATATCTCTCTCCTCCGTATTCGTGGCTAAACTGAAGAATTTTCGACTTGTCTAGCAATTTTATTACCTGACCATAGAGCGGCTGTCCGCTAAAATGACTACTTTTGGGCATAGTTTAGAAAAGGTTTTGGCGAACACAAACTAAACTAAAAGGACTGACTCCTGCAATAGGTGCCAGTCCTAATTTTGTTTTGCCTCACATTAGTGTCCACTAAAAAATCATAATAGGCCTTTGAAATTATTGATATTCTGATTGTTACGGCTGATTTGCGGGCGCAACGATTTGAATTTATTTTTACAGTCTGAATCAGACTGTTATG
>CAJTEX010000014.1 GCA_910575615.1 Bacteroidales bacterium | reverse complement strand
ACTCGTATAGATGTCTTTTAAGGGCTTTTTGATGCTTAATGCTACCAATTTCACATCGCCTCAAATGACAAGCCCTTTTTCGTAAAACAGGTGTAACTTATTATATTTGTAGAGAATATATGATTTTGTCTTTTTTTACCGGACAGCAATAATAATATTTACAAGAATTTATGATGCGGCATACCGACACCTCCGGCCCTGCGGGGGGTGTTTTTTCGTTTCTGCGGAAATCCTCGTATCATCGTGAGTTTCATATGCATAAGAGCCACCACTGCTCCAGCGGCCTAATCCACAAAAGGGTCTCACGCAGATTCCGCAGATACGCAGATTTCCACGGATTACTCGCAGATTAAAGGTCGCTTCGCTCCCGGAGAGGCTCGCAGATTTCGCAGATTTCACAGATTTCAATGATTGCAAGATTATACTTATCATACTTATTTACGCAGATTATACTGATTTACGCAGATTATACTGATTTACGCAATACCATCCGGATGGCGGGCGCATTGTGAAAATCGGGAGGGAGCGGTGGCGGGAGCGCGGCTAAGCACCGGGGTGTCTGAGCCCGCAGGGCGAGTTCCCGGTGCGCCGAGCGGAGCCACCAGGCTCCCGACCAAAGATTTTCACGCGCCCTTGGCCTTTTGGTTCTTTTGGGCCCGCCAAAAGAACAATAATATTTACAAAATTTATGATGCGGGATTGCGGGAATTTTCGTATTTTCGCGTGTTATTAGGTATACCACATATCCAAAATCCGTGAAAATGGAAATTTCCGACAAGCATATCAACGTAAAAATAATAAACGGTTCACACCACCCCATGCCCCAGTACGCCACCCCCGGAGCCTCCGGGATGGATGTGCGCGCCTACCTGCCCGACAAACCCATCGTGCTCGGGCCACTGGAGAGGGCACTCGTTCCGACCGGCCTGCGACTGCAGCTCCCGCGCGGTTTCGAGTGCCAGATACGTCCCCGCAGCGGCCTGGCCATACGCCACGGCATCTCACTGGTCAACACCCCGGGAACCGTCGACAGCGACTACCGAGGTGAAATCGGAGTGATACTCATCAACCTCTCCAACGAGCCTTTCACCATCAACGACGGCGAACGCATCTGCCAGATGGTGATAACCCGCTACACCCGCGTCACCTGGGAACCGGTAGACCGCATCGACGAGACCGAGCGCGGCGACGGCGGTTTCGGCCACACCGGCATGAACTGACCCCCTGTCAAACCTCTCCCATCCACTTGTCACAACAAATCAAGACCCCACAGAGTGAGAAAAACAGAATACACCCGCCTGATACCCCTGGTCGTGATGCTCCTGGCCTTCGCCGCCGGGGCCTTCCCGGCCGGCAAAGGGGGGAAGGCCGACAAGGCGGTCTCCCGGGCCGACACCGAGGCCCGGCGCAAAGCCGACTACATCTTCATGGAGGCCCTGTCGCGCAACGCCAACGGGGAGGACGACTCATACTTCGAGCTGCTCAACGGAGCCTACGAGCTTGACACCACAGAGACCGCTGTCGGGCAGAACCTGGGCTACTACCTCATGGCCCTGGGACGCAACGACACCCTGCTGGCCCAAAAGGGATACGACATGATGCGTCGCCACTTCGACCTCCATCCCGACGACTATTACAGCTCGATTTTCTACGGGATGATCAACAACTCGCTGGGAAACACCAACGA
The DNA here is from genome assembly GCA_910575615.1 of Bacteroidales bacterium. GTDB lineage: Bacteria > Bacteroidota > Bacteroidia > Bacteroidales > Muribaculaceae > UBA7173. The sequence goes on along the minus strand of CAJTEX010000014.1, from coordinate 95,260 downwards.
GGCGATACGCGTCTGGACGATAGTAGACTCGCTCAACCCCACCAAGCCCGACGTGGCCGTGAAACTTGTGGAGTCGCTCCAGGAGAAACGCGACCCTGAGTCGCTGCGCCGTTCGCTCGGCATACTGGAGCGCATAGAGCGCGCCGAGGGGAAAGACCTCGGCCTGACCTCCCACAAGATCAGGGCGATGCTCGCCTTGGGCGACACCGCCGCGTCGCTCGCCGAGATACAGGCGCTGATGGCCTCGTCGCCACGCAACATACAGTATCAGCTCTACGCCGGCGACATCTTCCAGGCCCTCGACCGCCCCGACAAGGCGATAGAATATTACGACCTGGCCTGCGCCACCGACTCAACCAACGGGCTGGCCTATTACAAGCGCGCCCAGTTCTACCTGCAACGGGGCGACTCCGCCGCCTACGACCGCGAGACGAGCCACGCCCTGCTCAAGGAGGACCTTGAGGTGGAGGCCAAGACCGAGATGCTGCGCGACTATGTGGGGAGGCTCTACGCCGACTCGCTGAAACGGCCCCAGATACAAAGCCTCTTCGAGTCGTTGCTCACCCAGCATCCACATGAGGCTGCGTTCCGCGACCTCTATTCATCATATCTCATCGTGGCCGGCGACCTGCGCGGGGCCGCCGAGCAACAGGAATACGCCGTAGACGCCGACCTCTCCAACGCGGGCCGATGGCGGTCGATCATGAGCCTCTACGGCCAGCTCGACGACTCGCAGACAGCCATCGAGACCGGCCGGCGCGCCCTGGAGTTCCTCCCCGACGACGAGGTGATAAACCTGCTGATGGGAGCCAACTACCAGCAGCTCAAGGAGTATGGCCCGGCAATGGAGTATTTCCGGAAGGCTCTGTCTCTGGTCGACAAGGAAGACATATCGACCCGCTCCCAGCTCGTGGCCTCGATGGGCGACATCTATTACGCCCGCGAGATGCCCGACTCAGCATTCATCTATTACCGCGAGGCTGTCAGCCTCGACCCCGACAACCTGCTCGCGCTCAACAACTTCGCCTATTACCTCGCTGAAAACGACCAGGATCTCGACCTGGCCGAGCGATACAGCGCCATCTGCGTCCGCGCCAATCCCGAGAATGACACAGCCATCGACACCTACGCCTGGGTCTTCTACAAAAAGAAAGACTACGTCAAGGCCAAGGAGTGGATCGACCAGGCCATCAGCCTGGAGGCCGACAAGCCCCAAGCCGACGTGCTCGACCATGCCGGAGACATATATTTCATGAACCGTGAGGTGGGTAAGGCTGTTGAATTCTGGGAGAAGGCCCTGAAGCTCGACCCGGGCAACCAGACGCTGAAAAAGAAGATACGCCAGCGCACCCCGTTTGTCGACTGAGCCTACTGAGCCGCCGCCCTCCCCCTTTCCTCTCTTCCATTCTCCCTCTCCCCTCTCGCCCCCGTTTTTTCCATTCATCCCCTCTCCTCCGCCCATGTCAAGATGTCAAAAACCTGTCTGAAAATAATCGCCGCCATCATCCTGGCCGCCACATTCGCCGGCTGCCGCTCACAGAAAGGGGCCTCGACCGCCGGCACAGACCTGTGCGAGGGTGTGGCCCTTCTGGCCAACACCGCCCTCAACAGCCGCTACACGATGCTCACCGAGTCATGGAAGCCTTGGACCGACGTGGAGGTGGGGGTGAAACTGTCGCTCCACTCCCCAGCCAAACTAAACGCGGCGGGAAAAGCCTGGATGAAACGCGGCGAATGGATTTCGATCTCGGTCAGGATGCTTGGCTTCGAGGTGGCCACGCTATGGGTCGACCGCGACTCGGTGGTGGCCGTCGACAAGTTCCACAAGAAATATGTCTCCCAGCCCACATCGCGCCTGCTTGGCGACGCAGGGGTCTCCATCGAGGACATGCAGGACCTGCTGCTTGGACGCGCGTTCTTAGCCGGTAAAGGCACCGCGTCGGTGGCCGACCGGCGCGAGTTTGACTTCGAGGAGGCGGCCAACGGATGGTATCTGCTCCCCAGAGAGCAACCCGAGATGTTCAGCTACGGGTTCCTCGCCTCCAACACCTCCAACGCCCTGCGCGGCGCGATCGTCGAGGTCAAGGACTTCGGGACGGTGTCGGCCAGCTACAACGATATCTTCGAGAGCCGCACCTGCGGCTGGTTCGCCCAGGAGGTCAATGTCGAGACCTCGCGGGGAAAGAAAATCAGCGCGACCCTGAAATGGGACCTCAACGGCTCGAAGTTCAACACCGGGGTGGTCAAGACTTGCCGCATCCCCGACAATTGCGAGCGCATTGAGATGTCGGCCCTCACCTCGCTGATCAAAAGTTTCTGACCCCTAAACCAACCGCCAATCATACACCGTGTCAAGGTTACTGACCATACTGCTTGCCTCTCTGCTGCTGATGATGCCAGCCGACGCCGCCTCCCAACAGAAGCGGAAGACATCCTCACGTCCAAAGACCGAGTCGCCGGCCAAGGCTGGCTCCGGCAAGAAAAACGCAGCCAAAAAGCCTGCCGCCAACTCTTCCGGCAAGAAGAAGGCATCAGCCGCCAAGAAGCCGGCCAAAGGGAAAGCCGCGTCTTCAAACCGCTCAGAGAAGGAGGTGAGGCGCGACAAGTCGCGCGCCGAGACCGAAATCAAGGAGACACGCCGTCAGTTGCAGCTCAACGCCGAGGAGACCTCGCGCAAGCTCAGCCAGCTCAACCTGGTGGAGGGGGAAATCGAGCAATGCAACACCCGTATCGGCGAAATCTCGACCCGTCTTGACTCCATAAACTCTCAGATCTCACAGCTCAACGACTCCATCGAGGCCCTCGACAACCACCTGAGGCAGATCACCGCCACTTATGTCAAGGCGGTGAAACGTTCGCAGGGCCGTCGCCAGCAGATGAGCGCGCTGGCTTTCATATTCTCGTCAGACTCTTTCGCCCAGGCTTACCGCAGGCTTCGATACCTGCGACGTTTCGCGAAGTGGCGCGAGAAACGGGCCTCGGAAATCACCGCAGCCCGCGAGGTGCTTGACGGCAAACGCCGCCGCATGGCCTCGCTTGCCGACGCCGCCGCGAAGTCAAAGAATGAGCTGTCGCGCGAACATACCTCGCTGGTCAAGAAACAGACCGAGACGGCCAACCTTGTCGGCGAACTGCGCCACCAGGGGAGCGTCCTCAAGGAAATCATGGCCCAGCAAAGGGCCAAGGCATCTGCCCTCGACCGCGAGCTCGACAATGTCATAGCGCGTGAGGCGGCCAAACGCGAGGAGGCCCGCAGGGCCGCCGAGGCCGAAAAGGCCCGCAAGGCGGCTGAAGCCGAGGCCGCAAGGAAAGCCGCCGCTGAGGAGGCTGCCCGCAAAGCGGCCCAGGAGGAGGCCGACAGGAAGGCCCGCGAGGCCGCCAAGGCTGAAGCAGCCAAGAAAGCCGCTGCGGAGGAAGCCGCCCGAAAGGAGGCCCAGGCCGAGGCTGCACGCAAGGAGGCGGAGAAGGCTCGCAAGGAGGCTCGCAAAGAGGAGGAGCGACAGGCCGCCGCCCGCAAGGCGGCCGAGGCCGAAGCCGCGAAAAAAGCGGCACAACAGGCCAAGGAGGCCGCCCGCAAGGCTGAGGCCGAGGCCAAACGCGCCGAGGAGGCACGCAAAGCCGCCGAGGTGAAGAAGCGAAAGGAGGAAAAACGCGCCAAGACAAAGCCTGTGAAGCACTCGGGCAAAGCCGGCGACAGCCAGCCTGCGACCGACGGAGGCCAGGCGGCACCCACTCTCCATACCCCCGACCACTCATCGGAGAGCGGCACCGCATCTAAGAGCGTGGAATCAGGCGCAGACTTCGCCTCGCTCAAGGGTTCGCTTCCCTTCCCGATAACGGGCCGCTACACCATCGTCAAGCGTTTTGGCCGCCAGCAGCACCCGTCGCTGCCCCATGTGGTGACCGACAATGCCGGCATCGACATCGAGACCGCCAAAGGGGCCGCCGTCAGGAGTGTTTGCGACGGAGAGGTGTCGGCGGTATTCCGCCCCGAGGGCTACAACACCGTGGTCGTGATACGTCACGGCTCACATATGACCGTCTACGCCAACCTCGCGTCTGTCTCTGTCTCCAGCGGACAGAAGGTGAAAGCCGGGCAGAACATCGGCACGGTCTTCTCTGACCCCAACGACAATGGCCGCAGCATACTCCACTTCGAGGTGCGCGACGGCCGCCAGAAAGAGAATCCCGAGCTATGGCTCCGCAAATGAGATGTGACACCCCCGCCGCTCCCCGCCGCTCCAGCCTGTCATCCCGGGTGCTGAAGGTCATGGGGCTGTTCAGCGGGGTGCAGGCCCTGACAATCATATGCTCCATTGTCAGGACAAAGCTTGTGGCCATATGGCTCGGCCCGGCAGGCATCGGCCTCTTCGGGCTTTACAACTCAGTGATGGATACCATCTGCTCGGTTACCCAGGCCGGAACAGGGACCGGGGTGATACGCGAACTGGCGATGGCTCCCCGTGAGGCGCTCCCGAGGCTGGTGGCCGTGGTCAGGCGGTGGGGATGGGCGCTCGGCCTGGCCGGGGCGCTGCTCACCCTGGCATTGTCGCCTGCGCTGAGCCGTTTCACATTCGGCGACGACAACCACACGGGGGGATTCATCGCGCTGTCTGTGGCCGTGATGCTGCTGACCCTCAGCTCTACCGAGGGAGCCATCTTCCAGGGGCTCAAACGCTACACCCGCCTGGCCAAATCCTCCGTCTGGGGAGCGGTCGGGGGCCTGGCCGTCTCCGCCCCCATGTATTACTTCTGGGGACTCGACAGCGTCATACCCTCGCTGCTGGCCTATGCCGCCGCCATCTGGATTTGCCGGGGACTCTACCATGAGAAGACCCCGTCGCCCGACTCGCCGCTCGGCCTGAAAGAGACCTTCTCGGCTGGAAAGGGGTTCGCCATGCTTGGCATCTATATGACCGTCACCACTTTCGCCACCAACGCCGTGTCATACATCTTCATGTCATACCTCAACCATCGGGGAGGGGTCGAGGCCGCCGGATTTTACCAGGCGGGGTTCACCCTTGTCAACCGCTACGTCGGGCTGGTGCTGGTGGCGGTGGGCATGGAGTACCTGCCGAGGCTCTCTGAGGTAAGCCGTTCGCCACGCCGCACCGAACTTTTCCTCTCCCATGAGATTATACTTATAATGCTGGTGATGTTTCCGGTGGTGACCATCTTCGTGGCCGCCGACGAACTCTTTGTCAGGCTGCTTTACGACAAAGCCTTCCTGGTGATGCTGCCGTTTGTCACCTGGGCCGTCATCGGCACCATCTTCCGCGCCTGGTCGTGGTGTCTGGCATACGTCATCCTCGCCAAGAGTGACGGGGCGGTGTATCTCGTGACCGAACTGCTGTCGGCCATCGTGGCCATCGGACTCAACATCCTCTTCTACGACCGGTGGGGCATCCGCGGCCTGGGCTACGCCTACACGCTCTGGTATCTCTTCTACCTGGCTGAGGTATGGCTGCTGTGCCGCAGCCGTTACCGACTGAGAATCAGACGCAACGCCATCTGGCTGCCCGCCATGCTGTTCATGGCCTGCGCCGGAGCGGCCCTCTGCCGCGAGCTTGTAGGATGGTGGGGAGCGCTCCCCTTCGTCATCCTCTCGCTTGCCGTCAGCGCATCGGGGCTGAGGCGGCTGCTCGGAGTCGGCCCGGCCCGGATAATCGAAAAATTTGTCAAACCCGCGAAAAAAGGTTAACTTTGCGTGGATATGGGAGCCTCAGACAGAGCTTCCCGCAGTCAGCGAAGCAATCCCGCTTCCGCAAAAACAGACTCACGCCGATGAATGTACGTCCCAAAAAAGCTCTCGGCCAACATTTCCTGACCGACCTGTCGGTGGCCGACCGCATAGCGTCTACCCTCGACGAATACAAAGGATTGCCCGTGGTGGAGGTAGGCCCCGGAATGGGGGTGCTTACCCGCTTCCTGCTTGACAAGGGCCATGATGTCACAGTCGTCGAGCTCGACGGCGAGAGTGTGGCATACCTCAACGCCAACTTCCCCCGGCTGGCAGGCCGCATCGTCGCCGACGACTTCCTCCGCCTCGACCTGGGAGTGCTTGTCCCGGGCGACGGCAAATTCTGTCTGATTGGCAACTACCCCTACAATATCTCATCGCAGATATTTTTCCACGCCCTCGACTGGAAAGACCGCATTGTCTGCTGCTCGGGTATGCTCCAGCGCGAGGTGGCCCAGCGCCTGGCGGCCCCTCCCGGCACCAAGGCCCGGGGCATACTCAGCGTGCTGCTCCAGGCCTGGTATGATGTCGAATACCTCTTCACCGTCGACGAGCATGTCTTCAACCCGCCGCCGAAGGTCAAATCGGGCGTGGTGAAACTTGTCCGCAACGATGTCACCGACCTGGGTTGCGACCCGGCCAGGTTCAAGACCGTAGTGAAAACCACATTCGGCCAGCGCCGCAAGACCATACGCAACTCCATCCGCCCGCTGTTTCCCGCCGGAGCCCCGCTGCCCGACTCGCCGCTCATGGTCATGAGGCCCGAGCAGCTATCTGTCGCCCAGTTCGTAGAGCTGACCAACCTCCTGGGCTGAGCCGCCCCCTCCGACCGATCCCGTCAACCAATCACCCGCACAACCGCCAATGAAGGAATTCGACGAGGATTTCCTCGAAAAAATAAAGAAAATCATAGAGGCACACGACGAGGCCGCCGCCCGCCGCGAGCTTGAGGAGATGCACCCGGCCGACATCGCCGAGCTGTATCAAGACCTCGACCTGTCGCAGGCCGAGTACCTCTACCGGCTGCTCGACGGCGACAAGGCCGCCGACGTGCTGATGGAGCTTGACGAGGATGACCGCCGCAAGCTCCTGAGCGACATGGACCCCGAGGAAATCGCCCGCCTCTATATCGACCATCTCGACACCGACGACGCCGTCGACCTCATACAGGACCTCGACAAGGAGGACCGCGACGAGGTGTTGTCCCACATCGACGATGTGGAGCAGGCCGGCGACATCATCGACCTGCTCAAATATGACGAGGACACCGCCGGCGGTCTGATGGGCACCGAGATGCTGGTGGTCAACGAGAACTGGTCGATGCCCGAGTGCATCAAGCAGCTCAGGATGCAGGCCGAGGACATGGACGAGGTCTATTACGTCTATGTGGTCGACAACGACGACCGCCTGCGCGGCACCCTCCCGCTGAAGAAACTCATCACCCACCCCTCCGTGTCGAAAATCAAGAATGTCATGGAGACCGACCCGGTGGCTGTCAAGACCGACATGCCCCTCGACGAGGTGGCCATTGACTTCGAGAAATACGACCTCGTGGCAATGCCTGTCGTCGACTCGATAGGACGGCTTGTAGGGCATATCACCGTCGACGACGTGATGGACCGCGTCCGCGAGTCTTCCGAGCGCGACTACCAGCTGGCATCAGGTCTCTCGCAGGATGTGGAGTCAGACGACACCATCTGGCAACAGACCCGCGCCCGACTCCCCTGGCTGCTCATCGGCATACTCGGAGGAATAGGCAACTCACTGATTCTCGGCAACTTCGAACAGGGATTCGCCACCAACCCGGCGATGGCCCTCTTCATCCCCATGATTGGCGGCACGGGCGGAAATGTCGGCATCCAGTCGTCGGCCATCGTCGTGCAGGGCCTCGCCAACGGCTCTCTCGACCTCAAGGACACCGGCAAACAGCTCTTCAAGGAGGTAGGCGTGGGTGTGGTCAATGGCCTCATAATCTCCCTGATAGTGTTTCTCTACAACGTCTTCAGCCTCTCACCCTGGAACCCCACCACCCTGGCTGTGTCGCTCTCGCTGATGGCCGTCGTGCTGTTCGCCTCAATCTTCGGCACCTTCGTGCCCCTGACCCTCGAGCGGTTCAAAATCGACCCCGCCCTCGCCACAGGCCCCTTCATCTCGATTACCAATGACATCATCGGCATGCTCATCTATATGCTCATCTCCGCGGCCCTGATGAACGCATTCGCCTGACCCCGCAACCCATTCTCCCCCCTGATTGATGGATTTTCTTCATTCCGTAGAGTTTTACGTCATAGTCCTGCTGGTGGCCGCCCTGGCTGTCGGCCTCCTGGCCATGCCCTCAGGCCACGGCCCTGTCGAGACAAGCTTTGCCGAGGGATTCCTCACATATGACCAGGCCGCAGGCCCCGAGCCCCGGCTCGAACTGGAATGCCTCCCCGACGGCAACGTCAAAATCACCCGCCACGGACTCCCCGACAACCTCGACAACGCGGCGACCGCCGCCCTGGCCATATCCCGCAAGGGATTCGACCTGACCGTAGAGGAACGCCTCACCCCGGCCTCGCGCCCCCTCCTGGCCTCGGAGACATCGGCAGTCAACACAGCCGTCTACATCCTCACCGGCCTCGCCCGCGAGCGCTACCACCTCCGGTTCAACTCCGACTCCACATCTTCATTCACCACCCTTACCTTCGTCAACCGCCCAGGCCTGCGCTCCACCCGCGTCTTCCGCCAGGCATGACCCGCCGCGGGGCCGCTTCCATCCGCTTCCCTCCACTTCCCTCTCTCCCGCTTTCCCGAGCGGGCCGCCCCCTCTCCCCTCCCCGTTATTTCCCTCATTTCACCTGCATTTTCCTGCCGACAAAGGTTAAAATGCGGCAAATCCTTGCAGAAACCGAAAAAACTCACTAACTTTGCAGCGCTTTAGGGCGCATTGCGCCTTGGGCGACCAGGATTGTCTTATGGTGTAATGGTAGCACTGCAGTTTTTGGTTCTGCCTGTCTTGGTTCGAATCCAGGTAAGACAACACAAACAAAGGAGTCAAGCACTTGTTGCATGGCTCCTTGTTTGTTTCATATCCAACCGCCATCATTCGTCACACCGCAGGTTTACACACGACAAAAACGGGGGCACACAACATCATTTAACTCTGATGGGCCATATTATTGCCCACAACCTTACTAATTTTGTAGATGAAAGTCATGACGGCTTTCCCCGCAACTCAAAATCAAACTGCAATATGGCATTCATCATCATGATATTATGTGTTTTCGGCTGGCTCGGACAAGCGCTAAAAGATGGAGCCGACATAAAATAACCCTCTAATCTACGGCTCCACCCGCGAATCCGGAGGATTCATTAATTATTATTGCTGTCCGGTAAAACTTTGACATGATAGGAAATGGACTATTTTTATCTCATACAGCATGAAACAGACTCGTATAGATGTCTTTTAAGGGCTTTTTGATGCTTAATGCTACCAATTTCACATCGCCTCAAATGACAAGCCCTTTTTCGTAAAACAGGTGTAACTTATTATATTTGTAGAGAATATATGATTTTGTCTTTTTTTACCGGACAGCAATAATTAATTATTAGCCGGGGGGTGGCGGCCCCCTGGCCGGTAACCCCCGGTAACCACGCCAGGCGGGAGATTCTGAAAGAATCTTTTATAGATGTTGCCTTTAATCAAGGTTCTCTATATATAAAAGATTCTTTCAGAATCTCACGCCTGATGTCTGCAACCCCGGGTTGCCGCTTGGTCGCCCCCAAGGGGCTCCCGCGCGCCAACCCGGGGCTAATAATTAATGAATCCTCCGGATTCGCGGGGAAATCCAGGGAGAGATTCGGAGAGAATCCAGGGGGAAATCAAGGGGAAATCTATGAGGAATTTCGGAGAGAATCCAGGGGAAATCCAGGGGAAATCTATGAGGAATTTCGGAGAGAATCCAGGGGAAATCTATGGGGAATTCGGGGGAGGGACTTGAATTTTCGGGGGTGAGGGACGGGGGATTTGGATTTATTTACTAACTTTGGCTGTGGAAACCTGTATTTGACTTATGGCCAGACACAACGAACTTGGAAGATGGGGCGAGGAACAGGTGGTGGAAAAACTGCTGCTGGAGGGCTACACCATCGCCGAGCGCAACTGGCGTATGAACCATCTCGAAATCGACATCGTCGCCACCAGGGGCGATGACATCGTGTTTGTCGAGGTAAAGACCCGCGCGGACCGCCAGACCGACCCGCTGGAAGCGATGACCCCGAGGAAAGTGGCGTTGCTATGCCGTGCGGCCGAGGTCTACCTGCGCGTCAACCACGTCAGGCTGACCCCCCGCTTTGATGTGGCGGCGGTGTCAGGCGACGGCCACACCTGCGAGATGGAGTATCTCCCCAACGCGTTCCTTCCCCCGCTGAAATCATATTGAACGCGCCGCCCGGCCCGTGCCTGACGAGACAAAAGATTGCTCCCCCGGCCATGTCGCTGATGCAGACATATGCCGGGGGAGCGTTGGTATTGACGTGTGTCTATCAGATTAATGTGCCTTTTTACTGCTTGACCAGAACATAGTCGCCGCCATCAAAAAAGATGGTCAGGGTGTTTCCGTTGATATAGCAGGGACGGAACATGATGTCGTCATCGTAATACTCATCCTCCTCTCCGGCGAAATATCCGCCAAATGAGATAAGCACCACATTGTCGGTGCCTGACTCCTGGGTGGTGTAGGCGCCTGAGAAGCTCCAGTTGTAGTTGGGGGATTGCGGGTCAACGCCTGTGGCGGTCATCTTGCCATCCTTGGTGAAGGTCATCGTTACTATTTCATCATAACGATTCTCAGCGTCGGAGCCCACCCAGGTGCCTACCAGAGCATTTGCGCCATCCTCGTCGTCGCCGCAAGCGGTGAAGCCTGCACAGGCCACGATGGCGAACATCATCATTGCAAGGAATTTGATTTTTTTCATAAGGGAATTGGTTGATTAATGATTTGAAAATAAAGTGAATGTGGATATTTGCATACAAAGAAAACTCAGTGTGTGACCGGTCGGCCAGCAGGCCACGCCCAGTGGGGCAATATCCGACGCATACGACGACAGCAGGCAGAGGCATGTCGCGAATCAACGGGGGAATAGAAGGCATGGCGGCCTTTTACAACGATGTTGGTGATATTGGAGAACGGAAATTTGAGGATTCAAGAAAGCAGGGGGTGGAGGATTTGCCGGGAAGCTGCGCATATACGAGGGGGCACAGGTCCCTTGGTCAAATCATAATCGTAAAGGTATGGCCTACAGACATCCCTGGCCACTGATATAAGACAGCGGAGAGGCAGCGGGCCTGATATTTAAGAATTAGGTTGTTCTGTCCTGCTTTTTACTTCTTGAAGTTTCACTAATAAAGATGATCCTCGGGCTTTTCCGGAGCCCTACGATGACTGTCTGACAGGAACCGGCGGCTGCTCTTGGCGGCTGCTGAAAGCTTTTCGCGGCGGCAATTGTCGATCAGGCTATTCCAGTCTTTGGGGCTTCAGGCCCCTTTCCCTTGCCGACGCCTTTCAGGCCGTTGGCTTGACTTGCAAGCCCGAACAGGCGGAAAGACTATTGTTTTCTGTCGCAAAGTTAACACATTTCATCGGTTTCTGCCTCCCGACCCCGTTAATATTTATTAACAGAACTGTTAACAAAAAAAGCCCACGCTCGGGTCAATCGAGCGTGGACTTGGATTTGCCTTTTCAATCAGCCCCGGGTCACTTTGCGGCGTCGATCTGGCGCAGCAGGAGGTTCACAGCCTCGTGGAGCTGGTTGTCCTCCCCGGCGACAATCTGTTCGGGGGTGTTGGCCACCTTGAGGTCAGGCTCAAGCTGGGTGTTCTCGAGGTAATTGCCCTCGGCGGTGCGGTAGCCGATCACTGGGATGCCGAATATGAGAGATGGATCCTGCATGGTGACCCAGTTGACCGAGGTCATGGTGCCGGGCACTGGCATGCCGACCACCTTGCCTATATTCATGTGCTGGTAGACCCAGGGGGTACCGTGGGCGTTGCTGTAACAAGGCTCGGCCACGAGCATCACCGACGGCTTGTTCCAGCGGCGCGACGGCATGTCGCAGACATCCTTGCCGCGGATTACCTGCGTGAGGTATTTCTGGCCGGTGAAGAGCTGCTCGATGTCTTCGTGCATGCGGCCTCCGCCGTTCCAGCGGATGTCGATGACCACCCCTTCGCGGTTGTTGTACTTGCCCAGCAGGTCGGCGTACATCGGACGATACGACTCGTCGTTCATCGACTCGATATGCACATAGCCCAGGCGGCCATTCGACCAGCGGTCTACGTCGGCGGCGCGCTGTTTCACCCAGCGGCGATACATTATGTCGCTGATTTTGGCCGAGGAGCAGGGTATCACCACCTCAGAGACCTTCTCGCCCGAGGGGGTGGTGAAGGCCACGAGGGTCTTCTTGCCGGCGAGGTTGTTGAAGAGGTCGCCCAGGTCGGTGCCGGCATTGATGACGTGGCCGTTGACGGCGGTGATGACCGCCCCCTTGCCTATCTTCGACGCGGCCCTGTCAAAGGGTCCGTTGGCCAGCACCTCGTCGACCAGCAGGCCGTCGCCCTGGTGGTTCATGTCATAGAGGAGGCCCAGCGAGGCGGTGCGGTCGGCCGACGCGCTAGCAGCCCCCCGGTAACGGCCGCCGGTGTGGGAGACATTCAGTTCGCCAAGCAGCTCGCTGAGCATCTCGGCGAAGTCGTAGTTGTTGTTGATGTGGGGGAGGAACTTGCGGTATGCGGCGGTCATGGCGGGCCAGTCGATGCCGTGCATGTCGGTGGTGTAGAAGCGTTCGCCCACCTCCACGGCCATATTGTCAAACATCGCCTCGCGTTCGGCGGCGAGGTCAACGTCGTGGGTGGCGGAAATCTTGACGGTGGTCAGTTTGTCACCCTTGTCGAGCTTCTTGATGTCGCGGCCCAACACGAAAATCTGCTTGCCCGACTTGTCGGCCTGGAGAGCGGCGGGCGACGAACCCATCTTGGCGGCAAGCTTGGGCTCACGCTTGCGCAGGGGGAGCTTCCAGAGGTCGTAGCCGTCATCCACGTTGCAGAGGAAATAAAGGGTCTCGCCGTCGCCGGTGACGATGGCGTCGGAGAGCGAAGAGCTAAATGGGGTGAGGCGCATCACGCGGTCCTCGATGCCGTCAAGCTCGACCGTGATGTTCTTGGAGTCGGCTTTCTTGTCATCGCCATCGGCCTTTTTCCCTTTCTTGTCTTTCTTCTTGTCGCTATCGCCGTCGTCTGACTTCTTGGCGGCTTTCTTCTCCTGCTCCTTGAGCAGGGCGTAATCCTCCTCGGAGAGCATGAAGCGGTCGCGGGCCTCGCGGTTGAGGAACACAATCATGATGTCATCCTGCGAGCCCCAGGAGGCCTGTGCGCGAAGGCCATACTGCTCGGTGAAATAGATGATGGCGTTGCCGTCAAGCACGAAGCGGGGATTGGCCTCCATGTAGCCGGTGTTGGTGAGGTTGGTGACCTTGCCGGTCTCCACCTCTACCAGGCCGATGTCGCCGTAGGGGTCGCGCATGTCGGGGATGATCTCCATGGTCAGCCAGCGGGAGTCGGGGCTCCACTCCATCGCCATGCCGTCATTCTTGCCAGGATATGTCTCGCCGCCGGTGATCTGGCGGTCGCTGCCCGAGGCGAGGTCGCGGATCCAGAGCTGGTTGCGGTCTTTTATGTAGGCCATCTTCTTCCCGTCGGGGGAGACGGTCGGGTGGGAGTACTCGGTGGCAGTCCCCTTGCCGTCATATTCGGGGAAGAGGGCTTCCTCGGTGAACTCCACTGCGTTGGGGAAATCGGGGTCATCCTGGCGGGTGATGCGGGCGCGGTAGATATTCTTGCGACCCGAGCGCTCCGAGGTGTAGTAGAGCGAGCGGTTGTCGCTCCCCCATGAGAGATGGCGCTCGGCCTGTGGGGTGCGGGTCACCTGCACCGTGGTGGGATATTCCACCGAGGTGACGAACACGTCGCCACGGTTGAGGAAGGCCACCATCTTGCCGTCGGGAGACACCATCCCCCCGGAGGGCCTGACGGAGATACGCTGGGGACGCTCGGTGGCGTCGGTGGCGAGGGAAATCTCCACCTTCTGCGGCCCGGCGGCCCTGGCGGCGCGTCCGGCCATGGTGTATATCTCCCCGTCATAGGTGAAAGCCAGGGTGCCGTTGTTGGCGCGGGAGAGGAACCTCACGGGATGGGTCTTGAAATCGGTGAGCTTCACCGCCTGCGAGGGGTTGTCGACCGGGAACTGGTAGACGTTGAATGTGCCGCCGTCGCGCTCCGAGAGGAAATACACCGTGCCCGTGATGTCATCCAGCACCGGGTTGCGGTCTTCCCCCGCTCGCGCAGTCAGGTTGCGGTGCTTGCCGTCGGCGGGGGTGTACATCCATATGTCGCGGGTCACCGAGGAGGTGTGGTGCTTGCGCCATTCATCCTCGAATCCCTTCACATCCTGGTAAAGCATCTTGGAGCCGTCGGGGGAGAAGGAAATCATCTGCGCCGGGGTGGCCAGCACCTGACGCGACTTCCCTGTCTCGACATCCACGGCGTAGAGCTGGGTCATGCGCCCCGAGGGGTACATCACCGACGAGGCCGGGGCCTGGATGGCCGCCGAATAATACACCTCCTTGCCGTCGGGGGAGAATCCCTCGGGAATCTCGCCGGCCGAGTTGGAGGTCAGGCGCCTGGGCGAACCGCCCCTGGCATCCATCACATATATGTCATTGTTGCCGTTGCGGTCTGAGGCGAAAGCGATTTTTGTCCCGTCGGGGCTCCATACCGGCGACGACTCGTAGGTGTCGCGCACGGTGAGCTGCCGGGCCTCGCCGCCCGTGACGGGGACGGTCCAGATATCACCTTTGTAGGTGAAAGCGATAAGGTCTCCGTTGGGGGAAATCCGCACGTCGCGCAGCCACAGGGGCGCGCCGTCAGCGGCCACACCGAGATTTGAGTCGGCCCCCTGCGCCATCGCGGAGGGGAGGCCCAGCGCGGCTGCCATAGCCGCAGTCAGCAATATCTTCTTCATCGTAACAAGTGATAATATTATCGGTTAAGCCTGAGATTGCCAGGCTTCGGTTGCCAAAGTTATGAAAATTCCCCCGATTTTTCCTAACTTTGAAGTATGAAAAATCTCATTTCGCTTGTGAACGGACTGCTCCTGAAGGATTGCAGGCGGCTGACGCTGGCGGCGGGGTTGCTGACGGTGGCCCTGGCCTCGGCGTGGGGTTGCACCTCGGCGCTGGTCGGGGCGCAACGCGGGGCCGGGGGACGGTGGCTGCTTTGGAAGCACCGCGACTCGGGGCATCCCGACAATTATGTGAGGTGCTTCGAGGCCACCGACTCGACGATGGCATATGTAGCGCTGTTCAACGCCGCCGACACTGACAGCCGGGAGGCATGGATCGGCTTCAACGAGGCGGGATTCGCGGTGATGAACACGGCCAGCTACAACATCCCCGCCCCGGCCAGGGGCTGGCAAGACCGCGAGGGGCTGGTGATGAGCGACGCGTTGCACCGGTGTCGCTCAGTGGCCGAGTTCCACCGGCTGCTGCTCAACCATCCGGGGCCGCGCGGGGTGCAGGCCAATTTCGGGGCTGTCGACGCCATGGGCCACGGGGCATATTTCGAGACTTCCGACCGCGAGGTGGCGGTGTTTCCGCTTGATTCGGTTTCGGCACTGACGCTCGGGGTGGAATGGACCGGGACGGCCGACGGGGTTCTCACACGCACCAACTACTCCTTTTCAGGAGGGCCGCGCAAACGTCTCGGCCTGTCGCGCCACCGCGCGGAATGCCATCTGCTCGACTCGCTGACGGCGGCCCCGCGTCCTTGGGCCGAGGCCGGGGAGATAGGGGCGGAGGACCTGGTGGAGACCTTGTCTCGTTCGCTGTATCTTCCCGCCAAATCCATCGACCTCACCGACGGCAACGCCACCCGCCATGCCGACACGGGGGATGTGATCACACGCCGCAGCTCATGCGCGTCGGTCGTCATCGAGGGCCCGCTTCCGGGTGAAGACCCGGCCAAGGGCACCATAATGTGGACAGCAATCGGTTTCCCTGCCCTTTCGGAGGTAGAGGCGGTGACCCTCGACAATGTGCCGGAGGGCCTGCAGCCGGTCTCTCCGGGCAACCACTCCCCTGCCTGCGACTCGGTCAACCGTCTGCGCGACAAAGCGTTCATCCCCTCCGCCAAGCAACCCGCAAAAGGGAAACGCGCCTACGATTTCAACCTCGACTACCTACGCCGTGAAATCCCCCTCCACCGGGCCGCCTCCCTCCCCCGCTACCTCCCTGCCCGCCGCCTGCGCGACTCCCGCCGTTAGCCCCACCCCCCTCTCATAAAAACATAAGTGGTCGCTTCGCTCCCCCTTAAACCTCACGCAGATTCCGCAGATACCGCAGAGATTTTTAGAGATTCAACAGATGGATTATAAAAGATTAAATCAAATCCGACATCAAGGTTGTATCTCTTTTAACCATTTGCATAACGCATAAATATCCACTCCGAACATAACACTAATCCGCCATCGAAACCGCACACTAATCCGTCATCGAAATCGCACCTGTCTGTATTGAATACGTCCGCGAATCCGTAGGATTCATCAACTATTAGCCCCGGGTTGGCGCGCGGGAGCCCCTTGCGGGCGACCAAGGAGCTACCCGGGGGTTCTGGCATCAGGCGCGGGATTCTGAAAGAATCTTTTATATAGACAACCTCATTTAAAGCAACATCTATAAAAGATTCTTTCAGAATCTCAAGCGTGGCGTATTTACCGGGGGGTACCGGCCATGCGGCCGCCAACCCCCGGCTAATAGTTAATGAATCCTACGGATTCGTGGGCGAACCACGCATAAAAGTGAAGGCCCGGAACCGGGATGCGGTTTCGGGCCTTCGTTATGGGTGTCAGGCGCGGCGTGGAGGCCGCGTCGGCGTAATCAGGTCGGTATTATTCGGCTTTGCCGTTGGAACCGAGCACGTTGACGATTTTGTGCTTGTAAAGCTTCTCCATCTCGTCGCGGGCCGGGCCGAGGTATTTGCGGGGGTCGAACTCACCGGGCTTGTCGTTGAAGATCTTGCGGACAGCGGCGGTCATGGCCAGACGGGAGTCGGAGTCGATGTTGATTTTGCAAACGGCGCTCTTGGCAGCCTTGCGGAGCTCCTCTTCGGGGATACCGATGGCATCGGGGAGCTTGCCGCCGTTGGCGTTGATGATGTCGACATATTCCTGGGGAACAGAGCTTGAACCGTGGAGCACGATGGGGAAGCCGGGGAGTTTCTCCATTACTGCATCGAGAACCTCGAATGCCAGGGGGGGAGGAACGAGCTTGCCGTCGGCGTTGCGGGTGCACTGCTCGGGGGTGAACTTGTATGCGCCGTGGCTGGTGCCGATTGAGATGGCGAGGGAGTCGCAACCGGTGCGGGTGGCGAAGTCGATCACCTCTTCGGGGTCGGTGTATGTGTGGTGGTCAGAGGAAACCTCATCTTCCACGCCGGCGAGAACGCCAAGTTCACCTTCGACGGTAACGTCGTACTGGTGGGCGTAGTCAACGACCTGCTTGGTCAGGGCCACGTTCTCCTCGTAGGGGAGGTGGCTTCCGTCGATCATCACGGAAGAGAAACCGCTGTCGATGCAGCTCTTGCAAAGCTCGAAGCTGTCACCGTGGTCGAGGTGGAGGACAATCTGGGGGTTCTCCCAGCCGAGCTCCTTGGCATAGGCGACAGCACCCTGGGCCATGTAGCGGAGCAGGGTGGCGTTGGCGTAGTTGCGGGCGCCTTTGGAAACCTGGAGAATCACGGGAGACTTCTCTTCGGCAGCGGCCTTGATGATGGCCTGGAGCTGCTCCATGTTGTTGAAGTTGAAGGCGGGGATTGCATAACCGCCCTTGATGGCCTTGGCAAACATCTCACGGGTGTTGACCAGGCCTAATTCTTTGTAGCTTACCATGTTGAAGTAAATGGATTTTTGTGTTTGGGTTTCTGGGTACAAATTTACGAAATTTTCTTCATTCACCGTCTAAATAATCAACAAAAAATGGGTAACTTTGCCATCTGAAAAATTTGAGACGAATGCAAAAAGTGATACTTACGGGCGACCGGCCGACCGGCCGCCTCCATCTTGGCCATTATGTAGGCTCGCTGCGCCGCCGTGTCGAATTGCAGGACTCAGGCGAGTTCGACAAGATTTTCATCATGATCGCCGACGCGCAGGCCCTGACCGACAACGCCGACAACCCCGAGAAGGTGCGCCAGAACGTAATCGAGGTCGCCCTCGACTACCTCTCGGCCGGCATCGACCCCTCGAAGTCGACCATCTTCGTGCAGACCCATGTGCCCGAGCTTACCGAGCTGGCGTTCTACTACATGAACCTCGTGACGGTGTCGCGTGTGCAGCGCAACCCCACGGTGAAGACCGAGATAAAGATGCGCAACTTCGAGCAGAGCATCCCCGTGGGCTTCTTCTGCTACCCCGTGAGCCAGGCATCAGACATCACCGCATTCAAGGCCACCACGGTGCCTGTGGGCGAAGACCAGGCCCCGATGATCGAGCTGACACGCGAGATTGTCAACCGCTTCAACAACATCTACGGCGACACCCTCGTCGAGCCTGAGATACTGCTGCCCGACAACGCCGTATGCCTGCGCCTGCCCGGCACCGACGGCAAGGCGAAGATGAGCAAGTCGCTGGGCAACTGCATCTACCTGAGCGACACCCCCAAGGAGCTGGCCAAGAAGGTGAAGAGCATGTACACAGACCCCGAGCACCTGACCGTAGACTCCCCGGGACATCTCGAGGGCAACTGCCCCTTCATCTACCTCGACGCGTTCTGCACCGACGAGCATTTCGCCAAGTATCTCCCCGACTACAAGAACCTCCAGGAGCTCAAGGACCACTACACCCGTGGCGGACTCGGCGACGGCACCGTCAAGAAGCTCCTCATCAATGTCCTTGAGGAGACCCTCGCCCCGATACGCGAGCGCCGCAAGCAGTGGGAGCAGAACATCCCCGGTGTCTACGAAATCCTCAAGAACGGGTCGGCCAAAGCCCGCGAGGAGGCCGCCGACACCCTCGACAAGGTGCGCGCCGCGATGAAAATCAACTACTTCGACGACGCCGCCCTCATAGCAGAGCAGGCCGCCCGCTACAAAGCCGGCAAATAAAGCCCGCCCCCTTCCCCACAACGGCGCAGGCCCGCGATGAGCAACAACGACACTCATCGCGGGCCTGCGCCTCTATCTGGCCTCAGCCTGGGGGGCTACTGAGGCGTGGAAACCGCGCCCGGGCCAGCCTGCCGCCGCCCGAAGAAACGGTTGATGATCACCGACAGCGCCCCGTCGCCGGAGACATTGCAGGCGGTGCCGAACGAGTCCATGGCAATGTAGAGGGCTATCATCAGCGCGTTGTCGGCCTCGGAGAAGCCGAGTATCGAGCTAAGCAGGCCGAGGGAGGCCATCACCGCCCCGCCCGGCACACCGGGGGCGGCCACTATCGTGATTCCCAGCATCAAGACAAACCCCATGAACATCCCGAAGTCATACGGCATGCCTTTCAGCAGCATCAGGGCCATGGCGCAGGCGACAAGCTTCAGACAGCTCCCCGACATATGTATCGTGGCGCAGAGCGGCACGGTGAACCCGGCCACATCCTTGTCGACCCCCATGCGTATCGTGCGCTCGAGGGTCACCGGGATGGTCGCGGCCGAGGACTGTGTGCCGAGGGCGGTGAAATAGGCCGGCATCATGGTCCACAGCAGCCTGAATGGGTTGCGCGATATGCCCCCCTTGGCGAAAAGCGATGCCACGGCATACTGCCCCACAAGCAGCAGGACATGAAGCGCGAATATCACCAGTATTATCTTCAGGAAAGCCGACAGGACCGTGGCCACCTCGCCGGCGGCGGTCATCCCCAGGAATATGCCGAAGATATAGACCGGCAGCAACGGCACTATGGCCTTGCGTATCACCATGTCGACTATCGCGCGGAACTCGCCGAGCAGTCCGCGGATGACATCACCTTTCAGACGCGACGCGCCAAGCCCCACGACGAATGCGGTCACCAGCGCCGTCATCACACTCATCAGCGGCGGTATCGTCACCGTGAACCAGGGAGCGATCTCGACCGCCCCGGCCTCAGCCTCGACAAACCCGTCAGGGACAATCATCCCGGGGAAGAACATCTGTCCGGCGGCATAAGACAGCATCCCCGCGCACATCGTGGCGAAATAGGCCAGCAGGGCGGTGGCGACGAGCATCTTGCCCGCCTTGGCCCCGATGTCGGCGATCGCCGGGGCCACGAACCCCACGATTATCAGCGGGATGCAAAACCCGAGAAATTCGCTGAACAGCTGGTTGAAGGTGGCGAACATCCGTGTGGCCCACATCGGCAGCACCCAGCCGCACACGATGCCGAGGGCTATCGCCACCACTATCCGCGGCAGCAGTCCGAATCTTATCCTCTTTCTATTTTTCTTTCCGTTTTTCATGGATATTGTCAATCTGCCACAAATGTAATCCTTTTTTCCGTAAACACCAACACCCGCGCCACTGATGGCCGCCCTGCCGGACACGACAGGCGGAAGCCACCGGCTGAAATCATCCGGACGGCTTCCGCCTGCATTGTGTCATCGGGCGCGGCGTATAGGGCCGGCCCCCTTCACTCCGGGCAGCCCCGGAGACGGCTCATTTCTTCTCCTTGGCTTTCTCGGCCATCTTGCCCACAGCCTCCAGGCAGAGGTCAATCGCCTCCTCGAAGGTGTCGGCGGTCTTGCTGGCCACAAATTCACTCTTGGGCACCAGTACGGTGATCACAGCCTCTTTGTTCATCGCCGTCTCAGGCTTGACCACGGTGAGTTTGACCTCAACGGTGGTTATATCGGGGAAATGACGCTGGAGGCGTTCGGCTTTTTTGTTGACGAAAGCGACAAGTTTCTCTGACGCGTCGAAGTTGATTGCTTGAATGTTGACATCCATGGTTTTGTCCTCCTTTTCAGGTTTTAGGGCCATTTCCGGCGGGGCCTCCCGGCTGCGTGGAGCGCGCCGCCGCGGAGTTTCCCGCCCGGGGATGGGCGAGTTGGTAATTCTGTTTGAGATCTCGGTAGGTTATATGGGTGTAAACCTGTGTAGTTGCGAGAGATTCATGCCCCAGGAGCTGCTGCACAGCCACCAGGTCGGCGCCGTTGTTGAGCATGTCGGAAGCGAAGGAATGGCGCATCACATGGGGGCTTAGCCTCCCGGCGTGGGCGCGTCCCTGCAGGGCTTTCCTGACCACCCTCTCCACCAGCATCGGATAGAGCGGCGAGCCGTCGGGCCTGACAAAGAAAGCGTCGGTCGGCCCTCCGGCCACCCGGTCGCGCACCTGGCGGTAGCTCTCCACCGCCTCGCGCAACTCGCTCCCGAAGGGGATTATTCTCTCCTTATTACGCTTTCCGACCACTTTTAGTTCGCCCCGCCCAGTGTCAACCGCCGAGTCGGCCAGCCCTATCAGTTCGGCGCGCCGCATCCCGGTGGAATACAACATGAGCATAATCAGCGAGTCGCGCCTGGCGATGAAGCCGCCCGAGGCCGAGGCTTCATCCATATCCTCCTCTATGATGTGGTTGACCTCTGCCTGGCGCAGGTTGACCGGAAGGGGCTTAGGCAGCTTGGCCATCTCGACGTCGCGGGCGGGATTGACAGCGGTCAGCCCCTGGCGCAGCAGGTAGGCGTAAAAGGAGCTGACGGCGGTGAGCTTGCGGCGCAAGGTGCGCGGCGAGATTCCCTCCTCGGCCAGGGTCATCAGCCATTGGCGGATGTCTGACGTGGTAACGCTCAGCGGGTCGAAGCCGTCATCAGTCTGCGGCAGCGGCGGCTTGGGCTGCGGCTTGCCGGTGACAAATCCGCGAAACTGGCGCAAGTCGACAGAATACGACAAAACGGTATGAACTGAGAGACTCAGCTCACACCGGATGTATGTCAAAAATGATTGTATCAGCATTGTCAACTTCGCTTTCGGTCAGACTGATAACCGCCGGTCGGGCCGGTCAAGGGAGCAGGATGAGAGAGGCTCCGGTAGCGAAGTTATGACATTTCTTCGTAAAATCCAAATTTTCCTCAAGGAAAAACCAGGACGATGTTACGAAACATCAATTATTCCTCAACGAGGCGCAGCTTCTGGACGTAAACCGCCTTCATCATCTTCTTGCGGTTTGTCACTGAGGGCTTCTCGAAGGCCTGGCGGCTGCGAAGTTCCTTCACGATGCCGGTCTTCTCATATTTGCGCTTGAATTTCTTGAGAGCTTTTTCGATGTTGTCGCCTTCTTTAACTTGTACGATAATCATTTTTTGGGTTCTTATTCTTAGAGTTTTGTTTAATTCTTATCTCGGCAAATCCCGGGGTTTGCCCCGCCCACAAAGGTTTGCGCCTTTGCGATTTGCGGGGCAAAATTACGGAGTTTTTTTTGATTGACAAAATCTTTTGGCGCATTTTTGCGGGTCGCGGCGTGATAAATCGGTATAATTCACCACAAAACAGCCCGCATTGCCCCGGGAGCGTCATCCGGGGCAGGCTCAGCGCACGAGGTGCTTGCCTGTCGTGTTGCCCGAGGAGATGATGTAGAGACCTGCGGCGGGCAGCTCCACAGCGCCTGCGGCGGACTTTGCCACCACCTGGCCCTGGGCGTTGTAGACGGTCACGGGCGCGGAGGCGGTGACGGTCAGCCCCTCTATGGAGTAGGGAAGCGACGAGGATGCCTCGCCGACCTTCTCAATCCCCGAGAACTCGCCCACCTTGCCGGTGAACTTGTAGACACCGCCAGGCTCGCAGACGAGGTCAATGGTCTGGTTGCTTGAGCCGCCGCTGCCATTGTTGAAAATCACCATCAGCGAAGCCGAGGGGCTGTCGGGGGTGAACGAGTAGGCCCACACCTCGCCGTATGATTCAATCTCGGTCTGGGTCATGGCCGTGCCGGGCCATGCGCCGGCGTAAGCCTTGTTGGCGTTGGCAGGTTCCCAGATGTAAGCATAGACGGGGTTCCAGGCCGCGGCGGTGCCGTCATTGACGAAATAGACCGTCCAGTCACCCTCGGCGGGAGGGGTCGGGGGTGTGGGAGGGGTCGGGGGAGTCGGAGGAGTGGGGACATCGTTGGAGCGGACATTGCCCACCGACGCGAGGGTGTAGGTGATGTTGTCGATGTCATCCTTCTCATGCGAGGTGGAGTTGTCTTTCCCATACGGGCCGAGGATGTTGTCGGCCATAGTGGGGTCGTAAGGCACACAGTCGATGCCGCTCTCGCCACGGGTCGCGACAAGGCGCACACCGATGCCGTTCTCCTCAAGCCACTCGCGGGTGATGCCGACAGCCGTCATCGGAATCTTGATTTCATAGAAGGAGTCAAACGATGTGTCGTGGGGATTCAGCCCCTCGACAGGGCCGGCCATCAGGTTGTCGTAGCATTCGGGATCATAGATGTTGTCGACCACCGAGGGGTCTGACGCCAGTTCGCCCGGATTGTACCAGTCGGCGGTGGTGCGCTGGCGCCACAGGTGGGAGGGAGCGAAACCCTCCTTCATAGCGTATGACACGCCGAGTGTGCTGAACAGCTTGCAGTTGGCACCGTAATCCGTCAGCCCCTGGGCGTTGCCGGTGAACATCGCGGGCGCGCCCTGGCCGACCTTTCCGCTCATGAAGAAGAGGAAATCGGTGTGTGAAGTGAACTCCACACCGTTAGTGGCATTGTCGCCCCAGATGAAACGGCCATCGGTGAGATGGCCCGTCATGCCGGGCTTGGTGCGGTCTACCGACAGCGAGAGGATGAAGGGGACATCACCGATGCGGCCACCGTCGGTCAGCGGGCCGTCGCCCGGACGGGCCCAGACATCGCCGGTGTTGACCATCTGCCAGGCGAAATAGAGGTTGTCGTCATCCCAGGCGGCATAGAGCGCGTAACAGTCGAGGACACAGTTCTCGTGGGAGCCGCAGAAGGCGGTGGCCATATCGTTGGCGCCGCATGTGGCCACAATCATGTCGTCTGACCAGTCGGTGAACTCCCCGTCGATTGTTATCGTCGCGGCTTTGCCCACGGCGTTTCCAGGATTTGTCGAGTAATAGGCGCGGGTCTCCACGGGATCACCGTCGGCATGTGCGGCCATAACGGCTCCGAGGACTCCGGCCCCGAGTAAAAATCTTTTCATGGTTGAAAAAAACGGTTGAAAGATGAATGTAGTCAAGATTGACTTAGTAAGTAAGCAAGCATGTCTTGGTCGGCGCGAGCCGGTGTGCCCCGGCCTCACGGCTGCAAAGTTACGCATATTCCACGAATCCCGCAACATCAATCCCCCTCTCCTATTTAAATTTAGGGGGATGAGGGGAGGGTTTACGGAGTTTTTTTCGTAACTTTGCAGACGGTGCGCCCCGCCGCGCCCCACCACTTCCCTATTCTTTGCCTTGACAATGACCGACAACAATACACCAGGAAAAAACGACATCGAACGCATCCCGGAGGATGAGCTGACCGCCGGCAGCCTCGCAGAAGAGGCGGCCGGGGAAATCGCCGAGGAGGAGGAAGCCGGCGCGCTCCCCCCCACCATCGGCACCGAAGCCTCGCGCCTGAGGCTCGGCGGTATGTACCGCAACTGGTTTCTCGACTACGCGTCATATGTCATCCTCGAACGCGCCGTGCCGCATATCGACGACGGCCTCAAGCCTGTGCAGCGACGTATCCTACACTCGATGAAGACCATCGACGACGGACGCTACAACAAGGTGGCCAACATTGTCGGCAACACCATGCAGTATCACCCCCACGGCGACGCGTCAATCAAGGACGCGCTCGTGCAGCTGGGCCAGAAAGAGCTGCTGATCGACACCCAGGGAAACTGGGGCAACATCCTCACCGGCGACGACGCGGCAGCCGGACGTTACATCGAGGCGCGCCTCTCCCCCTTCGCCCTCGACGCGCTCTACAACGCCAAGATCACCGACTGGGTGCCATCTTACGACGGCCGCAAGCAGGAGCCGGTGACCCTCCCGGTCAAGTTCCCCCTGCTGCTCTTCCAGGGAGTCGAGGGCATAGCCGTCGGCCTCTCCTCGAAAATCTTGCCACACAACTTCAACGAGATAATCGACTCGGCCATCGCCCACCTGCAGGGACGCGCGTTCACCCTGCTGCCCGACTTCCCCACCGGGGGACTCATCGACGTGGCCCGCTACAACGACGGGGAACGCGGAGGCAGCGTGCGCGTCAGGGCCAAAATCGAGAAAATCGACAATGTGACCCTCGCCGTCACCGAGATACCTTACGGCAAGACCACCCGCACCGTCATTGAGTCGATACTAAAGGCATATGAGAAGGGGAAGATAAAGATACGCAAGGTCGACGACAACACCTCAGACCAGGCCCGCATACTGGTGCATCTCCAGAGCGGCACCTCGTCAGACAAGGCCATCGACGCGCTATACGCCTTCACCGACTGCGAGGTGGCCATCTTCCCCAACTGCTGCGTCATCAGCGACCGCAAGCCTGTATTCCTGACCGTCAGCGACCTGCTGCGCCACAGCGCCGAGCGCACCCGCGACCTGCTGCGCCGAGAGCTTGAGATAAAGCTCGGCGAGGTCAGCGAGCAGCTCCATTTCGCCTCCCTGGAGCGCATCTTCATCGAGGAGCGCATCTACAAGGACAAGGAGTTTGAGCAGGGGGAGACGATGGAGGCAGTGGTGGCCCACGTCCACAAACGCCTGAGGCCGTTCCTGCCCCAGCTCGTCCGCGAGGTGACCGACGATGACGTGCTGCGCCTGATGGAGATAAAGATGAAGCGCATACTGAAATTCTCGGCCAAGGAGGCCGACCGCGTCATCGCCCTCCACAACGAGCGCATCGCCGAACTGAAAGGCCATCTCGACCATCTGACCGACTACACCGTCGACTGGTTCCTGTCGCTCAAGGAGAAATACGGCGCGGCGTTTCCGCGCCGCACCGTCGTCCGCGCCTTCGACAACATCGAGGCGTCGCGCGTGGCCGAGGCCAACGAGAAGCTTTATTTCAACCGCGACGAGGGATTCATCGGCATGTCGCTCAAGAAGGATGAATACCTCTTCAACTGCTCGGTGCTCGACGAGGTGATCATATTCTACAACGACGGGCGCTACAAGGTGGTGCGTGTCGCCGACAAGCTGTTCATCGGCAAGAATGTCAAGCATATCGGCCTCTTCGACAAGAAGGATGACCGCATGGTCTACAATGTCATCTACCAGGATGGCCGGGGAGGCACATATTATATGAAGCGGTTCAAGGTCTCGGGTGTGACACGCGACAAGGAGTACAACCTCACGCGCGGCACCGCCGGCAGCCGCATCGCCTGGTTCTCGGCCAACCCTAACGGCGAGGCCGAGGTGGTGAAGGTGACCCTCAAGCCCAAGCCCCGCCTGACCCGACTGCAGTTTGACATCGACTTCTCAGAGCTGGCCATCAAGGGGAAACAGAGCCTGGGCAACATCGTCACCCGCAACGAGGTACACCGCTTCTCGCTCAAGGAAAAAGGCACCTCGACCCTCGGAGGGCGCGAGGTGTGGTTTGACCGCGACGTGCTGCGCCTCAACTACGACGGGCGCGGCGAACTGCTCGGCGAGTTCTTCGGCGAAGACAAGGTGCTGGTGGTCACCCGACAGGGTGAATATTACCTCACCACATTCGACGCGACCAACCATTACGACCATGTCGACATACTGCGCATCGAGAAATACCGCCCGAGCCATATCTGGACGGCGGTGCTGTTTGACGCAGACCAGGGTTACCCCTACCTGAAACGGTTCACATTCGAGCCGTCAAACCGCCGCCAGCGGTTCATCGGCGACAACCCCAAGTCGCAGCTCATACTGCTGACCGACACCCCGGGGGCACGGTTCAGCGTCACATTCGCCGGGCCTGACAGCCACCGGGAGACAATCGAGGTTGACGCCACCGACTTCATCGCCGTCAAGTCGTTCAAGGCCAAGGGTAAACGCCTGACCACCTTCAAGCTCGGCGAAATCACCGAGATCGAGCCCCGTCCCGACGCAGAGGCCGACATCGAGATGCCTGCCGACGACGGCCCCGCCCCTGACTCGCAGCCCGACGACTCAGCCCCGGCCGAGCCGGAGATGAGCGACGAGGAGCTGCGCGACTCAATCATCGGCCAGGAACGCCTCTTCTAACCGCTCAAATATTATCACTTAAGCCCCAAAACACCCGACAATCGCTCATATGTTAGCAGTTAGCATATTCACCCCAAAGGAGATGGCCTTACAGATTGCCTCCCGGGTCAAAAGCAGACGCCTTGAGCTGTCACTGACTCAAAGCGGTCTCGCCCAAAGGGGAGGAATCTCATTGGCTACATATCGCAGGTTTGAAACCACTGGCGAGATTTCTTTTTCAGGATTGTTGCGGGTGGCAATGGCAATTGATTGCCTTGACGAATTTTCTCAGCTTTTCACACACACAAAGTACAATTCTCTGGATGATGTGATAAACGACTCTGCGCCCAAAAGGAAACGAGGAACCAAGAGATGAACACCACTGATAAAATCATCGTAAAATACCACGGACACGAAGTCGGTAAAATCGCGCTTACCCCCAAAGGACTCTGCGCTTTTGAATATTCCCCGGAGTGGATTGCCGGAGGATTCTCAATCTCCCCTTTTGAGCTGCCATTAAAGGATGGGGTGTTCATCGCGCGACCAAATCCATTCGGAGGAGGATTCGGCATATTCGAAGATTCCCTTCCTGACGGATGGGGGCTGCTTATTCTCGACAGGTACCTTCAGAAAAAGGGAGTGAATATCAGATGCCTCTCGATTCTTGACAGGCTCGCACTTGTCGGGTCAACCGGGCGCGGCGCACTGGAATTCGAACCTGACCGCTCGGTCATGTCAGACAACGATTTCTCTGATTTCACAGCCCTTGCGCTTGACGCCAGCAAAATCCTCTCCTCCGACACTTATGACGGGAGCGGCATAGAAGACTTCCAGCGTTTGGGCGGTTCGCCGGGAGGAGCACGTCCCAAAATATTCGTCAAAGCGGATGACTCTGAATGGCTGGTGAAATTCAGGGCATTACACGACCCTGTGGATATTGGCCTGACAGAGTACAGATATTCCTTGCTCGCTTCACAATGCGGAGTGACGATGCCACGCACACGCCTGTTCGAGGGCAAATATTTCGCTACCGAAAGATACGACCGTTCGGCAGATGGTGAAAAAACACACGTGGCGAGTGTAGCCGGACTGCTGTGTGCCGATTACCGCATACCATCGATTGATTACAGCCACATTTTCAAGGTAGGAGCCGCGTTGACAAGGAACATTGATGAGCTGAAAAAAATTTTCAAGTTGATGGCATTCAACTTCCTCATAGGTAACAAAGATGACCATGCCAAAAATTTCTCATTCCTATACAACGACAACGAGTGGTCTCTTGCTCCGGGATACGACCTCCTTCCCGGCGAAGGGATGAACGGCTATCATTCGACATCAATAAATGACAAAATCACCCCTGCCGAAGATGACCTGATTGCAGTGGCATCGATGGCCGGACTTCAAGCCAAGGAGTCAAAGAGATGCATCAACGAGATGCGGATGATTCTGGCTGAGGCGGGAGGTATATAAAAACGTTAATAATGCACAGATATATTTTGACATTGCTGATGGCGGCGCTCTCCTGGGCAGCCTCCCTCCGAGCCGAGGAGCCCCTAAGGCCGGTCAGCTCGGCGTTCATGCTGGAGGGGGGCAGCAGCCACCTTCTCGACACCTACCTGTCGCCGCTCAAATACACCGGGTGGCACACGGCTTTCAGCTACCAGCGCGCTCAGGCCATGAAGTTCGCCCCCGCCACCTGGCGGCAACAGCTCGACCTTGGGGTGGAAATCAACAACGCCGGGAATCCGGCGCGCAACGCCTCGCTCCTTTACGGCAACCTCTCGGCGGCCTGGTCGATGAGCCGCCTGTGGCGACTCCCCCACCGCCTGACCGTCACCGCCGGAGGACGCGTCGAGGGTAATCTCGGCGGGATATACAGCAACCGCAACGGCAACAACCCCGCGTCGCTCAAGACCGACCTCAGCCTGGGGCTGACGGCCTCGCTGGGGTGGGATGTCAGGCTGTGGCGGCTCCCGGTGGCTCTCCGGTGGCAGACATCGCTTCCCCTGGCCGGGGTCTTCTTCTCCCCCGCCTACGATGAGCTGTATTACGAGATTTACCTGGGCAACGACCACGGGCTGGCCCATTTCGGATGGCCGGGCAACATGTCCAGGTGGGACAACCTCGTCACAGCCGACCTCGGACTGGGCAACACCTCGCTGCGCGTGGGATTCCGCTCGCGCATATATTCCACCGGGGTGAACCATATCACCACCCGCACATTCTCCTATTCATTCGTCCTGGGTGTGGTCACCGACTGGCTGTCGGTGAGCCGGCACAGGCCGCTGCCCGCCAGTGAAGCCGGCGTGGAATGGGCCTACTGACCCTTGCGACTTTCATAATCATTTCAACGTGACCATATTCGACTCCCTGCATATGACAATCACACCTACACGGACTCTGCGCGCCTTGTTGCTCGCGCTTGTCGCCCCGTTGCTCGCCGGCTGCCACGACGTGGAGCAGTTTCCCGACGACCCGGAGGGCAATTTCGAGCAGCTGTGGAAGATTCTCGACGAGCATTACTGTTTCTTCGCCTACAAGGATGTGGACTGGGACGAGGTGCATGGCCGTTACCGCCAGCAGGTCAACCCGGCCATGACGGGCGAGGAGCTGTTTGATGTCTGCGCCCGGATGCTTGACGAGCTGCGCGACGGACATACCAACCTGTCGGCCCCGTTCAACACCTCCTACTACCGGAAATGGTGGAGCGACTACCCGCAGAACTACCAGGCGCGGGTGATCGAGGAGTATTATTTCAACTTCAACTACCGCCAGACAGGCGGATTCACCTACGGAATCCTGCCCGAAAACATCGGCTACATACATTACTCCAGTTTCTCATACGGAGTGGGTGAAGGCAACCTCGACGCGATACTGGCCTACCTGGCCACAGCCGACGGCCTTGTCTTCGACGTGCGCGACAACGGGGGCGGCTCGATGACCAATGTCGAGACCCTCGTGGCCCGCTTCACCCCTGAGAGAATCCTCGCCGGGAGCATCTGCCACAAGAACGGCCCCGGCCATGATGATTTCTCCGAGCCGCTTCCCTATTACTACAACCCGGCGGAGGCGGGGCGCGTGATGTGGGGCAAACCGGTGGTGGTGCTGTGCAACCGCTCCACATTCTCGGCTGCCAACAACTTCGTGTCGGTGATGAAGACACTGCCCAACGTGACAGTCGCCGGGGCCACCACCGGAGGGGGATGCGGCATGCCATTCTCCGCCGAGTTGCCAAACGGCTGGGGGGTGCGCTTCTCCGCATCGCCTGTGCGCGACCCTGCCGGAAGGCTGACCGAGTTCGGGGTCGACCCGACCGAGGGGTGTGAGGTCGACATGGACCCATACGCCGCCATCGAGGGGCGCGACACCATGCTTGACTTCGCCGTGAACCGCCTGCTGCAAGGGGGCACGGCCAATCCATAAACCATTCCAACCGTTTGAAAATGAATAGACATATCACTGCACTTATCGCCACTCTGGCTCTCTTGATGGCCGCCATGATTTCAGGATGCTCCGGCAAGGGGGCCACAGGCGAAACCTCCGACGGCAATATCTTCGAGGAAGCGGTATTCATCAAGGGGATACCACAGGCCGAGGGGGCCATGGCTGTCACCGTGGTCAACCCCTGGGACTCCACCGGGGTGCTGGCCAGATACATGCTCCTCAACCCCGGGGCTGCTGACTCGGCGGCCACCCAGGCCATAAGGCTGGCGCTCCCGCTCAAAAGGCTTGTGGTGTATTCCGCTGTACACGCGGCGCTGCTGGCCGAGCTGGGCTATGCCGACGCTATCGTCGGGGTGGCCGACGCGGGGTATATCAAGACCCCGGAGATTGCGGCCCGTCTGGCTGATGGCCGCATCGCCGACATCGGCTCGTCGATGGAACCGTCGCTGGAGAAAATCATATCGCTCCACCCCGACGGCATACTGATTTCCCCCTTCCAGAATGCCGGACACGGGGTGGTAGACAAAGCCGGGGTACCGGTCATCGAGTGTGCCGACTATATGGAGACCACCCCCCTCGGACGCGCCGAGTGGTCTAAGTTCTACGCCATGCTGGTCGAGGGGATAGCCCCCTCCAACAGCCGGGTTTTCGACGGCTCGCGTCTGCGCTACGAAGAATTGAAGCGCAAGGCGGCCGCGTATGACGACCATCCCAAGGTGATAACCGAATTGCAGAACGGCGGCACCTGGATGATGCCAGGCGGGGCAAGCTACGCCGGACGGATGATTGCCGACGCCGGGGCGACATACCCCTTTGCGGGCAACACCTCCCCGGGGTCGATTCCCATGAACTATGAAAAAGCGTTCATGGCCTCCCAGGATGCCGACTTCTGGCTTGTCAAGAGTTTCGGGGAAGCGATGACCCTCAACGACATCGCCCGCAACCACCCCCTCAACAAACGCATCTGGGCCTACGCCAACAACGGCATATATTACGCCAACACCGCCACCACCAACCTCTTCGAGGAGACCCCGTTCCACCCCGAGCTCCTGCTGGCCGACTATGTGGCCATCTTCCACCACACCGGCGATTCCCTGCGCTACTACGCCCCTGTAGCTCCCTGACCCCATTCTCTCTGCCAACATCCAATCCGACAGCGACTTGTGTGGCCATACACACGACAAAGTAACATTTTGTCCTACGCCGGGAGGGTTTCATGCAGTAACTTTGCGTCATCAAAACATTTCAAGACACAAAAAACTTTACTGCTATGAAAACCACCAACACTACCGCAAACTCTACCGCCAACCTCATCTCCGACATCAAATCAGCCGCCGCGACCACACCCAGGGAGCATCTTTCCCGCGAGGAAATCATCTCCATAGCCGAGCAGGTGGCGACATCGCTGGCCGCTATTCCCGAGGAGGGATTCAGAAGTTCGCGCGACATCAAGGAGATTATACTGCATTGCTCGGCGACCAAACAGGGTGACGATTTCTCGTCGGGGGACATACGCCGCTGGCACCTCCAGCGGGGATTCAATGACATCGGTTATCACTTCGTGGTCAGGCTCGACGGCACCGTGGAGCGAGGACGCGACATGAACCTGGCGGGGGCGCATTGTCTCAACCACAACCGACGGTCGATAGGGATATGCTATGTCGGCGGCCTCGACCGGGCGGGACGCCCCGCCGACACGCGCACCCCGGCCCAGCGTGTGGCGCTGCCCGAACTGATTCGCCGTCTGCGCCGCCACCATCCGGCGGCCACCATCCACGGCCACCGGGAGTTCGCCGCCAAGGCCTGCCCCTGTTTCAACGCGGCGGAATACAGCTCGCTACGTCCTGACGACGCGGGGGAGCCTGACTGCCATGCCCCGGGGTCAGCATGAGCCGATGACCAGCATCATCAGCCCGAGCAGCAATATCGACAGGTCGATGACCTTGGCCTTGACATCCCTCTCGCCAAGGGCGACGACTCCATAAAAGAAGGAGACGATGACGCTGCCACGGCGTATCATCGACACCACCGCTATCATCGACCCCGGCAGGGCCAGGGCGTGGAAATAGGCGATGTCGGCCACGGTCAGGAACACCGAAATCAGCAGTATCGGCCAACGCCATACAAACCGGCCTCCCGACTCCCCCCGGCGAGTCTTCATCAGCACGGCCAACACCGACCCCATCACCAGGAACTGGTAGAGGGAATACCACGCCTGCACCTGCAGCGGCTCGAAGCTCCGCAAGAGGTATTTGTCATACAGCGCGCTCACCGCCCCCATCACCGCCGCCCCGACGCTCATCCAGAGCCACCGGCTGTTGCGCAGGGTGAAACCCTCCTTGCGGCCTATGCGGGTGATGAAGAACAGCGAGAAGAACCCCAGCAGCACTCCGGCCCATTGCCAGAGGTTGAGCCTCTCGCCAAAAATCACCATCGCGCCCACCAGCACCATCACGGGGCGCGAGGCGGCGATCGGCGAGGCGATGGTCAGCGGCAGGTGCTTGATGCTGAAATACCCCAGCATCCAGGAGGTCAGTACAATCAGCGCCTTGAGGAGAATCAGCCCGTGGGCGGCCAGGTCGTTGCCCATCCCGAAATCCCCCTTCACCGCGCCGCCGACAATCACCGGCGACATCAGCAACGAGCAGAAGAGGGTGTTGAGAAACAACACCGCCAGGACATTGTTTCCCTTGAGCGACACCTTCTTGGAGATGTCATAGCAGCCCAGGCAGAGGGCCGACAGCAGCGCGAGTATTATCCACATTGTTTTACTTGAGACTGATGACAGGTTTCACCATTAAGAGGCATCCGGGGGTCAGCCCGGAGTGACAACCGGGGTTTACCGCCCGTGATAACAGCCTGCAAAATTACAAAACTTTCACCGAGCCGCCACATTTTTTTCGCCGTGGCATTTGCCCGGATTGATTTTTTGGCGTAACTTTGCGCTGTCTGCCACAGACAGCCAACAGATTGCGCGGCGTCCTGGGGAAGAGTCCCCGGCTTCGCGCGGCTATGCCTGGAGGCTGCCTGGCTGACAAAAAAAGCGTTATTGGCGCTTTGTTCTTGACGATTAGGAATCTCGCAAATTCTCACACAGTAGTCAGGGATGAGGCAATGATAGACGCCCCTTAGATTATATGCAAACATGGTTTACGTCCAGGCCCGGCCTGAACGCAGACATATGTCATATATCCGCGTGGGCTCTGCGTTGCTCGTTCTACTACTGTGGGCAATGCGAGAGCCTCTAATCGTGGGACGAGTACCAGTGAGGTTCCCACGCGTTTTTTTATCTTTGCCATTCATTTCACACAATCTCCTTCCCCCGGGAACCAGGAAGCCAACCCCAAAACCCATCACCTATGATGCGACACCTGCTTTCCCGGCGACATGGATTATCTCGCCCGTCGATATGGCTTATCATGCCTGTCTTGCTGGCCCTCCTGCTCCTCCCGTTCCACTCAAACGCAGCCTCTTTGCCTGACGGAGAGCCTGACCACGAGTTCACAGTTGACCATGTGACCTACAAATGTTATTTCGACTCTAAATTCAATTCATCCTACCCCACAGAAGACTGGAAAGGGAAAATATATTATACCGTATACGCCGTTCCAGAAAACACCGACATCACATCAGCATCAATCAGACTTCAATGGTATAATGATTTGAAGAAGCACATCTCAACCGAAGAGCCCGGGTACACCCCAGCCCAGACCTACAGTCAAACAACACAACTGGTTTCCGGCACATGGAGCAAGTGCACCTCACTCAAATGGCTGGAATTGATTGTAAACCAGACATCCAGTATTGACAGCTCCAACACCACAGACTTGGCACCAATAAACGGGCTGTCTTTGAAGAAGATTTTTGTAACCGGAGGCAGAGATGAGAGCTACACCTCATCTATATTTCATATCTTCAAGAATGTGGGGAAGGGGAACACGCCGGACAAGTACTTTTCCAATCTAACACTTTACAAAGAGAAGCAATACAACCAGTTGGTATGCACATCCCTAAGCGGATTTGCGCGTTCACTGCTAAAAAGCACAAACTACATTGAGGTAGACACTGAAAAATGTAATGAGTCAGGGTTTTCGCCAAAATTGGAAGTCAGACCTTACTACGCCTCCAGCGATTCACCATTCCATACCGTAACCTATGATGAGACAGGAAAAATAACAGCTCCGTTAATAGGAAAATTTGAATACCGAACAAGCCTGAATGAACTCATCGGCAAACAGCATGATATCTCCTACACTTCGTACTCACTTGGCGAAGAAATCTTTGACGAATGTTTCGATGTCAAAAGAGGACTGGCTTATGAAATCTTAAAGAGAAACAATTCGACAATATACGACAAATATGGATACAAATCAGTATGGGTCACCACGAGTAGCTCCAAAGATCCGCAACCTGTAGATACCGAAAGTGATGGCATATCGTATTTCCTTCCTAAGGGTTCATACGACATCTATTTTGACTATGGAGACATGACCATGTGCCTGTATCATTACATCAACGCGATGGATGCCGTAAGCATTCAAGACACGTGGATGCCACATTGCGCCACTTTCACGGCCACCGTCGACCCTATGGTTGACGAATTCAACGACGATGCTGTTTATGGGATGGCCGAATTAGACAACAACGGCAACATATCACGTTTCTTGCCTTTCAACGAGCAAAACAAAGTCACTCTTGTCAATACTGACAACGAGTTTAAAGCGAGCAATACTGTTGACACAAAACAGTCACAACAGACCATGTGGTTAGGCAATCTCATGACTTGCTCATTCTGCTCCTTGGTAAACGGGCAATATGTGCTTTCAGGAGATAAATACTACGCTCCAAGTACTATAGAGAACTGGAATTGCGTGACCCTGAAATCTGCAGACGAAGTCACAATCTATTTAAGAGACCTAAGAAAGTTAGTCACCAAATGTGGCATAATCTATAACGGGAATAAATATACCCCGGACAGAGACTCGGCAATACGACTGTACAATCTGCTACCTGACAGCCGAAATAGCATACAAGTATTTTATGAATATGCCGGGGTCACATATGTCTCTAAAGATGCGTATATAGCGACCACTCCGATTAAAATGTCTTGTTCAATCACCCCCAGCACCCAATCGGTCACCGTGAAATTCAACGGTTACAGGGGTAGTTCAGGCACAATCGAATATGAGGACATGAGAGTCAGCAAAACCGGCTCATATGGAGTGTCCGCAGAAATCGAGGCGACAGGCAAGGACTGTTTCCTGATTTCCGGGCTGGAGCCAGGAACGTCATACAACCTGTACACCAACTGTTACTACCGCCGGGAGTCAGACGGTCAACGAAAAAAGATTTCCGACACATTCCAGGCAACATTCTCCACAAACAAGCCGGAATGGGACAACGGAGAGGCGCAGGCTCTGACGACAACCAAGGCGAGACTCCTGTATTCCACAAATCTTGAAAACGTCGCCGACACTTATGTGGAGTGGCGCAGGGTAGATGCCCCGGCGGTGGTGCAGAGTTCAAAAGCCACCTGCCCCGTGGTCGACGGCCGCCTGGTAGGGATATTGAACAACCTCAACCCGGATGTCTATTATCAGTTCCGTCCGGTATATGAACATCAGTCATCCAAGGTCTATGGCTCATGGGTGGGGATTTTCACCGGCGACGCCAATGTCTGGTTTGACCCCGAGGTTGTGACACAACCTGCCCGAATCAGGGAAAACGGCTCTGTGACATTGCGCGGCTCGGTTCTGCCGGGAAGCGGCGACATCAGCGAACAGGGCTTCGAGATATGGCCAAGCGAAGAGCCCTCTTCCGCCGGCATACCGGCAAACCGGCAGGCAGAAGCCACCCACCGCTTCGTGACATGTGACGGCATAAGCATGTCGGCTGACATCTCTGACCTGGCCGCAGGCACGTCATACATCTATCGGACTTACGCCAAGGTCAACGGCACAATCCACACCGGCAAGGAGGAGAGATTCGACATCCCCGGTACAGGAAGCGTTGACGGAATCACCGTCGACGAGGAGACTCCGGAAGTAACCGGTTACTTCAACCTGCAGGGGGTAAGGTCAGAGAGGCCGTTCCCGGGGCTTAACATCGTGGTCTATTCTGACGGCAAGACTGAAAAACGGGTATTCAAGGAATAAGCCGCGAGGTTATCCTACGGATAAAACCGGCTTGACACAAAGGTTCCGCGGAAATTCCACCGAAAGATATTGCCATAGGGGTGGAATCCGCGGAATTTTTGTAAATTTGCAGTCGGTATGTCCTGCGGAGCCTCAGCCGCATAGGTGGTGACGGATTGCCAGTCAAGACCGCAGGGGCCAACATTATTCACTTGTTAAGTTTTGGAAAATGACTCTTTCCCGCCCTAAGCTTTGGCTTTTCGCCAAAGATTACCTGATGATCATCCTGGGCATCGCAATGTATGGCCTTGGATTCTGCGCGTTCATAGCCACGGCACCCGAGAAGGTCGTGATCGGGGGTATGGCCGGATTCAGCCAGATAGTCGACATGGTGTCGTTTGGCTGTTTCGGGTTCCACATCCCCTACTCCGTGACCATCTTCACGGTCAACTGCATAATGCTTGCGCTGGCCTGGAGGATAGTCGGGCGCACATTCGTGATACGCACCCTGTTTGGGGTGCTTGTCGTGTCGATGATATTCGCGGTGTTCCAGCCGGTGTTCCACACCCAGCCGGTCGAGGGTGAGACATTCATGAATGTCATCATCGGGGCCGTCATGTGTGGCCTCGGCATCGGCATCGTGTTTGTCCACAACGGGTCGACCGGCGGCACCGATATCGTGGCGGCTGTCGCGTCGAAGAAGAGCAATGTCTCCATCGGGCGAGCGATGATGTATTTCGACCTGTCGATCATCGGCTCATCGCTGGTGCTGAAATTCTTCCTTGAGCCGGAGTTCAGTTTCGCCGACGGGGTGCCGTCGCTCGTGTTCGGCCTCATCACCCTGTTTGTGATACCGTTCATGGCCGACATGATGATCCACACCAACCGCCAGGCGGTGCAGTTCACCATCTTCTCCCCCAAATGGGAGGAGATAGCCACGGCCATCAACAACGAGGCCCAGCGCGGCTGCACGGTGCTTAACGGCATGGGATGGTACTCCAAGAAAGAGGTCAAGGTGTTGCTGGTGATGTGCCGCAAAATAGAGTCAGTGACCCTCTTCCGCATCATCAAGTCGATAGACCAGGACGCGTTCATCACCCAGGCGCAGGTCAACGGGGTGTATGGCAAGGGATTCGATGAAATCAAGCTGAAGATGCGCCGTCCGGGCGCACCGCTCGAGCATCCCAACCTGCCCGGCCCCACATCTAAGATTGTCTGACACAGCCGCGTGTATGAGTAGGTTTATAACGTCAGCGCTGGTGGTTGCGGCATTCTTGCTGCCCCAACTGTCGCGTGGAGTTGAGCCGACCTGGGAGGTAGACTTCTCGTCGGTTTTTGACAACCGCGAGGGTGACCACGACGTGACGGCGACAAAGACATATTTATTCACCAACCTCGCGCCCGAGGTGGGACTGAAGTTCAGCCCCGAGGACCGGATCGCCGGGGGCGTGGTGTGGTTTCAGCCGATAGGCTGCCAATGGGAGGGACACCGGCTCTCCCCCACCCTGTATTACCGCCATGAGGGTCGCAGATGGCGCTTCTCGATGGGTATGTTCCCGCGCAAGCAGCTGACCGAGGAGCTGCCAGGCTTTCTCTGGAGCGACTCCCTGAGCTACAGCCAGAACAATATCCGCGGGGCGATGGCTCAGTATGTTGGCACAAAAGGGTATTTTGACGCTTACATCGACTGGCGCGGGATGCAGACCCGCAGCCAGCGCGAGGCGTTCAACATCGTGTTCCACGGGCAGATGTCGCCCCGGAGCAACTGGTTTAACTTCGGAGGCCATTTGCAGATGAACCATTACGCTCTGCAGAAAGATGCCCCGGCCGACCAGCATATCGTCGACAACTTCCTGGTCAACCCTTACGTCGGGGCCGACCTCGGGCGGGCTGTCGGCACAGACTCGCTGACCGTCAGGGCCGGACTGCTGATGACCATAGAGCGCAACCGCGCGCGGGAAGACAGCGGATGGGACACCCCCGCCGGGCTGTATGTCGAGGCTGTCGGGGAATGGCGGTGGCTGGGGGTGAAGAACACCCTGTATGTAGGCAAGCCGCTGTTTCCCTCATACGACTACCCCTCCCCGTCGTTTCTCGACAATGACGCGCCCCACGCCACTGAGGAGGAAATCGCCACCAACCCGGTGGTGTGGTCGCCAATGGGGCCGGGTCTATACCAGGGGGAGCCGTTCTACCAGAAATGCTTTTACGACCGGCTCGACATCTATGCCTACATATTGCGCAAGAAACATGTCAGCCTGCTGGCGTCGCTCGATTTCAATTTCACCCCCTCCTCATTCATCTTCTATCAACGTCTGCTGCTGAGAGTCACCCTGCCGTGACCACAGCCGCGCCATCAACCGCCAATGTATTACGTCTCCAAAAGAATGGAAATCGCGGGCTCACACCAGCTCGCGCTCTCATATGAAAGCAAATGCTCCAACATCCACGGCCACAACTGGATTGTGACCGTCTATTGCCGCGCGGCCACTCTCAACGCCGACGGGATGGTGTGTGACTTCACCCGCATAAAGGGACGAATCCATGACGCGCTCGACCACCGCCATCTCAACGATGTGTTGCCCTTCAACCCCACGGCGGAGAACATCGCGCGATGGATAACGGAGCAGATTCCGGAGTGTTACAAGGCAGTGGTGCAGGAGAGCGAGGGGAATGTGGCGGCCTATGTCGTAGACGGGGTGGAGCCGCAGGCCCTCTGAGCATCGCGCGGCAAAACGTTTTTTATTGCTGATGAAAATCAACGAGATATTCTACTCCCTTCAGGGAGAGGGGCGGTTTGCGGGACACGCGGCCGTGTTTGTGCGCCTGTCAGGCTGCAACCTGGCGTGTCCGTTCTGCGACACCCAACACCAGGATGGCCGCGAGATGACCGATGACGAGATAATCGGGGAAATCAGGAAATATCCGGCGCGCCACGCCGTCATCACCGGCGGCGAACCGGGGCTGCAGCTCACCAGGGAGTTTGTAGACAGGCTCCGCCTTGACGGGTACTTCGTGCAGGTGGAGACCAACGGCACATTGCCGATACCGCCGAATGTCGACTGGGTGACCTGCTCGCCGAAGACCCTGGATATTGTCCTGGAGCGAGTCGACGAAATCAAGCTGCTCTTCCATGACGACGGCCACGACGAGGAGCGCGTCAGGCTCTATGAGCCGATAGAGGCGCGTCACCGTTCGCTGCAGCCTTGCGACCACGCCATGACCGTGCATGACGATGATGAATGCCACCTCCGCAACGCCGCGACCCTCGCCAACTGCATAGCTTTCATCAAGGCCCATCCCGCCTGGAGCCTCTCGCTCCAGACCCACAAGATGCTGGGCATCCGCTGACCACCGCCAGGGGGACAGGGCGCCGGGATATCCTGACTGCCTCACCATCAGCCGGCGTAATCAGTCGTTGCGGAGACGTGAGGCATCGGTGTTCTTCTCAATGCCCGGTGTGCGGAATCTCTTCCCGGAGTGGAAATTGTATGTGACCCCGATTTTTGCCTTCATATATGTCTTAGTGTGAGCAAACCGGTCATACCCCGATGATTCGGTCATGATTTTACTTGTACGCTGCAAGAGGTTTTCCACGCCGACCGACACCGACCAGTGCTTGCCAAACTGCCTCTGCAATGTCGGGGCAAGGTCAAGAATCGGGAACACCGTGATGTTGCCAATCCTCATCCTGGAGTTATAGAAGCAACTCACCGATAGGTTGAATCCCTTTGGCAGCCGGAACATGGCATTTGCCACAAGCTGGAGGTAACCGAATGTGTCATAAGCGTCTCCGCCGGACAGTCTCTGTGACGTAACCATATATGTCAGACTTGAGTAAAGGTCAAACCACTTCGTGATGTTAACGAATCCGTCGCCATGGATGAAGAGATTACGGTCTGTCTTTTCGTTGCCCCATGTGAGATAAAGCCTCTCGGGAAAATCCGGGTCGGATGTGAACATCTGCCTTATCGGATTATCGGTCATCGAGCAGCCTGCCGCGACGGTGAATCTGCCGGCAAGGATGAAATCGAGGCTCAACGCATTGGTGAAGCTTGGGGAGAGATTTCGGTTGCCGACAGTGTAAGTATAGTTGGAAACTTGCCTCACAACCGGGTTCAACGACTGGAACGAGGGGCGCATGATGTGTCTGTAATATCCCACAGCCACAGTATAATCCCCCTTTTCGGCAAGGTTGTATGATATGTTTGCGTTGGGGAAGATGTCAAGACGGCCTTCATGGGCCTCGCCACCTCTGGTCACGGAATATTCACCGCGCAATCCCGCCTTCAACCGCCATCTCCCGGCGTTGCCGTCGGCGGTGGCATACAGGGCCACAATGTTCTCATCATATGACGCGTCATAATCATACCTCCGGTCCATAATCCATTCCCGGCCACGGAGATGTCGGTGGAAAGAGCTGTTTGAGACATCGTTGAGGGTGTGTTTCGCCCCGACATTGAGATTCCAGCGGGGATTGAACACCTTGCGGAATGACAGATCTGTGACCAGTATGTCGTAGCGGTTGCGGCTGTCGGTATTGAATATCGAATCGCCGGGCAGATAAGACCAGCGCATCATATTGTCCTCCGCCACCGAACGGCTCTGACGGTTGTAATTGGCAATCAGTTTCAACACAGAGCCATTGCGGTCAGTGACATGCGACCAGTTGAATGCGGCATTGAAATTATGAAACAGCTCTTCACTGTCATACAGGCCGAATGTGGCGCCGCTGAACCCCGGAGCGACCATCCCGGTCTCAGAGTCGGACTTATGACGGGATTTGGCCGGATTGCAGTCTAACTGCAGCCCGATTTTGTCTTTGTCGCCCGTCTCATAGAATATGCCAAGGGAGAGATTGCCTTGAATCGCCTTGTCTTCAAGACGCGCCACACCGGTATTCACCCGGGAGACGGCCGAGTTTGTGGTTTCCTCGTGTGAGACATGTCTCTCCGACGGACTCCCGTTCACGTTGGCATTGAAGTTGACAGTCCATCGGCCGGCATGGAGGCCCAGGCTGATGAAGGGATTTATCCATTGCTCGTATTCTCCGGCTGTGACATTCATCCCGGCCGAGCCATTGAGTCCGTCGACCCGGCTGCGTTTCAGGTTAATCCTGACAACGCCACCTGAAGAGTCAGCGCTGTATTCAGCCCCGGCCTTGGGGATGACCTCTATCGTGGCGATAGAGGATGATTGTATGGTCTTGAGGTAAGCCATGAGCTGGCTTCCGGACATGTTCACTTTCCGGTCGTCGACGTAGACGGCGGTTCCTCCCTGGCCATATATCGACAGCATGTCATCCGTCGCCCACACACCCGGGGCTGTTTTCAGCAGCTGCTGGGCGTCCTTGTTGGCCGACAAAGGGTTGGCGGCCACATTCAGCACAATCCGGTCAGCCTCGCGCCGTATCAGAGGGGCCTTCACGACCACCTCCCGCAATGTCGTCGAAGTCTGCTTCATGACAATTTGTCCCATATCTGGCCGCACCGGAGAAAGCACGACATCATCATATCCGACAAATGACACCCTGATTCTGTCGCAATCGGGCCTGACCTCGATAATGAAATTCCCGGAGGCATCGGTCACACCTCCACCTGCCACAGAATCGGCGGCAAATGCCGTCACATTGGCAAATTCAACCGGTATCGAATCGGCATCGGCAACGACACCCCGGATTTGCTTTGCCGACACCGCCGCCGAAAGGGAGAGGAGGATGCAGAGGATTACAAACGCATTGTGTCTCATTTCTTTCTGAGTTTTTGTTCCTGTCCGATTTTATAGTTCGCCAAGGCAATGGCCCGTCGCGTCTCGACGGTGTGCGCCCAAAACTCAATATCGCGCATGCAATTCCTCAGGTCGTGGATGACATAGAAGGGGCGGCGAAGTGAGTCGGGCACTTTCATCCTTGATGTCGCCTTGTCGGCAGACTGGAATATCGTAATCTGCGCCATAGGGGTGTCGCCGTAGTCGTAACAGTCGACTATGAGAAGACGCCTTTTCTTCTTGTCGAAATATGTGTAGGTGTACATTTCCGATGGATTTCTCGTCCAGACCTCAATGTCTCCGTCGTTGACCCACATTGTATAGGGCTTTTCGTCAGTCATAGGGGATGATATTGACGAGGGTCTCAAGGCCGGGGATACTGCCCCTTTCGGTTTCACAAACATTGTCTGCATCTGGGGGGCATAGAAAAGAATCTCGGCGCTGTCGAGGTGTGACGTGTGGAGGATGTCTGCAAGGAAGCGGTCCATGCCTGGATATTCTGCCACAGTGTCGGCGGAAGAGACTATGACCGGCGACTCCGGAATCAGCACGTTGCCGAATGTCATGCGATAGGTGGTGTCCCGGTCGATTATCTGACCGTAATAGTCGCTGACATGCCATTCGCGGTCAGCGAAGAGAAGCCGCGCTGGTGACGAACAGCCCGCAAGGAGCAGAACCAAGAACATCGCGGCGAGGAGATTGCCGGCGTATAATATCTGTTTCATCTTTGCAAGTATTTGTTTATGTCGCAAAGTTAGGGCAGAAACCGTCCCGAGAATCTTAGCCAAGCCTGCTTTAGTCTTAGTTAGTCTTAGCCGGCAAAGGGTTTGTCGCGAATTTTTCGTAAATTTGTATCATGAAGCGTTTCAGGACAATAACCGCCATCTGCCTGGCAGCCATCTCAGTGATGGTCGCCGGTAACGTGTGGTATCTCCAGGGTCTTTACAACTCGATAAAGGAGCAGACTTTGCAGACTGTGGGGGAATGTGTCCGCAGGGCCGACATCCTCGAAATCATATCGCGGCTCAACGGGTCGTCGAATGGCAACGACGACTCCTTCATCAAGCTGTCCCTCATGGTGGAGGGGGAGAAAAACGCCTATGGGGAATATGAATATCCCAATCTTCTCGACAACCTGAACAAGACGATGAGCGGGTATTTCCATCTCATCGAGGAGTCTGACAAGCGGTTGCCCGGGAGGAACCACGCGAGACTCGACAGCCTTTTCATGAAGGAACTCAGCAATTCAGGGCTGCATCCCCGGCAAGCCTTCATCAGAGAGGCGGGTGACAGCGCGGGGGGAGATGACGGACTATGGTCAATGGATTTCGCGGTGTCAGACAGCCAGGGGCCGGTGTACAGGGCTTCGTTCAGTCCGCTGGGAGGCCATATCCTGCGCCAGATGTCGGGCATCATCGCCACATCGGCTGCGATACTTGTCCTGACGGGGTTGCTGATCTGGTATCTGCTCCACTGGGTAGGCCGCCTGCGCACCATCGAGCAGATGAAGGATGATTTCACCCACAACATGACCCATGAGCTGAAGACCCCAGTCGCGGTTGCCTACTCGGCGGCAGACTCCATGCTGCGCTATTACGACCAGAGCGACGAGGCGAGGAACCGACAGTTTCTGAAAATCATAATGCAACGACTGAGTTTTCTGTCGGGAATGATTGAGAACATCCTCTCTATGAGCATGGAGCGGTTCAAGACCATCAAACTCGACATCGAGCATGTTGCTGTGAGGCCGATTGTCGAGGAGGTGGCGGGGATGATGGAGCTGAAAGCTGACAAGCCGGTGAGGATAGAAATGGAGATCGCCGACAGTCTTTCAATCCAGGCCGACCCGTTGCATCTCGGCAATATCCTGTCCAATCTGATAGACAACGCCGTGAAATATTCCGGAGAGTCGGTGAGGGTCAGCATCATGGCAGACAAGGAGTCTATGACCGTGGCAGACAATGGCATAGGGATAGCGAAGGAGAATCTGCCGTTTATCTTCGACAAATTCTACCGGGTGACTTCCGGCGACCGGTATGAGGTTGGGGGATATGGCCTGGGGCTCTTCTATGTGAGGCAGATCACGGAATTGATGGGCTGGAGCATCAGTGTCACAAGCAAACCGGGGCAAGGGACGAAGTTCACAATAAAATTCAATGGCGTATGAGCAAGGAGAAGATATTGCTGGTGGAGGATGACGCGACGCTGTCGTTTATCGTCGAGGACGCGTTGAAGCGTGAGGGATTCGATGTGGTGTGCGCATCCAACGGCGAGGCCGGCCTTGAGCGTTTCAGGGAATCCGGGGCAGACATCGTGGTAGCCGATGTGATGATGCCGCGGATGGACGGATTCGAGATGGTGAGGCTCATACGCCTTACCTCTCCGGCTGTGCCGGTGCTTTTCCTGACGGCCCGCACGGCCCTTGACGATGTGGTCAAGGGGTTTGAGCTGGGAGCCAATGATTATATCCGCAAGCCGTTCCAGATACTCGAGCTGGTGGTGCGCATAAGGGCGCTGCTGAAACGCAACCGCCCGGGTTGCGCCGAAGACACTGACCTGACTGTGGGGGATTG
Source organism: Bacteroidales bacterium (assembly GCA_910575615.1). GTDB lineage: Bacteria > Bacteroidota > Bacteroidia > Bacteroidales > Muribaculaceae > UBA7173. The sequence continues at coordinate 50,424 of CAJTEX010000014.1, read as the reverse complement.
CAGGCTTGATTTCGCGTCGCAGCGTCTGCTGGTCGGAGGGGATCCTGTGGAGCTTTCCCACACAGAGGCGGTAATAATCGACGAACTGTTTCGCCACCCCAATGAGGTGGTGGAGGCGAAGACGCTTATGTACCGCATCTGGCAGAATGATGACTACAACAATCTCAACCGCCTGCACGGATTCATCTACAAGCTGCGCAAATACCTGTCGAGGTCAGCCTCGCTTGAGCTGCTGAATGTGCGCGGGGTCGGCTACAAGCTGGCGGCCAGGATGTGACCCGGCGGCCAGGCCTGGAGGGAGCAACCATTGTTACGGATGGATGCACCCTGATTACCTGACTTTCGGCCACGGGCTTTGCCGGATGGACCATTGTCATTATATTTGCAGAAAAATCCCGGATATGGAAATCTACGAGGCAGACACCATTGAGAAATACAACCGGTATTTCGGTTTTGAGACGCGGCATCCGCTTGTCGGCATAGTCAGGTTTGACAAGACTGTGTCGCAGCCCAACCATTGCATGCACTTCGGTTTTTATTCGCTTTTCCTGAAAAAGACCACGGGTTGCAAGATAAACTACGGCAAGACGACCTATGACTTCGACGACGAGACGGTGGTGAGTTTCGCGCCGGGCCAGACTGTGGAAATACACCGGATTGAGGATGGCCCGGTGCCGGAGGCGGTGGGACTGCTGTTTCACCCTGACTTTCTGCTCCGTACTCCATTAGGGCAGAAAATCAAGCAGTACTCGTTTTTCTCCTACGCCTCAAACGAGGCTCTGCATCTCTCGACTGAGGAGCGACTGATATTGCAGGATTATATGGCTAAAATAGCCCGTGAGCTGCAACATCCTATTGACAAGTTCTCGAAATCGCTGATTGTATCCAACATCGAGGTGATGCTGAATTACTGCATGCGCTTCTACGAGCGTCAGTTTGTGACCCGCGAGGAGCTTAACCACAATGTCATCGGCAAGTTTGAGCAGCTGGTCGACGAATATCTCGACAGCGGGCGCGGGATGACAGACGGCCGGCCGACAGTGAGGTATTTCGCCGACAAGATATGTCTTTCGCCAAACTATTTCGGCGACCTGGTGAAGCAGGAGACGGGCAAGACGGCCCAGGAGTATATCCAGCTCAAGATGACAAATCACGCCAAGAACGCGTTGCTGAATCCGGGCCTAAGCACCAAGCAGATTGCCGAGCAGCTTGGTTTCCAGCACCCGCAGCATTTCATCAGGTTTTTCAAGAACCAGACCGGCAGCACTCCGAGGGAATACCGGCTCCAGCTCAACTGAGCCGGCATACCGTAGTCATCGGCCGGCGACATGGCCCAATCATATCGTCAGGGCATCACACGCTCGTATGCGTCTATTTTGTTGCCGTTTATGATTTTGACACGGGTCTTGCCTGGCCAGCCCATATCTGAATAAGACACCACATACCTGCCGCGCATCAAAATTACGAAATATCAATGAGAACGGCAACCCGCCGGCAGACCTCGTGGAGGATAGCCTGGGGGTTGCACAGTCCGGGGAATTTGGCTAACTTTGACCAGAGCCCCTTTAGTTGCCTGGGGCAATGAACCTCAGGGGGCATGCTGATGTTTACAGTTGCATATTTTCACCTAAAAATATCTGTGATATGAAGAATTTCAAACCCAAGGCGTGGATGCTTCCTCAGCCTGTGTTGATTATCGGCACATACAATGCCGATGGGAGTCCTAACGCGATGAACGCTGCCTGGGGCGGCCAGTGGGACGTGAATGAGATCATGATTTCGATGGGGGCGCATGCCACAACGGAGAACCTCAACCGTTGCAAGGATTTCACGGTCGGTTTCGCCACGGTTGACACGCTTGTGGCCTCTGACTATGTAGGTATAGTGAGCGCCAAGACCCACCCCGATAAAATCGCGAACACCGGCTGGAGGGCGACGAAGGGTGAAAATGTCGAGGCTCCGGTGTTTGACTGTTTCCCGATGACGATGGAGTGCCGGATCAAGGAGAAGCTTTATGAATCGGAGTCGGGATATTACATCATAGCCGAAATCGTGAACATTGTCTGTGACGAGAGGTTTCTGGCTGAGGATGGCAAGCCTGATGTGGAGAAGATGCGGCTCATAACCTTTGACCCGGTTCACAATGGGTATGTTGCCCTGGGCGAGAGGGTCGGGAATGCTTTCTCTGACGGCAAGGAGTTGAAATAAAGCGTCAAGGCAGAAGTCTTGACTGTCAGCAGCGCCGGGCGGAAACATCAGATGACGTTTCGCCCGGCGCTGCCGCGTCTCGTCATGGCCTTAGTGGAGGCGGGGAAGACAGGTGCTATTTCAGATATTCGTTGAAGAAACGTTCGAGGGCATCGAAGGGAATCACATCTTTCTGGTCGTAAAGGTCGGTATGGCTCGCGCCGGGTATGACCATGAAAAGTTTGTTGTTTTCGTGGCCGGGGATGACGGTCAGTTGTTTGTAGGCGTCGCTGCCGAAATAGAAAGAATGGGCTTTCTCGCCATGGATTATCATCACGGCATTCTCGATTTCCCCGGCCCGGCTCATCAGGGGGAAATTAATCCAGGGGATGGGAGATGTGGCAGTGCGGCCTCCGTTTAAGTTGAGCGACCGGGGGTGGTAGCCTCTCGGAGTCTTGTAATAGTCATGATAGTCGCGCAGGAAGCGGGGTGCGTCTTCGGGAAGCTCATCGGGCACCCCGCCGCCAAGCTGGGGCGAGGCGTTGCGGAAATCTTCTGTGCGCTGCGAGGCAAGCACGGCGCGGAGGCTGTCGCGGTCTTCGGGAGTGTCGGCACTGTCAAAATACCCGTTGGCACTCACACGGCTCATGTCATACATCGTAGAAGCCACAGTTGCCTTGATGCGGGGATCGGCGGCAGCGGCGTTTATGGCGAGGCCGCCCCAGCCGCAGATGCCCAGCACGCCGACAGCCTCGGGGTTGACAGCCGGATTCGTGACGAGGAAATCGACGGCCGCACAGAAGTCTTCCGTGTTGATGTCAGGGGAAGTGGTGTAGCGGGGCATGCCGCCGCTTTCACCCGTGAAAGAGGGGTCGAAAGCGAGAGTCACAAAACCGCGCTCGGCCATCTCCTGGGCATAAATGCCTGAACACTGTTCCTTCACCGCACCGAAAGGGCCACAGACGGCTATAGCCGGCAACTGTGCCGGCGCGTTCTTGGGGCTGTACATGTCGGCGGCGAGAGTGATTCCGTAACGGTTGGTGAATGTCACTTTCCGGTGATTAACATTGTCGCTCTTGGAGAAGGTCTTGTCCCATTCTGAGGTAAGTACGAGATTTTCCATATCGGTGATGTTGTTGTTCTGGGCATTGACTGCCACAAGTGACGCAGAAGCGATTATCAGGATCGAGAGTGGCCTGTTCATAAAAATATATCGGGTTAAAGTCGTTTTACGACGCAAAATTAGCATTAAAAGAGCTGGGAGGGATAACCCGAATTACGCCTGCATATACCCCGATTACGGAAACATTGCCGGCCGCCATCCTAATTCCTTAACGCCTCCTTCTACATGGACCACCCCCCCTGGATTTGGCCACGGCAAAATTTCGGGCATCGTAGCGGCAGGCCACCCCGATTACGGCCGTATGGTCAAATGAGGACCTCCATCACAAAAGCATCTTTTGCAGACCAGCGTTTCTGAGCATGATTTTGGACAGGATTTTAACAGGATTTTAGCAGGATTTTTAGCACACAAACGTATGCCTTTCAGCGTCGGAACGTATGTTTTGAGTATCTTTTTGAGCATCTGTGAAAAAAATCTCGCAAAAAAATCACAAAAACATTTGGCCAATTCAAAAAAACTCCCTACCTTTGCATCGCTGAAACGGAGAAAGCCTCTCAAATAAGCGCTCCCTGCTCCATTTCACGGTGCCATAGCTCAGTTGGTAGAGCAAAGGACTGAAAATCCTTGTGTCCCCGGTTCGATTCCTGGTGGCACCACCAGACAACCCCACCACTCGGTGGGGTTTTGTTGTAAATAACAGATTACTAACGTTTTACTTACGCCCGTCAGTAGTCAATTTTTAATAATCCGTCGGCACAAATGTAGGCACAGCGGTTTTTGATAATCAGCGTGTTACAAAAAATGTCGGCTCAAAAGTTGGCACACCGAAAAATGGCGAAAGTAACAATCAGGCGGCGCAACGAAAGCGAACGCGCCGACGGCCGGGCGGCCCTGTATGCCGTCCTGAACATCGAGCGGATAAAAATCCGCCTCCCCCTTGACATTGCGGTAACTTCCGCAGAATGGGATGAGACAGCCGAGCGCGTCCGTGGGCGCGGTCAGCAAGTTAAAGACTGGAATCTTATCATTTCCAACACAAAAGCGAAAATATCCGACATTCTTGTGCGGGCGCGTCTGACAGGCGAGACCCTGACGAAAGACAGTTTTCTGGCCCTGTATCGTAGACCCGGCGAGACAATGAACTTTATCGAGTATGCCCGGCGGCACTTGGAGGCATTGAAAACCGCCCTCCAGCCCGAAACAATGCGACACCATGCCGCCGCACTGCGCAAACTGGAATCCTATAACCCACGGCTCCAGATTGCCGAGATAACACCCGACTGGCTGCGCGTATATGCCGCCTATCTGCGCGACAAACACAACAACAACCCCGGTACAATCCGCAAAAATATGTGTGTAATCCGTATGCACTACTACGCCGCGATGAGAGCCGGTAAGGTAAAAAACAATCCGTTCGAGGTGTACAGGATTCCACAGGCCGACCCGATTGTTGTTTTTCTTACCGAGGACGAATTAAATGCGCTAATCGGTGTGTTCCGCTCCGACAAACTCGATGAAGGCGAAACCGACGTGCTGCGCTTCTTTCTCTTCATGTGCTTCACTGCGATGCATATCTCCGACGCTCGAAGTCTCCAAATAGAGCAGATTCACGGCGGCGAAATACACTACACCCGCATAAAGACCCGGACCCGCGTAAATATGCCGCTGTCAGTTCCGGCGGCTAAACTTGTGGAATACTACAAGGAAGGAAGACTGCGCGGGCCGCTGTTCCGCCACTTGCCTACCGACCAGGCCTTCAACCGCATAATAAAACGAATCTGCCGACGGATAGGCATTAACAAGGCTGTCAGCGCGAAATCAGCCCGGCACACGTTTGCAACACTGTATTACAAAAAGAACAACGGAGACCTCGGCACACTTTCAAAACTGTTGGGCCATACGCAAATCAGCACGACGATGATTTACGCCCACATAATGAAAGATAGCCGGGTCGCCGGTGTCTCTGCCTTCGATGATATGCTATAATACGTAAACGGAGCAATCCACCGCCTCCTTCGCCTGTCTGCCCCGCTCTCGGTGTTCCTTGATGTGCTTCCACATTGCGGCCACCATATCGCCGAGTTCATCGGCTGCCGCCGCGTCGGTGTCGGCTTCGAGCAGACCGACGAAGGGGGCGCGGTCTATTTCCCCGGTATGATTCAGTGAGTAAACCGCGAAAAGGAAATTTCGCTGCGCCGTATCGGTAAGGCGGATTTTCTTACCGTTCCACTCGAAACCCTCTATTATATCCGACTGTGTGGCCGCGTCAATCTGCGCGTCTATCACCTCCCGGATTTCATCGACGGATGGGCGGTGGTCTGCGACTGCCTCGAAAGCGAACCATCCGCCGTCCTCCTTGTGGTGATTCCAGCGGAAGGCCCAGCGGTCGCGGCGCGGGTTTATACACTCTATCGGCTCCAGATGTTCGGAGCAGCTTATTTTCTGAAAATTCATACTGTTGGATTTTAGGTGAAAAGATATTCGGTGAAATTGCCCTGCGCGTTCCGTGCCATAGTCACCTTGTTCTCGCCGAGCATTCCCTTCTCTTTCAGAGCGTCGCAAATATCGCACATATCGGGATAGCCGGTAAAGAACTTCACCACGTCGCCCTTCTTCAATGTCAGGTTGCACGCGGCAAGCTGCGAGCGATTGGGAACTATGACGCGGGCGCATACAAGATATTTCGATTTCTCCACCGCGTCTGTTTCCCCGGCTTCGCGGGCTTCCCGTAACTCTTTGCGCGACCACTTTGTCGACACGTCGGTCTGAAAGTCAAGAATACAGAGAGCGGTGCCCACCAGAGCGTTAAGCGACACACTCCGGCAAGCAAAATTTTTCTGTCCGTTCCGGCGAACACCGGGCGAAGTTGATATGCCCAGTTCCGCCAGAGATTTCAAATTCTGGTAATCAGCCATTTTTATTCCTGTGATTTTGAAAAATAGATGTTTCGCGTCAGCGTGTTTACAGAGCGAGTAAAAAGACGCGATTATTTCCGCCCTGCGTCTCTTTGATTTCAGCCGGTGCAGCCTTCGGGCCGCCTTGACTTTGTTCCTTTTGCGAATCCGTGTATGGTCGGTGTAAATCTTGTAACCGAGAAAGTCGATACCTTCAGAGATAGGATAAATCCGTTTGTTCGGTTTGACTTTCAGCCCCACGGATTCCACCCGCTGTTCAATCAGCCGGGAAACGTGCCATAAATCCGGCTTGTTACAGTCTATAACCCTCTTGTCGTCGCAATACCTGTAATAATACTTCACCCGGTTTTCTGACTTCAGGAAATGGTCGAGAGCTACCGACAAAAGCAGATTTCCGAAATGCTGCGATGAGCGTAATCCGATACTCAGGGCGTGTGGCAGGAATCTGACAAATCGCTCCAGCAGAGTAAGGATTATCGGGCCCTTGAAAAACCTACGCAACACGTCCATCATAATATCCTGTAATATGCTTTCGTAAAATTTGGTAATATCGTCCTCGTAGACATAAAGCATATTATCGGGGTCAGCGGCGAGGTCGCGCCGTATGATTCCGAGAAGGTCATGGACACCTCGGTTTTTCAGGGAGGCGGCGGTAGTCCTTATCAGCCTTTTGAAAGTCAGGTCCTCGACGATGTTCATAATGGCATGAACACCGATTTTCTCGTAATATGAGTAAAGGAATTGAATCTTTCGTATCTTCCCGCCTTCCTTGATTTCTTCCTCTCCGTATGTGGTTAAGTGAAAGATTCCCGCCGATATTTCACCGGCCAGCCATGCCTCTATACCGTCTATATGGGCGAGTATTTCTCTCCCCTGTGGCGATTCCTTGCGGTCAGTTCCACGGAGTACGGCGAAAATCGCCTGCCTTATGTTGGGGGCGGCGACAATCAGCGGAATTATGTCGGAATCTTTAAGACGCTTCATTTTATTGATTTTTAGCCTTCATTTTTCCGGGGCCTGAGTGTTTCGGCCGACGACTTGCGCCGCCCCTACTAAACTCCACCCCTGCGCGTGATGTTTCAGCGTTCCGCACGTCGGCGGCTGTGCTGCGGCTCAATCCCCTGCCACGGCTCCGGCGACACGTCGCCATGCCGGAGGGCAAAATATCTTTTCAGGCTTAACGCTTATGAGTGCAAGGCGCGACCCGTACCACGCGTTCGTGTTCGATGAATCGTTGTTCGCGTTCATGTACGAAACACCGTTGTTCGAGTTGGCGTTGTTGCCGGAACGCAACCCGACACGGGCCGGCCGTTTGGGGAAATCTGCCGTTTTATCTTTATGCGGTGTGAGGAGGCCCTGGCCCGCGTGTAACGATATAATCTTTTTCGTGCATACGGATAAGTGTAAAGTTTAACCGATGGCCTCGGCCTCCAAGAAGGTCGCGACGTTTAACGTATAGACGATTTTACCAATGAAGGCAAGGCGCGACCCGTACCACGCGCTCGTGCTCGATGAATCGAAGTTCGCGAACATGTACGAAACACCGCTGTACGAGTAGGCGTAGTTGCCGGAACGCAACCCGACACGGGCCGGCGAGTTCTGTCCCCAGAATTTATCCCCGTAATGAGTTGTCTCGGTAGCCCCGACAAGCACAGGCACCACGTCCATGAATCGCCCGTTATGAAGTTCGGTAATCCATGAATCGGAGATGGTCGCGCTCTTGACTTTGCGGTCTCCCTGGTCTTTAAGGGTGCAGACCCAGTAATCGGAACTGAAGCCCTCCATCCATTCTGACACATTGCCCCAAAGGTTTTCATATCCGAGGGCATTTATTGAGGTGGCATTTCTTAATGTGTTGGTGTCGTCGTAATACCAGCCTCCGGCAGCTCCGAGTGTCGCCGTCGGTAGTTTGATAGTATCTTTCATTCCGAGGAAATCGGTCTTACCCGTCGGAGTGGTGTTTGAGCCGGAGCCATATCCGCATACGTCGGAACTGTCGCGGTTGCCGTATGTGGCAAAGAAAAGCCGGGCGATGTCGCGGTGCATGGCATAGGTTATCAGAGTGAACCCTTCGCCACGTTTGCGGCAATAATCGGCGAATTGCGCCTGTGATACGCTGCAAGTTGGGGCCACTCCGTTGATACTGCGAATCTGCAAATTGCCGTAGTATGCTTTATTCACACCACAGAGATATTCCCCGGTATTCCATGCGTCAGGCTCGATAGCGTCTATCTGGTCGGAGGTGGTGAGCCACACGAATGAGAAAGACCCTTCGCGAAGACAGGTGAAAGCGATTTTTTCAGCCTTAGCCGGAACGGAGGTAAACAAGTAGCTGCTTTCGGTCATTCGCCCGGAGTTGGCTGCGGCACGGCCTACAATATTATTGGCTGCGTCAAGGAAAACAGCACCGTAAACCGAAGAATTGACAGCCGGCCACCTCACCTGCCTGTAACCGGCTACCGGGGCAATAAACACCCGGTAATCATCATAAACCGTAATGCTTTCGTCCAACGTGGCGTATGTGGAAGCGACACGACAAGCCGAACGGTCGATAAGTTGCATATCCTCCGGGTAGAGTTTCACACCTTCGGGGGTGGTAACTTTTTTCAGCGAACTGAAACAGTCATAATGGCAACGGTTTATAAAATCATCAATGCCCTTGCACCAACGGTCTGGCTCGTACATCATAACGTCGCCTTCGTCCGCCTTTGTCGGGTGGGCGAATCCCTGAAGGTTGGCCTCTGTACCGTCGTGGTATTTACGGCTGTCCGAATCATCAAGCGGGCAGACGGTCATTTCACCCTGCGCCGTGTACTTGGCCATGACGCGGTGGCGTTTGGCGAGAATCGCGGCGATATGGGCCGACGGTTGAAACTCGTTATCGTAGTCGTAGCCGGTTTCATTGTCGAGATTGGAAATGTTCTTACTGTCTGCAACCGTTTCGTCGTACTTGATAACCGTCCATTCCGGCTGCAAAATGTTGAGTTCCGGGAAATGCGCCTTTAACTCGTTATACTCTGATTCTGGGAGATACTTTGTAAGTTGGTAAGTACCGACAAGGCGGCAAGTGTTGACGGTATTTCCGTTTTCATCGACGCCTTTCATCGTAAGGAACTGCCGGAGCAGTTCGCCGCGTCCGCTCTCGTTTATGCCGGTAACACGTAGATAGGTCGTAGTCGGGCATTTCTTCAGTATGTCGCGCCAGTCGAGCTGCGGGCAGTTGTCAACCACAAGGCGGTTGACAGCCACGTTTGCCGGAATCTGCAAGCCGGAAGGCGCGAGGCTCTGAAGGTATCGGAGTTCAAGCGTCTGGAGCGTCGCCGGAAGTTTCGCAGTGGCGAGTTTTCCGCCCTGTGCGAAAATAACATTGGTGAGCTTCGTGTCTGCTCCGTCGAAAGTGTCGAGTTTCTTGTTTTCGGAAAGATTGAGCGACAACAATCCGTTCAGGCCGTTGACATTGATACGCTGGAGATTTCGGCACGAATCCACAACAAGGCCGGTCAGCGTGGTTTGTCCGTCAGCACATGAGGCGTTAAGGTCGGTAAGCCGGATACACTTGTTAAGGTTGAGTGTCCCGACGATTGCGTGGCTTATCTTCGTAAGGTCCAGCCCCCGGATTCTTGAAGCCCCGTAAACATTCTGAGGGTCGTTTACGATAAGATTCTGCCGGAATGTCAGTTCTACCGTATCGCCCGGATTCTCGGCGCGTAGGCCGTGAACCGTCGGGTCGCCGTTAGTCATTCCGTAACCGAAACAGAACCGCTCGGCTGCGGTGATTGTGAGGGCGCGAGGATTGGCCGCGAAGTTATAAGACAGATAGATGGGAAAAGCGTCATCGCGGTAAGTTCCAGCGCAATACTCCGAATCCAAAAGGTTGAAGCGGTTGACAATGGTATAGGTTCGGTGCGCATAGCGCGAACCCTGAAGGGCAAAAAGATAGTCCTTGCCCTGTTCAAGCAGTGGAAGAATGTATTTATATTCCCCGTCCTTGTTGTAGATACGTTCGGCCCATGCGCCCATCATTTCCTCGTTGAATACCTTTAAGACGTATTCCGTTGACATATTGGCGCGTATGGTCTTGGCTGCCTCGGCGAGTTTTTCGGGGCAAGCGCGTACCAGTTTCCACAGTTCCGAATCATGGCCGGCGAAACAATAGGCTCCCTGGGATTCATCGAAAGAATCGAAAGTTATCATATAGTCGAACTTCAGGTAAGAATCGTTTCGCTCACCAAGCAGAGTGTCCATGTCGTAGGGTATGAACATCCAGTGAATACCGTCCCACGTTACCAACATCATATTTTTGGCACGGTTATCCACGGCCATGAAGTAGTCCGTAATGATATACCATGCGAACGGCGAATCATTAAGGAAATAATCCCGGTATTCAGAAAGGAACTTCGATGGCTTGCCCTTGCAGTCCTGAATCCACTGCCAGAGGCGAATCACTGCGGCCTTGTCGTCCGCATGAGCGTCGGCCCACTTGGTGTCGGCCTTGAAGCGGAATTCCAGTTCATCATCGAAATTCGACATCGAGGCAGTACCGAACAGGCAGAGCGCGGCCGAGTTGTTCAGGAACTCCAGACAGATACATTTGTTACGCTGTCCGTTGAGCGTCGCCGCGTCGTTGAATCCCTCGATACCCTCGAATCCGTAGACAATTGCGGAATCCGCCTTCTCGTTGTTGAAATTGTATTTTCCGAGGAACTTGGCGACGCCGGAACCGTCGTTGTCGTAGAAAAGATTTATCGGGAATCCGTCTACACCTATACGGACATCATAATCTCCCTTGTATGCAGCTTGCGGCGGTGTGAGCCAGCCACAACGGCGGAACACGTCGTTAACGATTCTGACACCGCCGGTGTTGTGGGTGCTGGAAGAATCCGAAAAATCGGCCTTCAGACAGAAGATTGATACAGGGCGCGCCCCCGGCTTGAACGAGTATTCCAGAGAAGGCACGTTTACACCGTTCACTTCCAGCGTCGTTCCGTACTGTTCCGAACGGAAGAAATAGAGGCGGTAATTCTTACGTGGGTAGGTAGTCGAAGATGTTCCCTGTATGCGAAGGCCGATTTTACGGGCGACAAAATCATATTCCTTGCCATACTGCGAATAAAAGTAGACATCGACGGGAACCTCGAATTTCTTGTTATTGGTCTGATTAACGAGGTCAACGTCTCCGACAATGCGCATTACGCTTTTACCCTGTGCGCGTAACTTGTCGATGCTCACCTCGTCGGTTTCATCGTCGAGAATGTCGTTTTTCTGAAACAACAACACCATTTCGTCGGCCGTGGTGCGGTCAATCATATAATTCGACAATATTTCATCATCGGACAGGGCGCGAGAGTAAATGCGGACATTCCGCAATTCAACGTCTGCCGCGTCGCCACTGACTTTGATTTTCGCCGGGTTCATCTGAATGAGAGACGCGGCGGCCTGATACTGAAGGGAGCGGTCTCGGATTCCGTTCACATAGAGTTGTAAAAGCCGGTTTTCCGCCTTGCCTTCCACCACAAACGCCACTTTTATAGGCACGTCCGGGGCAAACTTTGTTTCAAGTTCCTGCCCTCCCGACACCACGATTTTAGCCTGTTCGGCCGTCATCTGGAAACCTACACCGTCGGCCATACACTCCATTACCACACCTTCGCGGTCGGCTACGTTGGAACACATCAGCTCCGCCTCGATAGTGAAGCCGGTAGCGGTCGCGTCAGTTACAAACGGAGTATCGTTTATTACGATATTCGCACCGTTGGTGAGAAGTAGCGCGTCGCCTGTCCATCCGTTCTTGTTCCAGTCAAAACCGTGGAAGTCCGTAGTTATACCCTTAAACTCCCACTTTGCCCGGTCGGTCTCGGCTTCGGAGTTGCTTCGCCCGGCGGCCGACAGCTTGACGCGGAGATTGTCGGTAACTTCCACCAGATTGATAGAAGATTCCACCACCTCGATATTGAAGATATATTCTGTTTCCCCGGTCTTGAACTTCATCGCCTCCGTTCCCGATTGTGTGAAACGGTTGGTGTATTTCTGCACCGAACGGGGCGGCGACACGCGCTGCGAGACTATTCCGTTATGATATACGGTCATTTCCGCCGGAGTAATTTCGGGGTCATAAACAACGAAATCAAAATCAAGGCGTTCAAACTGTCCTACTTCAAGCGTCGGCGTAAGATAGTCCGAACCCTCGAAAATCCTTCCGTCGGGGAAGATTATCATCGTGCCTATGAAAGGAGCAGACACACGTCCGGCCGCGTCCTTCTTCAGAAGGTCGATATATACCGATTCCGAAACAAGGGTGAGGGTTTCCGAGGCTTCGAGTGTGGCAACCATCTGGACGTTGTGGCAGCCGAGTGTCAGTCCAGACATCGGCACTGAAAAGCTGCCGTTTGTCTTGCCTGACTTGGTTACCACGGTAGACTTGTATTCCTGTCCGTCAAGATATAGCGTTATGGTCTTTGAGCCTGAACCCGATACGGTGAAAGGTATGGTAACGGTTTCATCAGGGCCGTAACCGCCTCCGGCGATAGAGTTTGCCAGATTGTACGCGCTTGAAAGAGCCAGTGTTTTCGCCTCCACACCGGCCACGGCCTGACGGGAGCGAGTTGCCCCAGTCTCCGGGTCTATAACGGTGGCTTTTACCGTAATGTCGGTTTTCCCACTCCTGACATACCCGGTAATGTCAAGGTCATAAGAACCCCGTGCCACGTCATTGAGTACCGTCGAGAACGTCGTAACTGCTCCGTTCTTTACGGTAATTTCAATCGTGGCGCGTTGGCCGGTGGATTCTCCGTTCTGGTCGCCTCCGAGATATTGGTGGTCGAAAAAGTAGGAAAGCATTACCGGGCTGCCCTCACGAATAACCGGGTTGTCTACCGAGGCGGAAAGCACGATTTTTGCGGATTGGCCCTGTTCACTTCCGCCTCCACCTTTCCCTACGGGAATATCACCCCCGGCGATTTCAACGCGGCTGCTGTTTAGTATGGCGATATGTGCTTCCGTCTCGTCCTCGTTCAATGAAATGTCAAGGTCGGCGACGGTCTTTGCTTCCAGTTCCGCGATTTTCTGCGTTATTACATTGTTCTGTACCGGGTTTGTCGATTGCGCATTGAGGGTTTCGTCGATTTCCACCTCGTCAACGGTTATATTAACAACACCGTCAGCGTCCGGGGCGACAGTCTGGTTATTGAGTTTAATCCCAGTAATGGTACCCTTCCCGCCGGTGTCCTCCCATGCTGACGCGGTTTCCCACTGTGTCAGCGTCGAGCCTTTGAACTGTTTGGTTTCCCACTCGCCTGTGCCGAGGCGGTAAGTAATCCAGCGTCCGAGTGCGCGATGTGTTGCCGGAACCGCTTCGATTGCGCTCTGAAGGTCGTAGAATCCGTTTTGGGGTGGCACAAGTTCCGTTATGTTGATAAGGTTGCCGGCTCCTTTTTGTCCGACACCCTGCCAATCTTCCCACACGATTGAGGCCCCCGGTCTGCCGGAAAATGCTCCCGTTCGGTATTGCAGTCCGTCGGAATCGAACAGATATTGTGCTATTTTCAGCGACTGCCCCCCTCCGGCAAGGCGTTGGCCCGGCATACTTTTGACAATAAGGATATTTCGGGTGCTTCCCATAAGCACTGTGGCGGGGTTATAGTAATATATCCCGGTATCTGTCGTGGTATCAAGGTCGAGTGTGTCAACGACGTGAATAGCGGTGTTAAGTTCTTCGACAACCGAAATTCGGTCATCGTGGCTTTCATCAATGGAATTCAGACGCTCCACCTCCCTGTCAAAGTCATCAAGCCTCTGACGTATCGCGTCCAAAAGACTGACGAGGCTTTCATTGTCCTTGATTCCACTAAGGAAGGCTATTACCTCGTTGAAACTTTCGATTGCGGCGGTCGCGTTCTTCCCTAAAAGAGTGTTGATTGCCGCCTCGTTGGATTTGGATTTTGCGTCTGCCGCGTTGGCGGTGTTTCTTACTGCCGCTATTGCAAGCTGCACCGTGTCAATAGTACGTTGCAAAGCCGCGTCGGCGGCCTGCCGCTCGGCTTTCTCGGTCGCTACTGCCGAATTGTTCGTTAAAAGATTCTTGTAACCTTTATTGAGGAAATCGAACACGGCGGCCACCATTTCGTTGGTAACGCTTTCCGGGTCTTCGGCGTTCTGGATAGTCAGAATAAGGCTATCTATGAAATTTTGTGTGGTATCTGCCATTTTATCCTTAATTAAACTGTTTGCTGAACTGTTTCGAGAATATGCGCGGTTTGCGGTTCTCGCTTCCGTCGATAATATCCTGCATGATGTTTTCTTCGGAAGATGATATTTCGAGTTTTACGGTAAACTTCTGCGGCGATTCCGGGCGCGGGCGGTAAGTCAGTTCCTCCACCGATGGGATAACCTTTATCGGTAGCGGTGTCAGGTCGAGCAAATAGACTTCCTCGCTGCCTAACATATCCATTAAGAACCGTATTTCGTCCGGGCGTTTCACTCCTGTCTCGACGCTTATAGACTGCTTGCGTTCCACTCTTTCACGGTCGGTGAAAAACTCCGTCGTTCTTGTGTCGTACCGTTTGAACTGCGATTCGTCCGCGTCGGTATATTCCGGCGTTATAGAGAGTTCCCCGGTAAGTTCGATTATCTCGAACACTCCGAGGGAATTGCGGAACTTCAGGCGGTAGCGTTCCCGTGTAGGGTCGCAACGCTCCACCACGATACGACACGAAAAATTGGAATTATAGTACACGTCGAACACTGACGAAAGCACCTGTTCTTGTTCCGCGAAATATCGCCGGAGAGCCGCCACGTCGAGGACGGCCACCCCTTCGTCAAAACTGTCATTCTCATATATCGAACCGTTTGTGCGCTCAACTATCCTTATAAGGTCGCCGGTTCGGCGAGGAAAAAAGTAAAGCGGATAAAGTTCCGTTTCCTTCATCACAATGCGCCATGAGGCTGTCCGCGTCGTCAGGAAAAAATTGCCTTTGGGATTGAAGAAACGTTCCTGAAAAATATCCTTGTTGAGTTGCAGAAGGCGTTTGAAATTCTGCCGGGATATTCCTCCCGGTATCACTATGCAGTTATATTCTGCCTCGTAACCGTCAAATTCAAATAAGCACGACAATTCACGGTCGCACATATCTCCGGTGTCCTCAATCTGCCATATCGGCGAAATATTGCCTTCCGGCGGCTCGTTGAAAAACGTAACAAAAGCGTCCGCAATTTCCGCGACATTCATAGACAACGGGGGCGAGAACCGCCCTTCGTAAATTGTGGTGCCGGCATAGATTATTTCACACCTTCCGTCCGGGATTTTGTTCGGGTTGTCAATCGGAAACGATTCCCGTAAGATAATCGGATTCCGAGAGAAGGCATAGCCGCTTTTTATTCCTTGAACATTCATATCTTACAAATGAAGTGTTACGACGGCCACCGAACCGTTGAAAGAGGTTTCAGGACCAAGCGAGTTAACGAAATTGTCGCGCTCCGGCGACGGCGTTACCATAAAATCAATAAAGGTACGGAGGGAGCCGGTATGGCTCTTCCTCCATATATCGTAATACTTGGCAACGTCGGCAAGCTGCGGCGCGGAAACTACATTGTTATTATCCATATTGCAAAATTGGCGTTAAAACGTAGCCGGACAAAGGACTAATCATTTACCCACCGGGCCACAAGAATGACATCGTATTCAACTGTTACGGTAACTTCCCCCAGCGGTACTTCGTCCAGTTCCCAATCTTGGGGGCCATCCTGAAACGACATATCGTGTATTTCAAAAACAGAGTATGTAATCAGGGCTTTGTATTTCCTGTAATTCCTTTGCCCAGCTGTTCCTGGCTTCGGCACTTTTGAATCGGTCTGCCACGTAGGAACGGTGCGTGTTATAGACTTGAAAATCATACCTCCGACACCGATATAATAATAATCGCCTTCCGTTCCGTGCGATTGATAGCCGGTATCTTTGATGTATTTTTGGACTGCTGCGGTTCTGGTCTCAGGTGTATTAAGGGTTTCGCCGTAGGTCTCCGATTTTAAGCGCCATTCGAGGTGTCGGGCTGCCGCCGCGAAATCCGGCACGTTCTGCTCCTTCTTAATATCATATTTCCCGTGGGTCTGTATCGTGCGGAGTTTGAGGTCGACCGGCACGTTACGACCTGAAGGAAGTGAATATGTCGCTGTATCAATAAGACAACGTATATTTCCCACCTTTACCGGGCTAAGCACGTCAAGGCGGAACAAATCAAGCTTATTGAACACCGCCGGAATTTCGACGGAGCGGTTTCCATGCCGGAGTATTTCATCATAATCAGCCCAGAATTTATTAAATAATCCGTCCTTGAACTGAAACAGTAATGAAATTGTCGGTGTGGTCCCGTCATCAAGAATTATCTTTTGTCCGCTGTCATCTTCCGGGGTCAGGCGTCCGAAACTTTTCTTAATCTTGGTATATGCGAACATGAAGGCTAACGGCGTTGTGTCGCCGTCCTCGTCCGTCTCATCGCTTCCTTTTATGTAACTATGGTAATGTCGCGCCCCGAAAAGGTAGGTCGGACACATATCGTTGTACGAATGTCCTGTGCCGGTTCCCACGTTTGACACACGTATTACCGGCACCCATTCGTCATCGCTTGACAGTTCCAGCGGGTTAAGCCCCTCCGGCTGCGGGTCCCAGTTAAAGAAACTCGACGACTGAAGGCGGATTTTGCCGTTCTCGGAATCAAGCCGGTACCACATACCCGTTACGAACTCGCGGGCTAAAAAGCTGGAGCCGGTAGTTACCGAGGTGTTGCCGGATTGTGCCGCCGGAACTGCGGCACGAGGGGTTGAACGCAAAGCATAATAATCCCTGTCATCGCCGTAGTCGTCGCGTCCGTCGTCTCGGTCGTCGTCAGGCTCCGGGTAATCATCGCCCCACGGGTCAGGCGGGTCTGGATAATCCGGGTCGTCCGGGTCGCGGTAATCATCGCCCCAATCGTCGCGAACATCACCGTCCCATTTCGGTTCTTCCGGCGTTCCTGTGTTCTGCCACTGGCTGACATGGTTTCCGAGGCGCACTTGTGAGACATCAAGACCTTTCGCGAAATCCTCGAACCGTTCATGGCTCGGTGCAGCTCCCTCAATAGACGATTGAGCCGATAACTTGATATATTGCCGTTCCTCGTAGGTGATTTTAGGGGTTCCGGCAATATGGTAATCAATAACGTAACCCCCTGTCTGGTGAATAATATCCTTTATCAGTACAAGCCGGGCCGTGGCCGTATTGTAGTCAATGTTATACACCAGCCCGAAACGTACCCACAGGGCGTTCAAAAACTCCTCCACTGTACTGTCCGGCATAAGGTCGGCATAGCGTATTGAGGCCCTGCAACACGAATCAGCGGCATTGTTTAGAACGACAAGACGCGAAAGTTCGAGCGATTGTGCAAAAGGATTGGTTACAAGTGTCAGCCCCATATCTGCAAATATCAATTCCAGAATACGCCAGACACGAAGGAAAGGCGAAACCATATAACCTTCGGGAACGCTTACCTCCGTTATTTCACCATTTATCAGCCGTTTTACTTTGGTCGGTTGTTCAAGGCCACGGGAACCTACCAAATTCAAAACTTCCCAATATATTTTTTTGTCTTTGTCGCTGCCGGTGCTTTCATTGTTGACAGCGAGTGGAAACACGGCAAAATCATCTTTCTGCGGGTCTGGCTTTTGGTAAATACGGTATAATTCATCAAGAAGCAGGTCAATCGGGTAGCCTTGTTGTGAAAGGTCCGGCGTATATGTCGGGAGATTGGAAAGTTCGGAAAGTTTCTTTTTCTGCCATTTGGCGTAGGCTGTGGAGTTATCAAACCCCACATTAAAGGTTATCCCCTCCTTTTTCCCCGCCTCGGTGATGTTCATTGCACCACGCCGGATATATGCGCCGTCTTGAATCTGCGCGATACGTTCGGGATTGTTGGGGTCAATACCCGCGTCAATCCTCGCCGGAAACGATAGAATCCTATTGTTCCGGCGGGTAGTCGGAACGGTTGCCGGTATTGACTGGCTTCCCCGCTCGTTGTAAATAGGGTTGGAATCCTCTATTTCAATAGAGAAATCGGAAGGGAGGTCGAGAGCTTCGCCGTTGATTGTTATTTCCATAAATATAAGCGGTTATCTTTTTCGTGTGAAAGGAGCGCGGGCGCGGTTCATTGTGTCCTCTGCGCGTTCCAAATCGCGTAATACCACGTATGCCTTCAGATTCTTCAGTGCTTTACGAAGTTCCTTTATGGTGGCCGTCAGTTCCGAATAATCGGGAGCCGGAGCGGCTGAAGTATATCCACCTTCAGCATAACCGGCGGAAGGAGTTCCGACGGGAATACCTTGGCTGAGGAGTTTGTTCCGGCGTATCGCCTCGATAGTACCCACTGCGTCAACCACACGTGGGTTATCCATTATCGGCTTCGGTACGACATATTCGCCGCGATGAACGACACCCGCCACCTCGTAGCGGTCTCCGTCGCCCGTATATCCGCCGTCTGAATACCCGGTCAGCACACGTTGGGCGGTTGCCGGTTTGGCGGCCGAGCCTCCGGCGGTATTGCCCGGCTGCATATTCTTGATTTTGTCGCGCTCCGCCTTTGCCTGAATCACTTGCGCTATGCCGGTAGCGGTCAGAAGGGCGGCGGCAATAGCTCCGCCAATAGGGCCGAGGTCGGCGAACGCCTTCATAATCGAAACCGCCGTGTCGGCAACGATTTGCGAGATTTTTATGGCAAAATTGACATCGGCATATTTCTTTTGAATTTCAAGTTTCTTGTTTTCCTTTTCTTCTTCGAGGGCTGCGGTATCCTCCCCGTTGTTCTTTGCTTGTTGTATCAGGACATCAAATTTCGCGTCGCTCTTGGCAATTTCCGCGTCCTGAATGGCTGTGAACATGGAGCCGGAAAGGTTTGCATAATAATCGAAATACTTTTTGGCATTATTGACCCCGATTTGCAATTTCTTACGCTGGTAATCCTTTTCCTTGATAAGCCCCTGACGGTGGTAACTTTCAAGCTGTGCAAGTTCGTGGTCGTATTGCTGCGCCCATGATGTACCTGTTAATTCCTGTAACTGGTAAAGTTGTTCGAGATATTGGAAATTAAGCGCGGCGATTCGTTGTTGTTTGTTGGTTTCGAGTGCCACGGCTTCCTCCGTTCCTTCTCCCACGGCCTGAATCATGGTGTTATATGTCGCCTCAATATTACGTTTCTGAAGGTCGTAGGTGTCGGTGATACCGGCGTAACTGGTGGTATCGGTCATCATATCGCGCAGAAGTTCGGCCCACTTCCCCGTGTCGGTGAGCGTCTGCGACTGCATACGCCTAATATCCACCTCCAATTTTCCAAGTATCAGGCGTTTATCTTCCGCGCCGAGATAATCCGCGTTCTGGACCTTTGTATAATAGTCCTGAAGTTCCTTTAACTGTGAATTGTGAAGCTGCTGTTTCTGCTGGAGCAAATAAATATTTGCTTGCCCCTCCGTAACTTCTTCAGACATTACGGCATGGCGCAACCTCTGTTCCTGAGTGTCGTAGAAGGCTTGTTGTGCCGCAAGTCGCTGCTCGTGTCCGTCGGCTTCCCTCTGGGCTATTGCCTTGTTAATTTCCTGTTGCGCCGCCACAATCTGCTGGCCGATTTGATTCTCACGCGCCTGAATCTTGTCGAGGGTCTGTGTGTGGGTCGCGTCAGTTTTGGCTTTAAGGGCTTCAAGAGCTTTAATCAGGTCGCCGGAATATCTTATTACTTCTTCATTTTTCTTTATGATGATTTCGTATTCCGGGAGGTCTCCCTTCAGCTTGTTTATAGCCAAAAGATTCCGCTGGTGCAAGTCATCAGCGGCGGCGGTGGCTTCATCGAGAGAATCCTCCCCGTATGTTCCGGGGGTATGGTGTTTCTTGTTCTTTTTAGAGCCTTTGCCCTTCAGGGTGCGCAGTCGTTCTTGGATTTTCTCTTTGCGGGCCTCGATAGCCTCAAATTCTTCATCGGTTTGGGGGTCGAGTTTGCGGAGTTCCTTCAGTTCCTTACGGAGTTCCTTAACCTCGTCCACAACCGCATGAGCGGCGGAGCCTGTACTATTCAGGCCTTGGGTAACGTTGCCGGTGGTAGTAGTGATTGTTTCGTCAGCTGCGGTAAAAACGTCCTCAATATTGATTCCGTTGGCCTCCATATCGGCTTTGAAATCATTGAGTGCCTTTGTCGTTGTGGAAACGGCGCGATTGGCCGCGTCGAGTTCCATTTTCATATCATTACCCCAAACTTGCTCTGAACGTTTTACATTGACTTTTTCGCCTTTCTTTATTCGGATTGTGGGTAAGAATGGAATATGTCTACCGTATTCAGAGTAATAAGTCCTGTCATCTTCGACAATATCATTTTTATGCGCATCCCACTCTTTCTGTGCCTTGCGCTGGCGCGATTTGGCGGCCTCCTGTTCGTTTATGTATTGTTGGTATTCATCTTTATAATAGGCAAGACGCATACGTTGTTCCATAGATGCAATATATTCGTCGAGAGCCTTTTTATTGGCTTTCAACTTTCCGCGTTCTGCATCGAGATGTCCGTTGTATTCCGGGCAAACCCTATTTATTTCCTGTATGGCCTTCAGACGGCGTTCCTTTGAGGCGTTTTCATTTTCCGCGACCTTGACAAGTTCGAGCAATTTTGTTTTTTCTGCGGCGAGTTTATTAGTAAACTCCTCACGTTTCCGGGCGTGTTCCTTTGCATTTTCCGCCATCTTTTCCTCGGCCTCGTTAAGTTTCTCGGTAGCCTCTGCCGCGTCATTGGTGCCGGAACACCATGTATAAAGGGCTGCGCCGAGTGCTGCCAGTGCGCCGATAACTGCCGTCCACGGTGTCGAGGCCATTGCAACCTTCAGGGCGTTGAATGATGTTGTGGCCGCCTTGATATTGCCTATCATAGCCTTGAAGCCGGTAGCCAGAAGGAGAATCGCGGCCCTGCAAGCTGCCATTATTGCAGAACCGGCGCGGAGTGTGGTAAAATAAAGTTTTGTCGCGGTATGTGCGAGGAATACGGCAAGTTTATATGCTGCGAATCCGGCGGCCACGCCTTTAATCAGACCTCCGAATTTGGTAAGCCATTGATAAGCCTCCCCAACCCACTGAACCAAAGAAGTCAGGGCCTTGATTAAATCCTTTATCGGGCCGTTTGTTCCTTCAGATATTTTCAACACCAGTTCTTGCGCGGCTGACTGAAGTCCGGCCATCGCTCCAGCCACGTTGTTAGACATGGTGGCCGACATATCGTTGAACTGCTTGTTTACGTCGGTTATTGAATCCCGTAATTCTGTAAGAGAATCCGCCGAGTTCAGGAACGTGGAGAAGGCGGCCACGCTTCGTTTGTCCGTCAGGTCGAGGGCTTTTGCGAGGTCAATCCCTTCATCATTGAGTTTCTTTAATCCTTTTGCGAGGTCATCGGCATTTTTTACCGGGCCACCGAGGGCTTTTGCAAGGTCTCCGTTAGCGTCGCAAAGATTAAGAATAATATTACGGGTTGCGGTGGCTGCGCTTGAAGCGTCAAAACCGGCATTTGCAAGCTGTCCGAGTAATGCCGTGGTATCTTCAATCGACAGACCGAAAGCATTTGCAACCGGGCCGACAGTAGAGAGCGAGGCTTCCAGTTTGGAAAAGTCGAGCGCGGTTTTGGTAGTGGCTACGGAGAAAGTGGCGAGAACGTCCTCCGTCTCGCTTGCGTCCTTGTTGAATATTCGTAGGGCTGCGCCCGCAAATGCGGAGGCGCGGGCGAGGTCTGTGTCTACGGCCTTGGCAAACTTCAACACGGCCCCCTCCATTTTTATAATCTGGTCTTGCCCGAATCCGAGTTTTGCCAACTCAATCTGAAGCCCGGTAACTTCTGCTGCGGTGTATGAGGTTGTTGCGCCCAGTTGCCGGGCTGCTGCTGTCAGTTCCTTTATTCCGGCTCTTGTTGTTCCGAGGATTCCGGCAAGTTTGGAATTTGCTTTCTCAAATTCCACAATGATATTGAAGGCATTTTTGAAAGACCCTACCACAAGGGCCATAATCGTCATGCCTATTGCAGAAAAGAACCCTATAAGGGTTTGCTTCATCTTTGTGAGCGAAAAGAATCCGCCCTGAAGTCCGCGGGCTGAGGCGTTGGCTTTGTCAAGTGCTGCCTGAGTTTTGTTTATTTGGTCGCGTAATTCTTTATAACGCTTAGGGTCTGCGGCTTTGGAGGTATTATTAAACTCACGCTGCAAGTCTTTCAACCGCTTGCGGAGTTGGGAAACGGTCATTGTAGTAAGGTCAAACCGTTTCGCTACTTCGTCCATTTTACGGCGGTTTTCCGCCATAGCACGGTTATTCTGGTCGATAGACTTACGGAGATTATTCCATTCTACCGACCCCTTCTTGCCCTGTGCCTCCAGTTCCGCCATTGCCTTACGGCTGGCGGTCGTTTCCGCTTTGAGGGATTTATTTGCCTTTTCTAACTTGTGGTATTCCTCTTGCGCCTGTGTCGCGTTGAGAGTGAGAACCCAGTTAATATAATCGGGGGATAACTTCTTAGCCATTGCGCCAATTTGTTTGTTGGCGCAAAGGTATTAAGGCACGGAAACGTGCCGAAGGACACTAAATTAACCCTCCGTCGGCATGGTGGCCCACGCCGGAAACCGCTCCATTCGCTTCGTCAGCGGACGGACGGTCGATAACCGCGCCGGATTCGCGGTAGCATTTCTCAACAAAAGCCCGATTCTCCCGATTCCATGTATCGAGGTTTTCGCGCATGATTCTTTTCTTCCGGGCTTCAGACATCGCTCCGGCTCTCGCCCAGAGGACGAGCCATTTCCAAAATGTTCTGTGCCGTTTCATCGTTCAAGCCCTTTCGTTAATAATTCCGTTATCAGTTGGGAGATTGGTATTTTCCGGCGGTCGGCTTCGTCGCATATCATTTCCAAAAGCCATGTCGGAAGATTAACGGAGAATTTAGTCCTTGCCACTCCGTCAATCGGTTTCCTTCCGGCTCCTTTGCGTGAGCCTCCGCTGCCATATCCGCCCATAGTAGTAATGTTTTGATATACAAAGATAACAATTATTTTTTGAATAATGCGGAAAAATTCAAAAGAAATAAATATGTTGTAGAACATATTATCGCCCGGAACCGTTAGGCTCCGGGCGATATGCAACGGCGGAAGTATGCGGGTTATTCCGTGGTATCGGCCTTTTCTTTCCGTAATTCGATTTGTGCCTTTATCTGTCCGGCTACTGTGATAGCGAACGTAAGGAAGGCCGCCCAGATAAATTCAACGCCGAGGGAGGCGAGAATGGTTACAAGTGCGCCGTGGATTCTCCATAAGGCGACCCCGGTAAATATTCCGGGAAGGAGAACGGCGAAAAGTTTTAGAATCGAAGTGACGATGTTTTTTAACTTTTTCATATTGATATTATTTTGATTGGTTGTTGATTTGTTTCAGTAATTCCGGGAAATGCTTTTCGAGCCAGTCGCGGTATTCATATTTCACGTTCTGAAGGGTCTCCTTGTATAATATTCCCCAGACTTGGCGGTTATAGATTTGGTAATTACCGTGTCGCTTCATGTCGAGAAAGCGGATATATGTCGGTAATGTTGTTTCGGTCCTGACACCGGCACCGTCCGGCGATATGCGGTAACGTGGATTCGTCAAAGCTGCCATAAGTGCGCCGCTGCGTCCTTGAATAGTCGCGCCATTCCGCTGTTCCCTCACTCTGTCATGCCCTTTTTGATATATGCGCGAAGAAGCGATAAGACGTTGAGCCTCCAGAATGTCGCGGATTCCTTTCTCAAGCTGCTGCTTGAAATATTGTGCCTTGATTCCTTCCGTTTCCATTTCTTCAAGTAATTATCTTGAATCCGACAGACCACCCGGCGAAACCGGCGAAAAACTGTGTTTCCGGGAGTGTGTTCAGAGTTGACACGTCAAAGCGCATAAGCGGACACCCTGCGGCGAGGTCATCAAGCATTTTCGATTTCAATTCCTCGACTACGGTTTGCGAGGTTTCGAGAACGCTCCATGTTTCCCGGCGTTGGGGGTCGTACTTCTCCATGACGAACACCACACATTCGTTTTCCTCCTTGAAGCTGTCAATGTTCTTTGCTTCGCTTTCAGCCGCTGGAGGTAGGACAAAGAGAGTAACCGAACCTTTTTGAAGGGAGGTTATTCGTTTTGCCATAGCCTCGTCAACAGTAACGGGAATAACCCCGGTAATGAGTGGAATCCTTTGCGCGAGGCGTTCCCAATATTCCTTATATGCGGTAAGATTTATCATATCTGCCCGAAATAATGGTTAGCCTCTGCGGTACGGCGTTTTACCAGACCGGGGAGAACCTTGCCGCCTCCGTGTACCCACTTGGCGAAGTCGGCGCGGATTGTGGGGTCGGCGGGGTCGGTCATCACTTTCTTGAAAAGCGTCGATTTCTGGAACGCTCCGATTCCGATGTTATAAGCCAGCGAAACAAGTGCATCGAACTGGTTGTTATTGATTCTCGCGCCCCTGAGTTTCGCCGCCACACCGTCAGCGAATTTCTTAATATCCGCCTCGAAAAGCGCGTCAGCCTCGGCTTGTGTGATACGCTTGCCGGGGAAAACATCTGCCCCGGTATGTCCGTAGCCGATTGTCAGCACTCCGGCGGGGCAACGGTACGCCGTCAGCCGACAGCCTTCCCACGCCTTGATTTTTGATTTAATAGACTGTGAAAGTTCCATTATGATTTATTTTTGTGAATTGTTTTTGTCGTGTATATACTCGAATTTGCATTTGTAGAGATACAGCAACACTTCCCAGAAGTCGGCCGCCTCCACGTCCTTGACCGTACCGAACAGCCTGGCGGTGGCAACCTCGAAAGTGATACCCGTCCACCCTGTCTTGTCATCAGGGCGGGAACCGCCGGAACTGCGGAATATTATGCGTAGGTCTATTTTCTTACCGTTAATATCAATCGGCCCCGCCTGTATCGCGCTCCATACCGATGAAAACAGTGTCGGTGCATGGAAGGCGAGAAGGTCCGGCACGGAAGATTCTCCCGGTATATGGTAAAGAACACGGGCTATATCGGCATAACCTTCCGCCACACCTTCGGCATCCGCCTCTGCCAGACTTTCAAAGATAGTAAGACATTGCACGAACTCGCCGAAAGTGATACCGTCGAGCCAGTCGCCGGGGCCCTTGAATCCTTTATACTCCGGGAGTAGGTTAACCGGGGTGTCAAAATCGAGGCTCTGACGCTCCACACCGTTGACGGTTTTTGTTCTGAAGAACCTTTCTATAACTCCCTGCTGCTTCTCCAGTTCTGCGATATGTTCCGGCTTCAATATGGTGTAATCCACTTTCTTCAGCCCAATCAGGTAAGAGAACCAGCGTACACGGAAATAATCAGGGTCTATAACTCCGCCTCCTAAAGCGAAGGCGAGAAAGGAATAATATTCATACTGCGCCGGGGTAAGTTCCCCGACACAGACGGGAATATCGACGGAGCGGCCGCGTGTGGTTATTGTTTCCATTAGAACGACATACCTTTACTGTGAACGATAGGGCCGCCGACATACGGCACTGTTTCCACACCCTCGGCGTTGAAATCCGCCACAACTTGCTGAAGCCGGTCGATGCACCGTTGAGCGTCAGCACCCAGCGACGCGGCCACGGCTGCGCGGGCTGACTGCTCGGCTTTCAGGCGGGATTTTACCGGCTGCGACTGCTGCACCTGAACGACTCCCTCCGGGATAACTTCGACGGGCAGACGTTCCACCGCCTTCTGCATGGTGAGCAATACCACGGCGCGGGCTGCTATGTCTCCGAATAACTCGGTTTCCTTTTCGCTTCCGGCGAGAATCAGCCCCAGCACCTTGCCGCCGAGAACCGGCACGATCTGTGCTTGCTGAACTTCGCGCATTATCGGAAGGAGCGTAACGAATAGCCGGTAAGAACCGATGTTATAGTATTCGTCGAACTGCTCTTTTGTACGAATCAGACATTTGTTGCGGAGCCTGTATTTATGCGAGTTGACCCAAAAGGGGAACTGGAAGCGTTCGAGCGATTCAATAAGCGCGTCCGTCGCCTCGTAAGCCAGACGCAAAATATTTTCTTCGTCCTTGAACTCCTGTAATGCGGTAAGCCCTTTTTCATTCTCTCCGAGACGGCGGGAGCGTCCGGCGGTGTCGTGCTGCGCGTCGAGTGTCGGGATTATCTTCAGCCAAGTAAAGAAAGCCACCGCCTGTTGCAGATACTTCAACGCGGTTTCCTTATCCGGGTCAGACTCCCCACTCTCGTAGAACTCCGCAAGGGCTTCCACCGGCTCATGACCGACAATGGCCGCCACGTCGCGGATTCCGAAGGGAAGCACCGGCTCCCACTTGTCGAAAGTAATGTCATTTGCTATAAGCCCGACGGCGGCGACAACTTCCGCACTGCCGTTACCGTCTCTGTCAAACAGTTTCATCGCGTTTCAGTTTATAGGGTTTCCAGTCATCAAAATCTTTATTGAATGACCGTATATTATCGAATATTTCTTCTTTGTAGAATCGCGCCAGCCCGGTATCAAGAGTTATAACCGTCTGTTCACAGCGCGGATTACTGTTGAGATTGGCCGAACCCTCCACGGCAAAATCGAAACGCTCACCGAATCCGGCCATAACTTTGGAATGATTGCGGAACACCGCCACACGTCCGCCCCTGAAAGCTGCCGCTCCTTTCAATGTGTTGTAGACCTCTACAAACTTTGAATCGAATATTTCGCCGAGATATAGGTCGATACGTCCGATAAGCCCCTGACTTTGCCAGCGCAAAAGTGTTTCCGCGTCGGTGATAGCCATTGAGAACGTAGAAAGCAATATATATTCGAGCGGTTGCTGTTTGAGGATAGCCCGTAGATATGTAAGAGCGTCCACGTCTCCGAACGAAAAACAGTGATACGCTTCGCCGGGGTTGAAGTGCCACGGCAAAGATTCTTCAAGGAACAACTCCGATTTTACGCGGCGTTCAAAATTACGGCTCAACGTGCGATGAACCCCGGTTTTCTTGCCTGTGTTCATATCTTCGCCGCGTTCCTTGCCTTCATCTTTTCCACGTCCGGCGGCCGTTTCCTGTTTCTCACTGTTTCCGAAAATATTACGCATTGGCTTTCATTCTGTTTTCGGGGTTGACATTCTTTTCAGCCTCGACGACTGTACGGTAAAGACCGATTTTTATATTTGAACCGGGGAAATTCACATCAATGAACTGTTGGAACGGTCGACAAAGCACCATGTCCGGCACGGAGGTTTCAGTAGCGTTATAGACTTTCAGGGCGTAGAGTTTTTCCGAACCGCTTCCCAATTTGGTATCAAGTATCAAGTTGGATAATGAGGGGTCCAGACCGAACCCGGAGGTGGCGGCCGCCTCGGCTTTCTTGCAGATAAGCACCTGCGCCTCGATATACTCCTTTACCTTGTTGTCAATAGGCACTATCTTCCAGCCCTCAAAGTTTCCGGCTTCGGGATTCCAGAACTGCGACGTATGAAGGAACTTCCCGGCGTTTTCCCTCCCGGTCATCGCTGCGGCATAATGCTCCATCGCCTCGTCCTTGAACTTCTCCAGCATTTCGGGCGAATACTGAATACCCTTTTGCTGACATATATCCTTTATCCGGGCTTCGGCTGCGTCCCAGTAAGACTGCGGCGATTCTATATGTTTGGATATGGCCGAGGCGTTGGCGTTATAAGTGGCGAGCAAGGGCGCGAGTGTTCCGGCCAACTCCAGCCAGTCGAACGCACCGATAAATCGCGGAACGCTGTAATGGTCGTGTCCAAAACTGTAAATATTATAATACGCCAGAGACACCGGGTATTTCATCGGATTGGCGGGGTCGAAAAGCGGATATAAATGCGAGGTCTTGCTGTCAGGCACCGGCCAATCGGCCACCATTGCCTCGGAGGGTAATGCATTGTCGCCCGGCCAGACAAAACGGACTTTTGAAGCCGGAACGTGTTCCACCCTCACAATGCGCCCCGCTCCTATCCGCGCCCCTCTCGAACGTGTGAACTTCACCCAAAAGCCCTCCAGATGACAGAGGTCTATCAGGCAGCGGTGCATTTGGGTAAGATAGTCGGTTTGCTGGAGTGCTGCGGTAATCTTTTCATCAATTACCCATTCCCTGTAAAAGATATTGTTTTCGTCCACCGCGTCTCGATACAGGCGCGGGCCTTCCCCCCATTGCAAACCGGCTTTCTTGCCCATGATACCCTCCCCGGCATAGAATTTTTCGAGCAATCCGCATACGCGCCCCGGCAAATTATTGTCAGGACCGAAAGGAATTATCGGCGTTCCGTTAACGTTCATATACTTGTAGCCGAATGAGCCGGAGCCGCTGCGCAACATAAAGTGCGAGGGGGTCCAGCCACGGCCGCCGGAATTGAGGCTGAAGGTAAATATTTCTCCGGCTCCGTTGTCTACGAATCCGAAATTTCCGCTTCTGCGTATCATCGTGGTAATGTTGAAGTGTTAGTTTAAGATTGTGCGGCGGCCGTTGAACTCTACGATTAACGGCTGCCAGCACACACGGGCAAGCCCGGTCTCTGTATCAGTAAAAAATAATTTGTATGATGAGCCGGAAATTTCCTCGTCGGAGGCTTTCGGACGGACGCGGGCGGCGTTAATCCTCACAAGGTCGCCGCCGTTGCGCGTCTGTCTGTTCCACTTGCGGAACTTAATCGAAAACGTTCCTCCGGCGAGGCTAATCCTTTTCATTTCCTCGATAGCCTGAAACAAATCTATTGTCTGCGGTTCTTTATCCATGGCCATACGTGGTCAGCTATAATTACATAAATGACATAAAGCACCGTAAATCCGAGAAGTGCCGTTCCGATAAGCGTTTCTAAAGGGATAGACGGGTCCACCTCAGTCTTTGTTTCTTTCTTTTTCTTGGTGTCTGTGTCAGTCTTGCCGGAGGCTTCGGAATGACGCGTAGCGTTAAGCCCATAAAACCATTTGCCCTTTTCCGTCTGCATGGTGTTTGCACCCTGTAAACGCCAGTCATAGTTCCAGATGATAACCGTCGGACGGCCCGCTGAATCTCTTTCAATCTCGACTCTACCTCGTTCATCAGCGCGGACGTTGGAGGAATCGGCGCGGGTCTCTTTTGTTTTCTCGGCGGTAGCGGCGGCGTTGAATGTAGAATCTGCGGAAGATTCGGAAACTTCCTGTATGGTTGTTTCCTCGACAGCTCCCTTAGTAGAGCGACAACCGAACAAAATGCCGAAGCAAGCTGCTGCAATGCAGACAAGCACATACGCGAATAATTTATCATATTTTTTCATAACCATGAATCTACTTTGCGATTTCGTTTAATCGTTCCTGAACATTTGCCTTGAATTTGTCGAGTTCATTAGCGTAATGAATGGATATTCCGAGCAAAGAGGCTACGAACGTGCATAAGATGCCGAAGGCGGTAATAACCGAACTGTGTATCTCTCCCTCCGGCGGAATAAATAGACCTATAAAAAGCAATGTCAGTCCGGCGGTCATCGTAACTACTGCCAGAACATAGATTATCACCTCCTTGAAAGAAAGTTTATCAAATTCTTGTTTCAGATGCTTCATATCGTAGGGCGTTTATTATGCTGCAAAATTCCTTATATTATGGCTATGAGCGAAGGACAACCCCCGAAAGTAAGCGAAAAACGCCCGATTCCCATCGAGCGTCTTTCTTGCCTATAAGTTACGATATTGGTAACAATCTTCTTTACCTTGAAATTTATTCCTTAACGACTTCCCCCGATTCCTCTGGCTGCGGATAGTTGGAATCGTGACTATCGTCTATGTCGGTGAATGTTTCTTCCACACGCTCGGCGATTTCTTCTTCCGTCGGTTGTTCCCGGCACTTGTGGCGGGCGACAGGTCCGGCGATTGTTGCGAGGTCTTGGCGTATGCTGTCAATGGCTCGGAGCGTCGCCACTGCTTCCATATCGTCCATACCCAGTTCCTCGGAGGCGTGGAGTACGGTATTAAACAGGCGGTCGAGGGTGCGCCGGTAGTAGTCGTATGTTCCGGCGGGGTGCTGAAGTCCGTTTATCGCGGAGAGAGCTGCGTCGCTTACTTGTATGGTATTGTTTTTCTTTTCCATGATTTTCTATACTTGTGATTGTTGATTGTTTACCAGTCTTTGCCGACACCGAGTCTGTCTTGGCGTATGTCGCGGAAAGTTTCACGTATAGCCCACGGTGTAAACCCGACAAGGAATACCAGTCCGCCATAAGCGGTTATTCGCTCGCTGTCAATGCAAACGCCCCACCATGCAATAAGGGTGGCGATTACGGATACAAAGATACTGAATTTTTCCGATGTAAGGTAAATAATTGCTTTAATCGGTAGTTTCTTCACTCTCGGCCGGCATAATTCAGCCGGAGCCGGTAAAGTTTGAGTTGCTTTCATTGTTGGGCTTGTTTAGATGTTGTTTGACGATTTGAGTAAGGCATAAAAAAGGCGTTCGCCTCTCCATGTCGTCAAACAAGCCCGGAAACCGACGAAGTAGTCGTGTTACTTAGGGTGGAGAAGGCGAACGCCTTATATCGTATGTAATCAGGCAAATAAAATGCCCGAAAATATTTCGAGCCGCTTTCGCGACTACTTCGGCAAACTGCCGGGCTTGTTGACGGCACAAAGTTCGGAAGAATATTGTGAACAAAAAAAAAAAAAAGTTAATAAAATTTAATACAGAAAGAAAAAATAAAGCCGGAACAATTTTGCCCCAGCCCTACATTGTGTTTAATATCGTTAGCGATTTTCTTTCACCTCGCAAGTGGTAATATTCCAACTCGAACGGTCGAGCGGATTCCCCTCAAAATATGTAAGTGTAACGGTATATCGCAATGCTTGTTCCACCCCGAAAGAATTTTCAGCGGTCAAAGTGCCTTTTATCCGATAGGTGTTATCCCCGAACTTTTCACGCGTTACCGACATTAGAGAAAAGTCAGCGGTCGCCGGGTTGTTCAACTGACTTTTAACCTCCTGTTTTGCTATCTGGAAAGCGGCTGCTTGGATTTCATCGCTTGAATCTCCGGCAGAATCAGAGTTTATACCCTGAAATACCGCGTATATTATAGCGATTATTATTGCTGCAAAAATCACCATTCCACAGCCTTTGGCCGCTTTATCGGTTTTTTGCAATTCGGTTTTTACTTCCGGGCTGGTTTGGGGGTTCATGTGGCGTAAGATTGGTGTTATCTCCGCCGGATTCCGGGTGTCTGACAGTGCAAAGTTACGAATTTTTAGCGGTAATGAGGTGAAAATTTGCAGTTTGCAGAGCAAAAAACGGCATTTCAGAAGTAAAATTTTGGTCTTAAAAACACCATTTCACTATAAATAAGGCAGTTAACCGCATTGAAAAATAAAAACGCTATTTTTGACACGCTCCGAAGTGCGGGCCGCTCTGAAGGGAAAAAATAATTACCACCCCTTACCAAAGGTGAAATGTGAGCGTTCGGGTTTGTTACGGCGTTACCCGCCGGCTCGGTGAGCGCAAAAATAAGCCCGGCGGTATGGTCGGCCGTCGGGCGGTAATATGGTCGGTAAGGGAGCCGGTAACTATGTCAGCCGCCGAATCGGTCGGCCATCCACTGTTCGGCAAGTTCGGCCGCTCCTGACGCTGCGGAGGGCGCGGCTTTGGCGGCGTTCAGCCACTCGCGGCGCATCATCAGGTACTTGAAAGCGTCCGAGAAGTTGGTCGACAGGCGGGGGAGTTTCTTCGCCTCCAGTTTCTCGGTTTTCTTGACTTTCGCCACCACCTTTTGCTGGCCCCGGTGCTTGACTTCGGCCTTTGCGCCTTCGATACTGCACACCATTTCCGGGCAGTTCAGAACATCGACAAGCAACAGGGGAAGGCGTTCGTTCTCGCCTCGCATGAGTTCGTGCATAAAATCATATTCGGCGTTTTGCTTAATCGTGGCTTGCTTGCGCGATTTCAGTACGACAGTCCAGCCGGTACGTCGACCGGCCGCGTCCTTTTCGATAGCCTCCTTAATCTTTCCGGCATAGTCCTCACCTTGTTTCTGGAAGTTGTTGCCGGAGCGGTCATAATAGAGGTTCAGGGTCTTAAACGTATGCGAATTAAAGAAGTCGAGGAATTGATCGGCGAGTTCGCGGAACCAGCCCGGCGGTATCTCGTAGAAGTTTTTATGCACCCGGTAACGTCGGCCGTCAGATTGTCCGATAACCAACGAAAGCATATTGCCGAAGTCCATGCCTCCGTCAAGGGGCCGGGAGGGGTCGAGGTGTCGCAGTTCCGCAGAGGTGAAGGCCGCCACTCCTGAAACAGTTCCATCGGTGTACTTGTGTGAATCTCCGAAAAGCACGTAAAATCTTGCGTCCTTCCTCACGCCCGGACGCATACCCATAACGGATTTAAGAAACTCGTGGAGTTCAAGTGCGCCGTTATAGAGACGTTTCGCATAGTCAACGGTAAGAATGTCGATGTTGACGAAACTCGATATATTCATAAAGAAGGTTTGCCCTTTGCGCAGCTTCAGCAGCCCTTCGGTATAATAGTCGATACGCTTTTCAAGCCGGGCAATTTTCTTAACGTCCGGGGTCACCTCACGGTTGGCGCGTGTGAGTTTCAGTTGCAGCCGGTTCAGTTCCCCGGCAGCTTGTACGATTCTGACAATTCGCTCCGGCTCCATTTCGGAGGCATAGCGGAAAAACCAATCATATTCTCCCTCGGTAACGTCCGGCATATCGGTGGTAATCGTAACACCTCCGTAGAGGTGGCAGCGCCCGTAAGTTATCGCGTCGCCTCGGAGAATAGGCATAACACGGGCAGCCTTTGAATCGGAAGCGTATTTGGCTTCATCGAAAATCAGGTGAGCCACGGATTTACCGGCAAGCAATGAAGGGTTGTCGAGTGAGCCGAGAAAAATAACAGAACCATTCCAGAACGAAAAAACGTGCTTGTAGTCATCGACAATAACAGAGCAACGACGTTGCCACTCCAGCGGCGGACGCTTGTATTTGACATAGTGAACCCCTTCGATAAGGTCATCAATTTTCCATCCGTTCTGAACGGCCGGCATTATGTTGTTTACAAGATTTGAATAGGTGTCGGCCACAATAGCGATAGGCGCGCCCGGCATGAGCCGGACGCACTTGACAGAACGCCGGGCGATAATGACGGTACTTTTAGCCACGCCACGGCCGCCGATTGCTATAAAGTTGGTGGTATCTATCCAGTCGCAGAAAACAAGCGCGTCAGAGCCGAATTTTACAGGCATTTCGGGGATTTTATTCGCTTTCATCGCCAAACTCCTTTTCGTCATCAATCATTCGTTGAATAAGATTGCGTTTCATAATTCCCGCATCCTCCTTCACGCGGCGGCGGCTAATCTCCGGGATTTCAGGTATCGAATCAATGAACGCCTCCAGTTCCTTGCGGTCGGCCTTCGGTGCGCCCATACTTTCGGGGTCGTGTGTGTAGAGTATGACGGGAGAAGCGTCGAGAAGTTCCTGGGGAATCTCTGGCGTGGCTTCATCGTAGCAGCCCCGGAGTTTCGCGGCCTCGTGCAACATACTTTTGGCCTCCTTCAGTTTTCCCATAGAGGCGGCAAGGTCGGCCCATTTCTCGTAACGTTCGGCGTATAGGTTGGCCCATGCGCGGGGGCGCACATTCTCCTCGGAATAGAAAAAATTGAGCGCGTCGGCGTATATCCGGCGAGCCATCCAGTCTGAAAGTCCGTAAGCGTCGGATTTCAGCAGCTTGATTATTCCGGCTTTGGTAACTATCCGCTTTCCTCCGGGAAACATCATACGCGCCCGAAGTCCGCGAACCATTTCCATTAAATCGAAATAGTCGCGTTCTTCGGGTGTCAGGCTTTCAAGATTCCCGGTAGACAGTATTCTTTCAATCTGGCGGGAATCTATTTCCTCGAAGTTTATCCGGGAGGGCTTACGGGGTAAATTCGTCATCGTCCAAATAGTTGACAAGTTCGTTAAAGCGGTTTCGCGCCTGAATCTTCTGGAGTTCCTTTATAGCGTCAATGTTTCCGGCAGTGGCGGCTTCCTGAAGTTTTATTTGCGGTGTGGCGATTCCTTCGGCACGGGCGGCGGCCAACATCAGGGCCAGAGGCGAACCCGGTAACTCGGCAATAATGCAGAATGCCCGGCGACGCTCCGGCGGCCATTCCATAGACACGGCGATTTCAGCCGAACGCATACCGGCGGAAGCCAGTTTGTAAACATCTTCCTCCTCCTTGGTTGTCAGAGGAAAATCGGGATATTTTACAATATCGTTATTCTCGGTATTCATTTTCAAGGCGTTTGCAGGTCGTATGGTAATATCCTTCGTCTTGCTCCATGAGGATAAAGCGGCGGCCGGAGCGGACAGCGGCCACGGCAGTAGAGCCGGACCCGCCGAAAGTGTCGAGTATCACCGCGCCGGGAGCGGTCGCGTCCTCGATAAATTTCTGAATCAGGGCTACGGGCTTTTGTGTGGGGTGAACTTTAGCCCCGTCAGTCGATTTAGCCCCGGAGGTGAACGCCCTTATATCGGATATTATGTTTGTGCCTCCGATATTCGCACCCTTTCCGGCATGGAACAATATAAGTTCGTGGATAAATGCGTAATGATTGCCGGGGCCGCTTAATTTGTTCCATACAAGCATATTGTGCGCTTTCAGGATTTCATCGAACAACGGATAATAAAACGCATATCCGCGCCAGTCGCAAAAGAAGTAAATACAGGCTTCAGGACGGCACACGCGCCGAAACTCGTTGAATAAATCCCGGTAGAACGGTCGGCATATAGAGAGGTCGCGGAAATTGCCCTTTTGTCCGTTGTGGGTCATTCCGAGAAAATAAGGAGGGTCGGTAACAATGCAGTCCACCGACGATTCCGGGAGGGTCTTTATAACGTCGAGACAGTCGCCGTTATAGACAGTTCCGCCCGGAAACTCGCGGCGGTCATATGTGGAGAGATTGCAGGAGGGATAACGAAACATTCAGAGCAGCGATTTTTTTATTCTGGATTTCGAGTTGGTGGCCCGCTTCCGAACGGTCGCACGGGTGGCAGCCGGGGCGCGAGAGGAAACGGAGGATATGAGCCTTTGAGCGTTCCGCCGCCTCGATAGCCACGGTTACTTTTTTTTCGACGCTCAACCTCGGCCTTTAACGCGGCTTTCCTTTGCGTCCACACTTCATAAGCTGCGGCGGCTTTCTCGTTTTCCTCGCCTTTAGCCTTTGCGTCATCGAGTTTCTTTTTATGTTTTGACACGTTGGAGTTGGCGGAGTTGAGTTTTCCCACAAGTTCAACATCAGAGAGAGCGGTCAGGTCCTCGGTCGCCTCCATTTCGCGGAACTTGGCGGCTTTGCCGAGAATCGAGCCGGTTTCCCGGTAATGTTCGAGTTCGTCCCAGATTTCGCGATTCTTCAGATACTCGGTTACGATTGTCTCACATTCGGCGGCGGCTTGGGCGGAATCAGCGTCGCCGAGTGTCTGGAGACGGACGAACGCGGCTTTATAGTTGCCGTATGCGGTGAACATATCGGCCACCAGCACTTTCAGAATGTCGGGGCAGTCCGGGGAGTTAAGGAACGGATATTTTTCGCGGAAACGTATCATCTTTCTGACAGGCTCCGGGGCCTCGGCATATTTGGAGCGGGCTTTTTCCAGTTCCTCGGTAAGTTCGTCGATTCGGTCGGCGTTGTCGTCCATGGCCAACACTCGCTCCTGAAAATCGGGGCTTACCAATTCGTCGACGCTTACACCGAAAGAATCCGCCAGTTCGATAAGTGCGGTTTCATCATCAACCGGAACGGTTTTAACCGGGGCTTTCGTCTCGATCATGGCTTGCTTCGTTTTTGCCCGGCGCGGAAGTGCGGCAAACTCCGATTCGGTAAGTCCGGCAATTTTGCGAAGTTCATCAAACAGTATTTCGCGGGTAGTGGCGGTATCATCGACGACAAAACGGCGTTTTAACATCAGATTCACACCGAAACGCTGGTACAGTGCCACGCCCTCATTATAGTCTCGCGGGCCTTTAAGGTATTCGGTAATTACTTTTCTTTTGTCCTGTTCCATGATATAAAGTTTTTGACAGTACAAAATTAAGCGACGGTAATTACCGGCTAAAAGACAAAACGCTCCAAAGGGAGGCTAATACCTTCGGAGCGATTCAATATTATTTGCGGCCTGTTATATTCGGTTTCCGAGAGTAACAGGGGTAAGGCCTTCGCAATTTATAGAGAAGTTGGCACTCAATCCGAGAGCCTTCAACACCCGGACGATAGTAGATATTGTAAGGTTGCGGCCACTTTCAATTTTGGAAATTTGCGCAGTCTGAACCCCCACACGTTCTCCGAGTTGGGCTTGTGTCAGATTCATTGCCTTGCGGGCATTCTTTATCGACGCGCCGATTAAAGCGGCTTCCACGTCAGCGTCAAACGCCTCACGTTCGGGGGCGCTTTTCACACCTACAAATTCATCGGTAATTTCTCCGAGGGTGTACCACTTTTTTTTCATATCATTTGTTTTTTTCATCAAAATATTCTTTTCTTAATCTTTCTGCCTTTTCAATTTCTTTTCCGGGTGTTTTGCGCGTTTTCTTGACAAACCCATGTGTGGTGATTATCAAGGCTTGTTCTTCTGTGTCCCAGAACGCAAGCAGACGGTAAGCAATTCCCATATAAAGCGTTCTAAACTCCCAAATGTCGGAATCTTCCAATTTCTTGAACAATTCTTTATCCTGAAGGCCTCCGGCTACAACAGTAATGTTATAGATGATTTTCTTTGCAGCCTTAACCGGGAGAGTGCTTAGAAACTCCCTTACTTCCTTGCTAAGGATAACATTATATTTGGGTTTATCCATAAATGCTTTTCTTAATTACAATGCAAAGTTACAAAAAGTTTTCCATATATGGAAATATTTACGCGCAAAAAAATCCCCGAAGTCGGAGCCACGGGGATATATGTCGGGAAATGAGCCGGTAGAATCAGGCGGGGACGTATCGGCTTTGTTCTATCCATATCAGGCCGCCTTCTCCGGCGTCAAAAGCGCGGAGGGTGAGCTGGGCACCTTCTGAAGCAGTGAACACCTTGCCGCCACGCAACAGGATTTTTCCGCTCGTATGGGAAACGGTCGGTGATGTACCGGCAGCCCCCAGAAGCGTTATAACCGCGTCATGCGCTCCGCCCTCTATCTCGTCGATGACAGCAGAACCGCCCGAAAGCTGGTATTGCCCTTCGGTAACGAACGGGACCACTTTAACGCCGGCCTCGACGACTGAAACAGGTTCTTCGAGGGGTACGGTACCCTTATATATCTTGATGTCGTCGCCTTTGGAGATTTGGGCGAGGGTGAACTCGTTGGTGTTGCTTTCGTTGTTCCCGGTATAGGAGGGGGTGATTTTACACGGATTGCAGATTGAACCGATAAGGTCGGCGGGCTTGCCGGAGCAATAGCGCATAATGCCGATAAATTTTGAGTTCAGTTCGTTGACTTTGAACTCGCGCAACTCCTGACTGTTTCCGGGGTGGTTGAACTTGATAGAGGGGGTAAAACCGATTTGGTCGGTTTCGCCTTCGGCTGCGCTGGCAACTTCTGCTGTTCCCTGCGTCATGTAGATACCGATTCCATAACGACCGGGCTTCATAACGATATTGTCGACAATTACAACGCCTTTGTCGTCAGGAGACGGCATAAACGCGATGTCGTCAGTATTGATAAGCACCAGAACGTCGCGGAGCTGAATCCCTGTACCGGGATTGCCGGGGGCGCGTCCGACGGATTTTCTTATATATGTCATGTCGATGAAATTTTATGGTTTGAAATTTAAGGCACAGGGCGCGGCGCATTATCCGCGCCCCGGCCATTATCGGTAGGTTTAACCGCGTTCCACCTCGTAGAATTTGCCGTCGGCGGCCTTCACCAGTTTGATGAACGAACCGGCCTTCAGCGTCATGGCGGCGGAAAGTACGAAGTTACCGGCGTTGGCGATTGTCGAGGCGTTGTCGGCTCCGGCTCCGTGGATTGTGTAGACTGTTCCCGGAACTGCGTCGGTCAGGTCGGTAATCGCGGTGGCCTGTGTGTTGGCGTTGGTGACGAAAACGGTAGCACCTTGAACGCTCGGAGTGGTCTCGTCGGCGGGGAACTCGTAGGAATCGCCCGGAGCGGTGGCACGTTCGATTTCGATGAATTTGCAGTCGGCGCGTTTCATCACACGGAGGATTTCGCCTTTCTTGGGTGTCCATGCAGCCGAAAGGAGGGAGAATTTTCCATTTTTCTTGATTGTTACGCCGCTGTCTCCGTCGACACCGCATTTCAGGGATATGACTTGCCCCACGGCGGCGTTGACGATGTCTGTAATCTCGAACACCGAACTGTTGGCTACCGTTACGATTGACGAATGGAGAAGCGCGGAGGGATTCGCGTCGGGTCCGGCTTCAAGGAAGAAGGAATCGGGGCGGTCGTAGTCGTTACACCATACGAGCTGACGGGAACCGTCCATGTCGGCGGGGTCGGTGTATTTGAAGCCGACAGCCTCGGCGGCCAGACCTTCCTTCCATTCGCTCCATGCTTTCAGGCTCCAGTCCTCCTGTTCGAGGTTGAAGCGGAGCATTTCACCGGCGATGTGGTCGTATGTGTGGAAATTACCTTCGATAGTCCAGAAAATACGGTGGTGGTTGTCGGCGTTGGAAATTGTCTTGATTCTCACGCCGGGGAATTCCTTCACGTATGTGATATTCTTTTCGTAATCAACATTGCGGCCATAATGCGCCTCGTTGTATTTGTGATACCACGGGAGCATGAAAGAAGGGATATACAGAACGATTGTGCCGGTATCGCGGAATACCGAGGGAATCATCGATGTGCCGAGGTAGAACACTTCGCCGATATTGGCGGGGGTGATTCGCGGGAGGTTGAACGGCTTAATCTGGTAAACGGTCTTGCCGGAAGTGCCTCCGTTGGGGGTGAAGTCGGTATGCCCTTCCACTTTCTTGCGGAGGTATTCATACAGGCCGTCGGCGGCTTCCATTGCGCGGCCGGGAACGTTGGGATTGGGGTCTTTGCGAACGCCGTTAATGCGGCGTTGCTCGCGTTCGTTGTGGAGTTTCTTCGCCGTTTCTGCAAGCAGATACTCGATGAATGAGAGTTTTACGGCGTTTGAACCCTCTTTGTTCAGGTGTCCGATCCAGCTCTTTTCGATAGCCTTCAGGTTCTTGAAGCGATAAGCGAACATAACGTCGTACATTCGCAGGGTCTCGTGGTCGAACTCGTAGGAGCCTTTTGTAACGTTGTCGAAGTCGCTGTCCTGTGTGTTGTCAGCCTGTGAGAACTCGCCCAGCCAGATATTAACCAGCGTGTCGAGGTCCTGATGGCCGGATTCGAGCGGGAAAAGCGTTTCGATTGTCGGCAGCTCGCGGAGGAACGACTGAAGGCGGTCGCGCCACGGCAGACGGTAGAACGCGCCGAGGTCATCCTGAAGGCGTTTGTAATCTACGCGGTTAGCCACGGCGACGGCGAGGCTCTGACCCTGTGCGGCGAGAAGTGCGGCCTTGGCTCGCATATTGTAGGGGCGGTCGAGGCTGAAGAACTCGCCCGACATTCCGCCGAGCTGTTCGGTGTCGTCGAGGTTGAAGGCTTCAGGGTTCGCGCCGCTCTGTCCGGCACCCTTGCCGGGGTCGGATTCGGGAAGTTCGGAAAGTGTCTTAATCTTGGCGTTGAGCGCAGCGATTTCCGTCTCCTTGGCCTTGATTGCTGCGGCGTGTGCCTGTGCGTCGGTGGCGTTCTTCGTTTTAAGTGCTTCCAGTTCTTCAGACGTTTTTGTAAGCTGCGACACGGTATTTCCGAGGATAACCTTTAACGCTGCGTCCTGTCTGTCTTTGGAAGGTTCTACGGCTGGAGCCGGGTCGTTCAAGGCTGCGGCGAAATCATCGAGGAACTTGTCGGAGAATCCGTAACCTTTTAGGGTTGCGCGTTCCTCATCCGAAAGGCTCTTTTTACCGTCTTTCTCCTGAAAGGCGGTAAGTCCGAGAATACCGAGAATCGCGGGGATAAAATTCGCAAAATTCATCTTTTACTCTGTGTTAATTTGGTGGTTAATTACTGATATATTTGTTGTGCCTTCCGGCTCGTTGCCTGTGCAAGCACCCATTTAACCGCGTCGGCCACACCTCCGAACTGGTCGATATAACCGAGTTCCACCGCCTCGTTGCCGTCGAACATCTCGCCACGGAAAAGCGGCAGTTTAGGGTCGTATTCGATTCCGAGGTTTCGGGCCACGGTCTCGGCAAAAATTTTATGGATTTTTTCGGCGCGGGCCTTTATGAGTGATTCGTCGTTGTTCTCGACAAGTACGCGAGTTTCCTTGTTCTTTAGGTCGGCGGTGTCAGGATATATTTCCCGGTAGTCGATTCCGTTCATCTTGAAAAATTCGCGGAAACTGTAATGTGTGCATACGATTCCGACGCTTCCCACTTCGCAAAGTGGCGAGGCTATGAAAGTGCGGTCGCTGGCCGTACCTAACCAGAAATGTGCGGAGGCCATTATGCCGGTTACTACTGTGGCCGTCGGTTTTTTGCAGTTTTCTACGGCTGCGGCCGCCATATCGAGGTGCGACACCATACCGCCGGGGCCGTCTATTACAAAGACGATTCCGCAAATGTTGGGATTCAGTTCCGCCGCCTCGACCTGCTTTGCTACCCACTCCGATTCCCACGAATAAAGAACCCCGGTAAGAGTTATCACGGCGATAGAATCAACCGGCAGGGAAATATCGTCAAGTTCATACCATTTCGCCATATATGGAGCGGCGGTCGCCTTGACGGTGCATTTGTCGTCCTCGTTGAGTTTGGCGGAGGCGGCCTCTATATTGCCGGCCACAATCGCCGGCATGATGAGCGACACGAAACTTTCAAAGTCGTGTCGCCGTATGGTCCAGTTATCGGAAAATATACGTTGGAGCCTGTTCATGCAGTTATTTTTGTCGCAAAATAACTACTTATCGCGGGCGCGTGGAAGGACTTTAATCCGCTAAATATCCGTCCGGCTTCGTGTCCTCCCCCGAAAGCGTAACGGTAAAAACACCGTTCCCCGTAGTGTAATCAAGGGCGAGGGGGAAGTCGGGGGAACCCGCTACACGTGTGTTTCCGCTTTCATCGACGTATGTAGCCACCACACGCTGGCATTTGTATGATTCCAGAATGTCGGCGGCGGAATCCGATACGCCGGAGCGGTCAAACGTTATTTTCTTCTTGATAATCCCTTTGTCGGCGGTCGTCGATATTTTGACACTTCCCGGAACTGCGGCCGCGTCGTCGGGTGTTCCGACGGTTATCAGGATAACGCGTGAACGGAATCGGGCAAACCGCGTAAGCC
Organism: Bacteroidales bacterium; assembly: GCA_910575615.1. Lineage (GTDB taxonomy): Bacteria > Bacteroidota > Bacteroidia > Bacteroidales > Muribaculaceae > UBA7173. Next base: position 8,850 of record CAJTEX010000014.1, on the reverse strand, counting down.
GGACCACCGGGATAATCTTCAGGCTATGACATACCGAAACGGTCAACTGTTCCATAATTGCAGGCTATAAGTTATTGTTAATCAATTATTCAGCATTTTTCCGACATTTTTCCGACAAAATTACCCTCAAAAAAAGACAAAACAGGCCATTCGGTAGGTAAAATAATCACTGACTTTTGTGTATTTATTTTCGCGAGTAACGGCGTTTGGTCGTCCTCCGCTGCTTATCCCTCCAGCGTTGGTAATTCTTCAGCAGGGCATCTTCTGTGATTGATTCTATTTCGTAGCGGCATAGAAACTGAAAAACCGAATCTTTGAACTGAATACCCTTTAAGTGCTTGTTTTCGTCTATAAGGTCGTGCAGCTCGGCCCACATCATAAGGCGCATTTTGTCGCCGAGGCGTTTTGCAGCTCGCGCCGACAGATAATTGAACTGCTCCGGCGATTTGCCTCCGGCCATATTCGCGTCGCGTCGGTCCGGCAATGCAAATTCCAGATTGCCGGATTCAAGCGGGCAGTTAACGGGTCGTTTCTGAAGTAGGTCGTAAACAAGTATGTAAATGTCGAGTTTCGAGGGGAATCGGACGGCACCGACTTCCGGGTCGAAGTATTTCCCCCGGATATACTCGGCCACATACTGTTCGACTTGAATCTTTACTGTAATCATAGAGGGAGATTTGATTGATTATGAGCGCAAAGTTACGAATAAATTCCGACAATAGGATATTATATAGGCGACTATGTTATTATATTACCGACTTAGCCAAGATTTAACGCGAAAAACTTTGTTTTTTTGTAACACCGTTACAACCATTTGGAATCAAGCAATTTACACTCGTTACAGTTCAAAATTGCAGTTTGTAACTGCCCCCTGCGTTTTGTTACTTTTTCACCTTTTCCTCCCTCCCCGAAAACGTGTAACAAACCGCAATTTTTTTGTTACGCCGATTGTTACCAAGTTTGTCACACCCTCTTTTTCTCTTAATTCCTTTGATTTTATATTGTTACCACCTTTTGCAAACATCTGTTACAAGGTAACAAAGATTTAGTAAGAAAAAGGAGGGGGTAAGGGGTGAGGTTCGGCAGTCGCGGTGTGGGTAAAAAGGAAGCCGGGCGGTCATGCGTGGTGCAAGTTCCGCCCGGCTCACGGCTCGAAAATAAAAAAAATACCTTATTCATCAGTCTTCATAAAACAATACCACCGCGTCTTGCCCGAACGCCCGGTGATATGCCCGAATAACGGTTCTCGACCGAATCGTTTTAGAATCGGCGCGACTTTGATTTGTTCCTCGTTCCATTTGAACACAAGAATGCCGAAAGGCTGCAATACTCTCCAGCACTCTGACAGACCTTGAGCAATGTCATTACGATAATCTGCTGTCAGCCGTCCGTATTTGGCCCGCATATACGATGAATCACCACACCAACGGAGGTGGGGAGGGTCAAATACCACAAGCCGGAAAATATCATCAGGAAAAGGCATACACCGAAAATCCGCCACAACATCGGGATTCACTTCAATAGTTCGCCCGTCGCACAGTTCAAGAGTTTCCCGACGAATATCCATAAACATGGCCAAGGGATTGCTTTTGTCGTTCCAGAAGGAGCGGGAACCGCAACAAGCGTCAAGAATAGGCGGATAAGATTTATCGTTCATAAGGATTCCGGGGTGATATTGGTTCGTCTGGAGTTTCCCATGTCGGGTGGCGGTGTCCGTGCAGTAATTCGCATAAATTACGCGCATGAATTCCGGCGCGATGACATTCCCTGTTAAAATCATCGTCAAACGTTCCTTCCATTGCATACAGGGTTTCCAACAATTCGCGTATTTCGTCGGCTTCGTTTCTTGCAAGCGAAATGCGGTCTTTATCTTTCTTCATAGAATGAACATACTTTTGAATATCTGAAACAATACCACGGCTACAATCGAGTTTCCGGCAAGTTTGCGCTGCTGTGTTATTGAGATTCCGGCGGCTTGAATAGCGTTGATATATCGGTCGTCCAAGTCCATGAGGCGGAATGTCTCGCGTGGAGTGAACCGGCGAATCTTATAGCCGATATACACAAAATTGTTATCAGTATATGCTGAGGCAGTAACGGCCGGAGCGATTTCAAGAACATTCCCGGCGGCGTAGCCGTGGGACCTTTGTATCACCATAGGCTCGGCGACAAATTCCGCTGTGCTGCCTGTATTGCGGAAGTTTGAGGCACATACAGACCCGGCAAACTCTTTCAGGTGGCGAGACACCACAACGCCTTTGTTATCGCGTGTGTAGCCCAAAATCTTAGGCTCCGCCACGAGGCTGTCTTTCTCAACCGTGGTAATACAATTTGCCACAGTATCGCCGATTTCAATGCGTTGGGCTGTTTTTGCTCCCCGGCTGCGGTCTGACGGATTTTCGATGTTCCGGCCTCTGAACGCACAGGCCACGGGTTCGGCCAGGCACGTATCGGTGGGATAATGGCCGTAACCGGCACAAATCGCACCGGCTATTCCTTGAGAAGTTTGGAAATTGGTGGCAAAGCCGCAACCTTCCGACAATTTGCGTTCACAATGCCCGATAATCATCTGAAGCTGCGGTACAGTAAGATAATAGTTATCCGTCACTTTCTGCTCCAGTATATGGCGGAGGCGACGCTTCGGGGCTGCTGTTTCGGGGAATATGAACGGTTTGTGTTCTCCGAGGATTGAAACCATAAAAACACGTTGCCGATTCTGGGGAATCCCGAAATCCCGTGCATTGAGTACCTTCCAGTAATTGGAATAGCCCTGAGCCTCCAGTCACTCGCGCCAGCGTTTGAAGTTATCGGCGTGTTTCTTGAATGTCAACGCCTTTACATTCTCCATAAGGAGGTATCGTGGACGTTTAGCCTCGATAGCGCGGGCGCATTCCCACAATAACGATGAACGGGTGCCGGAACCCTCCGCGAATCCGCGTTGCTTCCCGGCGGTACTTATATCCTGACAAGGGAATGAATAGGTGAATAAATCAAAGTCGGGCATTTCCGCACTGGTCCAGTCTATCAGCGTAATATCCCCGTAGTTGGGAAATCTTTCCGTAATTTCCTTTGTCGGAGTGTATGCCTTTATATCGAGACGGTCGATTCTTTCGCCGGCAAGACGCGGATCGCGGGCGGCGTAATATGCCGCAACTGCGTAGCGGTCAATTTCCGAAAAGCCCACCACCTCGTAATCAAAAGAGGGATAAGCCGTTTTCAGTCGTTCGAGGGCTATTGACTGACTGCCATAACCGGCGAACGCTTCAAATACTCGTAATTTCATAAAATCGAAAAAAGGTTTGCCGGTTCTTCATCAGGAAGGAAGCGGCCATTAACTTGTAATGCTTTTCGCATGGCTTCGCGGAATGATACCCCGTTATTGGTGTAACCCATAATCATATCATAACATTTGGGGTGTTCCCGCAAAAGCGTATCAAATCGCGTATCATCTGCGAACTGTGAACCGAATCCGCAACCCATACAGCCTGTTCTTGCCGCCCCTTTATGATAGATTTCGGCGATTGGTAGATTTTGAGCGCGAATGTATTCCCAAATATCGGCTTCAGTCCAAATCGAAAGCGGCTTACTTGCCGGAGATTCCCCGAAAACGTTGCAGCCGCCTTGCCTTAGATACTGCGTTTCGCGTAATTTGCTTTCGGCGGCCATAGTTCCGACAATCGGACGGCGACCGGTTTCCCGCTCGAATCGGTGAAAAGGCTCCTTTTTTAATTTGTTGCAACACATTGCCGAAGTCTCGTAAGGCTCTGTCAATAGGTAACGCCATTTCAAAGCAAGCCTGAATTTACCGTTACCCATATATATCCCGGCGGTCTTGGAATGTGGATTTATCCTTACTTTGTGAACCCTGTCCGCTGTTTCTTTTCCGATAAGAGGAAAGCCGTATTTCGCCCATATCTGGCGCGGTGTGAATTGTGGGCGAATAATGCTAATGACAGCCCCGGCAGCTTGCGTCTGGCGCACAAACTTGATTATTTCGGGATATTCGTTGCCGGTATTGCAGAACACCGCGAGAATGTCCGGGAAAAGAACCCGGCAAAGGTGCAATAAAACCGTGCTGTCTTTCCCTCCCGAAAAGGAACAATAAACCTTATCAAGTCCACCTAAACGGGAAACAAAAGTGTCAATCGTTCCGAGGGTATGGTCGATTTTTTGTGATAGCGTCCAGCGTTGCCGGGCTTCCAGTGTCTTGCTATCCATAACGGTAACAGTTTAGAAAGGTAGTTTTCCCTGTTGCGGGGGTTGTGGGGGTGGATTCTTGATTCTGTCCGATTCGGCTACCGTGCGGAGATAAATCATTTCTTTCTGCACTTTCTTATGTGTAACCGGGTCTTCAATTCTCCGCATGATTCTCTGTCCGCTGTTGCATAGGTCTTGCGGATTCAGTTCTGCGACATATTCGCACGTATAGCAAAAGCCTTTCAGTGCTTTGGTAAACCTCTGCATTGACCATTTATGATTGCCGGAAAAACTCTTGAAGGCGTTAAACGCATCTTCCCTGACAATTTCGGTATTCAGGTGGTCGCCGTTTCCGTTCTCATCGACAGAGAAATACATTTCGGCCCAGTCTTGGAAGTTGTCGCCCATATCCCGGAGGAACTTGCGGAAAATGATATTGTCAATCCGTGGCTCGATTTTTACCGGCATATTCGCGACAGAAAGATAGAATCTGACGCATTGCATAAAGAAATTTATATCCGCTTCCCACTCGGCCTCTGTATATGTCGATGAATATAAATCCTTATTGAAATCGTCGTAAATACGTCGTGTTTCGAGATAATCGTTATCTTCAGTCTGCTGGTGGTAATAGTCGGAGAATACCACAAAAAGCATACGGCCGACGCTCGAACCGCCAAACTCTTTCGGTACGTAATTTGTGGTAAATGCGAACTTCGGGGCCTCGTTGAATTTCAACGTATAGGCGGAAACGTTCTTTGTGTTTATGGTGATGTCGGAAGTGATGTTGTCGTAAAACTGTTTGAACGGCAGATATTCGTCGCAGTCGTCAACTACCACGATTCCGAGGTGTTTGCTTATCTGCTCGAAAGCAAATTGATTTTCCAGTAACCGGGGATTGCGGCCGCTTATCTTCAGCCACCTTGTAATGTGTGAAAGAGCGCGGAACATGAATGATTTGCCGGAGCGTCCGTTACACTGGTCGTTCTCGCCCACGATATTATCCATGACGAACGGGGCCCATGCACGAGAATCCGATTTGAAACGGTGCAGCATAAACCCGATTGTAAAAATCTTGTTTATAAGACACTGTTTTTGTTCCTGTATCTCGGCAGGGGTCAGGCGAGGTCCGGCAATGTCGAATTTATGCTCCTTGCGGTAAGCCTCGATTTGCTCGGCAGTCCATTCGCCCGGCATTTGCTCCAGTTCCTTGCGCCAGTAGATACGGGAGGAGTTAATCAAATATCTGAAGTAATTGGAGGCGTGGGGGTAAACTTCGATGTTGAAATCTTCGCTGTCATAGCGTCCTTCCGGGTGCGTAATCTCGAACATATCGGGAAGGAATCGGACGTTATGAGGTATCACGTTTTCTTCCCACACATAGCGGCCTCCGACGGCTATACGGTTTTCGTGCTTGATTATCTCTTTGCCTGTTACTTCAGCCGAGAATGTCGGGAAGTAAAAGAACTGTGAACGTTCCGTGTAGTTGGTGAAATCCGGGTCGGCCTCCCGTAACGCCTCCAGAGAGGAAAGCGAAAGCGTAGGGGTTGATAATATCAGGTTGCGGAGTTCTCGCGGTTGTCGCGTATGAATAGACCATTTATGCACGAACTCGCGTATTTCTTTCGGGGTTACAAGCGTTACTATATTGCCGGTAATACGGATAAACTGCGTTCCGGGAGCGTGTTTGTCGCGGAGTGTGTAGAATCCGCTCAACATCAAAAATTCGTGTAGACAGGAAATGTCGATACTGTATTTGTAGCGGCCTTTGCTCTTTCCGTCCTCACCTTTGCCGCTTACCCATTGTTTAGTCCAGAACTTCGCCGGGGTGGCGAGTTCGAGAAGTCCGCGAAAGTCGCTGTTGCTTTTCCAAATCTCTATCCAGTCGCGGAAGTCTTTGCGAGGGTTGCCCCGGTGGTCACGGTAATTTGCGAGTTCGTCGGGTAGCCATATCGTATGAATGTCGATGAATCGCAAGGCAAGTTCCGTTCCTTTCACCCGGCCGGTCGTGTCGATGTCCGGGATATTGTAGACGGTTTCGACATATCTGGCTATCTGCCTGTATTCTTCTTCCGTAACCTTGTATGTCTCGGAGTTGAACCATAGCGGGTGGTAGCCGAGGGAACGGACGCAAATCGCGTCGCGCTCGCCGGAGCAAATGATGGCTTCCGGCAGTTTCTTTTCTTTGTACGGCTTGCCCTCGTTCGCCGGGTCTGAATTGAAGGCGCGTTCTTCAGCCTCGTTATAATCCCGGTAAGCTGCGATGAGTTCAAACAGTCCATTGATGTAACTTTGCGGCTTTTTACCTCTTGGCTGGTATTGGAATCGCCATTTCTTATCGACGTTAAGAGGCTCGTATATCTTATAAAATTTGTCTGCGTTACCTTTTTCGTCAACAAACCAACATTCCCGCATAAAAATCGGATAGTTCTCGTTGGAGAACTTGTGGATTGCTTCGCGGTTCTTTACCGATGTAAGACGTTTTACCCGGTACCAGTGCAACGCCTCCATGTGTTCCGGGGTAACACGTGGCCCCATTATGGCACATTGCGATTTCGTAAATTCTTGGTCTATATCCCATGTGCAGTCGCCCTCCGGCTGCTCTGCGGTGGCGGGTTCGCGTCTTATGTCCGGGCGATTGATTGAACGCGTTATCTCGTCCTGTATGTTGAACGTGGCCGCAAGGTCGAGGATTGCTTCAGTGAATGAAATGCCCTTCGCCTCCATGTGTATCTGTATCGGGTCAATGGCGCGGCCTTCACCTCCGAAGTCAGTCATTTTCCAGACCTTACCCTTATCTGTGTTGAATAGTTTTACCCGTGCGCTTGGTGTCCGTTCGTCAGGACGGGCGCGGAACGGTTTGTTTGTTCGTGCCGATTCCACGGCCTCCGGGTAATGCAGTGCGATGATACGGAGGCCGTCGTCGGTTGCCGCGTATAGCCTTTCAGGTGTTACCATATCATATTACAAGTTACATAATTACAAAAAATTATAGCGGTTTTTACCCCCCCCGATTTTCTGAAAATCGGTTGAGCCGGTTATAGTTCCGCAAAATTGCCGAGAATCAGCGGTCGAGAGAAGGACGGCCAAAACGTTGTCATTCATATTGGAAGATGTTTAATTGAATACAGTAGCCGAAAGACTTCAGCCGGGCTTCGATTCTTTCGGAGCGATTCACCTCCGGCACCGTGGCCACTCTTTGGTTCTTGGCAAAGACATAGCCACGGCGACGCGCATAGTAGCGGAGGTTATACAACGCTTTAGGTTCTTGCATTGGAAACAGAAACGTCGGTATCGTATATTGCCGATATGGCATTGCAAACTATGTCTGTGAGTTCGCCCATTGGGAGGTCATGAGTAATACGGACACAACCGTTTTTATCATCATCAAAGAACACTTCGGTGGCTATGATGTCTCCGGCTTCGTTGATTTTATCGGCGATTTTGAGTGGCAGACGTTTGTGTTTTATCGTCAGCATTGCGCGTTCTGCGCTGGCGTTCAGTATGGCGGAGTATGCGCCAAAGGTGATTTCTTTTTTCATTTTTCGAGTAGGTTAATATACCTCCCCGGAGGTCGGACGCTTACGCCTTCGCCCCTCCCTCCGGCTTGGTAATTGTGAATATTTCTTTTCCTGACACCTGAAGGCTCACACGGTTGATGTCTCTTTGCGAGGCCGGACGTATGGAACAGTTTCCATAAACCCAGTTGTTAACCGTGTGCAGCGGCACAAGGCAAGCGTCAACCAAAAGGTGCTTCGTCTTGTTATAGTCCTTGCGTGGCAAAGAATCAAGCCAACCGCGTAAAATTTCGTTTGGTGTGAGTGGTCTAATTTCTTGCTCCATTTGCTCAATTCAAAAATTTGTTGTAATTTTATTATGCAAATATAGCATCAAAATTACTATTCAGTAATTAAATCACTCTTAAAAATTGTTAACAATATAAATTTTAATGGCTAACTTAATACTAATCAGAGATTTGTGCGAGCGTAAGAAAATGACTATCCGCGAACTCGCGCAAAAGATTGGCCGCAATGAAAGCAGCATACAGAGCGCAATCCGTCGCGGTACTACCAACTCCACCACAATAGAGTTGATAGCAAAGGAATTAGGTGTTTCAGCCGGTATCTTCTTCGACGGATTCGACGGGGGAGAAGCAACTGCCGAACTGCGCCGCGAAATCGCTCACCTGAAGGAACTCCTGAAAGAAAAAGAACGTACCATCGAGATACTAATGAGCGACCGCAACGCTAAAAAATAGTCAAATGTCGGCGCAATGTCGGCACAATCAGCAATTAAACTACTGACTACTAAGGGGTGCAATGTGCCTGGTGGCACCACTTCTAAGAAAGTTAAATCGCTAATTCTTACAGAGTTGGCGATTTTTCTTTTAGTCACTACAGGGCGTAGTCACTATAATAGTCACTATCTAAATCGCTATAAACCACGATAAATCGGCTTGATTAAACTGTATTAAAAAGTAGCGTTTAATGGGTCAGCGGATTTTTCCGGTGGGCGGGAGAGAGTATCAAGAGTATAGTGTTATCTTTGCACAATGAAACCAGATCAACTGCTCAGAGCCATCCTACCCGAAGTCCTGATAGACAACTTCGATATTGAACGATATGAAAAAAGTGAGACCCGCTTCGACATATGGCT